>NZ_LR134384.1:0-721875 GCF_900637655.1 Segatella oris
ATCACTACGCCGGCATCTTCCTTCTTGGGCATGCAGAGGAAGTAGTGTCGGAAGTTGATCTTGTTGCGCTGGTACTCAGGGTCGGTTGCTGCCTCGCTGTAGTACATCTTCGTCGAGCCTGTCGCCTTGAAGACGCGCGGGTGTGTAGAATGCGAACGAGCAGTTGAACTCGCCGTCCCCGGCAGCCACGCCCAGGTTCTTCTTCTTTCCTGCCTGTGTGTAGAGCGGCGTATTGGCATACTCATAGACATCGAAGCCATAGAGTTTGCCCACCTTACCCGTAGCGCGGTCGATATTGTACTGCTCGCGGAAGGTCTGACTGGCGAGCAGCAGGTCGTTTGCATGATCCGGACAGAGTACCAGTCGGCGGTTCTCAGCAGGAACCCCCAATTTATCCATTGCAGATTTCAATGCTACCACGTCGGCCATTGTCAGACGCAGACGCCCTGTCGTGGCATCACGTTCACCGTGGTCTTCAGCACTGGGGTCTTAGCGGTATCCTGCTGTGCACAGAGGGCATGAGCGGCTTTTGTAAACTTAGAGTCGTTAATGGCATTACCATGTGATTCCTTCACGCGAGCCATCTTGTCGTAGGAAGCCGCATAGAGTTCATCGTCGGTGATAGGGGTCACCTTGGTCTGAAACTTATCCAACTTCACGGCGATATCCTTGTCGGACAAGGCCTGCGTTGGAATCGGATAGGTCGTGTGTTGATAAGCACATCAGGGTCCACACCTACGTCTACCAAGTGAATGACGTCGTTGTTCACGATGCTGCTCTGGTCGGGAACGCCGTCCAGCCACGAGCCTTCCAACCCACCACGCAGCGATTTTACCAACTCGCCCGTCCACACTTCTGTAAAGACACCTGCACGCAGGGCATCCTTGGGCAGACATGCACCTACGGCAATGGCAATCACATTCAATGCCACCGCACCTATCCAGGGCGCAACGCCTACAGCTAAGGCTATCAAACCTCCTACAACCACATTGACCAGCAATGCAATCATTAATTTCATAACTAATCTCTTCATGTTACTCATTTTTTTACTTTTACTTTCTTACTTTTATTTCTTTGCCTTTCAAAGTTCGCATTTCATGCCGTACTCTGCCTCGTAGAGCTTCTTGTACTCCTCCACGTTCTCGGCACGCAGCTTCACAAGTTCGTCAGCCGGTACTTCACTGAGTTTCGTGTAGGTCTTTTCACTATCTGATACAGGGCACTTCCATGATGCCCAAGCATTGAAGACAGCTTCACCTGTGGCTTCATAGCCTGCAAGGTGTTTTCCAACTCCTCGACCGATCTTCTTGCCCAGCTCCACAAACTGTTCCTTATGCTGCGCGTCAAGACGCTTTTCAGCGATAGCATTGTCAACCAACTGCGCAATACGCGCTTCTGTGAGCTTCTGTGCCTCCGCCTTTAAGGTGTCGTTTTCCTGCTGCACGGCCGTCAGCTGTGCCAGCTTCTCGTTAATCTCTTTCTCCGTTGCCGTTTCCGGCAGCCCCAACTGCAGGGCAATGACTTTCTGTTCCATGTCTTCTTGATTTTGATTGTTATTTTGATTGATAAGGGGGAGCCCGCAGGTTCCGTCCTTACTTAAAGTTATCCGCTTCCCGTCTTTTTCCAGTACGATTGCATCGTCATTGGCCCTCCACATCGGCCACGCTCACCTCGATGAGGCGACTCTTCGTAATCGTCGACGAGTCTGTCCGGTACAAGCATTGTAGGGTCTTCGCTGGTCTCAATATCTCAAGCCTGCACTGACCATTCGAAGGCTGCCGACTCGAACTGCTTCTGACAGCGCTCACTCTGTTCCGAAGCGCAGTCGAACATCAGTTCTCCCGTTATCTCATCATTCTCCACCTTCGGGTCTTTCACGTAGCCCACCACATTGCCGCGCTCATGCATATATAAAAGTACGGGGTTTCGCTTGTACTGTTCCACATCAATGCCTGCTGTCAGTACGCGAAAGCCGTAGCAGTTCAGGCTTTCATTAGAAATTCTTACTCTTTTTCCCATGTTTTGTAAAATTTGATGCTGCAATATTACAAGTTAATCCACAGCAGAGCAAATAACAGTGCAAGCATTGCAGTATAGTATGCAAGCATTGCACACTTTCTTTTAAGTGTCAATATTTTAGACCAATTTTGCAGGCATAATTCAAACATTATTATAGCGAAATGACAAAAGAAACTGAAAAGAAAAATCGCTCGCCCGGTCACTCTATCTCTCGGGAATGGAGCAGAATGAGATTGCCGAAAAGGTAGAAGTCTCGCGTATAACCATCTCAAGGTGGGTGAATAGCGAGGGGTGGAAGGAAGCGCGTGCCGCAAAGAATATTCGCGTCCTGAATTAGTGAACAAACTCTTGCTCACCATTGACGGAATGATAGAGAATGTGAATAAATCGAATGATCCTACACTTGTCGGTTCATTAGCTGACAAGCTGTCCAAGCTCTCATCACATTGAGAAACTTGATAGAAGGCAAATGTCATCGACGCTATAGAAGTGTTTATGGCATTTAACCGGTGGATACAGGACCAAGCCTCCTACGACCCGGAGATTCCCCCGAACTCATCAAGGCGATTAACAAGTATCAGAATAAGTTCCTCATGGAGCGTATGCAGAACCCGTCTACATTATAATACACAACAAGTATGGCTACGATTGCAGAACTCAAACAGATGCAGCTGGAGTGGCAGGAACACTGCCGGCAGATACAGAGCATCACAGACACGAAGAGCCTCGTCCGCGAGACGGCCGTCGAGAAAGAGCGGCGTATCCGCAGACTGCAAAAGGACTATGCGCCTTTTGCGAGTATTATTTCCCGCATTTCCTGCAACAGCGTGACAAAGTCACTGGGTGAAGTCGTGCGCATCGTACACATGCACCCTTTCACAATGCTGCTGCACTGAAAGTGAAGAACACGCCTAATTTAAAAGCGGTGTTTAAGTGGCCGCGTGGACACGCTAAGTCCACGCATATGGACATTTTTACACCGTTGTGGCTGATGTTCCAGCCTAAACGCCTGATTGACTTCATGGTCGTTGTCGGCAAGTCCGAGGACAGTGCAAACCGACTCCTTGGTGACATTCAGGCGGAGCTCCAATACAACAAGCGTATCATCGCCGATTATGGAAAACAGATGTCAATGGGCGACTGGACAGAAGGGGAGTTCACCCACTAAGGACGGAGTGCATTTCCTGGCGTGTGGACGTGGCAGTCACCGCGTGGTTTGAGAAAGCGTGAGTCACGCCCGGACTATATCGTCATCGACGACCTCGATGATGATGAACTTTGCCGTAACCCACGCCGCGTGCGCGAGATGACGGACTGGGTGAAGGAAGCCCTTTTCGGTGCACTTGACGTAGGCCGTGGACGCTTTATCATGGTGGGAAACCTTATCTCAAAGACCTCGGTACTGGCTGACATCTGCAAGACCAAAGGCGTACATGTGTCTGAGGTGAAGGCCGTCGACAGTGAAGGCAACCCTACATGGCGCGAAAAGTGGACAAAAGAGGAGGCCCGTACTTATGCTGAGTTCGTGGGCTACCGCGCATGGGAAAAGGAAATGATGCACAACCCCATCACTGAAGGTACGGTCTTCAAGCAGGAATGGATTAAATATGCCAAGCACCCGGCATGGCGCGACTTTGACGAACTCGTACTCTATATAGACCCGTCGTGGAAAAGCAAGAAGACAAATGATACCAAGGCGGCGAAGCTGTGGGGTAAATATAAGTGGCAACTGTGGCATCTGCGGGCCTTTGTCAGGAAGGCATCTGTGGCAGAACTCGTACGCTGGTGCTACGACCTTTACGAGTGGAGTCTTGAAAAGATATCTCTATCCGCTTCATGATGGAGGCCAGCTTCATGCAGGACATCATCCTTGATGATTTCACAATAGAGGGCACCCAACGCGGCTATCAGCTACCCATCACGGGCGACAAGCGCAAGAAGCCGGACAAATTCCAGCGCGTGGAAGCTATCAGCCCGCTATGGGAGCGTGGTTTTGTTTTCTATGACCTTTCGCAGAAAGAAGACCCGGACATGCAGGCGGGCATTGCGCAGACGCTGGCATTCGAAAAGGGCATGAGCGGCAACGATGATGCCCCCGACGCAGACGAGGGTGCAATCTGGCAGTTGCAGCGCACCACGCGGCAGGAAAGTTTTCAGCCACAATTCAGTAAAAGACAAACCTCAAAAAACAGTTGGTAAAATGAAAAAATTGATTAAAGACATCATTTTTGCTTGGAAGTTCAAGCGTGCAGTCAGGAAAGCGGACTATCTGCGTCACATTACGCACCGCAAGTACATGGTCATCGTAATCAAGGGAAGACTTGAAGTCATTTCCAAACAAGATATCAAAAAGTTCGTCGCAGGCGGAGTATTCCGCAAGGGAATGACCGCCGCCGACATCGAACGTAAAGCATTATATATAACATTGTAGCTTATGTTTGTAACAGATGAAGACTATCGGGTAGTAATCGGCGAAGCCGCTTTAAAAGTTGTTTCGCAGACCTCAGCCGACATACGGGCTAACGCCGAGCGAGAGGCCATGGAGGAGATTGCAGGGTACCTACGCCCTGTATACGACACCGAGGCCACGTTCAAAGCTGAAGGTGATAACCGCAACCGGCTCATCGTCATGTATGCCTGCGACATCGCACTCTACCACATGACGGCCGCCATGCCCCAAAAGATGGGCAGTGAAATCCGAAAGGAACGCTACGAGCGGGCGATTAAATGGCTTGAGGGTGTACAGGCGGGAAAGATTATTCCGCGCTTCCCGTGGCCACGGATGCCGCAACGGGCGAACCTTCCGGGACGGGCGTAGTGTGGCATTCACAAAAGCCCCTCAGACATAACTGGTAATAACCCATTAAAGTAATTTCTATGAATATCAGAGATATTTTTTCCTCGCTTCGTGGCCGTGACAATGACCACATACTTCGCACCCCTTACGGCACCTTCAACCTTGCCAAGGACGATGAAAAGGCGCGCGTGAAGCACGTCATCATGCAGCTTCAACAGACCACCGACGCCCTCACGCGAAAGGACATCGCCGACTGGCGGCGTGCGTGGCAGGCAGCGATCAACATCGACAACCCCAACCGCAGTCCGCTCTACGACATCTACCGTGACACCGATGCCGACGGGCATTTGTCAGGGTGTATCCGGCAACGCGAGGGCTTCGTCATGGCAAAGTCGTTCAAGATTGTAGATGACAAAGGAGAGGACAAACCTGAACTGCTCGACTACTTCGACCACGCGTGGTTCAAGGATTTTTGTCAGTATGTACTTGATTCTCGCTATTGGGGGCATTCGCTCATTGAGCTGGGCGATATCATCGGCACAGGAACGGCTGCCATGACCTACGACTGCGTGAGGCTCATTCCCCGCAAGCACGTCATTCCTGAATACAGTCGCGTCATCATGCAGCTCGGACAGGACTGGCGTGCAGGCATAGACTACCATTCACCGGCTGTGGCCCCTTCGCTCATCGAGGCGGGCAAGCCTTACGACCTCGGACTGCTCCTGAAAGCCACGCTGCACACTATACCGAAGAAGAACATGCTCGCGTTTTGGGATACGTTCGGGGAGATTTTCGGCATGCCCATGCGCATCGCAAAGACCTCTTCGCGCGACAAGAAGGAGATTGACAGACTCCACAGGATGCTCATTGATGCAGGTGCGTCACAGACGGCCGTGATGCCGCTTGATACTGAACTCGAGTTCGTCGAGTCCACGAAGGCCGATGCCTATCATGTGTATAACGAGCGTGTCAGTAGGGCCAACTCCGAAATCTCAAAACTCATCATCGGGCAGACAATGACCATAGAGGACGGTTCTTCGCTGTCGCAGAGCCAGACGCACCTGCAGGTGCTTCAGAACCTCGTCGAGGGTGATGCCGACATGCTGCGTGACGTCATCAACAACCAGCTGCTGCCGCGCATGGTGGCACATAAGTTCCCACTCGCGGGGTGCCGCTTCGATTGGAACGACGCCATTGACTACACGCCAGAGCAGCAGGTGGCCTATGAGTCGATGATTGCCGACCGCTATGACGTTGACCCGGCATATTTCGCCGAGAAGTATGCCATGCCCGTGGGGGAAAGAAGGAACCCCACCCTGACCCTCCCCCAAGGAGAGGGAGAAGAAACGGGCGGTAAAAAGAAAATGTCGTGGAATTCTCCCTCCCCTTGGGGGAGGGCTGGGGAGGGGTCGTCTTTTTTCGACTAAGCCCCGCTGCCTATGTGGGGCTGCACAGTCGTTATGAAGCGTTGCTCGCCGGTGAGCATTGCTGTGCTTTATCAGCAAAAAAGATAGACCCGAAGCAACAGGAACAGCTTCGCGCTGCGTTCAAGTCGATGATGAAAGGCCTTTTTAAGCAGAAGGGAGCATCGCTTGATATCAATATCATCACCTCCAAGGAGGCGCAGGCCTTTATCGAAACACATGCCGATGTGTTGAATAGTGCTTTTGAGCAAACGAAGATGTCGGCCACCATGCGCGATAGCTTAGAGCATTCCACCTATGTTTTCTCGGGACTCAAGACCTTTCATGAACTGAACGAGGCGTTCCCTTCCTTGGTCGATGAGAACGGCAATCGCAAGTCGTTTGAACGCTTTTTTAATGACGTTCAAAAGGTGGACAAAACCTATAACGAGCACTACCTGCGTGCAGAATATAACTTTGCACATGCTTCGGCTGGGATGGCGGCGAAGTGGGAGACGTTTGCCGAGGACGGTGACCGTTACAACTTGCAATACCGCACGGTGGGCGATGATCATGTGCGCCCCGAGCACGCTGCCTTGAACGGCACGACGCTGCCTTTCAGCGATGCGTTTTGGGACAGTTACTATCCGCCCAACGGGTGGAACTGCCGTTGTACGGTGGTGCAGGTGCGCAAGACGAAATATCCCGAGACACCGCACGAGGAAGCCTACAGGCGTGGGGCCGAGGCCTTGGCTAACGACACGCGCGGCATGTTCCGCTTCAATCCTGGCAAGCAGGGCAAGGCCATGCCCGACTACAACCCCTACAGCATACGCCGTTGTAACGACTGCGACCTTGCCAAGGGGAAAGCGACTCTCGCCTTTGTGCCCGATAATGAGTTGTGTGCTGCGTGCCGGTTGGTAAGACAATGCTATGGGGATAAGACAAAATCGGAGCGAGCCATTGAGCGCATACATTACTTGCACGAAATGGAACCGCTGCTTAAGGTGAAGCATGAAAAGCCGATAGAAGATGGAACGATTAAGGTAGGTTTCTCTACTTACGGCAACAAACACCTCTTCTCCGATACGTTCGGCAGGTCAAAGGTGCTGGAAAAGGACGATTTGGCTTCTTTAGATAAAGTGTTGCGCAAGGCTACATTTATAGAATCCTCACCGCTGACGCATCCAAGAACAGACGGCGTTGACCGTTTCTATTATTTCGAAGGAGAAATCAGAGGGAAAAAGGTAAGATTGAATGTGGCAAGGAAAGCTGATAGGAAAGACAATGGATTTATCCGTATAACACATTTCCTGTATTCTATAAATGATATGTAAAAAACGCATTGGGCGATAGTTAGGACTCAATTGCCAGGTCATCATTCCCAATGCGCTAATATCGTTACACCGAGGGCGGCGGTTAGGACTCAAATGCCAGGGTGCCATTCCTTCAATGCTTTATCTGCTGCAAATATAATCATTATTTCAATACAAACAATAAAACAGATAATATTTTTTCATATTTTATCAAAAAAAGCCTGTCGGTCTCCATGCCGGCAGGCTTTTTCCTGAATGATACGCTGCTTATAATACACCTTTCACGGCATATCCCTCAATACTCTCCAAAATATCCTCGTGGTTGTGATTGGTCACGGTTTCTGTGAGCCTCAGGCCGTGAAAGCTTTCGCCATCCACGCTCTCCATAGCCGCGCGAATTTGGGCAATCAAGGCCCAAGCAACCTCCTGTCCGCCCTCCATCCAGTCCGTCACGACGTGTAGCCGCACGCTGCCTTCACCACGATAGCCGCCACCCACGTAGGGCTGCCACGCAATAGGACCGAATTCCACGAACACCGCTGGACGTTCCCAGCCCTCTTCTTGTTCGATGAACTCAACATTGTGGTTCCAAAGGTCGACGTGCTTCACTGCTTCAATCTTTTCCATTGCCGCCTTGATAGCTGCATAGAGTTCCTTTCTCATTGTTTTATCCTTGTTTTTATTGTTGTTAGTATACGTTCAATCTCATCACAGGTACTCGACAGTAATAATTTGCCGTCTTCGACAGGGCAGCCGTCATCAGAGAACATGAGTATCTCTATCCTGCAATCGTAAAGTCGGCTGCGGAGTACATCAAGTTCTTCAGTTACAATACGACTCACCTTACTTCTTCTGATAAATGGAAATTTCATATTTTCACTTTTTTAGTTTAAATTCGTTGTTAAAATATTCCTCTAAATTTTGCTCGATGATTGCCGACACAGCCTTTTCAACTTCGGGCGAGGCACCAAGGAACTGCCGCCGAGGAATGTGTATCACGCTGCCTACGCGCATCAAGGCCATGTACTTCCAAAACGCTGCCTCACTGCTCAACTGTCGGGTACGCTTGTCGCCTCGCAGTTCACCGTTTTTCTTTCGTCCGAAGCCACCCACAGCCGCATAATGTCGGGCCCAAAAGTAGCGCTTCATACGGGCGGTTACTTTAATTTCGCCACCCTCGTTATGAATGTCTGCTGCAGGGTGTGCAGAATAGAACGTCACGCCACCGCTGGTGATTTTGCTCTGAACACTGCGCCGCAAGCCACCTGTGTCTACCAACGTTGCTCGCCCAGGACGTAAGGGACTACGTCGCCTTGCCCACCTTTCAGAAAAGAAACCCTGACGTTCGAAGTTCCTGTCGAACTCCTCCTTCAGTTCTATCTGTACATCCCGCAGTATCCGAGCGAACACATGTACCAAATCATTCTTGCTCATCGTCGAAATCAAACAACAAAAGTGGACGGGGAGAAGCAGGGCAGTCTTTTTTTACGCTTACATCATATTTCAGCATATAATAAAAGGTTCGCTCACTGATACCGTACTCGGGATAGATATATCTGCGCCAGATCTCTCTGTTCGAGAGACCCGACCTTGCCCATTGCTGATAAACTGCATTCACGTCCGCAACGCGTTTCAGATAGCTCACCCCACGACGGCGCTCATTGTCCACTTTCATTGTTTATAAAGATTGTTTTTGTTATTAATTCATTTAACCGCAAAAGCATGGCAGCCCATTTGCTGCCATGCCGTCATGTCTTACCATTATATCTCCGGGACTTACATCCTGCAGAAACTCGGCTCTATCCGACGCCACACATTCGTCTCCGGATTGCGCTTTGAGAAGTAGTAGTTGACCGCGTTCTTCTGTACCACGTTTGCTTCTT
Source organism: Segatella oris (assembly GCF_900637655.1). Classification (NCBI taxonomy): domain Bacteria; kingdom Pseudomonadati; phylum Bacteroidota; class Bacteroidia; order Bacteroidales; family Prevotellaceae; genus Segatella; species Segatella oris. Next base: position 9,419 of record NZ_LR134384.1, read on the forward strand.
TGAAAAGCCCCATGATTTCACTGTACTCGCTGTCGAACTTATCCTCTAATTCATAGAGTTTCGAAATGCTCTTGTAATCAAGATCACCAGACTTGTTGCGCTCTAAGAGCGTCATGGCCATTTGATACATGGGGTCATCGGCCCCTTTTTCGCTCTTCTTCATATAACGCTTGAGATAGTCGATAAGACGCTCGGCTGCAAGGTCGGCACGCTCGTCAAAGCCTTTCACCTTGTTACTTGCTATCTCCAGACGGAAGTCGCCGTCAGTGATGGTGTAGCTGCGCTGGTCGCTCTTGCGCAGTTGGCCATAATCACGCATCACACCTACGAAGCCTTCGACCTCACTTTGTAGCCAGTCATGAAAACTTTGCACGTCAGCAGCTACTGTCTGCAGGCGTTCCTCCACGCCATGCAGCAATTCTGCACGCAGACTCTCGTAGGTTTCGCGACGCTGGATGCGACTTTGTTTCTCTTCGTTCTGTAACTCAGCGAGCAACTGTGCCCGTTCCTCCTTACTTAAATTTTTGATGTTTACAGTTGTTTCCATATTCTTTTGTAATTAAAAATTAATTTTCTATTGAATTGTTTACGGATAGCATAACAACGGTTCCCCTCGCCTCGGAGGAGCCTGGGGAGGCTTCCTTTTTCCGCTTTATTGTCCGCAGCTTCACGGCAAGCTCTTCGAGTTCATCTATACTGATGTGGCGGAAGGCTTTGCCGGCGATGCGTGCATCTTCACAGAAAGCATTCACGCGGTTCCAATCGGTCGTATCGATGCCGAGCTGCTGCATCAGCTTCAGGCATACGCTGCGTTTCCGTCTGAGCTGTCTCCGGATGCCCTCCACGAACTCGTCATAGCCTGCTACCTGCTCCATATCGCGACACATCTTGTTATATTCCTGCTGTGTAGTCTCTCGTAGGTGTGTTGTTCTGCCGTTCGTATATTGCTCCACAAGCGTTTCCTTATCAGCGCCGGGCATTTTCTTGAGCAGGGTGTAAAAGCGTGCGTAGTTAAATCCTTTTTCCATTGTTCTTGTTTTAAGAATTATACACTCGTTTATATTCACCATTCAAAACAAATACGGGCTCACCTACACCCATGACCCATACGCCGCCTTCAGTTCTCCCGCCTTCAGGAGCAGTTAGTACTTCATGTATGCTACCCGGAGTCAGGTTTTCGAAAAACTTACCGAAGGCTTTGCATTCCGTGATTTGAATTTTTTCTTTCTTTTCCATTTTCCTTATCCTTTTGAAGTTTGATTATGATTCTCCCTGTCTTCTGCTTAAGAGGAGGTTATTTTTGAATGTAATACACTTGCAAAGGTTTGCTGTTTCGCTTAATAATGAGACGTGTCTCTCCGTCTTCGGTTAGCAGGTCGGCAGCCACCTCGCTCCTCACCATGATATCCCGGCGCGTGTAGAGGCTACGAATGAAAGCATCTACAAAGTCCTGCAACGCCAGCCAGTCTTCAGGTGTGTCTTCTATACCACGAATGGCGTAGTGCTGACTTATTTCCAACTGCAACCGCAACAGCCACTCAGGTTTATCGTTCGGTGTCATCGAATAGTGTCTTAATTGTCCCATTTTTGTTTTACTTTTTATGCTTTGTCCAATTATCATTTAAGTAGGTTGGGGTTGTCATGAATGTTTCCAACAATCTCCATCCTTTCATTATCAGGAACTCCATCTATCACAGTTGGGTACAAGCGGTGTCCATTCCAGTTGAAACACCAACCGCTTATACGGATAGGATTGCCGTCAGGCACAAAATCGGATAGTGGCCTTAATATTCTATCTTCACTTGCCCATTCTACTACAAAATATCGTATAGTACCATCAGGCGCTATGAATTTAAGAATATCCCACTCAAATATTTTCCTTTTGTACTTATCTTTTAACCCTGTGTATTGACCGATAGTGTCTGGAAACACAGTATAGAGAAGACGTGCCTCTTCCCAAAATTTTGGCACACAAACACAGATACAAGGCACATTAGTTGGCGCAGTTAGTCCATAGTTGAACAAATGTCCGTAAAGCCATTTACCTGTGCCGATAGACTTTCCTCTAAATATTATTTCTCTGTTCATAGTTATCTTTTTTATCGTTTTACTTCCTTAATTATTTTCCCGCTTTCCACTCAATCGTCACCACTGCATCAAGCCGTCCGCTGCCTTTACACACAGGACATTCCTGCTTGTAACGTTCACGATAGCAGTTTTCCTGCCAGTGGTAGCCGTTGCCTTGGCAATAGATGCACACGTGCCCACGGCTCAAAAAGCGCTCTCCCATGCGCCCTCCTGGGCTCATCAGCCCAGGGGCAATTTCTATTGTTCGTTTTTCCTTGCTCATATCCAATCTACTATTTTATTTTCAAACATTGTAATCTGTTTTATTTTCTTATCTATTGCTTTAGCGAAGAAAAACTCTGCCAAGGCACCTGGGCTTTCGTGCCAGTCAGGAAGCAGACAGATGATATCACACCGTTTCAGTTGCATAATGTCAAGAAGAAGTATCTCTTCATAGAAGTTCGTGCCACATGCCTTTGCGTAGTTCTCTGCCATGATGCCAAGCCCGCTTTGAGTCGGATTAAACACTTTATATCCTTTTGCTTTCAACCACGCTTCTGCCTCTGCAAATTTCTTGCGAGTTGTATCGCTAAGAATATCTTCACCTATCTTTCCTGCGATATATACTTTCTTTATTCGTTTTTCCTTGCTCATCTTAATATTAATATCTAAAATTTGTAAAATGAATGATTGCCAACGGATTTGATAAATCATAGTTCCTGAACCACGCTTTCCAATCTTTGAAAGAAAGACCGTCATTTTTTGCAAACATGTATCTATCCATTGATTTGAATTCGTTACCTGACCCATATTCAATAACAGGTAGCATGATATTATTGTCGATAAATATTAGTTTCTGAATACCGACACCCTCATTTGCAGTCAGCTGTGCAATTTCAACCTGCTTGCTCCTATACGGTTCGCCCACCCATTGACGGATAGACAATACACCTTTACCTGCTTGTATTTCTGCAATACGGTGTTCCCACAGGGAATAATTTGCACGAATAGTATGCAGTTTGCTTATACCGAGCTTCTCTTCAAAAAAAGTTTGTTCTCCAGCATGGAGATGCCCTTTTGGAAAGGTTTTTGATAACATTAAAATATAAGTATTCATTTGTCTATTGTATTACTAATTGCACATTGAAATGAAACTCACGGCAGAGCCGTCTTATCTGTATTAGCTTGAACGGCTCGCCACCCACGCCGAAGAAGATAACGCGTTCGCGGGTGTTGGCCTGTACGCCCTTTTTTCGTAGCCTGTACAACAGGTTGTCTCGCTTGTTTGCCATAGCTTTACTCTTTTGTTTCTCCCCAATATATGTTTGCTCTTTCCTCCCATATCGTGTAATAGCCTTTGCTTCCGAAATACCGCCCTTTGCTGATTGCCCGATAACCCTCCACCCATATCTTCAGGGCTGCATCATACATCACACTCACCGCTGTACGACCTGAAGGTTTGTTTCCTTCTGCCTGACTGATGAAGATGAGCAGCTTATCCCGGTGTCGGTTCTTAAACTTCTGATAATCCTTAAAGCTCATCTGTGTGTACTGAAAGCTGTCTATCACAATGATATCCGGGCTTTTGTGCTTCTTGAGACGGCCGTCAAGGTCTTTCATGCTTTCACTGATGAGGATAAACCGCCGTGCAACGTCCTGCATACCTGCCTCTATAAGTGCATTCTTCATTGTCAGAGAGAAACCTTCTTCCAAGGAATTGTAGGCTATCTTCCCGTACTTTGCCAACTCTTTGCAGAGCTTCATCGTGAAGCTGGTCTTACCGCTTCCGCTTCGCCCCCAAATGAACCATACGCCTCCTCGCTCCGGTGCTCCGAAGGCGTCGGCCCATTCTCCTTCAAAAGGATAGGTTTCTTTCTTCATACGCAGCATATCGGTTACTGACATTGCCCTGTTCATTATCCTGCTGTTTTATCGCTGTTCAAACGCTGATTTTTCGCTGTTTGAGCAGCCATCAATTTAACTCTATGAATATTCTTCTTCACGCGCCGCAGGTCGAATTCATATTCTTCTGCATCTTTAACAACCTCTGAGATGCGTCCTTTGTCTGTCACACCGTTTGCCATGCAGATTGCATACACATCATGAGGGGCGGTCTGTTCCAGTTCATAGAACTTGCGGCCGATACGGCTGTGTATCTCGTTATATCCGCATTTGTTGTAGCGCAGCCCCATGGTCATACGACGCTTGATATAGCTTGTAGAGAAGAAGACGATACCACACTTATCCTCTAATCTGTTATACAAGTCGATGAAATAGTGGAATACTCGCTCCGGCAGTTTGTCGGCTTCGTCAAAAAGAAGCAGCGGTGCCTCCATCTGAATAAGGTCGTCAATGATCCTGTCGAGCAGCTCTCTGATGCTGTAACCTTCTGTACGCTGACCGATACGGCGTGCAATCTCACGTACAAAGTCACTCTTCTTCATGTCTTCAGAACACAAGATGTAGAACACCTCATTGTTCTCATTTGCATAGAGGCGCGCCGTGGTTGTCTTTCCACAGCCTGCTTCTCCCACTATCCATGTAACATTCTTCACAGCCTGGGCATCTTTCATGACGAGTGACATTTCCTGAAAGGCCTTTGTCTCGACCACCTGCCAGTCATTACCAGACGTTGTCCCCAACTGTGAGGAGAGGTTGCGCCACATGTCGTCCGAAATATTCTCCCACTTGCCCTGCAGAATACTGCTCACCGTTGCGCTGCTCGTTCCTACCAGACTCTGTGCAGCCTTATTCTGACTTGGGTACTTGCTGACATACTGCTTCAAGCATTCCTGGATCTGACTCTTTTCGTTGTTTGTCAACTTACTCATATCTTTTCTATTTTAGTTGTTATTTTTTTATTTTGTGTAGTGAGGCACCACCTCGCTGCCTATGATTTGCCAGCCACATAAGCCATGTCAACCACTGCTGTCTCAACCTTTGACCAGTCTTCAAGGCTCACTTGCTTCGTCTTTCGTCCTATTTTATACTCTTCAGGCGCCTTGCTATAAATACCTGTACGGCGTTCTATCTGTCTGCGCTCTGCTGCTGTCATTCCCTTTGGCTTTGGACTACGTAAGCCGTGCTGCTCCGGCATTACACCGTGAGCCTTTTCTATCTCACGTCCTGCAACGGTGCGCTCAATACGGTCAGTAGTATTCGCAGCCTGCTGCTGTCTGATGAATGCAGCTTCACCTTCCGTCTGCTCTTGTATCGCACGATGTATCACAACGTAAGGTTCTGCTACTCGTTCAAACCTCAGGCTGCCGTCAGCTTCTTTCTTATAGAGTCGGACGCTTCCGAAGTCGTAAGGATCATACTTGACAACGAACCGCTCGTAAGTGTGCTGTCTTCGCCACTCATGATCAGGAACACCAGGTTCACTCATCACCTCGTATTGTCGCTTCTCCTTCTTAATCGTTACGCTGATGCCTTGGTCGGTGAACGTGCTCATACGCTTAGCCGTAACCCAGAACATATCCACCATATCGTGTGCCGTAACCTGCTGTGTTTCCTCATTCACGCTGTTGTCGTAGGCTTCCTGCCGGCTCTTGCCGTATGCAGGATGCTGCATTTCGTTCCACTCCTTAGTAGCCTTTGCGTAAGCATCCTTCAGTTCCTCAAGCGTATAGAGTGAGTCCTTGTTTTCCTCAATAAACTCAAGGTTCGGACGGCTCGACATCTTCTTTGCCGTAATGTTCTGACCCGTGAAGCGCCAATCCTTGTGCAGCACCTGCTGTTGGAAGCGGCCGAACACCGCCTCAATGGTCTTCGACTCGCCGTTGTAGGGTTGCGTGGTCCTATGCACGTGGCAAAGCTTCTTAAACAGTCCGTCAGCGTCAAGTTTTTTGTGTCCGCCCTGGTTGTCGTGCACAATTTCGTAAGGCTTGTGCCTGCTGGTCTGGATTGCCATACGGTAAGCGAGATATTGCGCTTCGTAGTCCTCGCTGTCGCTGATGTGCCAGCCAAGCATCACCTCGCTCATCGCATCAATGACTACATAGACCTGCGTGGTCCGCACCTTGCCTTCCTCATCCTGGTAGTATAGGTTGAGTTTCGTACCGTCACCATACCACAGAGCGTCGCGCTTCGTTGGCAGTGCTGTACGGTGTTTACGTCCGAACTTCTGTCGTGCGGCCTGCTCACCATATACTGCATCATACCATAGTGGCATAATCGCAGCACTGTTAAACCATCGCTTCAGACCGCTAAGGCTCTTCAACGGCTTCCAGCCGTTCTCCACAGCCCTGCGGTTTCCTTCCTCAAAGATTTGTGCATCCGTATATACAGGAACCCGACAGCGTTTCAAGGCTATGAGCAACTGCCCGAACTCGGGTGTTATCTTAATAGTGTTCAAATTACCCACCTTACCACTGATCAAGCTGCGATAGCCGTCGGCCTTGAAAGCCTTGAACTTTGTCTTTAGGCGTGCTTCATTCTGCGGAAGTGTGTGCTGATATTCTTCACGCATAGCTTCAGAACTCTTATAGATTACCTCCCAGGCTCCGCCCGTGCTACCATTCAGGCTCTGACGGATAGCCCTGCGTTGTGCCATCATCTTCAGCAACTCTTTCAGTACGCTGGCATTGATGGTGTACTCTTCAATAAGCTTTTCAGTGAGATGTTCCTGCTTGCCGTTCTTCTCATATGTGAACGCTTCATACCATTCGCGAGCCTCGCTATCTAATTTGATACGGTCACGCATCATGGCTTCCTTCATGCGCTGTTCAGGGTCGCCGTAACGTTCCATATACCGCTTTCTGTATTTCTGAGGAATGGAATTCCACGCGTAGAGAGTATAGCCACCCTCGCCTCCGAACCGATGAACACGTGAAATCTTACCTGTCGAAGCATACACATTCAGTGTGCCCTCTTTGAAGATAGGATTGCTGCCCGATGTCAGTTCAGGACTTGTTACGCACAATATCTTATTGAAATACTCCATCCCGTCAAACTCTTACAAACTCATAGCCATTATTTCAACTTCGTTCTGCAACGCCATGAAACTGGGAACGTCAAGATTATGCTCCACACGCGTCTCTTTGCCGTCAATCAGAACATGCGTGCTGCCGTCATTGCGGTCATACACCAATTTTATACGTTCTCCATAACGCTGCGTCATGGTCTTTTCCACCTCCTCGTGAGTGGTCTCCACTTCCTCGGATTTCCAGCTTGGAACGCCACCGAACTGCGTCAGGGCCGTATAACGTATCTTCCGTGCCAGGTCACTCTCGCGCTTGAAATTCAGCGCTAACCACACCATCATCTTAGAGCAGCTGAATATCTTGCAAAGCTGCGTCTTTGCTTTGTCACTTACATAAATCTTCTTTTCCATATCTGTTGTTCTTATTGTTGTCGATTTTTTTATACCTTTATGGCCTATTATAAAATCTAAGTGTTATGTATAAGTATAAATTTGATGCAACGATTACTATCATTCCCGATTATCCAAACTGTGACGAAGCAAAGCTGCAGCTCCGGAATATGGGTTTAGCAATGTTTGAGGACATTCTGAACAGCTTGAATTTGGAACATCGGTACGACTACACCTGTCGCTTACAGGGCGATGAGACGTGCGTAGAGTTGTTGATACACGTCTGTAAGGAAGTCCCGAAACTTCAACATGTAGTTTACCTGACTCAAATTCTACAAGGACTCTGCAGCCTGTACGACTACTCAGATGACATTGCATGTTATTTCCGTTTACATTGATGTTGAGACGTGCCGTTCCTTCCTTGCATACATAAATCTTCTTTTCCATATCTTTTCTTTATTAATATTATGTTTGTAGGCGGAGGGGAATCGAACCCCAGTTGCCGAGATGTTCTGGTCCGCTACCATTCGGACGTAGCCGCCTTGGGTTATCCTACAATCTATTCACCCAGTCTATTTTGTTCCCGATGTCTTAGAGATGTAAACATCATATTTCTTAAAGAATAACATGCCCAATATGCTTCATTGCAAAAGCAGGTCTCGCTATTTTCTCCTGTAATGCGCATGTCACTTATCACCCCGCTTAATGCGTCAACCAGCGCATCTATTTTCTCAACACTTACTCGGTCTAATAAACTCTTGTTCATGTCTTACTTACAATAAGGTTATTTAGAAATTCGTTACATCATAATATCTAACGTCATCGTAGGAAACCTGTGCTCCTAATGAGGTAACATTAATCATAAGATAGTTGAATGCCTCATTATACGTTTCAAAACGTGACCAGTTCTCATGCAAATGGATGGCTGCTCTTTTGATTTGTGCCTGACTTTGTGCTTTGATAATCGTACAAACGTCTGCTTTGTTCACATTTAACTTGTAAGATGCGTAGAAGTAAGTTTTCATATTCCTATATTTTTTAATTAAACATTCTTGTTTCTCGCCCCTTTTTTGTATTTTTGGCGCGGTGTTTATGTATTAAACATGCTGCAAAGATAGTGATAATTTTCAACTATCCAAATTTTTTAAGAGATAATTTTCAATTTATGTGCAAAATTTTATCAAGAATAGAGGAATTATCCAAGCAAGAGGGGATAACAATCGGCGCGCTGGAGAAGAAAATAGGTGCCAGTAAAGGCGTTTTATCACGTGCTATAGCGAAAGGGACAGACATACAAGCCAAATGGATAGAGTCTCTTGTTGAAAATTATCCCATGTATTCTACAGAATGGCTCCTCACAGGTAATGGCCCCATGCTTAAAGCTGCTACTCAAGAGTCACAAGTTACAGCGCAACTGAGCACACCAACAGCAAAAGATAGAATCCCTGAGGCTTTCCGATGTCTTGATGCGCTACATTTCACACATGAGTTGATACCTTTAGTATCACAAAAGGCTGCTGCAGGATTCGGCAACGCCGACTTTGCAATAACCAAAAGCGATGTAAAAGAGTATTATGTTATTCCAAAATGGAGAAGACAGCATGTCGACTTTATGATTGAAGTAACAGGCGACTCTATGCAACCTAAATATAATGCAGGTGATGTCGTTGGATGTACCATCATTCACAACTCCGGTTTCATACAGTGGAATCGACCGCACGTCATCGCAACACGTGAACAAGGACTGCTCATCAAACGACTTATGCCAGGCACTACCGCAAACTCGCTCTCTGCAGTGAGCGAGAATATACAATATCCTCCTTTCGATATCCCCAAGGATGAAATTACAGGCATTGCACTCGTTATAGGGCACGTAAACCTCGAATAGCACTCCGAAATAGACGTACACAGACATTGACTTTCATCGCATCTCAGCTCTTGCTATTGTCAAGGCTTCTGTGCAGATTAACTGCATTGTGTGAACACATATTATTTATCTTAATATTATATAGATATGAAAGAAAACAAAAAATGGGAAGAGATGACTCTCAAGGAAAAATTTACAGGGTGTATTACTTTGATAATCTTTGCTATTATCGCGATAAACATTTTAGTGTGGGGATTTAAAAAGTGTAGTGCTCCTTCAGAAGAAGATATGCTTCCTCATACAAAGATTGAAGTAAAATCCAATGGAACTGTTGTCCCAGTTGCAAACTATCTAAAAAATACTCTGAATGACCCTAATAGTTATCAGTCGATAGAGTGGAGCAGAATCATTGAAACTGACAAAGGTGAATATTCTGTAAGACACAGATATCGTGCTAAAAATGCTTTTAATGCACTGATAGTCTGCGACCAAGTATTTGCCATGGATAGCCTCGGGAATATCATTAATGTACAGAATTACACAAAATAATTGTTACCCAAGGGCAGTTCAGATATTCAGCCAGTTTAACGAGTATGGTTATAACGGCAACCATTAAAAAGGTTGCCTTTATAACTTTCATCACACATTTAATTACTTTTGCACGCTTCTCCAATATGTTTGAATTGTAGTCGTAGCAATATTGATTTTCTTCTATGGCAGACACCAAGAGCGTGTGCTGGTATGCACCATTCGATTTATAAGCATCTATAAGCTCTTTGGTGATTAAATAACGTGGCTGGTTTCCCTGATGGATAAAAGGGTGTACCCATATCGCCTTGGAAAACATCAATGCAGTAGCTATACCACACCCCAACCACAATACAACACACGGAAGCAGAACAGTTATATCCACACACCTAATCAAGTAAGCGGTTATTCCTGAGAAAACAGTAAGTAGGAAACCAAAAAGGGTATAGGCGCGGTCTGTAGACTTGCGCAGCTGTTCAAGTGAACTTGCAACCAGCTTATCTGAACGCTCCAGTACAATTCTAAACGTTGCATCATTCAAACGCTCCCACTGCTCATCACTAATCTTAAATGTCTGTTCCATATTGCCCTCCTTATGCGCCGCGCGCACACTTTTTTATGATTTAACACCGCAAATATAGCTAAAAAGCCCGATAAACAGGGCGTTCTACGAAATTATTTTTATTCGTCACATGGTATTATACCCCCTGTTTTGTGGAATAAGGGGGGGGGTAAAACGATAAAAAACGGCATCAATCCGCTTTTTTTTGTCCTTATTAGGGGGGTGAATGTGGGTAGAAATACACGAAAAGTATTAAGGTAACTATTAAGGTAACTATCACATTTCGTTTTATTTTATTAAAGTAACTGTTAAGGTAACTATTAAAGTAACCTCATTTTTACCCCAAAATCACACTAACTTTTATTCTCTCTAAATGAAAAAACGGCTTCCGACCGTTCAAATACGTGTCAAAAACCGTTCAAGTGTCGTTCAATCAGCGTTTTAGCTGTTCAAACGCATCCTTATTTTGTTGCCTTAGAGCGTATAAGTTCGCCTGCCCTGATACATGCCTTTTTATTCAGTACAACGCCTCCCTTGCTCAACCCTACGCGTTCTAATGAACACTGCTTTATACCTATCTCCTCAGCCGTTAGAACGCTGTAAATCGCAGGAATAGAACCGAAATAATAGTTCTTTCGTCCCTGCATCAACTGTACGTGTATTACCTTAGTCATATTTACTTCTTTTTGCTGCGAATATACAAAATAATAATTATATACGATATTTTAATGACTTATATTTTATTCTTTGCGACAAAATAAAAGGCAGGATGCAACTGCTTCTGCCATACTTCAAGCGTTCTCAATTCACCCAGTAAGGCCCTTTCCTTCGCCTGTGCCGTCCTCTATCGCCTTCATGTTATAAATTACCCGTCTTCAATCAAAACGCCGTCTCATGTAGCCCTATTTTTCACCCATGTAACATTTATGCTTCAAACACTGTTCAAATAATCCCCTAAATGTAACACGAATGTAACGCAATGTAACATTTCGTTTTGCAAGCTGTCTTTATCTAATTTCGTCCTAACTGATTGAATATCAATGTATATAGTCGTTTTCTATCATCTTCCATTTTGTTACATTTCGTTTTATGCCCCTTATTTATGAAATAAATAATGATATTGGTGCAAAATAATCAGTTTTTCACATCTAAATTGAAAGCTGCAAATAAGCATAAAAAAAATTGATTGTCTCACGACAACCAATCTTCTTAACCTTAATAATCTAATACCATGAAAAACACGATACAAAGATAGATGATAGTTTTCATAATTCCAAATAAAACGGCAATAAACTCTCATCCTTTAATACTTTTTAATTAAACATGCCGTCATTGAGGACTTTTTAAAAGATTTATCAGCACCCTGCTCCACCTTATATATATATTTATCAAAAGCTTTTTTGCAGATGTTTCATCGGGTGTGAACCCCAGGAAGCATCGTTAACATAGCGGAAACCAAGACGTGTATAGAGGCGTTCTGCTGCAGGATTGCCTTTATCTACTAATAAACCAACTGGCAAATGAAGGGCAAAAGCCTTTTCACATGTGGCCTCCAGCAGAGCTGTCGCTATGCCTTTACCCTGATAGTGAGCATCAACAGCAAGACTATCTATATAGAGTTCGCCGGCTTGAGTCTCATCTTCCATATCGGAATGATCTATGCCAAAGCTTACCAAAGCCTCATCAATGAATGCACGACGCAATGTATGTAACCTTCCCCCCTTATAGCTCACACAGCAACCAATGACATCTTTTCCATCCAAAGCTACTATGGTATGAAGATAGGAATATTGCGAATCATGCCGCTCAACAAGGCGAGTCATCAACTGATGAAAGTCGGAAAGCGTGTGATGGGGGCCTGCAAAATACTGACAGCAAGCATGATTCATTGCCAACATGATTAAAGAAGCGATATCAGAAGCCTGCTGTGGCTGGGCATTTTCTATTTTTATATTATTCATCATCATTGTTTTTGAGTGCTTTAGCGTGTCAAAGAGAATTTCATACTCAATCCAAAATCACGCGTTGATGTAGGATAACTGTTGCTACTCAACAACGGAGTGTTATTCTGAAAATCATAGAAAAAGCTCATTGTAAGCATACGTGAGAGCGTATAATCAGCAGTAAAGCTCAATCTAAGAGCAGAGTTTCCACTGCTTGCATTGCTGGTCATCGTTGCGATATCACGCGTCAGCGAAGCCTGTCTGCGATAACTGAAATCGAGATTGAGGTTCAGATCGTGGTTTACCCCACTGCGTTTCGTCATTGTTTCTGCCTGCATTTCGGTCTCTTTCGCTGTTTTTTTCGTGCGCTTTACTTTGCGTCGGGTCTGCATCCCAAAGAGTTTGAAATCATTAATACGGTATCCAATGCCCATCACCCAATCTCTACTCAATGATTCATTCAGTTGAACGCTTGTCATACTGAGGTTTAAGCTCCGCACTGTCCGATATTCCAACTTGGCTGTCATGCCACTGTTGAAGGTCATATCAATACCCAACAATGGAGAGAAAGCCTCATTGATGCTTACCATTGAGACGTTAAACATACTGCTGGGAACAGGATTACCCGATGTTGCATCAACAACAAAGCCCAATCCATTCATATACTCTTGATAACTACTGAACGATGCATAGGAACCAACCGTATAGATACTGCGGTATCCATGATTGATATTAAAGCTACGGAATACATCGCGGAACCACGGCAACTGAACCAACCCACTATAACGAACAGACCAATTGGGGAGTAATTTCGTTAGTGCAGGGAAGATATCAAGCCCTTTACCGCTCACGCTTGTATAGGCTGAAAGGAATGCAGGTACCATTACATCTGCACTGTATCTCGATACAGTCCCATTGTTTGGATTGAAAGCTTGCCCTGCTAAAGATGTGCCGGCAGGGTATCTGCTGCCTACATATTGGGCCTCAACACGCTGTCGGAAACCGTCAAGAAGATTACAGAACCTATCAAAAGTCTTACTGTGATAACCACTATTTGCATTACCTATTCCTTCAAAAGCACTTCCCAAAGATATTGTCGTCATTGAAAATGTACCACTTTGTGTTGTCGGGCGACCTGCATACATATATTGAATACTGTGCGCCTTGGTTGAAACGCGGGTTGCATTGAGGTCAATCTTGAAGTCGCGGAAAGGCTCCAAGGTAGCCCGAAGCTGCAGATCTGCAGTCGAAGTAGTGGCAGCTGGCGTTGCAACAGAGTCATTCATAAGAAGCCAATTGCGTTCAAGTGCCTTGTCAATGTACGAATCTCCTATCACTCCGAACGCGAAATCAAGCCCCGGAGAGAGTAATCCGTTACCGCGACTCTGCCCAAAAGCCTTCCCGACATTAGGCATGAAGCCCGGCAAGGTCATGGCATATTGATTGCGATAGCTGATATCAACACTCCTCAACATCATCATTACTCGGGCCAGACTCTGTGTCGTGCGATACCAACTCTCATTTTCCAAAGGTGTTTTTGTATTCACAGTGAGTTTCAGTTTTATGGCAGAATCTACCTTATTTGTAATGCGGAGCGTGTTATCATCCATCTTTTTAAACTTCAATTTGAAACTATGCCCATCCTCTGTACGTGCATTTACGATGAGTCTACGACTGTGTTTGCCATGCGTTATGGCAATAACTGTATCGGGACGCAACGTAATTTCCTGTTCAAAACCACCCTTATTCTTAGGCAAAGCCTGTTGTGTATGGTCGGTCTTCGAAATCTTTTTCTTTGTAGAAGGCTGTCGATTATAAACTGTTCTGCGATTAAAACGCTCGTTAGTCTTCTTCAAAAAAGGAATATGATTATATAATCTTTCCATATTGAAAGACCCATTCAAATTCAGATTTCGATTGTTGGTAATCGTATTCCCAAGACTAATATGCTTCTCAGTTTCAGTTCCTCGCACCCAAGTATAATTGGCATTATACTGCATATCAGCATTTATCCAGTCGAAAATAGGTAGCAAATTCAGCGGAACTTGATAGGAGAGCGTGAACGTTTGCTGATAATCGAGTGGTGTTCCAAGGCGTTTGATGCTCGTCCAAACGGAATCTTTCCACGCATGATAACGGTCGGCATAGAGCATTTTGTTAACAGGCGTATAAGGTTCTTCTATCTGTGAGCGCGTAGCACTTTGGAAATTCATGTGCAGATTGCGTGTCAAATCCCAACGAATTGTAAAGTCTCGGTTCCAAAGGAACTGCTCATTGAAACTCACCGGCAGTCGGTTTGGCTCCAAAGTCTCCATATCCCGCTCCTGCAACTCATAGTAACTGCGTGTCATCTCGGTATTAAATCCCAAGTTCTGTGGTAACCAATTAAGACCAAATTTCTTCACGATATCCCACCACTTCGACTTGCTTCGAATGCCCTTGAAAGGTTCCCAGGCTCTGTAAACCGGCGACCAATTGTAGTTCATTGCCCCTCGCCAATTGTCTTCATTCTCATAAACCGTGGTCTTACCACTCGTGTGGCTATGGGAATGACTGTAGGAAAAAGAGAAGTTTGCAGGGTCATAAGGCATCGGATGATTCTTTGTTTGGACCCCAATTCGCACGTTTGACAGTGAGAAATTTGTATTGATCCGCTTTGTCACCGCAATGGCCTCAATACTATCCCGCTCTGCTTTTGAACTTGATTCCAACGCATCTTTCAAGGTCATGTCTGTATCTAAAGGATTATAACGTGGTCTACTTGTTTCATGACTTACCGAATAGTAAAGAGGTGCAGAGACCTTTACCTTGTCAGGAAAGAACTTTCCTAATTCCAAACTTGTCGTCACACTGTAGGTTGAAAGACTTTCCTGCGTACGTTCAGCCACCGTGCTTTCAAGGCCACCAAAACCATCACTGACATAACGTCCCTGTACATTCACCGTGCCCAAATCAGACAACTGAACATTCAAATTGCCGTTAGCAGCCCAGCCACCTTTATTATTATACTCCTTCAGACGCAATTCGTTAACCCATACCTCACCGTTCTTCACATCTCCCGAAAGGTTTCTAACACCAATAATCATTGTCTTCACTTCACCTAAGGAAGGATTACCCAGGATAGTGATCAGATTGGCAGGATGGTCTTTATCATATGCCGTGAAAGCCTGCATGAAGTTAGCATGTCCTGCAGCTTTTGCAATATTGCGTTGCTTTTTCAAATCAGTAAACAGACGTAATGCTATATCCATCATGTTATCTTGCGGCCAAACAACAGTACGATCCGTTGGCGAATTGAGATTGTATTTGCCTGGAGGAGTGAGCTTCAAAGGTATCTGGTACTCATAATAATTATTCTTATAGTCAGACCCCAAGCGTATGAATACTGCCAATTGGTTATCATCAAGCTGTGTCGTATTCTGTTCCAAGGCATTTGCATGCACGAACATCTGCAAGCGCTTATACTGTCTCAAATCTACCGTTGTGTTCTTATAGACCGCCTTAGACTCGCCATGTGACAGGTTGTTGACTGTGAAATTCAACGCCTGTTCGTTGCTTTCAATCAACTGAGGCTGCGTCGGATCCTGTTCCCGATTGATGCCTGGTGGAAGGATATAGTTAACAGGTGTCTTGTCACCATTCTCTTCAATACTGACTGAACTGACAGCCAACGTACCCGAACCTGTATGATTATCAAGGTTCCGTTCATAGACACGCCAATCTCCCCTCACGAGGTCAAAACTTCCAAAACGCAACACGATAGGATGCTTAAAACCTGTAAGGAACATACGCATGAAGCGAATACTCGTGAAATCAGAAATCGAACCAACACGCCGTTCATACTCTCTGAGTGGAATGCGGAACTGATACCATGTGACATTCTCCGTTCGTCCATTGCGCAGCTTCACACTCGCATCACGCTTATCTACAATAAAATTACTCCCCACAACCATATCATTAGGACGAATTGACACATGATACTGATAATATTTTTCATATTCGTTGAGCGTGTAATCCTGATTGATATCCTCAACATCGGGCGTCGTCTTGTAGGACGTATCATAGCGTTCACTGCTCGAACCGCTGTCGGGAGAGTTGCCTTGTGGATTATTAATATACTTGTATCGACGTAGGATGTCTGCCTTCATTTGGTCATAATCAGAGCCCCGGAAATAATGATAATCATCGTTTGCAGGGTCATTATAAATTGAATCCCATACTGCAGCACTCACCTGTCCCTGTATGGAAGTGAGGAAATTCTGATAAGACTGAAAGCGTCGTTCTTCTTCATCATTGAGTCCATTGAAGCCCACATCCTGCAAGGCACGTGCTCCCTTGGTCGTTGCAAAGGCATAACTGACGATGCTTGACGTAGGTATCTTACCCCATTGTGTCGTCGTATAACTCTGCGAACCATCGACAGGCATACCACTTTCATAAAACTTCTTACCATCATGGAGCACATCTTCGGAAACCTCACCCAAGTTCAAATAGAAATCGCCTCCATAATCATTAGCGTTGGCTTTTCGGTTGGAATAGATGAAAGGATCAAGCAACCAGAACTCTACATATTCTATATTTGCTCGTTCGAAATCATTGGTGTCAAGCTTTCGCATCAGTCCTCCCCAATGTCTTTCAGGATTGGGAAGCGTACCGTCGTGGTTCAGATTGGGATTAAAATTATAGGGACCACGCTCGTTAGGATAATAGGCTAAATTGAATACATTCAATGTCGACGACGAGCCATTATAGTTGCTAATATCTTTCTTCGGATAGAGTTCACGCGTTGCAACCTCACGGACATAATGGTTGGAAAGCTGCTCCAAATCGCTCTTCAGATGAGCAGGTGTGAGCGAACTACTACGCCGTGTGAACAACGGATCTATCGTATACCATGCCAACTGCGAACGATTGAAACCGCTTGCCAATGTAGTTTTGTCACTGCTTTCAGGGAAAGTAGAAGGCACACTCGATATAATCCACGATGCAGGCATGGCGATATCAATCTTATTCGTGGTGTTTTCAAAATCATCAAGATAAGATGCATTATCCTGCGTTCCACTGTTTCTACCCGCAATAAGCTGGGCAAATTCTCCTGTAAAACTAATCTGTGAAGGCTGCGTCAAATGCAGAAAAGGCAACTTATCAAGCATATCCGTGAGCCATTGGCTCTCCTTTTTCCAATTGATATTCAGTCCCCACAAGGTATTGTTCAATGGTTCACTGCCCATTGTTACCTTATTTGTCAGCGACTGTTCAGACAGATGTTGCATCGTACCACTCAACTGTAAATTACGTGAAAAGTCGTATTCCCAGTTCACGCCGAACATCGTCTTACGCTGCATACCATAATCACTGTTACTCTCAAGCGACACATTAACTGCCGTACCTGCATCGATAATGCTCTGGTTGAGAATAGTCACTTCGCCTGCACTATAGTCCACACTGTAGTCTGACCCCTCTACCAATCTCACACCACCTGCCGTCACAACCACCGAACCTTGCGGGATGTTATAAGCACCCAAGGATATGATATTGGCTGAAGAACCGCGGAATTGCCCCACCAGATTATACTTGTCTTTCTCTGCCATCTGCTTGGCAGCAGTCCGCGTGTTGTCATAAAGCTCATTGAAGACATATTTCTGAGCAACGGCAGAGGGTACACCTTTAGCCACAAGCAGTCGGTAGAGATCACGTCCGAAAGGTTCAGGCTCGGGGAAAAACACACGTCCATTGCTTACTGTATAGCCCTCTACATAGTCGAAATAGCCATTACTGTTGGGACGATTATTATTATCAAGGCGGTCAGCCCCAAGCAGTTTGATTATCGTTTGCTTCTTAACTTGCTCCTCTGGGATATAACTTAAGTAGACACCTGTAGTGTCACTCTGATATTTCACATCGAGTCTAAACCTCTCTTTCTCCACGGTATCGCCCAGCCGATAGACATTCTTCATCATCAAGTTCCAGTTTCCCTGCGAGGGACTACTACTCGTATTCTTCAGCGATTTCACGAACAAAGCTTCGCTCACATTCGTGCGATCACCCGCAAACTCGCCCACTTGATAAGTCTGTCCGCCATAAGTATATTCAAAAGCTACAGCCACAACCTGGTCTGTATTGACGCCCGCGTTGAGACTGATATAGCCTAAAGCCTTGTTCACTGTATATTCCGAAGTACTCAACAGCCGTGCACTCTCTAACTTTTCATAGTCACTTCCACCCGTCAATCCGGCTCCGTCAAGCACCGTTGAAGTCTGGTTTATGTCGCGGGCTGCATTGTATGTGCCTGCCATGGCAGCATATTCGGTGTTTGCCCTGTTGCTCGGAACCGACATACCTGTCGTTGCCCAAAGATGCGCATTGCTCACATTTGCATGCTCACCCAAGTCGGTCAATGCCACAATATTACGTGTATTGGTTGTTGTTCCCGTCTTATTGGTCACCCAAATCTCTACACGTCCGATGTTAATACCGGTTTTCAAGTTAGGTAAAGCCCGCATGCCTTCGGCATAATGGTCACGGAAATACTGCGCAAGAAAGAAGTGGCGGTTCTCTTCATAGTTAGCCGCGCTGAACTCGAAAGGCGTCAACTGCACTCCTCCCCTACTCGAAACAGTCTTCGAAGAACTTTTCTTCTGCGAGGCAACAAGCTGCATCTTGAGTTTTCCAAACTGCAAATCCGTGCGCAATCCGAAGAGTGAAGTCGCACCTCTGATAAGAGAAGAATTAGAAGGAAACGAAATATTACCCGCCTCAACGAGTTTCACAATCTCGTCTTCCTTGCCTTCATACTTCAGTTTCAGGTTCTGCGCATCAAAGTCAAAGGTTGCATCAGTGTTATAGTTCAGGTTCATGTTGACCTTATCTCCAACCTTTCCATTGACATTGACATTGAGTTTCTCATCGAAATTCATCGTCGTAGTATGGCGTCGGTTGATAGTCAAAGCAGGGTTCTCCACGTTTTTCATCGTAGCGCCAAACTTCAGTTCGGCTGTTCCCTGCGTACGAATATGCACACCACCCGGGCCGAAAATCTTTTCGGCAGGGCCCAAATCGAAGTGCATATCCGTGAAATCGAACTTGTCTTTTCCTTTAGCTTGGAAGATCTCTGCATTCTTTTTGCGAAAGAAAGCATACCTCTGTTGCCTGCCAGTCCAATTCATATACTCGTCGGGCAACATCACTATGGGTGCCGACAAATAGGTTCCACCAAGCTTGCGACCAAAGAAATAACCGTTGAGCGTATCATTATAGATGACTTGTTGACGCAAATCAGGGGGCGTTTGCAAATCGAGTGCACTGCTATCAAGGTCGCTCCAACTTATAGGTTGTGTGCGTTGAATACGCCAAAGCGGTTTTTTGACACGCTTCGCCGTATCCGTTTCTGCCCGATATTCCTGTTTTTGCACCCCATTACGCTGCTGACGGGAGGACACTTCCTGCTGGAAGAAAGGCACAGTAAAGGCATAACTGACCGCAAAAGCCATCAGAAATCCCAATAATACGTATGCTTTTTTCTTACTCAAAGAATAACTTTAGCGTTATTTTAACTGTTTCAAAGCCTCTTTCACCACCAGCTCTACCGGCATATCTGCCTGCTTCTGGAGAATAGCCACAACGACCTTAGCCACCGGAGCGGGAGAGAAACCAAGCATTGTCAATGCTGCCACAGCCTCATCTTTCACGGCATTATTCACCGCAATACCACTCTTCTGACTACCCACATGCAGTTCATCGGCAATGCCACTTGCCATGATTTTGTCTTTCAAATCAACGATGACACGCTGTGCCGTCTTCAATCCGATACCTTTTACTGCCTTAATCATCTTCTCGTCACCATTGGCGATTGCATTACAAAGTTCAGCCGGACTCATTGACGAAAGCATCATGCGAGCCGTGTTTGCACCTACTCCCGACACGGTAATGAGCAGGCGGTAGAGTTCCCGTTCCTGCTTATTGACGAAACCGTAGAGCGTGAAACTGTCATCACGACCGCCCGTAGTGAGTGCCTCATGCACATAGAGTTTCACTGCTTTCTTGCCTTGGATACCACTGTAAGTGGTCAATGAAATGTTGAGAGCATAGCCCACCCCTGCAGCTTCGACAACGGCCAAAGCCGGCGTAAGTTCGGTCAGTTCTCCCTTTATATATTCTATCATTGCTGTTTTATTTTCCTGAGTTTATATATTATAACGTGTGCGCGGTAAATATATTGTATGCCTGACTATAACACCATCAATAGCACGATGCGAAACCGAAAAGAAACACATACCCTTTTATTCCTATCAAAGCTACTCGATATCAGACACCCGTGACAATCTACACAGACCAGAATTCCAATGCAAGATACCCATACAACATTACTCAGAGATAGAAGGTGACGCACGAGATGCCTATATTGCACGGGCTGCCGACGCCAAGAGCTTCATCATGATAACACGACAACGACTTCTCCTGCCAAACAGAATTAAAGCTTTATCACGTTTTCTTGCCTCTTCCCAAGCTTGTAGGAAGAGGCAAGTTTCATTTTTCAGGAAAGACCATCTGGATGAAATTCACGGAAAGTAATTGACAGAATGTTTTGCAATCTACATGATAATTACTATCTTTACCACCAAAACAACAAAATAAGACAATGGATTATATATCGTCAACCATGTTGATGTTGCTTACCATAATCGTATTGGGAGCTCTTCTCATCACTATCCTCACGCGACTATCAGAAATCAACAAGACACTCACAATCATGAGATTGGAACTGTCAACGCTGAAAAATTCGCTTGCAAATAAAGTGCACTCTGCCGATGAAAAGCCTGAAGAAGCTGTGCAGAAGAAGTCGGAACAAAAGACAACAATACAGCATGGCAGCAACACTGAGACACAAACAAGTACCACAAAAGCTACAGATGCAGAGACCGAAACTAAAGAAACGGTTGTCATTGGGGAAAGCATTCAACAGCCACCAATGGTAGATGTGTCCGTCAAAACACCAGAAACGGAGGCGCTGATGCTTTCAGAGGAAGCTTTGGAAAAACAAGAAACTGCCCCTACTCCATTTCAACCGTCAGTCATAGCGCCTGCTGAAGCTTCTGTTGCACCAACAGAAAATAACGCTATTCCACTCCAACAACCCTCAACAAAAGCAGAGGAGACGCCTCTTAGCCCAACGGATGAAGCGACAGCAAATACAGAACAACTGGAAGAAATGACCGAAAAGACAACCAATTATGAGAAGTTTATCGGTGAAAACCTCTTTGGGAAGATTGGTATTTTGGTGTTTATTCTCGGTATTGGATACTTTGTCAAGTACGCCATTGACCAGAACTGGATCAACGAAGTGGCCCGCACGGTCATGGGATTTGCCGTCGGTGTTGTCATGCTTGGCTTGGCCCAATGGCTCCACAAGCGTTATCACACATTCAGTTCACTGCTCGCAGGCGGCGCGTTCGGCGTTTTCTATCTGACCGTTTCCATTGCTTTCCACTATTATCAGCTGTTCTCTCAAACGGCCGCTTTCGTCATTCTCTGCCTCACAACGATATTCATGGCCATTGTTTCCATACGCTATGACCGCTGCGAATTAGCTGTAACGGCCCTTGTCGGAGGCTTCATTGCTCCCTTTATCGTCAGTACCGACTCTGGAAGCATCATCGCATTACAGACTTATCTCGCCATTCTCAACCTTGGAATGTTTGCACTTGCATTCTATAAGAAATGGGGATTGCTGCCCATCGTGGCTTTTGCTTTCACTTATATTATATTATGGTTGACTGTTATAGAAAGCCATATACTCTACTATAATCTGCAAATCAATTTCCTTGTACTTGGGTTTGCCACGCTCTTCTATTTCATCTTCCTGCTTCCCGTGCGTCTCATCATGCAACCGTCTTGCAGTCAACGCATGCACAGGGCACTCATGGCAGTCATCACCCTCAATGGTTTTATTTATCTTCTATATGGAGGATGCGTCATAGCAGACAGCGACATGTTCATCAATGAGCCTGGTTATCTGTCGTTCTTCATCGCATTTGTCAATCTCATTTTCTACCTCTACCTACGCTTCCGCATATCGGGTCACGACACATTGCGCAAGACTATGTCTGCTCTGACGATAGCTTTCGCATCAATAGGTGTACCTTTGTTGTTCACCAATACAACCATTTTCATTATCTGGGCCACAGAGTCCGTGCTGCTACTTTGGCTTTATACGAAAGAGAAATCCGTCATTTATGAGCGCAGCGCAGCCATACTTGCGTTCCTTTCTATAATCTTTAGTCTGACATACTATATCCTTTGGTATACCTCCTACGAAGACACAAGCCACAAGTTGTTCCTCAACAGCAACTTCCTCATGCTGTTTACCATTTCCATTGCTTCGTTCGTAGCAGCCATTATCATGCAACGCAACAGGCGACTCTTCAGTAAAGGCCGGCGCATTCTGCACTACACTCCCTGCAATGTCATTGCCTATGCAGTAGGCTTTCTATGGCTTTACATGGCGTTCTCCAACGACTTTACATGCTATTTGGCAGAAGACATTGCCCATGAAGCCAACCCTTTGACGACAGCAACTATCCTTCTTGCCGGCTCTCTCGTGCTTCATCGCCGCTTTAAAGTAAGAAAATACAAGGTGGCCTATCTCATTCTGCTCTGCTTTGTCACTATAGTCTATATGGTAACGATATGGGGTGGCTATGACATCCGCAGTACTACGGTGCTCACACTGCAATGGGTAACAACATCAGTTGTCGCGACTCTGATGGGCTATATCATGTGGAAGATGCTGGCATTACATTGGGAAACAAAGAAATTACAGCCGTTCTTTGCCGTCATTTCCACACTCGTGTGGCTCACAGGCGCCCGTCTTTTGCTGCTCACATTCGGCAATCCGAGTTTCGACACGGGTTTCTCGCTCTCTCTGGGCACGGCAGCTTTCCTGCTGATGATTATCGGCATGCGCTGCAAGAGCAAGGAAGTGAGAATGGTGAGTCTGGCTGAATTCGGCATTGTTTTAGGCAAACTCGTGCTCAGCGACGTATGGACAATGCCTGCACTCGGCAAGATTATCGTGTTCATCAGCCTTGGCCTGCTGCTTCTGACGCTATCATTCTTGTATCAGAAGCTAAAGGATGTGCTGTTCTGAAAGCCCCTTTTATGAACTCATACGCGCCCCTGCCTCTCAAAAGCAAGCTGTCTTCAGAGGCTTCAGAGGCAGGGGTGACTGTATAATATGCAGTAAGAAGAAACATCAAAGCCCTTGCAACACCCCATTTCTTTTGTAAAGATATCAGCTCGTTTTTAACATTTCTCATCCTCATCAAATAGAAATGAAAAGCCACTTTCAATGCCTGTGTGAAGTCATTTAATGGCTTTGGTATTCTCATTTTTACCCTTTCAATTTACAATTCCAGTCACTTCATCCTGCAATCTGCATCACTTTACACGCTAAAGTGAGTCAAATTGCCACGTATTTTGACACAGATTGCATGGTAACTTGATACAAGTTACAACGTTTTCTATCGTGATTTTATCGTGCAATTCGCCTTGAGTTCCATAACACCCTGACTGTCAATATATTGCAAAACACCCAAAAACAGCATTTATTTAGACCAAGAAAGGACTTCAGTTCAAATCTACAAGCATGATGAGAACATTTGTAAACAATCATGAACAGAATTAACACATTATTTGCTTCCGCTCTTCTGCAAGGTTAAAAAACCTAATTTTTACCTGTCATAGCCCGCACTATTCATTTTATTTCGCTATCTTTGCCCACGTTTTAACGGATAATTTAAGAAGCAAAACGATGAAAAAGAGAATGAATGGACTACTCACAACCCTCACAGCATGTGCGATGGTTGTAATCATGATGAGTGCAATGCCTGCCGATAACATCATGACTAAGGAAAATGATACGACGATTATCAACACCAATCTATTGGGAAAAGGCATCAAAGGTTTCAAGGGAACAACCCCTGTGAAGATATATATCAAACAGGATAAAGTCGTGAAAATCGAGGCACTTCCTAATCATGAAACGCCTAAGTTCTTTGACAAAGCGAAAACTTTGCTGACAGAATACAACGGAAAAAGCGTTTCGAAGGCAGCCAAGATGGATGTCGATGGGGTCAGCGGAGCTACATATTCATCGAAAGCATTAAAGAAGAACGTACAGTTGGGCTTAGAGTATTACAAGAAGAACAATTGATTTCAGCCACATTTTTTTAAAGAAATATAGAAGGAGAAGTGTCGAACTTCTCCTTTTTTTATTATATTTGCAATATAAACATGACGAATATATAGCCCTAACATGAAACACCTAAACATTCTAATCGCATTTCAATTCCTTGCAATGCCTGCTGCAATGGCACAGAAAATCACTAAGGGTATCGACTCCATAGCTATCAAACAGCTCACACCCAACGTGTCTCAAGGGCCTATTGACATTATCACAGAGCGGCAAATGAACAAAGGATTGGTCACCAACTCGCTTAATGCGTTGAGCGGACAAGCGGCAGGTGTGAACATTTCTTCAGGTGAAAACCGTATGGCCCAGCTTAATAGTGTACGCGTTCGCGGTACAACTTCACTCACAGGAGGCAACGACCCACTCGTTATTATCGACGGAGTCTACAGTGACTTGGCAACACTTTCCACCGTTTATCCTGCCGACATAGAGCGCTTTGCCATACTGAAGAACGCCACGGAAACGGCTAAATATGGTTCAAGAGGCGCTTCGGGAGTCATTCAGGTGACAACTAAAAAAGGCAATGGAAGCCTGTTTCACATCAGCTATGACGGCAATATAGGCTTCGAACGAAAATACAATAAACTCCAAATGCTGTCTGCACGCGACTACATCAACACTGCCAAGCGGCTCGGCCTCAAGTATGTTGACGGAGGATATAACTCTGATTTCCAGGATGCTATTACGAGAACAGGCTTCGTTCAGAACCATCATGTGGCCTTCAGTGGCGGTTCTCCCAACAGCAACTACCGTGCTTCAGTCGGCTTAATGCAGCATGATATGGTCGTAAAAATCACCGAAAGCCATAACTTCGTGGCTAAGTTCGACCTCACACAAAAGGCTTTCGATGACCTGTTACAGATTGATTTCGGAGTCTTCGGCTCATCACAGAAGAACAAATTCATTGCAGATGAGCAGAAACTTTTCTATGGAGCAGCCACTCAAAACCCTACTTTCCCGGAAAGAAAGAATGCAAATGGTGGCTGGGATCGCAATGGGGCAGCCAGTCAGATAGCCTCACCTTTGGCCGAACTGAATAAGAAAGAGCATGAACAAAGCCTGAACTTCAACACGCATCTGGGGCTTGATTTCGCGCTTAATCCTTCACTCAATCTGCGGTTTTTCGGCAGCTACAGCTATACATCGCTTGAAAATGCCTCGTATTATCCTACGTGGGTGTGGGCACAGGGACAGGCTTTTCGTGGTGAACACAAAAGCGAAGAATGGTTAGGCAACGTCACATTGGACTATCATCATCAATGGGATATGCACGAAGTCAATGCAACAGCCATGACAGAATATCAGAAAAGCCAGCGTACCGGCTTCTGGACGACAGTGAAAGGCTTTACTACCAACGATATCGGCTATAACAATCTGGCTGCCGGTTCCACGCGCCCTTATGGTGGAACTGGCTCTGAATACAGCGATCCCTCCTTAGCTTCTGTGATGGGAAGTGTCAGTTATACGCTGCTCAAACGCTACACCCTTGATATGAATCTGCGTGCCGATGGCAGCAGTCTCTTTGGGAAAAACAACAAATGGGGGTTCTTTCCATCTGTTTCCGGCACGTGGGTTATCAGCCAGGAACCGTTCTTCAAGCCCCTCAATAAAGTCATCAACCTATGGAAACTGCGTACAGGCTATGGGCAAAGTGGTAATCAAGGCGGCATCGACTCCTACAACTCAATGGCACTATTGCGTCCCACGGGCGTCATTAGTGTACAAGGTTCGCCTACAACTACATTCGGACAATTCCGCAATACGAACCCCGATTTGAAATGGGAAACGCGCAGTACCTTCAATATTGGCACCGACATAGCGCTTCTCAACAGCAGGATTGTGCTCACTGCAGAATACTATTACAGTCTCACTACCGACATGTTGTACCAGTATGATGTGCCTGTTCCACCCTTTACTTTCAATAAGTTCTTAGCCAACTTAGGTAAGATGAGCAACAGTGGTCTTGAGTTTGGACTCGGAATTATACCGATAACAAAGAAAGATATGGAGTTGAACATCAACATGAATGTGGCCTTCCAGAAGAACAAACTGATTTCACTTTCAGGCAATTACAAAGGGAGTAACCTCACTGCTGCCGACATCATAAGCATCGGACAGCTTAATGGTGCAGGCTTTCATGGCGGTAACAACAACATCGTTTATCAGATTGTGGGACAGCCACTCGGCGTGTTCTATCTGCCTCATTGCACAGGACTGCACCGCAACGACAATGGAAGCTACAGCTATACTATCGCTGACTTAGACCATAACGGGAGTGTAAACCTCGAAGACGGAGGCGACCGTTATATCGCCGGACAAGCCACTCCGAAATGGACTTTGGGTTCAAACATCAGCTTTCGCTACAGAGATTTCGATGTATCTCTACAGATAAACGGTGCCTTTGGGCATAAAATCTACAATGGAACCAGCCTCACTTACATGAACATGTCAAGTTTTCCAGACTACAATGTAATGGCTAAGGCACCACAGATGAACATCAAAGACCAGATTGCTACAGACTACTGGTTGGAGCGCGGAGACTATATTAACTTCGATTATCTTACGATTGGCTGGAACATTCCTGTCAAGTCACGTTATATCAGCGCCCTCCGTCTGTCGTGTTCTGTCAACAATATAGCCACCATTACAGGCTACAGCGGACAGACACCCATGATAAACAGCTACATCGTCAATGGCACTTTGGGCATTGACGACAAGCGAACCTATCCTCCTTATCGCGCTTATTCTATTGGCATGAGCATTCAATTCTAACTCTTTTTCATATGGGAAAACGACTCTTCACTATCACTCATATCTTCATGGCAACAGTCATGGCGTTGCTTTTCAATGCCTGTCTTGATGAAACTCCAAAAGACAAGCTTGAAGAAGATAAGCTTTATACATCGGCCAGCAACCTATATATCAACACCATTGGCAACCTTTACCACCAGATTGGAGGTTATTCTGACAGTCAAGGACTACAAGGAACCAACCGAGGTATATACGACTACAACACCTTTTCCACTGACGAAGCAATGCTTCCCATACGTGGTGGCGACTGGTATGACGGCGGGTTCTGGCAGAATCTCTATCATCATGAGTGGACATCTACCGATCTTCCGCTCCTCAACACATGGAACTATCTCTATGGCAGCGTGTCACTTTGCAACCACGCACTTTATGAAATAGACCAGCACAAGCAACTTCTTACCGACGAACAATATAAGGAATACGCTGCAGAAGCACGTGGACTGCGTGCCTTGTTCTACTTCTATATCATGGACATGTGGGGCAATGTGCCCCTTGTCATGCAGGAAGGTGTGACCTTGGAAGATGTAAAACAGTCTACCAGAAAGAAAGTAACCACCACGCTTATCAACGAACTTTTAGCCGCAATTCCCTATCTGCCCAATGCACACAGCAATCACGAAGGCAACTATTATGGCCGTTTCACGCGACCCGTGGCTTACTTCCTGCTGGCTAAAATTCTGCTCAATCATGAAGTTTATCTTCATGATGACACGCTGACTTTCGATATTAACGGACAGAAACTCAAAGCGTTGGAGGCATGTATTGCCTGTTGTGACAAGATAACCGAAGCCGGATATACACTCGAAAGTGACTATGCAAGCAACTTCAGTGTACACAATGAAAACTCCAACGAGAATGTCTTTACCATCCCAATGGACAAGACTCTCTACAGCAACAAGTTCTTTTATCTCTTCCGAAGCCGTCATTACAGCCATGGAGGAGCATATAGAATGGACGCAGAAAACGGCAGCTGTGCCACGCTTTCAACAGTAAAAGCCTACGGATATGGCACATCACAGGAAGACAAACGCTACAGAATAAACTTCTTCAGCGATACCGTTCGCGTGGATGGAAAGGTTGTTTATCAGGAAAACAGCGAGCCGTTGGTCTATTATCCGAATGAAGTGGCACTCAGTCTTACGGGGAGTAAGTATGAGAAAACGGCCGGAGCACGCATGGCAAAATATGAGATTGACCGCACAGCTTATGATGATGGCCGACTGCAAGACAATGACATCGTGCTCTTCCGCTATGCCGATGTGGTGCTGATGAAGGCAGAAGCCCTCGTCAGAAACGGCAAAAACGGAGACAAGGAGCTTAACCTCGTGCGCCAACGGGCAGGAATGACATCGCGTTCTGCCACACTTTCCAATATTCTTGAAGAGAGATTGCTTGAACTGATGTGGGAAGGCTGGCGCCGTAATGACCTTATCCGTTTCGGTCTTTACCACAAAGCCTACGATCTTCGACAGCCCATTGAAGGCGAAGAAAGCCGATTCACCAATCTCTTCCCTATCCCGAAAAACATTCTGAAGATGAATGGTAATCTTCAACAGAACCCCGGTTATAAGTAGGAATGCGGATAAATGGCCCACTACAACGCTATCCTCTGCTGCGTATTGCCCTTGTTCTGATAGGCGGAATAGCTGTCGGCGATGCCTGTTACCCCACACTTGGCACAGGCTTCTGGCTCATCTGTGCCTGCGTGAGCATTGCCTTGGCACTGCTTTCCAAGCGAGCAGCATGGCGTAACGGCTGCATTTTCGTCATCACGCTGACGGTAGGTGCAACGTTAATAAATCGCAGTGAGCAGCATGCCGACTGCAAGTTGCCTCACGGAGAAAGCCACTATGAGGCCATTATCAGCAACACTCCGACCCTGCATGGCAAGACTTGGCGATGTGACTTGTTGTTGACAAAGCTCAACGGGCAGCCGCTCCGCAATGCCATTACCGTGAGGGCAACGGTTCTGAACGACCCCAACAGACCGATGCAACTGCAAACCGGCAATGGCATCATTGCTTCATCAGTTCTTGAAAAACCACAAAACCGTTGGCCCAATGCCCATTTTGATTATGCACTTTGGCTCAGACGGCATGGCTATCAGGCTGAAACATTCATTCCTTACTGGCAGTTTCAGACGGCAGAAGTGCCTATGACATTGGGTCGCCGGCAACGAGCAACACTCCAGGTTCGCCGTCTTCGCGACCGCATCATACGACATTTCGCATCGTCATCCCATGCCGACAATCAAGACTATACCATTCTCCAAGCCATGGTCTTAGGCCACCGCGAAGCTGTCAGTAAAGCCACACGAGAAACCTATGCACTATCAGGAGGCAGTCATATCCTGGCACTTTCGGGACTGCATATCGGCATTATCTTTGGCATTTTCCTGCTCGTTTTCGGCCGAAATGTATTTGCAATGACACTATCTATCCTCACTATTTGGGCCTTTGCCTTCTTAGTTGGACTGCCACCCTCGGTAGTTCGCAGTGCCGTGATGCTCACCACCTACGCGTTTGTCAGTCTGCTTGGCCGCGAAAACATCAGTCTCAACACGCTCGCCTTAGCCGCATTAATCATTCTCATAGCCCAACCCATGACGCTATGGGACGTTGGTTTCCAGCTATCCTTTATGGCCGTAGCCGGTATTCTCATTGCCTATAAACCGCTTTTTCAGTTATTCAACCCCATAACTCGCCTGCTCCGATGGGCATGGGGCATGATTTGCGTGTCGGTTTCAGCCCAATTGCTCACGTTTCCCCTGCTGCTTCACTATTTCGGTCATTTCTCCACATACTTCCTCCTGACCAATTTCATCGTTGTTCCGGCAGCAACCGCCATACTCTATCTTGCCTTTCTGACAGTTCTCTCCACACCTTTCGTGGCCTTGCAAAACCTAATTTTCAATGCTATGACCACCATAACAGGCTGGATGAACACTTCCGTTACCGCCATTTCACGCCTCCCCTATGCCTCCATTGACTGCGGACATCTCTCTTTCTTGCAAACCGTTTGCCTCTATGTTTTCGTATTTTCAATGATGGGAATATACAGAACAGCCTTCTACAACACATCAGAAGCGGGGAAATCTCAGGCAACAGAATTCTCAATGGCAAAGAAGAAGATACAAGGATAAACGGCTTTGATTTTATTTTACAAAACACCTTATGAGATTTCAATATTCAGAACGAGACTTTTTATTTTTGTAAATACGCCCGAAAATCGCCTGCTTAGCAACCTGTTGACTATCAAAATATTACGGGATTTGCAGCAAGTTATTGAGTAAAACAAGGAAAAACAACAGTTAAAATCACGTCAAATCAGCTTGTAATTTGATGCAGATTACAGCCTGAAATGAGGCAGAAAGCGAGACCGTTTGACGCATTTGGCGCGGAAAAGTGACGCGTATTGCAGGCAAAAGTGAATGAAAAACAGATTTAAATCGGGGCAAACCCCACTTTCAAGCGAAATTCATGGCTTTGGAATTTCTATTTGGTGAGAAAATCAAGACATGTTTTTAAGCAATAAAAATCAACAAAATGAAGTTTTGTTTTCCCTAAAAGAATACCGCAAAAAACAAAGGAAAAGGAAGAATATGAATGTGGAAAGCATTTCCTGTCCCTTTGCTTCAGCTCAAAATTCAGGCTGAAGCAAAGAGGCAGGAAAGGCATTTCTACTTGTCATCTTGGAATAATGGGTCGTCTTGCAACAGCATAATGGGCTTCTGCTGTGCTGCTTTGAGCACCTTTTCTGAAGCATATTTCCTGTCAACAACAAGGCGGAACATGAACTCATTGAACCAACGATTGGTCATGATGAGGTAACCTTGATGCCCATAAGAGGGGCCCCAACTGTTCTCTACCTTCCATTTCACGGGCTTACCTTGCCTGTCTAAGTCGACAGCCGTAAGCGTCATGGCATGCGTTGAGCCACTGTCGAAAGTACGGATGCGGTCGGCTTTGTTCATATTATAAGTTGTTCCTGTGAGCGAAGCATAATCGTAGTTATCAAGATCAAGGTAACCTCGCTTGCGATCAAGCTGCTTTCCAACGTCGTAACTGCTGTACATTTTGTGACCGTCTTTAATGGATGCGATGGCCAACTGAGCGATTTCGTCCATCGGGAGATTGAGATAAGTCCAGTTATGTCCGTCGTATGTGTGGCGATCATACTGCACTTCATAGGTCTTATAATAAGGATGTCGCGGGTCGTTCATTACCATAAGGAATGTACCATTCAGCGGATGGCCCACTGTAACGTCATAGAAAGAACGCGGTGTGTACTGCTTTGACTCGCCAATCGCCTTGCCGTTCTTATCTGTAAAGACATAGGTGAACGTCTTTACCGGTTCTCCAAGCGTGAGTGTCAGTAAGTGATAAATGGTTGAAAGCATCTCAGTCTTGCGGTCGTTGATAGCCGTTTTGCTCTTTCTTTCAGCCACCAACTTGCGCAGTTCAAGGCCAAACTCGCGCAGTTTACGCGACACAAGCTTTGCCATTATCTTTGTGTTGTCGCTTGAATAAGTTTCAGGTTGCACGCTCTTGGGCACCAGACCATACTTCTCGGCAAGGTCAGCCACACCGCAGAATGTACCGCCATCATTGATAGGGTTCTTGAAGAAGAACTGCACTCGGGCATCTTCCATCGGCAATTTAGCATTGTCAATGACAGCCTGGAGCATGAGATTGGCCTTCTCCAACTGGTCGTAGAAGAAGAGATAAGCATGAGAAAACTCCACAGCAAGCGTGTCGTTGTGGGCCTTGGCAAAATTACCACGCAACACATTCAAGCCGGAAAACATCCAGCAACGGCCCGAACTCTCCTGGTTCTGAATGCTCTGCTTGGGCGTTTCATCACTGAAATAGGTGTTCAGTGCACCTTGATGAGCATGGTTACGGGCCAAATCATCGATGTTGTTCGAAGCAAAGGCATTCGCCAAAGCATGTTCGGCAGGGGATGACTTCTGTGAGGTTTCAATCTTCTGCAACATGACAGAGGAGATACCTCCGGGTTGGTTCTGTGCTATCAGCGTAGTTGCTGAAGCCAGACAAAGGGCGAAAGTGATTGTTTTTTTATTCATAGTGATGCAAAGTTACACATTATCAACTATTTTTTATACCTTTGCATGCGATTTCTACATTAATATATATTAAAGAAAGGAAACAGAGATGAAGAACAAAGAAATACCCGTATTGTTGCTTACGGGCTATTTAGGAAGCGGCAAAACGACCCTTGTCAACAAGATATTAAGTAACGAACGAGGCATTAAATTCGCTGTTATCGTGAATGATATCGGCGAAGTAAACATCGATGCAGACCTCATTCAAAAGGGCGGAATCGTTGACCAGAAAGACGATAGTCTTGTGGCATTGCAGAACGGTTGCATCTGTTGTACGTTGAAAATGGACCTCGTGAAGCAGTTGAACGACATCGTCAACATGAAGAAGTTCGACTATATTGTCATCGAAGCCAGCGGTATCTGCGAGCCGGCTCCTATCGCACAGACCATCTGTTCGATACCAACCATGGGCCCACAGTTCATTAAAAACGGCATCGTTCGCCTTGACAGCATCGTCACAGTGGTTGATGCGCTGCGCATGAAAGATGAGTTCGGCAACGGTGCAGACCTCATCAAGCAGAACATCGGCGAGGAAGATATTGAGAACTTAGTGATTCAACAGATTGAATTCTGTAACATTATCCTGTTGAACAAGGCTTCGGAAGTGGAGCCACAGGAATTGGAACGCACGAAGAAAATCATTCGTGCGCTGCAGCCCAAGGCAGAGATTATAGAATGTAATTATGGTGATGTTGCACTTGAAAAGATTATCAACACCCGCAAGTTTGACTTCAACGAAGTGGCAACATCAGCAGCCTGGATTGATGAAATCGAGCATCATCATGGCGATGAGCACATGGATGAGGAGGAAGAAGAGCACGAACACAATCATCACGACCATGACCATGAAGAGCATCATGACCACGAACATGAGCACAAAGAGGGACATCACCACCATCATCACCATGATCATGAGGGCGGAGAAGTTGAAGAATACGGCATAGGTACATTTGTTTACTATCGCCGCAAGCCTTTTGACCTGGTAGGATTTGATGAGTTTATTGCCACACAATGGCCAAAGACAGTCATTCGGTGCAAAGGTATATGTTGGTTCAAAGACGAGCCTCAAACCTGTTATGTGTTTGAACAGGCAGGCAGACAGATGGGACTTCGCAATGCCGGTCAATGGTATGCTACCATGCCGGAAAAGGAACTTAAAGAGCTCATGTCACGCGAAGAAGGACTCCGACGCGACTGGAACGAGACCTATGGCGACCGTATGCAGAAGCTTGTTTTCATTGGTCAGCATCTTGACAAGGAAGAAATAACCCGTTTATTAGATGCCCGTCTTGTTGACTGATGCCTATGAATCTCAAACCATTCAAGGTTATCGCCATCGATGCCGACGACACATTGTGGGACTGCCAGTCGCATTTTGACAACGCAGAAGCGGCCTATTGCCAGCTGTTGGCCGATTACAACGATGCCAAACACATTTCAGATGCGCTTTTTGAAACCGAGAAACTCAATATGCCTTCATTAGGTTTCGGCACGAAAGCTTTCACTTTGTCACTTCTTGAAACTGCAATCAAAGTCTCCGGAGGCAGTTTAAGCGGCAAAGTGGTGGCTGAAATCCTGCAATTAGGCAAGGCTTTGCTCTCCTTTCCAACCACACCTTTGCCCGGCGTTGAGGACACATTGATTGCCCTCAACGAGCGAAAAGGTGGTGAAGACTATCGCCTTGTGGTGTTCACGAAAGGTGAATTGCAGGATCAAGAGAACAAACTCAAACGGTCGGGGCTTGCCAATTACTTTGATGATGTAGTCGTTGTGGCGGATAAAACAGAGGAGGAATACCGACATCTCTGCGTCAACAACGAAATCCGGCCGTCCGAATTGCTGATGATTGGCAACTCTTTCAAATCGGATATTGCCCCGGCACTCGCCATTGGTGCATATGCCGTGCATGTACCGTTCAGCGTGGCTTGGAAGATGGAACTTGCTGAAACATTCGATCACGAGCGCCTGACGACCATTGAAAACTTTAAAGATTTGATCGCCTCTCCTAACCTTTCATAAGGCAGAAGAGGCAACTTTATGACATGTTGTCAGTAGAATTAAATAAAGACTACTAAGCAACAGCCATGCACTTTGCTTTACATGAGCCCCTGAAAAAGAAAATATTGCTTTTCTTTGCTTTATACATGATTTTAACGTAACTTTGCAAAGTTAATCATACTCATTGTATTGATGAATGCAAATAAATTTGGATTATTAAGTCAAATCAAATATCCTGCAGACCTCCGAAAGTTGAGCATCGAGCAATTACCTGAGGTTTGCAAGGAGTTGCGCGAGGATATCATCCATGAAGTTTCGGTAAATCCCGGGCACTTTGCATCTTCTTTAGGTGTTGTTGAGATTACAGTTGCCCTGCACTATGTCTATAACACACCCGATGATCGCATTGTGTGGGACGTTGGACATCAGGCTTATGGACATAAGATTCTTACGGGAAGACGCGACTTGTTCTATACGAACAGAAAGCTGAATGGTATCTGTCCGTTCCCGACTCCTAAGGAAAGCGAATACGACACGTTTGCCTGCGGTCATGCAAGCAACTCTATTTCTGCTGCCTTGGGTATGTCTGTGGCAGCCAATGGCAGCGGACGTCATGTGGTTGCCGTTATCGGAGACGGTGCCATGAGTGGCGGGTTGGCTTTCGAGGGACTTAATAATGTATCGAGTATGCCCAATGACCTGCTCATCATTCTCAATGACAATGATATGTCAATCGACCGTGCTGTGGGTGGAATGGAGAAGTATCTGTTAAATCTCGACACGAATGAGACCTACAATAAACTACGCTTCAAGGCCAGCAAATGGCTCCACCGAAAGGGTTATCTGAATGAGGAGCGCAAGAAAGGTATACTCCGTTTGAACAACGCCTTAAAGAGTGCACTGAGTCATCAGCAGAATATCTTCGAGGGAATGAACATCCGTTACTTCGGCCCTTTTGACGGACACGATGTTAAGGAGATAGTACGTGTACTGCAACAGCTTAGAGATATGAAAGGCCCAAAGCTGCTGCACCTGCATACAACGAAAGGAAAAGGATACAAACCGGCCGAAGAAAGTGCCACGATTTGGCATGCCCCAGGCAAGTTCGACCCGGAAACAGGAGAGCGCATTCTGCAGGATTGCAGTGATATGCCCCCCAAATTTCAAGATGTTTTCGGTCATACACTACTTGAATTAGCCGAGAAAAACGACCGCATTATAGGTGTAACGCCGGCCATGCCGACAGGTTGTTCGATGAACATTCTGCAGAAAGCAATGCCCAACCGCATGTTTGATGTAGGCATAGCTGAAGGCCATGCTGTGACCTTTTCGGGTGGAATGGCGAAAGAAGGACTGCTTCCTTTCTGCAATATTTACAGTGCTTTCAGTCAGCGAGCCTACGACAATATCATTCACGATGTCGCATTACTGAACCTGCCTGTCGTGCTTTGTCTCGACCGCGCAGGACTCGTTGGAGAAGATGGACCTACGCATCATGGCGCCTTTGATATGGCTGCCTTACGCCCCATTCCTAATCTGACAATTGCCAGCCCAATGGATGAACACGAACTACGGCGCCTGATGTACACTGCACAACAACCCAACCAAGGCACCTTTGTCATTCGCTATCCACGCGGAAGAGGCGTTCTCAAGGATTGGAAATGCCCTTTGGAAGCAGTCAAAGTGGGCACAGGACGCAAGTTGCGTGACGGTGAAGGCACAGCAATTATCAGCATTGGCCCAATCGGAAACAATGTAAAAAGTGCTATTGAGGCTTCAGGAGAGAACGTCGCTCACTATGATTTGCGTTTCTTAAAACCACTCGATGAACCCCTACTCCATGAAGTTGGACAACGCTTCAGACATATTATTACTGTGGAAGACGGCATCCGCAACGGAGGAATGGGGTCTGCCATACTCGAATGGATGAGTGACCATGGCTATTCACCCATAATGAAACGCATGGGCATTCCCGACGAGTTTATCGAACATGGAACCGTTGCTGAACTGCAACACATCTGTCATATAGACCAAAACAGCATCATCGCTGCTATCAAGGAGACCAAGAAATGAAAATCATTATTGCCGGCGCATATGCCATTGGAACCTATCTTGCCAAGCTTCTCTCACGCAACAATCAAGACATTATCCTCATGGATGAGAGTCTGGAGAAGCTTGAGAAATTAGGTTCTGACTTCGATTTGATGACGATGAACGCCTCATGTGCCAGCATAACAACGCTGAAAGAGGCCGGTGCAGAGTCAGCAGACCTCTTCATTGCCGTCACCCCGGACGAAAACAAGAATATGACAAGCTGCATGATTGCCAAGGCCTTAGGTGCCAAGAAGACTGTGGCAAAGGTAGACAACTACGAATATGTAGCTCCGGATTTGAATGACTTTTTTGAAAGATTAGGCATCAGTTCCATTATCTATCCCGAGCTTTTAGCAGCTAAAGACATTAACAACGGATTGAAAATGAGCTGGGTTCGCCAGCGTTGGGATGTTCACGACGGAGCCTTAGTGATGCTGGGCATCAAGCTTCGAGAGACTTGTGAGATACTCAACAAACCGCTCAAGGACATCAGTGGCCCCGATGATCCCTATCATGTCGTGGCTATCAAGCGCGACGGTGACACCATTATACCGGGTGGTAACGATGAACTGAAACTCTATGAC
Organism: Segatella oris; assembly: GCF_900637655.1. Classification (NCBI taxonomy): domain Bacteria; kingdom Pseudomonadati; phylum Bacteroidota; class Bacteroidia; order Bacteroidales; family Prevotellaceae; genus Segatella; species Segatella oris. The sequence goes on from NZ_LR134384.1 coordinate 46,562, forward strand.
ATGGCTTATTTCATGACAACTCGCCAGTATATACCTTTCATTCGCAAGATTGTGGGTAAGGAACACTATGTAGACGTGAAGAATGTAATGGTCATGGGAGGCGGCCGTACAGCCGTAAGAGCTGTCAAAACGATGCCGGAATACATGAATGTGAAAATCATTGAAGCCAACGAACAACGCTGCGACCGACTCAACGAACTGCTTGATGACGACCGTGCACTGATTATTCACGGCGACGGGCGCGATGTTTCGCTGCTTCAGGAAGAAGGCATCAGAAGCACACAAGCCTTTGTTGCACTCACAGGGAATGCCGAGACTAACATTCTTGCCTGCCTTACCGCCAAACGAATGGGCGTCAGGAAGACCGTTGCCATGGTCGAAAACGAGGATTATGTGAATATGGCGGAGAGCTTAGATATCGGCACTATCATCAACAAGAAAGCCATTGCAGCCGGCCACATCTATCAGATGATGCTCGATGCCAATGTCCACAACGTGCGCTTCCTCATGAATGCAAATGCTGATGTGGCCGAGTTCATCCCTCAAGAAGGGTCGAAAATCACACAGAAAGCAGTCAAAGACATGAGGTTACCCTATGGGATGACCATCGGTGGATTAGTCAGAAACGGTGAAGGATACCTTGTTTCGGGTAACACGCGCATTAATGCGGGCGACTCAGTAATGGTGTTCTGTCACAGTATCAACATGAAGAAAATAGAGAATCTCTTTAATAAATGATCAATCGTAGCATCATATTCAAGATCATCGGCTCGTTACTTTTCATCGAAGCCATACTGCTATTGGCCTGCCTGTGCATGGCTGTCGGCTACCAGGAAGACGATGTTCTTGCCTTTATCATCACCATCATCCTGACTACGTTCACGGGAATTGTACTGCATTTCCTTGGCCGTCATGCCAACAACTACATGAGTCGACGCGATGCCTACCTTGTCGTGACGCTCTCATGGATAATCTTCAGTCTCTTTGGTACATTTCCTTTCATGATCAGTGGTTACATCCCAAACTTCACCGACGCTTATTTTGAAACCATGTCGGGCTTTACAACCACTGGCGCCACTATCATTGACGACGTTGACAAGCTGCCACATGGCCTGCTTTTCTGGCGTAGTATGACGCAATGGATAGGCGGATTGGGCATTGTTTTCTTTACCACGGCCATTCTTCCTTCCTTTGTCGGTGGTTCCGTCAAAGTGTTTGCAGCCGAAGCAACAGGGCCTGTTACCACGCGATTACATCCTCGGCTCAGCACAAATGCAAAGTGGATATGGGTTGTCTATCTTGTACTGACCATCAGTTGCATACTCAGTTACATGATTTGTGGCATGGGATGGTTTGACAGCATCAACTATGCCATGGGGACAACTGCCACCGGTGGTTTCTCAACCCATACCGACAGCGCAGAGTTTTTCCGCTCTCCGGCAGTAGAATATATTGCTACTTTCTTCTGTTTCATTTCGGGAACGAACTTCACCTTATTATATATGTCGGCCACACATCGCTCTTTAAAAATGATGTTCAAGAGCGAAGAGTTCCGCTTCTACACCTTTGTCGTCATCGCATTCTCGCTTTTCATCATGGCTCAACTCATGCTTCACAATGGCTATGACCTTGAGAAAGCGTTTCGTTGTGGCATCTTCCAGGTTGTTTCTTTCATCACGACGACAGGTCTCTTCAATGATGATGCCGCCCAATGGCCCCATGTCACCTGGGTTGTTCTGGCCACTTGCATGTTCCTCGGGGCCTGTTCCGGCAGCACAAGTGGTGGTTTCAAGAGCATCCGCAGCGTCATGATGCTGAAGATTATCCGTAATGAATTCAAGCAGATTCTGCATCCCAACGCCATACTTCCTATTCATGTAGACGGCAGCAACATTCCTTCGCAGAAGCGTGTCACGCTGCTTTCTTTCTTGGCAGTCTATCTGTTGCTGTGCCTCTTCGCGTCGTTTATCTTCATTGCAGCAGGGGTTGACAACACGAATGCCATTACCATCACATTGAGTACCCTTGGTAATGTCGGCCCTTCATTGGGCCTTGAGATTGGTCCCACCATGAGTTGGTCGATGCTTCCGGCTGGAATCAAGTGGGTCTGTTCGGCATTAATGCTCATTGGAAGAATTGAAATCTTCACTATTCTGGTTATATTTACTCCTGCATTCTGGAAAGATAGATAGACATCTACACAGATTTTACTTTTTCTTTAGCATTTATAAGGCATAGGATACGCCTTAAAACAAGTCTGCTCTTTTGTAAAGTTATTATCTCAAATTTAACACTTTTTCCTGCGACTAAATAGAAATGGAAAGCTGTCTTCAACGTGAGTGCGAAACCATTTTATAGTCTCGATACCCTCATTTTTATCCTTTGGATTTGCAATCTCAGTCATTTCAGCCCGCAATATGACTGTCTTTACAGCGCATGATGATGCAAAACACATGGTAACTTGACGCAGATTGCAAAGTAATTTGACACAAATCACAGCGTTTTCTAACGTGATTTTACGCTGCATTTTGCATCTTCTTTCACAACAAACTGAATGTCAGCATGTTACAAACTATCAAAATACAGCGCGTATTTGAAGCGAGGATGACTTTATTTCTGAATTTACAAAATCTACGAGAGCAATTGTAAAGTCCTGTGATAAAAATTAACATATAATCTGCCATGCCGAATGATATGAGATTTTATCATTCATTTCGCCAGACAAAACCCTAAGACCGGCTATTCACAAATCAATCCTTTGGTCAGCATGTCATAATACAAAGCCTCGAGTTCGCCCTGTGTAAGCTGCTCAACAGCGTGCTCTATGGCTCTTATCAGCTCTTCGCGGCGATATTCGCCCGACGCATTGAAATGTGCAAAGTCTACCATTTTATCTTTCTTTTTGTTTCTTGCAAAGGTAGTTCAAATAGGAGACAACCGAAAGAAAAACGGCAAATTATTTTGTCGATAAACTTTATAAGCCACTTAACGGCACATCATCAGATAATTTTATTACCTTTGCTATATCATTCTTAAAGAAACATATCATGGAACAAATCAAGAACGAACACCTGACTGTGAGCCTTTCTGCTCATGGTGCAGAATTGCAGAGTATCAAGGATGCCAATGGGAAAGAATATCTCTGGCAAGCCAATCCCGACAAGTGGGGGCGTCATTCGCCTATCCTTTTCCCCATTGTCTGCGGACTGTGGAATGACACTTTCCGCATCAACGGCAAGGAATATCCCATGTCACGACATGGCTTTGCACGCGACACTGATTTCACTTTAGTGGCCCAGAGCGAACAAAAAGCGGTCTATGCACTGCACGATACTGCCGAAACGCTTAAGGTTTATCCTTTCCATTTCAATCTGGCTATCAGTTATAAACTTGTTGGAAACAGGATAAAGGTGGTGTGGCATGTGGAAAATACAGACCGAAAAGAGATTTATTTCCAGATTGGAGGACATCCCGCTTTTAATGTTCCCGACCTCAAAGTGGGTGAGCCCTTGCACGGAAGACTACGTTTTGATGAGGCCGAACCACGCCGGATATTCGGTAATGTGAAAGGTTGTATCGCGCCGGAACACCACACTGTGACCACTGAAAACGGCATATTCGAGTTTACAGAAGAGAGTTTCAAAGACGATGCCATTATCTTTGACCACAGTCAACTCCACAAAGTGAGTCTTCTGAACAAAGAAAACAAGCCCGAAGTAACTGTTGATTTCAAGACACCTGCTATCGGGATATGGAGTCCTTACGGCAAGAATGCACCCTTTGTCTGCATCGAACCGTGGTATGGAATTGCTGACTGGGTAGAGTTTGAAGGCGAGTTTAAGGATAAATATCTTATGAATAAACTGCTCCCCGGCTGCAGTTTCATGAGCGAATACACCATAACGATAGGGGAACTCCATGCGGATTGAACCTTTTATCAACTGAACTTGTGGAGAAAGAAAAAGCATTCTGTCGCACAAGAAACTTCATATAAACAAAAAAGCTAAATGGTTTGAAAATCATTTAGCTTTCTTTTTGTTGGGATACCCGGACTCGAACCAGGAATGACAGGACCAGAATCTGTAGTGTTACCATTACACCATATCCCAAGATTTCAATTGACTCATCGGCTTTACTCCCGATTTTCGCATGCAAAGGTAGTGCATTTCTCTGAACCATCAAAACTTTTCGGCACTTTTTTTCATAAAAAACAGCGAAACTTAAAAATAGACTTTGCTTTATGAGTAATATAGCTTGAAATTATGTACCTTTGTCCCTGATACACTATTATTACATACATTAAAAAGCAAATCCATTCATGGAAACAACAGAAAAGTTGGTTGAGACCATCACAAAAGGCATACAAGAGAAGAAAGGTAAGGACATTACTATTATCAATCTGAAACATATTGACGGGGCTATTGCCAAATATTTCATTATCTGTCAAGGCAACTCACCGACACAGATAGAGGCCATTGCAGGCTCAATCAGCGATACTGTTCGTGAAGACTTAAAGGAAAAGCCTATCAATGTGGCCGGACTCGGCAACAATCAATGGGTAGCTATTGACTATTCTGACGTGCTCGTGCATATCTTCATGCCTGAAACACGCGAATATTATAACCTTGAAAACCTGTGGGAAGATGCCAAATTAACAAATATTCCAAATCTCGATTAGACGTTTGGCATGTAATTTGATAGCACAGTTTCCATATAAATCAGAAATGCATACTATAACATGAACGAAAAAAAGAACTTCTTAAATAACAGAGATAAAGGCAATGAGCCTAAGATGCCACGGTTCAATATGAACTGGATCTACTTGCTTGTGGCCATCGTTGCAGGCGTATTCCTGCTCTCTGGAGGCGGGAACATGCTCGCCAGAGACGGAGCTAATCAAGAAGCTTCATATACAAAATTCAAGCAATATGTGGCAAAAGGCTATGCAACCAGCGTTGTTGTGAACAAGGAAAAAAGCACGCTGAAGATGTATGTTGCACCGAAACATATTCAAGATGTATTCCACATGAATGCCAAGCAGGTAGGAACACGCCCTTATGTCAATGTGGCTTTTGGTTCTGTCGACGAGCTTGAGAAGTTCCTTACTTACGAACAAAAGGCTGGAAAAATAGTCGATTTCAGTTATGACAACGACTCCGGGAGCAGTATTTTCAACGGACTTCTGTTCCAATTTGGGCCGCTCTTACTCCTTATCTTGTTCTGGTTCTGGCTCATGCGGCGCATGAGTGGCGGTGGAAATGTTGGCGGAGGAGGTGGCATCTTCAGTGTAGGCAAGAGCAAAGCCAAGCTATATGAGAAAGCCAACGACCTCGGGATAACATTCAAAGACGTAGCCGGACAAGAGGGAGCAAAGCAAGAAGTGCAGGAAATTGTAGAGTTCTTGAAGAATCCCCAGAAGTATACTGAGCTCGGAGGAAAGATACCTAAGGGTGCATTACTCGTCGGACCACCGGGTACCGGCAAGACTTTGTTGGCCAAAGCTGTGGCAGGTGAAGCCGGAGTTCCATTCTTCTCTATGAGTGGTTCAGACTTTGTTGAGATGTTTGTCGGTGTCGGTGCAAGCCGAGTTCGCGACGTTTTCTCGCAAGCTAAAGACAAATCACCATGTATTATCTTTATAGATGAGATTGATGCCGTAGGCCGTGCCCGCAGCAAGAACCCCTCTATGGGCGGTAATGACGAGCGAGAGAACACGCTGAATGCCTTATTGACAGAGATGGATGGTTTCGGAACAAACAGTGGAGTCATTGTTCTGGCAGCTACAAACCGTGCAGATATGCTCGACAAAGCCTTGCTTCGTGCAGGTCGTTTCGACCGTCAGATCAACGTAGATCTGCCGGATCTGACTGAACGTAAGGCCATTTTCAAAGTCCATCTGCGTCCTCTGAAGGTGGATAACAGCCTTGATATCGACTTCCTTGCACGCCAAACACCTGGCTTTTCGGGTGCCGACATCGCCAATGTTTGTAATGAAGCAGCACTGATTGCTGCCCGTCATAACAGCAAGACGGTCTGCAAGCAAGACTTCCTTGATGCCGTTGACCGCATCATCGGTGGTTTAGAGAAGAAAACCAAGGTGATGACAGCCGCCGAGAAGCGTTCTATCGCATTGCATGAAGCCGGACATGCCACGATCAGCTGGTTCTGTGAACATGCTAATCCGCTTGTAAAGGTGAGCATAGTTCCTCGTGGTCAGGCCCTTGGTGCAGCGTGGTATCTGCCCGAAGAACGCCAGATCACGACCAAAGAGCAAATGCTCGACGAGATGTGTGCACTGCTTGGAGGCCGTGCAGCAGAGGAGTTGTTCACCGGACATATCTCAACAGGCGCGATGAACGACCTCGAACGCGCCACCAAGAGTGCCTATGGCATGATTGCTTATGCCGGTATGAGCGACCGATTGCCTAACATCTGCTATTACAACAACCAGGAATATCAGTTCCAACGCCCTTACTCTGAGACCACCGCTAAGGTGATTGACGATGAAGTTTTGAAGATGATCAACGACCAATATGCCCGTGCAAAGCAAATGCTTGAAGAACATAAAAAGGGACATAATGAACTGGCTGAACTGCTTATCACACGTGAGGTCATCTATGCAGAAGACGTGGAACGCATCTTCGGAAAGCGTCCATGGATTAGCCGGGCACAGGAGATTATCAACGAAAATGAGGCCAATGTGCCGAAACTTGAAGACATGCCCGATGCTGTAAAGCAAGCTGAAGCTGAACATCAAGCATCATTAGAAAAGAACAATAGCAATGAGTGACAAAATGAAGAATTTGATTGTGAGAGCCATCAGCGGTGCGCTCTTCGTCGTTATCATGGTGGGTGGCTTCATGAGTCCACGCACAATGGTGGCATTGTTTGCCCTGATTACCGGACTGACCGTATGGGAATTCACCGGATTAGTGAACCAAAGAAAGGGCGTAACGGTCAATCGTTTCATCAGCACAGTGGCTGGAGTTTATTTCTTTCTGGCCGTAGCTGCCTTCCGAATGGGCATCACATCAAACTTCATTATCTTTGTTCCTTACCTGCTTACAATCATCTATCTCTTCATCAGCGAACTCTACCTGAAACAGGAAGACCCTGTCAACGACTGGGCATATACCATGCTTTCGCAACTCTATATTGCCCTCCCGTTCTCCATGATCAACGTTCTTGGCTTTGAACTTTCGGAAGACGGCCTCAGCTGTCACTACAACATGCTGCTTCCACTGTGTGTATTCATCTTCCTTTGGCTTAATGATACGGGAGCCTACTGCAGCGGATCACTGTTTGGGAAACACAAACTTTTCCCACGCATCAGCCCGGGTAAGAGTTGGGAAGGAAGCATTGGAGGTGGTATTCTCGTGATGATTGTGGCTGCTTTCATCGGTTACTACACCAATGAAAACGGCCAAATTTCACAGCTTTCTGTTCTCGGTTGGGTTGGATTAGGACTCATCGTAGTGGTTTTCGGCACATGGGGAGATCTCGTAGAGAGCCTTTTCAAGCGCACATTGGGCATTAAAGACAGCGGGAAAATCATGCCGGGTCATGGTGGAATGCTCGACCGTTTCGATTCTTCTCTCATGGCTATTCCTGCTTCTGTCGTGTATCTCTACACACTGCAACTACTTTCATAAGGACACTGTTCACAACAAAACAGCCCCATACATGCGAGGACTTTCTTCCTCGCATGCTTTGTTTTAAAACCTCTCTGCTAAAGACTGATTTTTCTTTACAATAGCCCACACAGGAAGGGGCATGTTTCAAAATAAAAGTTCAACGGTCGGAAATACGCGAGTTTTGAGCCTCTTTGCTAACAAACTGTACATCAATCAATTACATCATTTCTTGCTTTTTATTTCATAACATCACAGGAAAAAGCACTGCAATTTGAGTCATCTTACAGGGTGATTTGCGTCAAATTACCCCGTAATCTGCTACAGATGACACACCAAACTATGGCATATTACACCCTAAAATGACAGAAAATATAAAATCAGCAAACCGAAAACATAAAATCAAGTCAATCAAAACAGCAGACAACATGCCATTTTCCTCCTCTTTTTTTCTAATTCATAACTTTAAAAGGATGGCTTTTCTGACCAATTAATTTGACAAATATTGAAATCAATAAACACAGTGCATAGAAGTAAACAGAACTGGAGATAGTTCGTCAGTCGTTGTCAGTTTCCTTGTATATGCCCTAAAACAGCCGCATTTCATGCAATTCAAACATACACTTTTTGCACGTTATAAAGGCGCAACAAACGATTATCGGAGTAAAATCATGAGGAACATCTGCAAGTCTTTTCCTTAATATTAAAAAGCAAGTGCAATGAAATAATGCCATTCACAACGGCAAAACAGCATCTGTTTTTACAGAAAGAAAAAGCCAAGCAGTTAATAATCAACTACTTGGCAATCTGTACTGTGCGCCTGATAGGACTCGAACCTACACGGCATGAACCACTAGATCCTAAGTCTAGCGCGTCTACCAATTTCGCCACAAGCGCTTTGTGGATGCAAAGATACAATAAAATTCCGAGATAACGAAAAGAGGATGACGATTTTTTAACGCTTTTGCGCAATGTCCAAACGATTTCACTGAATATCCTGACTGCTATGCACGCTGTCTTTTCCGCTATGACTTAAGGGGCTGTTTCGTGTGTTCACTAACGCTCACGGATAGCCGAAGGCGACTCTCCAAGCTGTGCCTGTACGTAACGGGTGAAGTGGGCCGGCGATGAGAAATTAAACTTTTCACTGATCTCCAACACTGATAATCGCCGATTACGCAAGTGCAACCGAATGTCAATCTTTACAAAATGATGTATCCAATAGTTGGCAGGATGCCCCGTAACTGTACGGCAAACGTCCGACAGATACTTGGCCGTGACAAAGAGTTTATCGGCATAATAAGCCACTTCCCGATGTAACTTATACTCACCATTCTGCAACAGTTTGATGAAATCCCGAATAAGTCTTGCCGACCGAAGAGGCACATGTGTGGGGCCGTAAATACGGTCTTCGAAGTGAAAGATGTCTAAGAAGAACTGCAAACAACTTACGGCAAGCGCATCAAGATAAAAGGCATGACACCTGTTATCGGCTCTCTTGACAATGGCATTCATGTCATCCTGGCATACTTTTGCTTCTTTCTCGGTCAATTCCAAAATTGGGTTTTCCATCAGTAACAACGTGCTTCTGACACCGAAATTGGCATCAGGAGCCGCCGAATCCATAAAAGGAATATTGATATAGAGTACTGTTACTTCGAATTTTTCATGCAGAGAGAAGTCTTTCAATAAATGATGTTCTCGAACGATTAACAAGTTGTTTTTCTGAATGTTATATTGTTTGTCGTTGTAAATAAAGCTGCACGAGCCTTGCAAACATAACACATGAGCAACATAATCCTTGGTTTCAGTAGCTCCCATCTTCGTAAAGTCACTTCCGGTAATGATTGTTTCGCGGTAGTCCATAAGCTGGGAATAATTAAGTTAATGAAGCGCCTTATCAGCAGAACTCCAAGACAAAGATAGACATAATAAGTCAAAAGCACTGTCAAGTTTTAAGAAAAGTTTTTATGTTTCTAAACATTTCTATTTCAATATCTTACGTGCTTGTTCGATGATTGTATCTATTCCGCTGAAGAAGTCAAATCTATTGAGCCCTGCATGCACATCAGGTGGGATGCCAAATTCCGTACTTTGTCCGTCTTTATCATAGATAGGACAAGCTGAGAAACGTACACTCCACCCGTTAGGCAATTCACTACTGAAGGGAAGTCCAGCTCCCCCACCGGTCGTGTCGCCTACAATCTTGACGTTAGGGCAGCATTTCATATACTTCACAAACTCGTTGGCAGCACTGTAAACGCCACGGTTTGTCAGCACAATAACAGGTTTTTGCCAGCGCAAACCACGGCTTGGATGCAGCCATTGCTCTTTCATTGCAGAGAAATCATTATGCCCTCGTCCTGTCTTATGCTGGAAATAGCCTACAAGAATATCATCATTCGTGAAGCGTGCTGCCAGCTCTTCAGCACTCGAAATCATTCCTCCGCCGTTATTACGGATGTCGATAATCAGACCACGTGCCGTCAGGAAATAAGCTAAGATCTCATTCAAGTTGCCGCTTCCCAACCCATATTCGAACGTTGCACAGCGTATATAGCCGATATTATCATCAAGGATACGATACTTCATTCCATTGGAAATGCGGTAGTCTGTGCCTAAATAACGGTTGATTAATGAGTCGTTTACATTGCTCGGATAGTTCTCACGCCACGACCAGTTGCGTGCAATATTGAAGCTGGTGTACATGTTTACATGCCCATCCCGTAGTTCACCGAGCATGTTCCCAAGTACTTCGAAAAGCTGTCCTTCGGTCATCTGACCGTTAATCTGCTTGCTGTAACGCGCGTAAACATCATTCCAGTCGAGACCATATTGCTTGGCTTTATAGTCAAAAAAACAGTAATGCTCATCTATGATACGCCATAACGCTTCAAAATTTCCCCGTGGATTGTTGGCAAACTCATCTTCCTTTACGCAACCGGACAGCAGAGATGCGCAAAGAAACAGCAGTAAAGGCAATATGGAACGTAGGAAATGCTTCATCTTCTGACATGAGTTAGCTTAAACGTTTTGGTCACCCCGAGCAGCAAAGTATGCGTATAGGTGTGGTATTTTATTTTATTTACGTGCGCTTGCAGATACTCCCCTTGGTATCCAATGCGGAGAGTTGCCCGCCAAAGAGGGATATCCAAGGTCAGGAAATGCCGTAAAGAAGGCGTATTTCCAATATAGGTCGGCACAATATTATGGTCGTAATTGCCTTTCGAAAACAGCTCATAATAGGATTGTCCATAGTTAGGTGAGAACATCACTCCCACCAAAGGCATACCCACTTCATAACGCAAACGGAAGTCGCGAAACCCACTTGAACAGAAAGGATTTTGGAAATTGTAGGTCAAAGCAGCCACCGGAAGCAGGTTAAGAAAGGCATGAGCCTGAGCCGGATTATTGCTGTTACGCGTATTATAAAGGAAACCGAGATTGAGTTCTGCATTTCCTCCGGCCTCCAACTGTAACTCATTACGCCCTAACTTCCATGCTCCACAGAGATAATGCAGGCCACACTGGAAGTTATAGTTACCGGCGATTTCCCTTCCATTCTTGGCTCGATTGTTCACATAGGCTATGTTGCCTTGATGAATTAACTCATAGATCATATGGCTTCCCTCACGTTGTCGCAGCGTATGACTGATGTAACGGAGGTCTAATCCCGTGTATTCTTCAGGACTGAGATACGTATCAAGGAGGTTTGTTGTGCCCCACCCTATCATCTTACTATTGGTGATGACACGTTCTCCGGCCCTCACCTTATCGGTCTGGGCAGTAGAAACCAACGGGCAAAGACATAACATCAAACCCGCCAAAAAGATGTTATTTCGTATTGTTCGCATCATCTTCAGGGAACAAACTCAATTGTCCATTTAATTCATCTATCACCTGTTGCTGGCTTTTTCCTGCGTCGGGATCAAGATTTTCAGGTTCTTCTTCAACCTCGTCCTCGTCATCCTGCACTTCCGGTTCAGGGAAACGGACTGGTTCAAGCTCTTCAATCGTCCCGATTTGCCATGTAGAAATGCGCTTACCTTTAGCCTTGAAGCCTTTCTGTCCAATGAATTGTTCAGCGTCAATCTCTTCTGGTGAGCGTGCAGCATCATGTCCGCCATAGGTTACCTTGATGCGAGGGAATGGCACATCCGTAAGGATTACGAGCCTGCTATTGGCGTTTTCACCGACAAAGTTCTGCGGTTTTGCCATTGCATCCATCGTGAAGCGCTTGATATAAGGATAGCCCTGATTGTCTGCATCGAAGAGAACAGCTGTCCAAACTTTATCCGGTTGCCACTTCTCTATCCTCACAATATTGTCCGGATAGTGGTTGTTGGCATCGAAATTCGTAATATAGAAGTCGTTGTTATCAAGGATAACGAGGATGCGATCTTCATCAAAGAACTCCCCGAGGAAGCGTCCGTGTTCCTCATAGTTGATGCGCTTCACGTCGGGATCAAACCACACTTTACGTCCACCGAGCGTTGAGTGCCCTTGGCTTTTCAGTCCAATGCGGTGGATACTCTGCTTGGTTAAGATGACACCTTTGGCTCCACGGCTCTTGATCATCACCTTACTAAAGTCGCGTTCAAGGAAGATATTCTGGCGTTTCTTCTTCGGATCAGGCTCAAGAACAACCTTAATGATTTCGGCTTCTCCATTAGGATTGGCCGTGAAATAATTCACTTTCGACCCCGGAGTGCCTGCAGTAAGGTCGTATTCACGGTCACGTGTCATACTGGTCACGTTGAAACGCTTCATATAATAATAGCCTTCACGACCATCTTTATATACAACATTATATATAGTACGCTTATCATTCTTCTTGAATACCTGCAACCAAATGATTCCCTTGCCTACAAATATCTTGTCAGCAACCTTGATTATCTTGTATTTTCCATTCTTATAGAAGATGATAATGTCGTCAATGTCGGAGCAGTTACAAACAAATTCGTCCTTCTTCAGCCCTGTTCCGATGAATCCTTCCTGCCTGTTGATGTAGAGTTTCTGGTTGGCTTCCACCACCTTTGCACTGTCGATAGTGTCGAAACTGCGTATTTCGGTATGACGAGGATGCTCATTTCCATATTTATTCTTGATGAACATAAACCAGTTAATGGTTACATCTGTCATGTGTTCCAAGTCGTGTTCAATCTCAGCTACTTCTGCCTTGATGCGTGCAATGAGTTCATCGGCCTTGTCTTTATTAAACTTCAAGATACGTTGCATCTTGATTTCCATGAGCCTGAGAATGTCATCACGCGTCATTTCACGAATGAAATCGGGCTTGAACGGTGTGAGTTTCAGATCAACAAAAGCAACAGCTTCGTTCATGTCCGCAGCCTGTTCAAACTTCTTTTCCTTATAGATGCGCTGCTCAATGAATATCCGTTCGAGACTGGCAAAGAAGAGTTGTTCGAGCAATTCTCCCCTTCTAATCTGCAGTTCCTTGCGCAAAAGTCCCATCGTTCGGTCCACCCCATGGCGCAACACATCGCTGACCGTAAGGAAACAAGGCTTGTTGTCTTCGATAACACAGCAGTTGGGAGAGATGTTTATCTCACAATCACTGAAAGCATATAGGGCATCCATGGTCTTGTCTGACGACACACCGGGGGCCAAGTGCACCTGAATTTCCACTTCAGCTGCCGTGTTATCATCCACGCGCTTGGCTTTGATTTTCCCCTTATCTATGGCTTTCAAGATGCTGTCGATAAGCGTAGTTGTAGTCTTACTGAATGGGATTTCACGGATAACAAGTGTCTTGTTGTCGAGCTTTTCAATCTTTGCTCTCACCTTCAACACACCGCCCCGCTGTCCGTCATTATATTTACTGACATCAATAGCACCACCTGTCGGGAAGTCGGGATAAAGCTGAAAATCTTCTCCCCGCAGGTATTTGATAGCTGCATCACAGATTTCATTCAAGTTATGCGGCAACAGTTTGCTGCTCAATCCGACAGCAATACCCTCGGCTCCCTGGGCAAGAAGCAACGGGAACTTCACGGGAAGCGTGATCGGTTCCTTGTTTCTTCCGTCATAACTCAACTGCCAATCCGTGGTCTTTGGATTGAAAACTACGTCAAGAGCAAACTTCGAAAGGCGCGCTTCTATATAGCGTGGCGCCGCAGCTCGGTCTCCGGTAAGGATGTTTCCCCAGTTTCCCTGGCAGTCAATGAGCAGGTCTTTCTGTCCCATCTGCACCAAAGCATCTCCTATAGAAGCATCACCATGGGGATGAAACTGCATGGTATGTCCCACAATATTAGCCACTTTGTTGTAACGTCCGTCGTCCATACGCTTCATGGAGTGAAGAATACGGCGCTGAACCGGCTTCAGTCCGTCCTCAATATGAGGCACAGCACGCTCTAATATCACATAGCTGGCATAGTCAAGAAACCAATTCTTGTACATACCACTAAGATGATGCACCGCAGATGCATCAAACCTATCGGCCGGTTTGTAGTTAGAATGAGCATCATCGACCATGTTTTCGTCCTCGTTGAGATATTCGTTGTCTTTGATTTCGTCGTCCATGTAATAATTAATTTTATGCTTGGTGTTTTCTGCAATAGCTACAAAGGTAGTGAGAAATATTGGAATATGCAAATAAAAAAGAATTTCAAAACGGGATGGACAAAGTTTACAATCACCGTAACCACTATGAAACGAAACGACAACACGCATCCATCCGTAACTTTCTGACACGACATCCCGTATCTGAATTTCTGTGTATATGCACTGAAACTTATATCTGTTCATCAACACTAAGCATAGTGACAAGAAATTACACACAAAGCGATGAAAGTTTATTTTCAGCTCGGAAAGGCAACAAAAAGTATTCATGAGCCACCTGTTTTTGTAAAGATTACGACACTGTTTTTAACACTTCAGAGCCACACCAAATAGAAAATAAAAAGCGAAAAAACAGAGGTCGTCTTTCAATTTCAAGCTTACGGAGCTGCAATCCCATTCATCATAAGTTGTAACTTGACGCAAAACACGCTGCCATTTGCATCATAACACACGGTGAAACAACTCTAATTGCAAGGTAATTCAATAGTAATCACGCCGTTTTTTGACATGAAAATTCTTCATATTTCAAGACAAACTTCACAACCTTCTGACAGACAACGCATTACAAACTGTCAGAAAACAGCGCGTATTCAGAACGAGGAAGACATTCATTCTGAATAACGCAGCTATGCGAAAGTATTTGTAAAGTTAATTGACAGAAATGGAGTTGTACTCTTCTTATTGATTTCAGATCGAAAAACTTCATACATTTTATGAATTCAAAGAGAAAGAAAACAGAAAAAGTTGCACGCATTAAAAATATTATCTACCTTTGTGAAATAAAATAAAAAAATAAGAGTTATGAAGAAGTATTTATTCCTTATGCTTGCCTTGGCGGGCATCATGTTTTCATTTGTGAGTTGTTCATCTGACGATGACGACCTGACTTCCTTGCAAAGTACCATATGGGTGAGTCCTGATGACGGCGATGGACTTAGAACGTTAACCTTCGGTGAAAAGGACTTCTATGTCACTATATCCAAGAAAGGGAATACACAAATCGACCGAGGTAACTATATCTGGGATCCACCTATCGTTAGGTTCACATATACGGACAGGAAAACAAAGAAACTTGAAACAGCAATTGGAAAGGTTGAAGGCAACAAACTGAAGATTAATGAAATTGTTTATACAAAACAATAAAAGAAAGAGGCAGTATTTTCGACTGCCTCTTTTCATGTATATTTCTTAGCGAAACGTTTTTATTTCTATATTTTTCATTTTCTTGCCGAGCATATATTGCCAGCACATACAACAGACTTTGCCTCTACAGATGTTTTTATCAATAACACAAATTCGGTTGTCAAGACAGAAAACAAGGCCTTACCTCATTACTTTTTTCCCGTCAATGATATAGACTCCCTTAGGCAAACGGTCTGCAGGTATAACGATGCGAGTGCCTTGGAGATTATAAATCACAGGAATGGAAGGGGCATTTTCTATCGTAGAGACACCCGTACTCCCAGGATTGGAAACCGCAAACTGCACACGGGGAGTTTCATTATTCCACACATCTACCCGCTGATTGTTCTCCTTTATCTCTACATGTACCTCGTAAGTATGCCCACGTTTCAAGCGATTGAGCGGGAATTGAGCAAGCGTAGTCTTGGGTGGAATGTAGGCAAAAGCATTGAAAGACACGTTGGCTACCGACCCTACATCGACAGAGGTGCCGTCAGTTGTGTCCTGTACACGATAAAACAACGGACCGTAATAGTTTTTACTGCCTCTCAAATTGGCTGTCACCATTAGTCCTAACATCTTCGTTTCTTCAGGATTAAACACTTGCAAGGGAGTGGATTTTCCGTCAGCAAGAAACTCTATCCCATTGATACTGAGATAAAACGGGGCAGTGTTGGGCAGCACATTCACTTCTATCGGAGCTGTGGTTGCAATAGGTATCTCTTCTGACTGATTGCCACCTTTATCCACAGAAATAAAGAAACTAACCCGATAGCGACCTGCAAGAAGGGCATTACTGACACCATTCGTGTCGTAAGACGTTAGTACCGGAGCACGCAAAGCTGTTGTTTCAAGTCGTTGAGCAAGTACCTCTTGCGTAATAGGAGCAGTATATTTAATGCCGTTTTCTATTCCCTCAAAGCGCACAATTATCTTTCCGCGCACCTCTTCCCAGCCTTCATTTTTAACAACCAAACCGAACACACCCTGCCTTCCACTACCTTGATAGAGAGGGGCAAGCAGGTCTGGCTGTCTTTCTAATGAAAGATGAATACGAGGGGCAAGCTCTTTCACAACGATTTTATCATCTGTCAATTCCACCTTTTGTGTGTTTGCATAAACTATCGACTGCCAACCCGAATAGGTGGAAGGCCGTTCTGTGAGTTCGTTGGAAAGGGGTTTGAGCGTATAGGTTCCATTCGGAAGACCAGCAAAGTCGAGGTTGTCGAAGTCTGCAGTGGTAGTGGAAAAGATACTGCTGAGATTGATTTCTGTTTGAAAAGCATTGAAAAGCTTCACCCTTACGCCTTTTTCATCATAAAGTCCAAGTGCCACCTTGCCCGTAAAACGCCCGAGTTCACCATTGACAGGACTGTTGGTTCCAAGCTTTTTCACCTTTGCATGCAATACGGCACCCCGTTTCACTTCTGTCTCTGCAACGGTAAAAGGGTAAACATCTCTTGTCTCCAACCCTCTCAATACAGCAAACTCTTTGTGGCTTCCGTCTTTGGGATGCGCAAGAACTACTTCTATTTCCTCATAAAACTTGCCGTCGTTTAATCCGAAACCACTAACAGGAAGATAGATAGTATTAATATCAAAGTATCCGTCAAATTCGCCACCCCATCCCCAATTCGTATGTATAAAGCCACGTCGGTCGTATCCATCAAACACGAAAACATGTGAGCCTCCACAGACCAGAACAGGATAACCATCGGATAGTTCGTTGAGAATAACATCGTAAAAAGCCCCCGACAACATATAATCCTTGTACAGATGACGTACCGAATAGCCGAAATCGTTACGCAAAGCATCCATAGCATAGTGCAGATTAGAGTTGCTTCCTTTATAATAGTAATGCATACGAACGGCCTTCCCAACATCTCGCATCAGCACACCAACAGCATCTCCTCCTTTATTATCCATCTGTTTTGCATAATCTTTCATATATTGCCACTGATAATCGGCACTTTTCTGAGCCTCTGTACCTTGGGAGAAGATGTAAGCATTGGGGCGTGATTTAGGCCACTTATGATAATACATCAGCTGTGCAGTGGCAGTGGCAACGCATCCGGTAGGCGTATTTACCCCATTGGGAGCAGGGGTATAGAGGTTAAAGGGATAATTCTGTTCCCAATGACAAGTAAGCAGTGGCTTCACCTCTCTAATCTTAGGAAGTCTTATCGGAGGCACTTGTGCTTTCCCTTCACGTATCGCCCGCACCACTCTTTCATAGCGTTGAAGCAGAGTTTTGAATTCTTTGACAACAGATTTGTCGGCATTCGGGCTCATCTTTCCATAACCAACCACCTCATTCAATCGGCTTTCTCCCGAAACAACGACATATTTATCATCGCCAACATTCGTAAAGAGATAGTAGGCAGGTTGCTGCTCATGGCTCTCTGCTGCACGGGTAATGACAGCGGACTGTCGCAGTTCTGGACTTGCAAGATACTTTGATGCAATTCTTCGGGCCATGTTTTCACTCACAGGTTCTGCCCACACTAAAGGTGTAACTACACTGCACACAGCAAGCAACGACACTTTACGAAGGTAATTCTTTTTCATTTTATGCATTGATTTTATTATTAACCTGTCCCCACATCCCCATGGAGAACAATTTGTATATAGCAGATAATTCTTACTTTCAAAGCCTAATTTTTTTCTGTAATTTCAAGCTTAGAACGCTATCAGCTGTAGTTATGGATATTGAAAATCCACTGCCTGGGATCTCCATAGAGCATATTATCATTTCCCTTGACATGCCATATTGCATGACAAACAGACAGAAATGCAAAGATAGTTATTTTATTTGATGCAGCATTACTTTTATCTCCATAAAGTCTGTTATCTACTGACTTTTCCTACAGAAAGATGCAATCTTCATGGCAACAAGCCTGGAAAAGTGATTTTTCTCCTCATGAATGTACTGCCAAGAGCAAGCATCTGAAACCAAAAGTTGCTTTATACAAAAAAATAATAAAAGGCACCCCGTTTCGCGATATTTATTGTATCTTTGCACAAAAGAATTCGAACAAAAATATATTATGGCACAAGAAGATGTTTTCAAGAAGATTGTAAGCCATTGCAAGGAATATGGCTTTGTCTTCCCAAGCAGTGAAATTTACGACGGACTCGCAGCTGTTTATGACTATGGGCAGAACGGTGTTGAGTTAAAAAACAATATTAAGGAGTACTGGTGGAAAAGCATGGTGCTGCTCCACAGCAATATCGTTGGCATTGATGCCAGCATCTTTATGCACCCCACTGTATGGAAAGCAAGCGGCCATGTCGATGCTTTCAACGATCCATTGATTGACAATCGCGACTCAAAGAAACGCTATCGTGCTGATGTCCTCATTGAGGATCAAATGGCAAAGTACGATGAAAAGATTGAAAAAGAAGTTGCCAAGGCTGCCAAGAAGTTTGGAGACAGTTTTGAAGAGGGTAAGTTCCGCGAGACCAATCCACGCGTATTGGAGTACCAGAAAAAGCGTGATGCACTGCATGAACGTTACACCGAGGCCATGCAAGGCCCTGATTTGGAGGCCTTGAAACAGATAATTCTCGACGAAGGCATCGTTGATCCCATCAGTGGTACAAAGAATTGGACTGATGTTCGCCAATTCAACCTGATGTTTTCTACCGAAGTTGGCTCGCTCAGTGACCAAACCAACCGAATTTATCTGCGTCCTGAAACAGCACAAGGCATCTTCGTAAACTACCTCAACGTACAGAAAACAGGCCGCATGAAGCTGCCTTTCGGCATCTGTCAGATAGGCAAAGCATTCCGTAATGAGATAGTAGCCCGCCAGTTTGTATTCCGTATGAGAGAGTTCGAACAAATGGAAATGCAGTTCTTCTGCCAGCCGGGAACCGAGATGAAATGGTTCGAATACTGGAAGAAACACCGTATGGCTTGGCATCAGGCATTAGGTATGGGCAAAGAAAACTATCGTTTCCATGACCACGAAAAATTAGCACATTATGCCAACGCTGCCACCGACATAGAATTTCACATGCCGTTTGGTTTCAAGGAAGTTGAGGGCATACACTCCCGCACCGACTTTGATCTTAGCCAGCATGAGAAATTCAGTGGCCGCTCAATTAAATACTTCGACCCGGAAAAGAACGAAAGCTATACGCCGTATGATGTAGAGACTTCCATCGGCGTTGACCGCATGTTCCTTTCTGTTCTGTGCCACAGCTACACCGAAGAAAAGCTCGAAAACGGAGAAACACGCATCGTCTTGAGGCTTCCTGAGGCTTTGGCACCAGTGAAATGTGCCGTATTCCCATTAGACAAGAAAGACGGATTACCCGAATTGGCACAACAGATTGTCGATGATTTGAAGTTCCATTTCAACACACACTATGGCGATCCGAAAGACTCTATCGGTAAACGTTACCGTCGTCAGGATGCAGTTGGTACTCCATTCTGCGTTACTGTTGACCACGATACGCCTAAAGATCACAAGGTTACACTGCGTTATCGCGACACAATGAAACAGGAACGCGTTGATATCAATGCGTTGCGTGGCATTATGGAAGACCGCGTAAGCATCACCAACTTACTGAAAAAACTCAATATAGAAGAATGAAAAAAGACATATTATATATCCTCATGCTCATGATGACAGCCGTAGGACTGTCGTCATGCAACGAAGATAATAACACTCCGGATGAATATCCTGACTGGAAAGCTCGCAATGAAGAATACTTCAACAAGATTTATAAAGAGGCTGTTTCTGATGCTAAAACCAACCCAAATGTAAAGGTCATACGCAATTGGTCATTGCCGGAAACGCACAACAAACCAGAGGATTTCATCGTTGTGAAAGTATTGAAAAAAGGAACAGGAACACAGTTGCCATTATATACAGATACTGCCTATATACATTATCAAGGCCGACTTATACCCTCTACAAGCTATCCAAAAGGGATGATATTCGACCAAACCTGGATAACTGAAGAGTTTAATCCAAACACAAACACGCCCAAGAAGTTTGCTGTAAGCGGTGTAGTTTCAGGCTTTACAACCGCTTTACAGTATATGCGTGCAGGCGACAGATGGATGATTTACATACCTTATCAATTAGGTTATGGGGCCAAAAACAATAATAAGATCCCTGCCTACTCGACCTTAGTGTTTGATGTAACCCTTGCCGGAAGCTATCATGCAGGGCGAACCTCAAAAGAAACTAAGGCTAAAGCCCATGATATACAGTATCTAAATCAAAACTGATTTCATAAAGAAATAATAGGATATATAATATAAGGTATAAAGAATAGGAGCATAAACTATTAGGTCTATGCTCCTATTTTCTTAGGAAAGCTTGCCTTTGTGCCCGCACACAATTCGTTGATGTATATCAAGAATTGGGCTGAAAAAGAAGATTTCTCATAAAAGATTATTGCCGGTAATCGGATACTATATATCTTTGCATCGTCTAAGAGAGGTAAAAGATTAGGATAACGACAAAGGTATTAGATTAGACATAGGTATTTGGTTTAGGTAAACAAGATTGACTTCAAGGTATTATATAAGGTAAAGAGTTTCAGGACAAAAGATTAGAAGAGTTATTCAAAATAGGCAATAGATTAGTTTTCAAAGGTAGAATAAAAGATTGTTTCAGAACAGATAACATTTAAGGAGAAAGCAATAGAGACCTTGAGAGGTTTGAGAGAGACAGACGGTTTCATAGCAATATGAAATCGTTTTTTTTGTGATTTAGCCAGAATTCCATTAATTTTGCAGCAACGTTAAAAGGTATGTTAGGTAACAAGAGAAGTGAAGTCCTGTTGGCAAATATCCGCAATGGGCAACCCATGTCACAGCGAGAGAAGCTCAGATTGATTGTAAATCTGAGCATTCCGTCGATATTAGCACAGATAACCACCGTCATGATGTTCTTCATTGATGCCGGTATGGTAGGCCATTTAGGTGCAGAAGCCTCGGCAAGTATAGGCCTTGTAGAGTCTACAACGTGGTTGATGGGCAGCGTGATGACAGCGGCTTCAACCGGCTTTTCGGTTCAAGTGGCCCACTTTATCGGTGCCAACGACTTCTTCCGTGCACGTCAGGTCTTCCGCCATGCACTCATCTGTGGTCTCCTGTTCAGTATGCTTATCGCCGTCATAGGCATAGCAATTCACAATCCACTTCCACTATGGTTAGGGGGCGGATCAGACATTGCTGGCGACTCTTCCCGCTACTTCTTAGTCTTTTCAATGACGATGCCTTTCATTTTATTGTTTCATCTTTCGAATGCAATGATCAAGTGTTCCGGCAACATGCAGTTACCCAGTGTGATGAGTGTTTTGTTGTGCATATTGGACGTCATTTTCAACTATGTTTTCATCTATCTGCTCCATATGGGCGTGGTTGGTGCAGCAATCGGCACCTCAATGGCCTATATCTGCACCTCGCTTCCGACAGTATGGTTAGCGACATGCCGTAACAAAATACTGGCTCTGAAGCTTGATACGGTTCCGTTTCACTGGGTTTGGAACTATGTAACGAAAGCCATCCGAATCAGCCTCCCCATGGCTGTTCAGTCTGTATTGATGAGCGGAGCACAGATTGTGAGCACGCTGATTGTGGCCCCATTAGGCAACATTGCCATTGCTTCCAACTCTTTTGCAATCACGGCAGAGAGCCTATGTTATATGCCGGGATACGGTATCGGAGATGCTGCGACGACGCTCGTTGGCCAGACATATGGTGCAGGAAGAAAGGAACTTTGCAAGAGTTTTGCCCGCATGACCGTAGCCTTGGGCATGATTGTCATGGCTTTCATGGGCTTGGTGATGTATATATTTGCACCCGAAATGATTGGTCTTCTGAGTCCGGTAGAAGCTATCCGCAGCCTTGGCACTACTGTTTTGCGCATCGAAGCCTTTGCCGAACCGTTCTTTGCTGCGTCAATCGTGGTCTACAGCATATGTGTAGGAGCTGGCGACACACTGCGTCCGGCCATTATAAACCTTGTTTCTATGTGGTGCGTCCGACTTACGCTTGCAGCCTGGCTTGCCCGAGATTATGGACTGAAAGGCGTCTGGACAGCCATGGCAATAGAACTGACTTTCCGTGGAAGTATGTTTCTTTACCGCCTTTTCCGTGGCAATTGGTTGAAAGGAATACAAGAGAAAGCTGTGGCAGGAGTTGAATAAAACCATATAAAAAGAATGCTCTTATGAAGAAAACACTATTGATTTTCGTTGGATTACTGCTGTCAGCAACATCGTTTGCATTAGGCAAAGACAGTGCAGATGCCGTTATCATGCTCGATTATGAACAGGCATGGAATGACGACACGGGCAGACTTTCACTGAGAAACAACACCAATGAACCCATTGAAGACCTCTCCTTCCAAATCACCTACATAGACATGCAAGGCCGAACCATAGGTACGGAGAACTTCAATAAAGACATATATATTTCGCCGGGAGAGACAAAGACGGTCGACATCCCAGCCTTCAATGCTGACGAACACTATTCCTATTATAAGTCTGTAGCAAAGAAAGACTCTGCGAATATCTTCATCATAAGGTTTGACCTGACGGACTATAACGAGCAAGGCAGGTTGGCAGCAGGGGGAAAGAGCCTGCAAAACAATGACAAGACATCTGCAGTTTACCACTCAGATGAAAGTCTTTTTAAACGATTAGGCCCTATTGCATGGCTTATGTTGTTTGTCGTTTTAGTGGGAATAGAGCTTGCTTTCTACATCATTGTAGCTATTATGGCCAAGCAACGCAATCGAAATCCAATCGTTTGGATAGTCCTAAGCATGTTCGCAAGCCCATTCCTTATAGCGATAATCCTGTTGATTATAGGCAAAGCCTACACCCCAGACGAAGATATCAACCACAGAAGATAAGGTGTTTTCTGTGGTATTTGCCCGTGAAAGCTGACTAAACGTGGCATGACCACGGTGTCAAACCTATGGATTATGCCCATTGCCCCCCGACTCTTTTTGTAAAGTTTACTGCTCGTTTTTAACACTTTATGACTGCACCAAATAGAAATGGAAATGCAGAGAAAATGAAATAATTTCATGAAATCAATGCATTCAGCCTGCAATTCAAGTCATGAGGTGCTGTCATTTGATGCAAAACACGCTGTTTTCTGCGTCAGAATACACTGCAATATGAAGCAGATTACAAGGTAAGTTGACGCAAATTGCAGCGTTTTTCAATGTGATATGATGCCGGATTTTGCATCAATATCCGTAACAATCTGACAGACAAAACATTACAACGCCTTCAAAAACAGCGCGTATTTTGAATGAGAAAGACTTCTGTTTTGAATTCTTAAATTATACAAGAGCATTTGTAAAGTTCCTTGAAAAGATTTAACCTATTTTCTGCTTACAGGCTTTATGGGGCATGATGAAAGCCGATGGCAGCATCAATCAGCACACAGATGACGTCCTGGCACAGCCTTTCTGTAAAGTCATCTTATCGTATAAAACAAACAGCTATATGCCACATTGTCACTCACATGTGTCACATTCTCACCACGTGTCAGCCTTGGCACGTGGTTTGTTATTTAGAGGATGTCTTCGGAAAAGCTCCGGATAAACGACAAACAGAAAACAAAAAATAAAATATATACGATTATGGGAAAGATTATTGGAATCGATTTAGGAACTACAAACAGTTGTGTTGCCGTATTTGAAGGCAACGAACCTGTTGTGATTGCAAACAGTGAAGGTAAGCGTACAACGCCTTCTGTGATTGGTTTTGTAAAAGATGGCGAGCGTAAGGTGGGTGACCCTGCTAAGCGTCAGGCTATCACAAACCCACAAAACACAGTTTATTCAATCAAGCGTTTCATGGGTGAGACCTATGAACAGAGCCGTAAAGAGGCAGAAGCTATGCCTTATAAGGTTGTTAACGAGGGTGGTTATCCACGCGTAGAAATTGAAGGTCGCAAATATACACCACAGGAAATCTCTGCTATGGTGCTTCAAAAAATGAAGAAAACTGCAGAAGACTATCTTGGTCAGGAAGTGACAGATGCTGTCATAACCGTGCCTGCATACTTCTCTGATTCACAGCGTCAGGCAACCAAAGAGGCAGGAGAAATCGCCGGACTGAAAGTTCAGCGTATTGTCAATGAGCCTACAGCTGCAGCTTTGGCTTATGGTGTTGACAAGGCTAATAAAGATATGAAGATTGCCGTATTCGACCTTGGTGGCGGTACATTTGATATCTCTATTCTTGAGTTTGGCGGTGGTGTGTTTGAGGTTTTGTCTACCAATGGTGATACACATCTTGGCGGTGATGACTTCGACCAAGTAATTATCAACTGGCTGGCTGACGGCTTTAAGGCTGATGAAGGCATCGACTTGAGAAAGGATCCAATGGCTATGCAGCGTTTGAAAGAGGCTGCAGAAAAGGCCAAGATTGAATTGTCAAGTTCTACTTCAACAGAAATCAATCTGCCATACATCTCTGCTGAGGGCGGTGTTCCAAAGCATTTGGTTAAGACTTTGACCCGTGCACAGTTTGAACAGTTGGCACATGATCTCATCCAAGCATGTTTGGTTCCTTGCCAGAATGCCGTTCGCGATGCTAACTTGCAGACTTCAGATATCGACGAAGTAATCCTTGTTGGTGGTTCAAGCCGTATTCCTGCAGTGCAGACATTGGTGAAGAACTACTTTGGTAAAGAACCTTCTAAGGGGGTAAATCCTGATGAAGTAGTAGCTGTTGGCGCTGCCATTCAGGGTGCAATCCTTAATAAAGAGAGTGGTGTTGGCGACATTGTACTGCTTGATGTCACTCCGTTGACCCTCGGTATTGAGACTATGGGCGGCGTCATGACAAAGTTGATTGAAGCCAATACAACCATTCCTTGCAAGAAGAGTGAAACATTCTCTACTGCTGTTGACAATCAGACAGCTGTTACTATCCACGTACTGCAAGGTGAACGCCCAATGGCTGCGCAGAACAAGAGCATTGGTCAGTTCAATCTTGAGGGTATAGCTCCGGCACGCCGTGGTGTTCCACAGATTGAAGTTACTTTCGATATTGATGCCAACGGTATCTTGAATGTGAGCGCAAAGGATAAGGCTACCGGTAAGGAACAGAAGATTCGCATCGAAGCTTCAAGTGGTTTGAGTCAGGAAGAAATCGACAGAATGAAAGCTGAGGCAGAACAGAATGCAGCTGCAGACAAGGCTGAACGCGAAAAGATTGATAAGCTGAACCAAGCTGACTCAATGATTTTCACCACCGAAAACTTCTTGAAAGACAATGCAGACAAAATTCCTGCAGACAAGAAAGCGCCTATTGAGACTGCTCTCCAGCAACTGAAAGATGCCCACAAGGCAGCTGATGTTGCCGCCATTGACACGGCAACATCAGCCCTCAACGCTGCGGTTCAGGCTGCCAGTGCACAGATGTATCAAGGTGGTGCACAGCCCGGTGCTGATGCACAAGGTGCTCAAGGTGGTCAACAAGCACAAGATAATGCCAGCAACTCCGCCGATGATATCCAAGATGCAGACTTTGAGGAGGTGAAGTAAAGGTGCTAACAAACGCTAATTAAAAATAAGTAAACCCCAGTAACATAATAAGTTGCTGGGATTTTTATTTCTTAATAATAATTAAATACTATCGTTTTTAATCGTTTTTGTGCTTATATTTGTACCATATTTGTGCCGCGACTTAATGGGAGATAAAGTGCGACTTAATTTAAAAGATAAATTGATAATCAAATAGATACAAATAGTATGGCGAGTGCAAAATTTCAAATAGAGCGGAAATGCGAAATTTGTGGTAAATCTTTTATTGCAAAGACGCTAACCTCCAAATACTGCTCTAAGAACTGTTCTCAAGCAGCATATAAACAAAGGAAAAAGGAAGAACAGTTGGATGCATTGAAAAGAGAAAAGGCAGCGAGAGTTCCGAAGAACCAGCCTTATCTCTCAATAGCTGATGCAACTGCATTATTTGATATTGGACGAGATTCCCTTTATCGCCTAATCAGGAATAAGCAAGTTCGTTCTTATAACCTTGGGCTAAGGATGATACGTATTTGCAAAGCTGATTTACAAGAACGCTTTAATCTACGTCCTTACGATGAAAGAAGGAAAGATAAACAATCGGAGGTGAAAACCTATCGGCTTGAGCCTGAAGATTGCTATACGATTGGGGAAATAGCCAAGAAGTTTGGCATCCATGATAGTACTGTTTATCTGCATATTCGCAAATATTCTATTCCAACAAGGCAAATTGGTAATTACGTCTATGCCCCGAAATCAGAGATAGACAATTTGTATAAACACTGACCCACGACATACGATGAGAAAAGAACTTGATAATACAAAGGCAACAGTACGATTGCGAAAGAGTCCCTATCGAAAAGAATGGTACCTGTATATAGAAAGCTATCCTGTGAGGGTAGCTGGCAAAGATTCTCCACAGAGAGTTCGAGAGTATCTAAACCGCACTATTACAACTCCTATTTGGGATAAAAGCAGAACTGCTCGTACAACAGAAGCAACCCAAACATTCAAACCTAAACGAGATTTGAATGGAATTATCTTGTGCAAAAGTGAGATAGATCAAGAGGCCTGTATTTATGCGGATAGTGTTAGAAAACTTAGGCAGCGTGAGTATGATAATGCAAGCTTGTATAGTGACACCGAAACAGCACAAGCAGAACAGAAAGAACGATTACAACAAAACTTCATCAAGTACTTTGATAAAGTGGCAGACAAGCGACACCGTAATAGTTCCCTTTCAATTCAAACAAACTGGGAACGAGTACATGCTTTGTTGAAAATGTTTGCTGGAGACACGCTACTCTTTTCACAGATAGATAATAGATTGGCAGAAGATTTCAAGTTTTTCTTGTTATCCGCTCCTTGTGGAGGAAGTAAAAAAGGAACAATATCACGAAACACAGCTTCCACATATTTTTCTATTTTTAAGGCTGCACTCAAACAAGCATTTATAGACGGATATTTGACCATAGATTTATCTGCAAAAATCAAAGGCATACAGGAACAAGAATCCCGAAGGGAATACTTAACCCTTGATGAACTTAACAAGTTAGCTAATACTCCTTGTGAACGTGATGTACTTAAACGAGCTGCACTATTCTCAGCTCTAACAGGATTAAGACATTGCGACATTCAAAAACTAAAATGGAATGAAATAGCTATAGAAGGAAACCAAGCCAAACTTCTCTTTACTCAGAAAAAGACAAAAGGGGTAGAGTATATGCCTATCTCGGAACAGGCGTTTAAGCTTTGCGGAGAGCCAAGACAACCAGAACAACTTGTTTTTGAAGGGTTACCAAATCCTTCTTGGATTTCTCGTCCATTAAGGGCATGGATTGAAAAAGCTGGTATTCAGAAACACCTCAGCTTTCATTGCTTTAGGCACACATTTGCTACCCTTCAACTTGCAAACGGAACAGACATTTATACTGTAAGCAAGATGCTTGGGCATACAAATGTCAAAACAACTCAAGTATATGCGAAGGTTGTCGATGAAAAGAAAAATAAAGCAGCCAATGCTATTCAAATAGATATTGAAAATGATAAAACTTAATTCGACAACATAATATGAATACCAAATATTTTGAACATATTGTAGTATATCTGTCCGTTCTTGTTGTTTGTGTCATCATTGCGTTGTTTGCAAGAGTGGTTGCCTTACGTTTAGGGGTTGATGAATTTACCGCACAAATAGTTTTTTGGAGTGTTGTTGCCATAGGTATCATCGTTTATTCTATATTGTCTATTTTGGTAGAGGGACTATTTACAGCATTAGTCAAGTTTTTCTTTCCAAAGAAACAAGAAGATAAAACAAATGATAATGCATCCGACATTGAGGCTGGACAAGTAGTAGACAGTGTTGGTCGTCCATCTTCCGCACAACAGCAACAATCAATGGACTTTGACTTGATTCGACAACGGCAACAAATGTTAATGGACCAGAAAGTACAAGATAAACGTGCTATAGCTATTAAATATACTCAACAGCAATTCGCACCTTATGTTTCTGACAAAGATTTGCTCAGACTTTGTGAATATATAGAGTTGTACTCCGCTAGGCTACCTTTATCACACGTTGAACCAATTAATATAAAAGGTTTAGTTGCCTTAGACCTGTTTCATTTTGGTTGGAATATATGGAACCATTTTAGAGTTGGCAAACAAGATGAAATTTCGCAATTCCTTAAGCAGGTTTTTGCCATTACATTCAAAGATGTGGAAGTTGGAAGCATAAAAAGCCATCTCCGTGATGATGAGAAGAAAGGCACTATACCTATTGCACAAAGCCTTTCAGACCACCAAATAACAGAATAACACACAAACCTATTGTGTTTTTATAGTGTTTCTTCAGTGTCTTAGGACACAGAGGAAACACTTTTTTCATTTGCACCGTAAAAATCAATAACAAGTATTATGGTACAAAATGAAATCACTTTTGAGAACTTGCCAAAGGCAGTTGCTCACTTAGTCAGCGAAATTGCTGAAATCAAGAATTTAGTATGTAAAGGACAAACACCTGTTGTCTCTCCCAAACGTATTCCTATTGGAATAGATGAAGCGTGTAAACTAATAGGAAAAGCCAAGCCTACAGTTTACACCTTAGTACGAAAACGCTTACTACCTTGTTATAAGAATGGTAAGCATCTCTATTTTTTTGAAGATGAGTTATTGGCATGGATTGAAGGAGGTAAGAAAAAGACTGTTGCCGAAATCAACGAGGAGGCAAAAACTTTTATCTCTGAGAAACATTCTGATTCTTCCCTCTTATAAATATATTGTATTATGGAAAAGGAAAGAGCTGAAGGGCGAGCCAAGCAATCTAAGAATGAACGCATAGAGCAATTCTTGAAAGAGCATTATGCTTTTCGTTTTAATACAGTTAAAAGTAGAACAGAGTTTCGAGAACAAGATTCTAATACTTCATTCCGTCCTCTTACTAAGTATGATATTAATTCTATGCGTCGGCTGGTAGATGGGACTTTGGGAATATATACTCCTGCCGATAATATTCGTGCAATATTGGAGAGTGACTTTTGCAACAAAGTCAATCCTATCCATGAGTTTTTGCTTAGCTTGCCTAAACCCAAAGGAGAAGATGAATCTGAAATCATCAAGTTAGCAAACTGTGTATCTGTGAAGAATCCAGATAAATGGCAGCATTATTTTGTAAAATGGCTTGTTGCTGTTGTGGCTAATGCAATGGATGATTTACAATGTCGAAATCACACCTGTTTGGTACTTACTGGAGAGCAAGGAAAGTTCAAAACAACATTCCTTGATTTACTGTGCCCTGAGAAATTGAAAGGTTATTTATTCACTGGCAAGATAGACCCACAGGGGAAAGACATACAAACACTGATTGCCGAGTACCTCTTTATCAACATTGACGACCAGTTAAAGGCACTCAATAAAAGGGATGAGAACGAGTTGAAAAACCTTATAACAACACCAAGAGTAAAATATCGAAGACCATACGACACTTATATCGAGGAATATCCGCATCTTGCAAGTTTTATGGCATCAGTTAATGGCAACGACTTTCTGACAGATCCAACGGGAAGCCGCCGCTTTCTTCCGTTTGAGGTAGAAAGTATTGATATTAATTCTGCATCGGAAATTGATATGAACAAAGTCTATTCTGAAGCTGTAGAACTATGGAGGTCGGGGTATCATTACTGGTTCAATGAAGAGGAAATAGCCGAACTACATCAAGAGAGTGAAGGATTTCAAGTGCAGACTGTTGAATATGAAATGCTTCTTAAAGGTATGGAAAAACCTGCTATAACAGAAGAAAGTTATATGACTACATCTGAAATCTTGAATTATTTACGAGCCTATACTACACTTAACCTAAGTGAAAGGCGAATGGGAGAAGCTTTGAAAAAGGCAGGATTCTTACGGAAATCCAAAAGGATAGGTGGTAATCCAATGTATGTTTACCATATACGCAAGATTGTTCCCAATCCTTTTATTCAAAGTTACAATACTAATTATTAATACTACTTTACTACAAAGAGGGATAAGGCATTGAAAGAAAAAAGGTTAGACCGTAGTAAATAATTATATAAGGTATTACTACCTCATTACTACCAATCTATCATATACATATGCAATGATTACTACAAAGATAGTTAGTACTACATATTTTTCTTTCACTGTCAATGACTTACAAGACTATAACATTGTAGTAAGTAATAGACTTAAAAGTTACAAGTATGACAATAGATGAAATTAAAGCAATATCAATTAAAGATTACTTAGGTAGTATGTCCATATACCCAACAAAGAATTATAGCTATTACGGGATGTATAAAAGTCCATTCCGAAATGAACATACTCCAAGTTTCAAAGTTGATTATAACCAAAATCTATGGTATGACTTTGCACTTGATGAAGGTGGGAGTCTTATAGATTTAGTTATGAAATTACATAATTGCAGTTTAATACAAGCTATAGAGTTGTTTAATGGCAAACAAAATATCCTGCCAAAATTATCCATAGCTAATAGCGAAACAAATTCTCCAAGCCAATCACGTATAGAGATTATCGGCTCTACCTTCTTATGTCATCCGAATCTCATAGAATATTTCACACATAGAGGAATCAATCTGAACATTGCGAAAAAATATTGTAAGGAGATCCATTATAGAATTGGTGATAGAAGTTTTTACGCAATAGGTTTTCCAAACAATTCTTATGGGTATGCGTTGCGCAATCCGTACTTCAAAGGGTGTTTGCCTCCTTCCGATGTGTCGTATGTTCCCAGTCCTTCAGAACAAATCAATCTGTTTGAAGGTTTTATGGATTATCTTAGTCTGCTTACGATGAGTCCAGATGAAGAGAAGAAAGCTGCACTGATACTTAACTCGATTAATAATATCAAAAAGTCAAGATTTTTTCTTTCAAAGCACAAGTCCATCTGTTCATATTTAGATAATGATGAAGGAGGAAAGCGGACTTTAGAACAACTTAAAAGAAACGGTTTTGCTGTTCAAGACTGCTCTTCCGTCTTCCAGAATTATAAAGACCTAAATGAGTATTTATGTGCTGAATTCAAGCATTCAGAGAAAACAGAAAACAAGAAAATCAAAGGGATTAAGCTATGATTGTAGGAATAGTTTGGCATAATCTGTTTTTCGGGGAGCAAGTTTATGTTTTGGGCATACCAAAACCACTTGCTCCACCTCCTGACAGTCGTTGCAGAGGATTATCCCGCTGGTCTCCATCAAATCAAATTAAAGAAACAAGTATGATAAAAACAGAATATAAAAAAGGTGGTCGTCCAACCAAGGGCGTAGCCGAAAAGAAGAAATACCGTATCACGGTGAAACTGAATACGCAGGATTACTATACGCTCAAAGGCAAAGCCAAAAGCGCAGGAGTAACCATGAGTGAGTTTGTAAGAAAAATTCTTTATAAAGGAAATATCATTGAACGACTGACCGTAGAGCAAGCAGACTTCATCCGCAAGCTGTGTGGAATGGCAAATAACCTCAATCAATTGGCACATCGTGCCAATGCCGAAGGCTTCTGTAATGTAGAACCTTTGCATCGTCAGCTTATAGAGAACATAGACAATGTACTTAATATGATAAGAGGATGATAGCAAAAATTATGAAAGGCTCAGGTTTCAAAGGAGTGATCAATTACATTCTTGATTCTGATAAAGGTACAGAGTTGATTGATAGCTGTGGCGTGAGAATAGATACCAACAATCATATAATTCAGAGTTTTATCGACCAAACTGCACTCAATCCGAAAGTTTGTAAAACGGTAGGACATATTTCATTGAGTTTTTCCGCTCAGGACTTACTGAAGCTCTCTAATGAGTTTATGGTAAAGATTGCACGAGAGTATATGGAGCGAATGGGCATTAAAGATACGCAATACATTGTAGGACGACACTTTGACAAAGAGCATCCGCATGTTCATATAGCTTTCAATCGTGTCGATAATAATGGCAAGACGATTTCAGATAAGAATGATAGGTTTCGTAGTGAAAAGATTTGTAAGGAGTTAACAGCTAAGTATGATTTATATTTCACCACAGGAAAGGAGAAAGTAAAGGAACATCGGTTGAAAGAACCTGATAAGACAAGGTATGAACTTTACAAACTGTTAAGCATAGAGACAAAGAAATGTCGTGATTGGAAATCGCTAATTGCTCGATTGAAGCAAAAAGAAGTTGACGTGCGCTTCAAGTATAAGGGTAATACCCAAGAGGTACAAGGTGTCATCTTTGATATGAATGAATATCATTTCAATGGGTCGAAGATAGATAGGGCTTTTAGCTTTTCGAAGATAGATTATGCGCTCGCTCAAAACAACAAGGAGGTAGAACAGCAAAAGCAGAATATAGCAGAAGCTTTAACCGAGACTAGTGGAACAGTAAGTGATATTGCAAACGATTTTATTGAAGGTACAATAGACTTGTTTCATTCTTATGGTACAGTACCTGGATCAGTTTATAATACACTTGATAGAAAGAAGAAAAAGAAAAAACGTAAAATTTAGGAAATATGGTAGATAACACATTTGTCCTCTTTGAGGAAATTAAGAAACAGTTAGAGAATATTGGTAAGGAATTGCAGGAGATAAAGCAAAAATCTTCTGCGCCAAGTATACAAACATCTGGCTTAGACGAAATACAGGTACAGGAACTGTTGAAAGTCTATGAGAAGCAGACGAAAGACTTGCTGAATAAGTTTGGTGTACAGGTAAGAATCAAAGAAGAGGAAGGCAAGAATATCCATCAGTTGATAGCTTGCAATATAAAACTTGTGGAAGAGATTAAGTCATATCAAGGTAAACAAACTTCCACAACACAAGAAGTTATTCATAAGCATAGCTTTGATATAAAATCTTCAAAAGTGTCCTCTGGAATGATACTTCTCGGTCTTATCTCTTCACTTTCATTGTTAGCTAACTTCATGTTGTGGAGTAGCAAACGGCAATACGAAGATGATGCTTTGAAGTTTCGTGTCATTCGAGTATGGAAAGGATGCAACTCAAAGGAAATTCTATGGCTAAACGAAGTGTTTGATATTCATCGCAATGAAACAGCAATCAAGAACATCAAGAAGGAGATAGATGGTTATGATTTGAGGTTGAAACATAAGGTTGATAGCCTTATGCAGACTAAACTTCATGAATAATAGCATAATCTTTTCACATTGTAATAAAAGAGGATAAATAGCTCCTCTTTTATTTTGATTGTATAATAAAATTTGCTATCTTTGTAGCAGAGAAAGAACTTATGGCGATTATTTCTAATGCAGAGAAAATCGATTAGATAGCAAATTTTGTTATTTGCATAGTTAACGTAATTTTATCACTCACTTAAACAACCTTTCTAAAGTTACAAAGATGAAAATTTCGATTATTCAGCTGTCTGATATTCATATAAAATCTAACGAAGATTTTATTATAACTCATATTGATGAATTTTGTAAATCATGTAAACAATATATAAATGAAACTTCCAGAGTTGTAGTTGTAATCTCTGGTGATATAGCTTTCTCAGGGACTGCAGAACAGTATGACATAGCATATAATTTTTTGAAGAATTGCGAAAAGTTTTGGAAAAAAGAAAATAAAATTTGCAATTTCGACTATGTCATAGTACCTGGTAATCATGATTGTGAATTTAAGGATGATGCTATTCGAGAGGTATTAATAAAGGATGTATTACAAAAGGGGGATGTAGAGGATAATGCAATAATAGAGCACTGTTTACATCCCCAAAAGAACTTTTGGTGTTTTTACAATAAACTTATTGATGCTCAAGAGTCTTCCATCTCATGGCTTAGGGAATTAAAGATTAAAACAGATTTTTCTTTATACTTTCAATGTTATAATACAGCATTCTTGTCTACTCTTCATGAAAATGTTGGCAAATTAATGATACCTCAACGCTTTTTCTTGCAATGTAATGAGCCTAATAATTTAAGTATAGCTGTCTTTCATCACAATACAGACTGGCTAACTCCAAATAATAGTGCGAATAATAAAAAGCAGTTTGAGAAGCACTTGTATGATAATACTCACATAGTCATGTGTGGGCATGAGCATACAGAAAGTGATAAGATTATTGCAGATTTAGGCGATTGTGATGAACTAGTTTATCTAGAATCCTCTGCATTTCAATATGATAAAAGCTCTAAATTTAATTTTTATCATTTTGATACGGAGTCATTCTCTTTGTCGAAATATTCTTTTCAATATAATAATACCTCTTATGTAGAAATTGAACAAAAAGATATGCAGATAAGACCATATCGGAATAAACTGCAATTAGATAATACTTTTTTAGCCTCTATTCAAGAGATAGCTTTGCCATTAAAGCATGAGAAGAAGTTTGATTTGATGTTGTCAGATATATTTGTTTATCCTGATCTGGAGCCAATGCAGTATGAAAAGGATTCTTTTTCTCCTTTTGTAGATTCTGAAAATATTTTAGAAAACCCTCAACTGGGAAAAGTCATGATATTAGAAGGTGATAGTCAGTCAGGGAAAAGCTCTTTATTAAAGATGCTCTATATGGATTCTTATAAAAGTGGGTTATACCCTCTACTGATAAAAGGAGAAAGGTTATCTACTCATTTGAAGCTTAACAAAATTATGAAAGAATCTTATGAGTCTCAGTATGATAATAGAAAATACAAATTCGATAAGTATGCACAATTGGAAAAATGTAAAAAAGTTGTGTTTATCGATGAAATCAATAAATCTAGTTTCTCTAAGAATGAAAAAAGTGAGTTTGTTAAGAAGTTGATGGCTAATTTTGAGAAGGTTATAATTACTACTTCTGAACAAATAGCGATAGATGCTTTGTTAGAGCAAAGCGTTACAGAATCAGATATCAAAAGGTATAAGTTATTACCATTGGGTTATTATAAAAGAAATCAGCTAATTGAGAAATGGGTAAGAATAGGCAGAGCCAGTGAAAATTTTTCTCAAGAGGCTATTGGCCAGGAAGTCAAATTAACTTTTGATCAGATTACAGGTTTGTTAGGGCAGCAACTAATACCATCGTATCCTATTTTTGTTTTATCACTTTTGCAGGGATTAAATCAGGCATTAGGTCAGTTCGATGTAGAACAGACCTCATATGCTTATTGTTATAATTCTTTAATAATAGCATCTTTGGTTAGAGCAGAAATCCCAAGAACTAAGATTAATGGGATGCTTAATTTTTTACAAGAATTTGCATATTATTTATATAAAGAGCAACCTACCCATAAGTATTTCTCGAAAGAAATATTTGAGAGAATGTATAATACATATATTGATATATACAATGATTTTTATGCTTGCTCTACTTTGCTTTCCAAAATGGTTAATGCAAATCTGATCCAAAAAATAGACGAGGATTCATATTCATTCTCGTACAAATATATATTCTATTTTTTAGTAGCCTCCAAAATATCGACCTTGATCGATGATGGATGTGGCGAAGAAATTGTTAAAAAGTTATGTTCGGAACTGCATAAAGAAAGAGAAGCTAATATTTTAATCTTCTTGATATATAAAAATGGGGGGAAAAAGCAAATTGATGAACTGCTATTTGCAAGTTGGTTGCCATTTGAAGATATATCTCCTATTACACTTGCTCAAGATGATAAACTTTTCGTAGAATTGTCTGAACTTGTAAGACTGATTAAAACAGATGTTATCAAGGCAAACATTGACCCAAGAGATGAAAGGAATCGGGATTTACGGAAAGCTGATGAACTTCATAGAACATTGCCCCAAGAAAATTTCACAGAAGAAGATTTTCAGGACAATGTGACGTTACGTGATCTAAATGACACTTTTAAGGTTGTTAAAATCATGGGGCAGATTGTTAAGAATCAGAAAGATTCATTAGATAAAGGAAAATTGTTAGATATTATAGAAAGTTCGTATAATGTTTGTTTTAGATCTATATCTTTTTTTACACAGATTTTAGACGAAAGTCAGCAAGAAATAGTTGATTTTTTTATCAATAAAAATAAAGGTAAAACAAATGAGGATGTTATTAAATCTAAGATAGAACAACTTCTACATCTTATGTTATTGCGTGTTTGTTTAGCTACCTTTAGTAATTTATCAGTGAGTGTGGGGACTTCTGACTTAGGGAAAATATACGATGAAGTTGCTCGTCGAATAGGGACACCTGCTGCTAAAATAATCTCTTTTACAATCAAAACATATTATAATAACATGTCTATGAGTGAGTTAGAGTCTATATTGTCTGAATTTAAAAATAACCCTGTGGCTTTAGAAATAATAAAATATAGAGTGATAAAGTATGTTTATAATCACCATTTGTCTTATGACAAACGTCAAAAAATAAGTAGTATATGTGGCCTAAAATTGATAAATAATGTGGGTCTTCAGAATAAAGCCAATAGATTGTAGAAATACTATTATGACAATAATAACAAGAGTCAAAGAGTCTACACATGAGCATGTTCTTAAGCACATAAACAGCCAAAGACCACATGAAATATTTCAAGATTATCTGAGTAGTCTTTGATAATTGAGCTGTGGAATTTTATTTCTGATTGTGTAAACTCATGAACTTGATGTTTTATTGTTAAGAATTTAATTGCTACGAAATATTATAAACAGTGCTGATTATCATAATTTTGGAATAAGAAATGTTAAAATAGGAATAATATGGCAAAGAAGAATACTGCGGAAATAGGATTTGAAAAAGAGATATGGAAAGCTGCCGATTTGTTGAGAGGTAATCTTGATGCTTCTGAATATAAATCAGTAGTGTTAGGTCTTATCTTTCTAAAATATATTTCAGATCGTTTTGAGTCCAAATACCAATCTTTGGTAGAGGAAGGGGATGGCTTTGAAGAGGACAAAGATGAATATACATCTGAAAATATTTTCTTTGTCCCACAAGAAGCACGGTGGAGTGTGGTAGCAAAAGCAGCCCATACACCAGAAATCGGTACGATAATCGACAATGCCATGCGTCTTATTGAAAAGGAGAATCTCCGTTTGAAAGGCATTCTGCCCAAAAATTTCGCCCGACCAGAATTAGACAAAAGGCGTTTGGGCGATGTGGTAGATTTATTTACCAATATTCAAATGAAAGAACATGGAGATTCCAAAGATATATTGGGACGTACATATGAATATTGTCTTTCTAAATTTGCAGAAGCAGAAGGGAAATTAGCAGGAGAATTTTATACGCCTGCTTGTATTGTTCAAACACTTGTCGAAGTTCTGAAACCTTATCACGGACGAGTATATGACCCTGCTTGCGGATCTGGTGGAATGTTCGTACAGTCTGCCAAATTCATAGAAAGGCATCAAGGCAATATCAAAGATATTTCTGTCTATGGTCAAGACAGCAATCCTACGACATGGAAGATGGCTCAGATGAATCTTGCCATTCGAGGCATTGAGGCTGATCTGGGTAAGTTTAATGCAGATACATTCTTTGACGACCAACACCCCACATTAAAAGCAGATTTTATCATGGCTAATCCGCCTTTCAATCTCAGTGATTGGGGAGCAGACAAGTTGCAAGATGATGTGCGTTGGAAATTTGGCATTCCACCATCTGGAAATGCCAACTTTGCATGGTTGCAACACATGATTCATCATTTATCTCCCAAAGGGAAAATAGGTATGGTATTGGCAAATGGTTCTTTATCTTCACAGACAGGAGGGGAAGGAACGATTCGTGAGAATATCATCAAGGCCCGATTAATAGAAGGTATCGTTGCCCTACCCTCACAGTTGTTTTATACCACAGGTATTCCTGTTTCTCTATGGTTCCTCAATCGAGAGAAGAAACAGAAAGATAAAATTCTGTTTGTAGATGCAAGAAACATGGGAACAATGGTTACCCGCAAACTTCGTGAGCTCCAAGAAACAGATATTAAAAAGATTGCAGACACTTTTGATAAATATAGTGATGGTACACTTGAGAATGAAAAAGGCTTCTGTGCGGTTGCTACCCTTGACGATGTGGCAAAACAAGACTATATTCTTACCCCCGGACGCTATGTTGGCATAGCTGAACAGGAAGACGACGGTATTCCTTTCCAAGAGAAGATGGACAAACTCACTACTGAATTATCCGACTTATTTGCTCAATCACATGATTTGGAGGGCGAGATACGGAAACAGTTGGCAAGCATAGGTTTTACAATCAAGTAATAAGCAACACGTTCTTCCATATTATCAATTCATTAATATAGAAGAACATGAAAGAAAAACTGATTTCAGAAATTAGCAATGCAATGGCAGAAGTATTAAGCGTAGAGCAAATGGCACAACTCAATGGAGTATTACTGCAAGCTATCAGTAAATACTCCATTACGGCAGACGACGAGTTGATGCAGGAGAACAATGCATCTAACGAACGTCTGTTAGAGATATTCTTGTCAGCTAAGCAAGTTGAAGGTTGCACCACACCTACCATAAAATATTATGGCTCGACCATCAATCAGCTTTTCAAGAAAATGCCAAAAAAAGTTACGAACTATACAACAGAGGATATTCGTGCTTATTTGGCTGTATTTCAACAGAAACACAAATCGAGTAAAGTTACAATAGACAATATCCGTCGTATCTTTTCATCTTTCTTTTCATGGTTAGAGGATGAGGATTACATCATTAAAAGTCCTGTACGTAGAATACACAAGGTTAAGACAGGAACACAGATTAAGGAAGTCCTTACTGACGAAAATTTGGAACAACTTCGCGATAACTGTACAAGGGTACGAGATTTAGCAATGATAGACCTATTGGCTTCTACTGGTATGCGTGTTGGAGAACTTGTAAAGCTCAATCGTGAAGATATAAACTTCAATGAGCGTGAGTGTATCGTTTTCGGTAAAGGCAACAAGGAACGTGTCGTGTATTTCAATGCTCGTGCAAAGATTCATTTGCAGCAATATCTCGCAGAGCGGAAAGACAGAAACAAAGCATTGTTTGTGTCTCTTGCCAAACCACACAATCGATTACAAATATCAGGAGTTGAGACAAGACTAAGAAAGATTGGGAAGCTTTCAAAGATTGTCCGTGTCCATCCACACAAGTTCCGTCGGACACTTGCGACTATGGCTATAGATAAAGGTATGCCCGTGGAGCAAGTACAAAAACTCCTTGGGCATGTTAAAATTGATACAACCATGCACTATGCAATGGTCAATCAAACAAACGTCAAACTCTCTCACCGCAAATTCATCAGTTAAATCAAAATGCAAACAGCATATCACACATATAGCT
Source organism: Segatella oris (assembly GCF_900637655.1). Lineage (NCBI taxonomy): Bacteria > Pseudomonadati > Bacteroidota > Bacteroidia > Bacteroidales > Prevotellaceae > Segatella > Segatella oris. The sequence continues at coordinate 86,223 of NZ_LR134384.1, forward strand.
CATATCAACCGCTATTTCATAAAAATAGGCGGATAAATGATAATTTAGAACGGCAGGCACAAGCGTTGTTCAAATCTTGGTTCGTGGATTTTGAGCCATTCAAAGGTAGAAAATTTGTGGATTCTGAACTGGGAATGATACCTGAAGGATGGCAAGTTGAAGAATTGGGAAATATAACAAACTCAATAAAGAAGAAAGTTGGCAAGCGAACAGACATAAAAGTTTTATCACCAGTCAATACTGGAGATCTATTTCTTTCAGAAGAATACTTCACAAAACAAGTATATAGTAAAAACCTTGCGAAATATATTATGGTGGCGCCAAATGATTTTGCATACAATCCTGCTCGTATAAATATCGGTTCTATTGGAATGAATACATTTGATTTCAGTGGATGCGTTAGCCCTGTTTACGTAGTCTTTAGATGTGAGAAAGAATACCATCATTTTTTTAACATCTTCAAAGCCACAAAGAACTTCAAAGAAGAAGTCAACACAAGAGCAATCGGAGGAGTAAGACAGACTTTGAGTTACAAAGATTTCTCTTTAATCAAGATCGTTTATCCACCAAAAGAGGCTGTTGAGCGATTTAATAAAATTTACAGTCACATTATGACTTTGATTAAAAAAAATGTTTTAGAAAATAAAAGGCTTCATCAAACAAGAGATACACTCCTTCCTAAACTGATGTCTGGCGAGCTGAAAATTAATGATATAAACAACTAAATTCCCATTTATGGAAGAGAAGAAAGAACAACATAAGAAATCAATTCGTTTCTTCAACGACCGTGAAGTACGTGCCGTATGGGATGAAGAAAGTAATTGTTGGTGGTTTTCTGCAACAGACATTGTACGTGCCATTAACGATGAACCTGACTACACCAAAGCTGGTAACTATTGGCGTTGGTTAAAACGTAAGTTAAAACAAGAAGGCATTGAACTCGTGAGTATTACTCACAACTTTAAATTTGAAGCACCAGATGGCAAGATGCGTATTGCAGATATCCTTGATAGTGAAGGAGTGACTTTATTAGCAAAGCACTATCCTAACAATCGAGCAAATAAGTTCCTTGATTGGTTTACATATAGTGATAATACATTAGATGGTCAAAGTCGAAAGAAAGCATATCAGCTATATGAAAGTGGCTTGCTGAAAAGTCTTGAGCCAGGCAGCATACAATGTTTACAACAGATTCATGCCTATCTTTTTGGAGGTCTTTACGACTTTGCAGGACAAATCCGAACTAAGAATATATCCAAAGGAGGTTTCACTTTCGCTAATTGTATGCACTTCTCTGCTACGCTACAAACGATTGAAAGAATGCCAGAAAACACCTTCGACGAAATAATGGATAAGTATGTCGAAATGAACGTAGCGCATCCATTTATGGAAGGCAATGGACGAAGCACTCGTATCTGGCTTGATCTCATGCTGAGGCGTTCTCTCAAGCGGTGTGTGGATTGGAGCCAAATAGACAAGAACGAGTATCTTTCAGCCATGCGTGATAGTGTGTCTGATAGCACATATATCAAGGCTTTAGTACTACCAGCTCTCACTACAAAGATTGATGATAGAGAAATGTTTATGAAGGGAATTGATTATTCATATTACTATGAACAAAATGATTGACGCTTAATATGGAAGAGTGGAAAGAATATAAATTGGGAGAGATAACCAACATGAAGAATGGAAAGAAACGTCCACAAAACAACGGTGTCTTTCCTGTCTATGGTGGTAATGGCATCATGGACTATTCCGATTCGTACAATGCAGAAAATGCGATTATAGTTGGACGAGTTGGTGCATATTGTGGGTGTGTCTATAAATGTGAAAGCAAATGCTGGGTATCTGATAACGCAATTTCGATATTTGCAAAAGATATTGCTGACACGCAGTTCCTTTATTATCTCATGACCACGCTTGATTTCCATCATCATCATATAGGTGGAGCACAACCGTTGATGACACAAGACATTATCGGTGATTTCACGGTGTCAATACCTCCATTATCGATTCAACATCAGATAATACAAGTTCTCAAATCCCTTGATGATAAAATTGAGGTAAACAAACGGATAAATGATAATTTAGAACGGCAGGCACAAGCGTTGTTCAAATCTTGGTTCGTGGATTTTGAGCCATTCAAAGGTAGAAAATTTGTGGATTCTGAACTGGGAATGATACCTGAAGGATGGCAAGTTGAAGAATTGGGAAATATAACAAACTCAATAAAGAAGAAAGTTGGCAAGCGAACAGACATAAAAGTTTTATCACCAGTCAATACTGGAGATCTATTTCTTTCAGAAGAATACTTCACAAAACAAGTATATAGTAAAAACCTTGCGAAATATATTATGGTGGCGCCAAATGATTTTGCATACAATCCTGCTCGTATAAATATCGGTTCTATTGGAATGAATACATTTGATTTCAGTGGATGCGTTAGCCCTGTTTACGTAGTCTTTAGATGTGAGAAAGAATACCATCATTTTTTTAACATCTTCAAAGCCACAAAGAACTTCAAAGAAGAAGTCAACACAAGAGCAATCGGAGGAGTAAGACAGACTTTGAGTTACAAAGATTTCTCTTTAATCAAGATCGTTTATCCACCAAAAGAGGCTGTTGAGCGATTTAATAAAATTTACAGTCACATTATGACTTTGATTAAAAAAAATGTTTTAGAAAATAAAAGGCTTCATCAAACAAGAGATACACTCCTTCCTAAACTGATGTCTGGCGAGCTGAAAATTAATGATATAAACAACTAAATTCCCATTTATGGAAGAGTTTGAAAAAATATATAATACTGGATGGAGTAATTGGAAATCTTTTCCAGATCCAAGAAAAGGAGATTATTTAATAGCTCCATTAGGAAGTGGTGTATATCAGCTCAGAAACAGGAAAAATAATAAGTATGTTTTATTTGGAAGAAGTAAATATTTGGCATATAGAATGACATCGCTACTACCTAAGCCGTTTGGGGGAGGAACACGTAATAATAAAAATGAACAAATATATATTCTAAACAACCTACAAGATATAGAGTATCGAACAATATCATTTATAGAAAGTAACAATGCAAAACGGTTTGAAAGCTATATCAAGTCTGTTGAACAATATCTTTTTAATACATAAGTGAGCAGAAGTATTTATGAAATTATATAAGAAACACATATCGGATTTAGGGAAGGTGATTACTGGTAAAACCCCTCGAACATCTATCTTGGAAAATTATGGAGGGAAGATCCCTTTTCTGACTCCATCGGATAATTTGTCTGAGAAATTTTCTCCAACGACATCTAAGACTTTAACAAAAATTGGTCTGAATGAGGTAAAAAACTGTTTGCTTCCTGCAAAATCGATATGCGTTAGTTGCATAGGTTCTGATTTAGGAAAAGTTGTGCTTACGAAAAAGCCAACTGTGACGAATCAACAATTTAATTCTATTGTACCGAATGAGGAAAATGATGCAGATTTTATATACTACTTGATGACTGTTGTTGGCAAGCATTTAAATTACCTTAGTAAGACATCAACGGCAGTACCAATTATTAACAAATCGACCTTTGCAAACTATGAGATTGAAATTCCCAATATCAAAGAACAAAAGAGAATTGGGAAAATTCTCTCTTCCTTAGATGATAAAATAGAACTCAATCGACGGATAAATGATAATTTAAATTAATATTAATTATGCAGTGGACAAGAGAATATATTGCAAAAGAACCAAGTCTTAGGACTTTTGAAACGCATATTTCAACAATAGAAAACAATGTTGAGATTAATCCTTCTTTGTGCGTTGAAGTAAGTAAAAGTCTAACTGAAGCACTTTGCAAAACAATTCTCACTAATCAAAATACAACATACAAAGATGATATTTCATTTAATAGTTTAGTAAAACAGACCTTAGAACATCTTATAAAACAGACTGGAAAAGAAATAGTTGGTCTATCTGAACTATGCCGTAGAATTTCTACTGTCGCTCAATCAATTGCAGAGATACGAAATAATGCAGGATTTGCTTCACATGGTTTGGATGTTTTGCATCCTCAGATAGACAAATCACTATCCTTACTGATATACAAAACAACAGATGTACTCTGTGGGTTCATTTTACATTTTTATTTCAGTTATGCCCACCACGCTAACCAAAGATTAATTTACCAAGATTGTGAGAGCTTTAATGATTGGTTTGATGAAGAAAATCCATTAGAAGTAGGAGGCGTACACTTATCAGCATCAGAGGCTCTTTACAACTTAGATTATCAAGCTTATAAAGCTAACTATATAGATTATTTAGAATTTCTTTTAGAAATGAATGAACAATAAAAAATAAAATACAATGCCCTTCACAGAAGATAATTACGAAAAAGCACTGATATCCCTCTTTGAGGGAATGGGCTATCAATATTTGTACGGTCCAAATATTGAAAGAGACTACTATGTGCCATATTATGAAGCACAATTAGAAGAAAGTCTGCAAACTGTTAATCCAAAGAAGCCACATGCAGCTATTCACGAAGCGATTATCAAACTACGCAATATTGATATGGGTAGTTTGGCGCAGCGTAATGAAACTTTTACAGACTATTTGCAGCATGGCATAGAAGTTTCTTATTTCAATGGCAAGGAAATGCGCAATGAAATGGTTTATTTGATAGACTTTGAGCATACGGACAAAAACACTTTTCAAGTTATCAATCAATGGACATTCATTGAAAATGCAGAGAAACGTGCCGATATCATTGTATTTGTGAATGGTTTACCATTGGTGGTTGTAGAATTAAAATCACCTTCCCGTGAAGAGACGGACGCTTCAGAGGCATATCTTCAACTCCGCAATTATATGAAAGATATACCATCGTTGTTCTCTTTCAACATGTTCTGTGTAATGAGCGATATGGCTCTTTCCAAAGCTGGAACAATTACCAGCAAGGAAGATCGCTATATGGAATGGAAAACAAAAGATGGCAATTATGAAAGTACGGAATTTGTCGATTATGATACATTCTTTGAAGGAATATTTCAAAGGGAACGACTCTTAGACATAATTAAGAACTTTATTTGTTTTTCCAAAGAAGAAAAAGGGAGTGCCAAGATATTAGCAGGGTATCATCAGTATTTTGCAGTGAAGAAAGCCATCGAACGTACCAAACATGCTACAGTAAGTAATGGTAAAATCGGTGTATTCTGGCATACGCAAGGCAGCGGTAAATCATTGTCAATGGTTTTCTACGCCCACTTGCTGCAACAAGAGTTATCACAGCCCACAATAGTTGTGATTACCGACCGCAATGATTTGGACGATCAACTTTATACCCAATTCTCTAAATGTAAGGAGTTCTTGCGTCAAACACCAGTGCAAGCCAATAGTCGTGAGAATCTAAAAGAGCTATTGAGTGGACGAGAAGCTAATGGCATTATCTTCACAACCATGCAGAAATTTGAGGAGTCTGACGAACCTTTGTCAGAGCGAAGAAATATTATCGTGATGACTGATGAAGCACATAGAGGACAATATGGTTTTGAGGAAAAAGTCGACGCCACTACAGGTAAGGTCTCTATCGGCACGGCAAGAATCATTCACAATTCACTACCCAATGCTTCATATATTGGCTTTACTGGTACACCTATCTCTACTAAAGACCGAGATACTGTAGAGGTTTTTGGTGATTATATTGATATTTATGACATGACGCAAGCGGTTAATGACGGTGCTACTTGTCCTGTATATTATGAATCGAGAGTTATTAATCTAAATCTTGACGATGCAACCTTGCAAGCTCTTGATGACGAATATGAACTGTTGGCTGAAGAAGGTGCAACGACAGAACAGATAGAGAAAAGCAAGAAGGAGATGTCGCACTTGGAAGAGATACTCGGAGCACCAGCTACCATCGATTCTCTTTGCCAAGACATTCTCAAACACTATGAGGAAAACCGTCAATATGAATTGACAGGTAAGGCAATGATTGTAGCATATTCGCGCCCCATAGCCATGAGCATTTATCATCGACTGCTGGAGCTTCGCCCAAAATGGACGGATAAAGTAAAAGTTGTCATGACGGGCAGCAACCAAGACCCAGAAGAATGGCACGACATTATCGGAAACAAGCAGTATAAGAAAGAACTTGCCAAACGATTTAAGGATGACAACGCCCCGATGAAGATTGCTATTGTGGTTGATATGTGGCTCACAGGCTTCGACGTTCCCTCATTGGCAACTATGTATGTTTACAAACCAATGAGCGGACATAACCTAATGCAAGCCATTGCGCGAGTGAACCGCGTATTCAATGGCAAAGTGGGTGGATTGGTGGTTGACTATATCGGTATTGCCAAGGCCTTGAAAGAAGCCATGCGTGATTATACGGGGCGCGACAGAAAGAACTTTGGAAACCCAGATATCAAAGGCATGGCTTTTACAAAATTCAAAGAGAAGTTGGAAGTGTGCCAAGACTTATTTCATGGTTATAATTATAGTAAGTTCCACACAGGGACAGATGCTGACCGTGCCAAATTGATCAAAGGTGGTGTAAACTTTATGTTGGCAACCGATAAACAAGAACAGTTACCGCTCTATATGAAAGAAGCTGCATTGCTGCACAATTCCATCACTCTTTGCCGAAGCCTGTTGAATGAAGAGCAACGCTTCTTAGCTGCATTCTTTGAAACTGTGCGTACTTTGCTTTCACGAATGACAGGAAAAGGAAAAGTTACGAAGAAAGAAATTAATGCTCGTATCAGTGAATTGCTGAAACAAAGTGTAAAAAGTGAAGGGGTAATCAATCTTTTCTCTGATGTTAAAGCTGAATTTTCCCTCTTTGATACAGCCTTCTTGGATGAAATTTCTAAGATGAAAGAAAAAAATATAGCTGTAGAACTGCTTAAAAAGTTATTAGCAGAGAAAGTGGCACTCTATCAAAAGACCAACATCGTGCAGTCAGAGAAATTCTCAGACCTTCTCAACCGTTCTTTGTCCAACTATCTAAAAGGATTACTCACCAATGAAGAAGTTATCCAAGAACTTTTGCAGTTGGCAAAAGATATTGCCTCAGCTGATTCAGCAGCTAATGAACTTGGTCTCACTCCCGAAGAAAAGTCTTTCTACGATGCCTTGACCAAACCGCAAGCAATCCACGACTTCTATAGTAATGAAGAATTGGTAGCTATGACAAAAGAACTTACTGACTCTCTACGTAAGAACCGCACTATTGATTGGCAAAAGAAAGAGTCAGCCCGTGCCGGTATGCGCAGAATGATTAAACATCTTCTGAAAAAATATCATTACCCGCCAGAGGAAGCTGCCAATGCATTAGAAACTGTCATTAAGCAATGCGAGCAGTGGACGGATAATGAACAAGAGAATTATTCAATAAAATCAACCAAGATATATGAAATTCACGAGGAAGACATACAAATGGTTGCAGAACCATAAAATATAAAATAATATGAATGCAGGAGCATTATTTTATAAGGCAGATTTACATATCCACTCTTATGGAGAAGGATCTGGTTCTTTTGATGTAACTGACGCATCAAACACTCCACAAGCTATTGTTGAAACAGCAATAACTAAAGGATTGAAAATAATAAGTATAACAGATCATAATCAATTCTTGAATAGCCTTTATGCAGTTAATTATGCTAAAGACAAAAACATAGATATATTGGCGATTCCAGGAATAGAGGTCAGTACGACTCAAGGACATCTTTTGCTGTATTTTGACACGCCAGATGATTTGCAAAAATTCTATGGCAAACTAACTTTTAACGACGATAAATCTCTTTGTTATCAAGGAATAGCAGAATGTTTAAATTTTGCAAACCAATACGGTGGGATTGGTATTCTTGCGCATATTACTCTTGAATCTGGTTTCGAAAAAACAATAAATCGCTACGGTCCACAGATGGATCAAATATTTAAATGCGAAAATCTTTTAGGATTAGAAATAACGGACAAAAGAGATGTTAATCTATTTACAGATCTTGATGATAAGCCAGAACATAAACATTTGCTAGATTTATGGCGCACAACTTTAAATAATCAATTGCATCGTAATTTTGCAAAGTTGATGTCTTCAGATTCTCATACTCTAGATAAACTAGGAAAAAATGCTGAAGGAGAAAATAGGCTCACTAGAATTAAAATGCCGACATTAACTTTTCGTTCTTTTCGCCTTGCACTGCTAAGTAGTGAATCTAGAGTTAGATTGGAAGAATGTATACCAGAGCAACATCCCACCATTACACACATAAAAATAGAAGGAGGCCTTTTAAATGGATTAGATATAGAGTTGAGTCCTAATCTAACCTGTATCATTGGTAGTAGAGGAACTGGAAAATCAACACTTCTTGAATCAATACGAGAGACTTCTGGTAATTCCTCAAATTCAAAACTTTGTGATTCTGAGGTTTGGGCACAGAATATATTGCTTAGTTATTTTGATGAGACAGGTCAAGCAATTTCTCTACGAAGAGAAAAGAATGCATCTGTTGTTAATTGTACAGATCCCAATAATGGCGTTGCTCTAATTCCTATAGAAAGTTACGGACAAGGAGATACCGCCAGTACTTTACAGCATAGTGATGAAAACCCTAAAGTCATTATAGACTTCCTTGATTCTTTTTTAAACTTGGATTCATTTCATCAACAAGATAATGAGTACATTAATCTATTGAGGTCCAACCAAAGTGAAATGAAGAAATTACGTATAAACTTAGCTGCATTACCTGAAGCCAAAAAAGCTTTAATTAACGAACAAAATAAGTTAAAAGAATTAGAGAAAACCAAAGCAGCGGATATTGTAAAATTTCATAATGCTTTGATACAGGAAAGGGAATTTAGAAAAACTCTAATAGATCAATTAAATAAGCTTGTTAAAACATATCGTGAGATATTAGGGGATAATTCCTTGTTCAGAGATGTTGCATCTATGGACGATGCTAAGGTCATTGTCGGAAAAGAGTATTTTAAAAGTGTGAAATCAATTGTAGATGATTTCAGTAAACTTGTTGCTCAAAAATCTACCGAACTAAATAGTGAACTACAGAAAAAAATAGATGAATTAAAGGAGCAATTGAAATTGTGGGGGGCAAAGGAATCTGAAATTCAGAGTAAAATTGATGCAAAAAAAATAGAACTAACTCAGCAAGGCATCCCATTTGATTTAGGTAAAATTAATCAAATATCTAAGGATATTGTTGATTATGATAAAAAAGTAAAACGATTAAATGAAGACCAAAAAAAGTTAATCGAATTACAGAGGGAACGTAAGGAAATACTAGGAAACAGAGAGAATAACAGGAAAGAAATATACAGGTCGCATTTTTCGTTTGCTCAAAAGGTAAACAGAGATTTAAAGTCGTCTATTGATGACTTCTCTATTTCTATTAAATATGTAGAATCGCGCTATTCTCCAGAGTTTGAAGAAGTCTTGAAATCTCTAATGGGATGGCGTACTTCTCAAGTTTCTAAAGCGAAAATTATTGCTTCAAATATTTCTATAAGTGAATTTATCCACGCTGTGAAGGATAAAAATATGGAAATATTTCGTAACATTTTGTATAATGGAGAAAGGCTATTACAAGACGCAGATATAGAAAATATTTTCTTTAATATATTGGAAGACAATCATTATGAAGATTTAGAGTGTTTGTCATATGATGATCTTCCGCAAATAATAGTAACAAAATTCATACAGCAAGATGGTGGGGGCAATAAACCTATTATAAAGTCGATCTCTCAGCTTTCTTTAGGGCAGCAACAATCCGTTCTATTAGGAATCTTGATGTTGTCAGATAGTAATAAACCTTTATTGACAGATCAGCCTGAAGATAATCTTGATAGTGAATTTATATTTAAAACAATTGTTTCGAATTTAAGGAAGATTAAAGAACACCGCCAGGTTATAATAGTAACACACAATCCAAATATCGCTGTTCTTGGTGACGCTGAACTCATAATTCCTCTTAGGAGTACTAGTGTACACTCTATAGTTGATAATGCTGGTTCTGTAGATAATTTAGCTACTATAAATCAATGCTGTCAAATATTAGAAGGGGGAGAATCTGCTTTTAAGCAGAGAAAAAAATGTTTATGGATTTTAAATATATAATGCTGTAAGCTGTAGCTATAGTGATAACATCCAAGATGTTTTCTAATCAATACTACTCAAATTGAGGAAACATTTTTGTATCACACAAATGTAAATCATTGATAATCAATACAGAATACATTTGAGGAAGTGAAGTAAAAGTGCTAACAAACGCTAATTAAAAATAAGTAAATCCCAGTAACATAATAAGTTGCTGGGATTTTTATTTCCTAATAATGACGAGTTTATCAGCACAAATGAGGCTATTACATGAGCCAAGTTTTACTATAGGCTGTTGCCCAAACCGAAAGGAAAAAGGGAGCATGAGAAACAAAGTAGAAAGAGTTTATATGAAATATAGTATAAATCGGGATGCAGATAAATTTGTTCTGATATTGACAAGAGCTATGAAATACACTGTATAATTGCAAATAATGAAATATGCATTACGCAGTATTAAAAATATTTACAAATACTTTTAACTGGCTTACATATTTGAAAAGAGAGACATCTCTGTTCCAAATAAGTACTGTTTTTTGACGATTTGCAATCCATTGGCTATCAAATCATTACGAGAAATAAAACAAGAGATAAAGACAAACAAGGCTGAAAAACGATGTAATTTCTATCGAATTACTCTGTAACTTGCCTCAAATTACTACGTGTTTTGACTCAAAAAGGAGCGCATTATGAATGGAGTTACACGATAAGGAGATGAAAGTGAGGATGTCGAAGCCATAAAAAGACTCCGTATATACGCTAAAAAGAACTTTTAATTTCTATTTGGTGGAGGATTGAGATGTTAAAAACCAACCAACAATATTTACAAAAACAAAGAATACATAAAATCTTTTTAGTTTGTTTTATATATGAAACAAATACTTTCTATACCAGAAACAGGAGGCCTTTTCCCTATTTCAAGCGACACATTTAACAATTCAATCGCAACATGAAAAAGTGAGTTTTGGGCATAAGATACAGGAAAAACGTCGCTATTTTTTGGACATCTATCAGATTTGTGGTATATTTGTAGGCAATAACCATCTAATAGGAAACAACAAAGCTCTATGAAACTACACCTCAGAATGAGTTTTATCTTATGCTGTTCACTACTCATTGCCGTGTCGGGCATGGGTAAGAACCGCATCAAAGTAGCTTGCGTGGGCAATAGTGTCACCTTTGGTTATGGGCTTTCCAACCGCGAACAAACGTGCTATCCAGCCGTTTTGCAACGCAAGTTAGGGGCGAACTATGAAGTAAGGAACTTTGGTCATTCAGGCACAACACTGTTAACGCAGGGGCATCGTCCCTATATTCAGCAAACAGAATATAAGGAAGCATTAGCCTTTAAGCCCGACTGGGTGGTGATTCACTTAGGACTTAACGACACCGATCCGCGCAACTGGCCCAATTACAACAGTGCATTTGATGCCGATTATCAACAACTCATCAACAGTTTTCGCAAGGTAAACCCCAATGTCAAGCTATGGATTTGCCTCATGACTCCTATATTTCACACGCATCCGCGCTTCGAAAGTGGCACCCGCGACTGGCATGCTGCCATTCAAAAGCATATCCGCCGCATTGCCAAAGCCAACCAAGTAGGACTTATCGACCTGCATACACCACTCTATTCACGTCCCGATTTGTTTGCAGATGCCCTGCATCCCAATACAGAAGGTGCAGAAATCATGGCTCAAACCATTTATTCAGCAACCACAGGTGACTATGGCGGGCTGAAGATGTCACCGCTTTATACCGATGAAATGGTGATGCAACGTCAGCAACCTATTGTGTTTCGTGGCACAGCCAATGCCAAAGAGCGCGTAGAAGTGAATTTCAATGGCCAGCGATTATCAGCTGTTACCCATGCAAACGGGCAATGGAACGTGAGTTTCCCGGCCATGGATGCAGGCGGACCTTACGAGGCTCGCATCACAACAAAGCGTGGAAAGCTCACCATTCACCATATATATATAGGTGAAGTATGGCTTTGTTCGGGACAATCCAACATGGAATATCCCGTGAAAGCTACCACAACAGCTGCTGAGGACGAGCAATTGGCTGCTCATCAGCCCCTACTCCACCTCTATAACATGCCTACCCGCTTTCCAACAAATGCCGAGAAGTGGTCGAAAGCAGTGCTCGACTCGGTAAATAAACTTGCTTTATTGGGCGGACAGACATGGCAACCAGCGAGCAAGGAAACAGTGAGTAGGTTCTCATCTGTGGCCTATCACTTTGGAAAAGCATTAGCCGACTGTCTTAAAGTGCCTGTTGGTATCATCTGTAATGCCGTGGGTGGCACAACAACTGAGTCATGGATTGACCGACATACACTTGAATGGCAGTTCCCTTCCATACTCCACGATTGGTATCATGGTGACTTTGGACAGCCCTGGGCACGCAAACGAGCACTCGAAAACATTGCCAACGCTGAAAACATAGCCTTGCAACGCCATCCTTATACACCCTGTTACATGTTTGAAGCTGGCATTCTGCCACTGAAAGATTATGCTATCCGCGGTGTAGCTTGGTATCAGGGAGAATCGAATGCACACAATATCGAACTGCATGCCCGCCTGTTCCGCCTCTTAGAAAAAAGCTGGCGACGCTTCTTCCACCAACCCAAGATGCCTTTCCTCATCGTGCAATTGTCGGGTCTCAATCGTCCTTCGTGGCCCGAATTCCGCAATTCACAACGCCTGTTGGCTGCACAACAGCCCCAAACTTGGCTGACCGTGACGAGCGATGTAGGCGATTCCTTGGACGTACACTACCGAAACAAGCAACCCGTTGGCAAGCGCTTGGCACTTCAAGCCCTGCACCATGTGTATGAACATGCCATTGTTTCAGAGGGTCCTTCATGCATCAAAGCACGCGCAGTGGGCGAACTTGTTTATCTTTATTTTGAGAATGCACAGAGATTGCAAGCCAAGGATGGCCCACTTACAGGTTTTGAAGTGGCAGGAGAAGACGGAGTCTATCATGCCGCAAAAGCCGAAATAAACGGTGAAAGTGTTATCGTGAGCTGTGCAGAAGTACCTCATCCCCAAACCGTTCGCTATGGTTGGCACCCCTTCTCACGTGCCAATTTAGTCAATGAAGCTCTACTTCCTTGCAGTACATTTAAGAAAAAGATACCCAAATGAAGCTAATTCGTATTGTTTTAATAATTTATATCGCAATGATTGATTTCATAAATGGAACAGACTTGCATGCACAATGCTTTCAGTTAGTGCGTGTTGAGCGCATAATGGGCTTCCCATCTGATGAGCCTGGAATAGGAAAAGGCGTATCAGCTTGCTTTGCTGGCGTCGTCGGTGACATGCTCATCATGGCCGGAGGATGTAATTTCCCCGACAAACCGGCAGCCGAAGGCGGACCCAAACGCTATTATCAAGGCATTTATGCCGCACAAATCACCTCGGAAAAGCAATTAAACTGGGAACTCATCGGACAACTTCCTGCGCCTTGTGCCTATGGCGTGAGCATCCCTTTAGACGATGGTTTACTCTGCATTGGCGGCAACAACACAAATGAAAGCTTTGCCGATGTGTTCAAGATTATATTGAAAGAGGGGAAAGCCGCAGTGAAACTCTATCCCGAATTACCTGTACCTATGGATAATTTCACAGGTGCTCACTGTGGAAATCGTGTGATTGTAAGCAATGGTCTGCAGATTTTCGAACTCGATTTAAGCTTTCCTGAGCGCGGTTGGAAAGCCCTTCCACCACTCACAACAAAGAAATTAGGACAGCCTGTAGGCGTGTTTGTCAATGGAAAGTTCTGTCAATGGGGCGGATGTACGCCCAAAACTGATACTGAACTCACTTCACTCTGTATTTCAGGACAAAGCTTAGAGCAGCCCTTGAAAGAACTTTTGCCACCTCAAACCGATGCCGGTGAGGATATTTATTTAGGAGGTTCTGCTGCCATTAACCTCACCGACGATGCCTTTGTAGCTATAGGCGGCGTGAATAAAGATGTATTTTTAGATGCCGTGAACCACCCCAAGCCTGGTTATATGACGCATCCCGTGGAATGGTATCGCTTCAATCCCTACATTTGTGTGTATCAAAAAGGAGCGTGGAACATTGCTGGTAACGAACAAATTGCGGCACGTGCAGGGGCAACGCTTGCGCGTCATCATCAAGATATCTATATCATTGGCGGCGAGTTGAAGCCTGGTGTGCGCACACCTGATATTTACCGTCTCACCTTCAAACAATAAACAAAACCATGAAAATCATTGACAAGAAATATTATCCTTGGGTAGTTGTAGCACTTTTATGGGTAGTAGCCCTGCTGAATTACATGGATCGACAGATGCTTTCAACGATGCAAGTCTCCATGAAAGCCGATATTCATGAACTCAATCAAGCCGAAGCCTTCGGTGCTTTAATGGCTGTTTTCCTTTGGGTTTATGGCATCGTGTCGCCCTTTGCGGGTATGGTTGCCGACAAAGTAGACCGCAAATGGCTCGTTGTTGGCAGCCTCTTTGTATGGTCGGGCGTTACTTTAGCCATGGGATATGCAACAAGTTTCAACCAGTTATATTATCTCCGGGGCATCATGGGCATTAGTGAAGCCCTTTATATCCCGTCAGCTTTGTCACTCTTGGCCGATTGGCATGAAGGCAAAAGCCGTTCGTTGGCCATCGGCATCCACATGACCGGCATCTATATGGGGCAGGCCGTGGGTGGCTTTGGCGCCGTTGTTGCAGCCATGTTATCATGGAAAACCGCCTTCCATTGGTTTGGAATTATCGGCATTGTCTATGCTTTGGTGTTGGCAGTACTACTGTTTGAGAAACCTTCGCATGGCAAAACAGAGCCGGAAAGCCTACAGACTACACCCCAAAAAGCAAGTATATTCAGTGGTTTTGGCGTGATATTGTCGAATTGGGTATTCTGGATTATCCTCTTTTTCTTTGCAGTTCCGAGTCTACCTGGCTGGGCAACGAAGAACTGGTTGCCCACTTTGTTCGCTCAGAACTTAGGAATTCCCATGGAAGAAGCAGGCCCAATCTCTACGATTACCATTGCTGCATCTTCTTTTTTAGGTGTAATTTTTGGCGGTTATCTATCGGATAAGTGGGTGAAACGCAATCTCAAAGGGCGCGTTTACACCAGTGCCATTGGCTTAGGGCTCACTATTCCCGCCTTAATTCTATTGGGATTTGGACACAACCTGCTTGCCATTGTGGGAGCAGGACTGCTCTTTGGTGTGGGTTATGGCATGTTTGATGCCAACAACATGCCCATTCTCTGCCAGTTTATCTCAACAAAACAGCGTGCAACGGCCTATGGTATCATGAATATGACGGGCGTGTTTGCAGGTGCAGCTGTGACACAAGTGCTTGGAAAATGGACTGATGGCAACCAATTAGGAACAGGTTTTGCATTCTTAGGGGCCATTGTTGCCTTGGCACTTTTTGTTCAATTACTGTTACTGAAGCCACAAACCGACAATATGGAATAATCGGAAAACAACGTAATTAAATAAAAATAATGATGGAAAAGATTATCGGATTGATTGATGCACCATTCACTCCATTTCATGAGAATGGTGATGTAAACCTCGAACCCATTGCGGCTTACGGGGCAATGCTAAAGAAAAACGGGCTGCAAGGCGTGTTTATCAATGGCTCATCGGGAGAGGGTTATATGCTTACTACAAGCGAAAGAAAGGCTTTAGCCGAAGAATGGGTGAAGCAAGCTCCACAAGGTTTCAAGGTGATTGTGCATGTGGGAAGTTGTTGTTTGCGTGAAAGTGTGGAATTGGCACGCCATGCAGCCAAGATCGGTGCATGGGGAATTGGAGCTATGGCGCCTCCCTTCCCACGCATTAACCGCATTGAAGAGTTGGTGAAATATTGCGAACAGATTGCCAATGCAGCACCCCAGCTGCCGTTTTATTATTATCATATTCCTGCTTTCAATGGTGCATTCCTGCCTATGCTCGACCTCTTGAAAGCTGTAGATGGGCGCATTCCTAACTTCGCCGGCATCAAATACACCTACGAAAGCCTTTATGAATACAATCAATGCAGGCTTTATGGCAACGGAAAATTCGATATGTTGCATGGTCAGGACGAGACTATTCTGCCCTCATTGGCACAGGGTGGTGCACAAGGTGGTATCGGCGGAACAACCAATTACAATGGACGCGAATTGGTTGCAATTATCAATGAATGGAAGAAAGGAAACATAGAAGCAGCCCGCGAGCATCAGAATTTTGCACAAGAAGTTATCAATGTCATCTGTCACTATCGTGGAAACATCGTCGGAGGCAAGCGTATCATGAAGCTCATGGGCTTTGATTTAGGGCCTAACCGCGTGCCTTTCCAGAATATGACCGCCGAAGAAGAGACACGAATGAAGGCAGAACTCGAAGCCATTGACTTCTTTAAGAAATGCAATCAATTTTAATTCGCAACGAAAATGAATATAGATCCCAAAACCTATTTACAGCAATGGGCCGACCGTTACAGGCAAGATCTCACCGAAAACATCATGCCTTTCTGGATGAAACATGGTGTTGACCATGTCAATGGCGGTGTTTATACGTGCGTAAATCGTGACGGTTCACTCATGGATACTACCAAGTCAGTGTGGTTTCAAGGGCGTTTCGCCTATATTTGTGCCTATGCTTACAATCATATTGAAAGGAATGACGAGTGGTTGAAAGCCGCAAAGTCTACTATAGACTTTATAGAAGCACATTGCTTTGACAAAGATCGTCACATGTTCTTCTCGGTAACAGCCGACGGGACACCGCTACGCAAGCGCCGTTATGTGTTCAGTGAGACTTTCGCTGCTATTGCCATGGCCGAATACTCCATTGCTTCGGGCGACCAACATTATGCTAAACGCGCGCTCGAAGTGTTTGACGACACTCTGCATTTCCTCTCAACTCCAGGTTTTCTTACACCGAAATTCGAGCCTAATGTGCAGTTGCAGGGTCACTCTATCGTGATGATTCTCATCAATGTTTGCAGCTGTCTGCGCAATGCTATCCATGAAGAACGCCTCACAAAGCAAATTGATGAGTCGATTGATAAGCTGCAACGCTATTTCATGCACCCGGAGTTTAAGGCGCTGTTAGAATGTGTTGGGCCCAAAGGTGAATTCATTGATACGAACATGACGCGTACCATTAACCCAGGACACTGCATCGAAACCAGCTGGTTTATCATGGAAGAAGCACGTCACCGCCAATGGGATAAGCAGTTACTTGACATGGCTCTCACCATATTTGACTGGTCATGGGACTGGGGATGGGATAAGGAATATGGCGGAATCATCAACTTTCGCGACTGCAAGAACCTGCCCTCACAGGATTATGCCCAAGACATGAAATTCTGGTGGCCACAATGTGAGACTGTCATTGCATCGCTTTATGCCTACCTTGCCACAGGAAATGAGAAATATTTAGAGCGTCATCGGCAGATCAGTGAATGGACATACGCCCACTTCCCCGATAAGGATTATCCCGAATGGTATGGCTACCTGCACCGCGACGGCACTGTGGCACAGCCGGCAAAGGGCAACCTTTACAAAGGGCCTTTCCACATTCCACGCATGATGATCAGGTCGTTTACGCTCTGTAATGACATTCTTAAAAAGCTATAGCCATTGCACAAGCGATGCTTTTCAGTGCAAAGGCAACTTCTCTTGCAGGCACATTATCTCCAATGATGTGCCTGCTGATTTTTTCTGCACATAGCAATAAATCTGCATTCTCCCATAGCTTTACCTGCGAAATTATAGAAAAAAGTTCTTTTCTGAAGTCAGAAAACTCCCTTTTTATTAGGAACTTTTCGCGTTTTTCCGTATGTTTGCAGATTAGAAACATAACCTGTGTGCACCTAAACCGAAAGCCATGAAAATACATATAGGCCATATCGTGCTCGTCATAGCATTGCTGACAGCCCCTAAAGTCAATGCGCAACAAGAGCAACGCTGGGAAGATTGCTATGCAGAAGTCATTGCCATAGAAGGCAAAGACGAAGAAGATATCCCCGATTATGAATTGCTCTGTCAGCTGGCTGACCACCCCATCAACATTAATACGGCTACGAAAGAAGACTTAGAACAACTTCCTTTCCTCAACAATCAGCAGATAGAAGACATCATGGAGTATCTCTATCGCTATCATTCTCTGCGGTCTGTGGGCGAACTCTACATGATTCCATCACTCGGTAACGCCTATGCCCGCCTGCTTTCCTACTTCATAACGATTGGAGAACCTAAGGAAAACAACCGATTTTCCTGGCAGGACATGCTGCATTACGGCAGACATAAAGTTATTGCAACCCTCAATATTCCAACCTATCAGCGGCGGGGATTTAGCGAAGGAAAGTATCTTGGCGGGCCTCTCAAACATTGGTTGCGCTACACTTTCAATTATGCCAATCGGCTTGAGATAGGACTTGTAGGCGCACAAGATGCCGGAGAACCTTTCTTCAAAAGACAAAACAAGACAGGATATGACTATCACAGCTTTTATCTTATGCTCCGAAATCAAGGCTCACTGAAGGCACTTTCCGTTGGAAGATACCGCTTGCGAATGGGCATGGGGCTTGTGATGAACTGCGACTATGGCTTTGGGAAACAGATGCTCCTACAAGCACTCGACCGTTCTTCTGCCACAGTCCGCCCACACTCCTCACGCTCGGAAGGCAACTATCTGCAAGGAGTTGCAGCCACTTTCAAGTTGAACAAAGCCATGGAAGCTACGGCCTTTCTCTCTTACAGAAAGGTGGATGCCACACTCCGACACGACAGTTTAGGTTCGATTTCAGCTATCATAACTAACGGTTATCATCGCACGGAAACAGAAATGGAGCATAAACACAACACATGGCAACTGGCCACAGGTGGGCATCTGCGCTATTTCAACAATGGTTTCCACGCCGGAGCAACAGCCCTCTACACTGCGTTGAGCCGTGAACTCCGTCCCCACACCACCCAACTCTACAAGCGTTGGGCCGCCACAGGCACGCGTTTCTATAATCTCGGCATTGACTATGGCTACACAGGACACCGTTTCAGCCTCAACGGAGAGGTGGCTACAGATAATCACCAAGCCTTTGCTACGATTAATAAGGTCAGCATAAACGTGGCTTCTAACCTTCAACTATCGGCTATCCAGCGCTTTTATGCCTATAAATACAACGGACTTTTTGCCCGTAGTTTTGCTGATGCAGGAGCCGTTCAGGATGAAAGCGGCCTCTATCTCGGCTTGAACTGGAACATCAATCGCGCCTTTTCGCTGTTCGCCTACGGTGACTATGCTTACTTTGCATGGCCGAAGTACGGGCAAAGTTTTGCGGGAGCACATGCCCTTGACGGCTTTCTGCAACTCAACTACCAACATAAGAAAACGCTACTCACTGCACAATACCGCACGAGATACCGACAGCGAGACAACAAGGAAAAAGATATGCTCATCAACCGCAATGAACATCGCGGACGCATCAAGGCTGACTATGTGCTCGGGCCGTGGCAACTTCGCACGCAAGCCAACCTTACCTATGCGCTTCAAGAAAGCGGAAGCCTCGGCTATATGCTTTCCCAGAGCATACTCCGACATTATAAGTGCATTATCGTTTCAGCCTCATTAGGCTATTTCCACACGCAGGATTACAGCAGCAGAGTCTACACTTACGAGCGTGGCATGCTTTATGATTTCAGCTTTCCCTGCTTCTTTGGCCACGGCATTCGTTACAGCATGACGGCCAGAAGCGACCTCGGCAGACATCTTACACTGATTGCAAAGGCTGGAACAACCGACTATTTCGACCGCAGTGTCATTGGAAGCGGACTCCAGGAGATTGCTCACTCCTCGCAAACCGATATTCAGTTGCAAGCGATTGTAAAGCTGTAAGCCACAGCTATAAGCCCATCTTTATTCCATTCGGGCAATCTTTCGCTCAGCTTCCTGCATGATTTCCACTACCCTATCGCACCACTGATCAAACTCAACATCAACAGATTGACATTCCTGATGATGCATCACGTAGGCCAAAGTGTTGAGCACGCCTTGATCAAAACGCATGGAAGCATGATAACCGGGAACGGCCTTACGCAACTTCGAAGTATCAAAGACCACAGAATTCGCCTTATCTCCTAACAATGCTCCTTTGAAATCATAGGCAGGCGCCATAGCCAACAAGGTGCTTGGAACATAACAAGGACGGAAAGAAACGTCCAAAGCATCGGCTATGGTCTGATGAATTTGATTCCAGGTCAGCACTTCTTCACTCATCACCTGATAGGTTTCGCCCACAGCATGCACGTTGCCCATCAACCCAATGAAAGCGCGTGCAAAGTCTGAATTGTGGGTAAGCGTCCACAGCGTGAGGCCATCTCCCGGCACAATCACAGGCTTTCCTTCGAGCATCCTCTTGATGACTTGCCAGCTGCCTTGCTTCCCATGAACAGCCACAGGCACTGACTTTTCGCCATAAGTGTGGCTCGGACGCACAATAGTTACCGGAAAACCATGCTCACGTTGATAGCGATGCAACAGGTCTTCACAGGCTGCCTTGTTGCGCGAATAGGCCCAATAGGGATTGTTCAGCGATGTAGACTCGGTGACAAACGGACTCGGAAGCGGTTTACTATAGGCCGAAGCCGAACTGATAAAGATATACTGATGCGTGCAATCTGCAAAGAGTTGGAAGTCTTTTTCAATGTGTTCGGGCGTGAAAGCAATGAAATCTACAACAACATCCCACGTCTTTCCAGCAAGTAAACTGCCTGCTTCAGCACTTCGGATATCGCCTCGTATTGTCTTCACATGGCTTGGTATATCATGCTTACTGCCACGGTTCAACAGCGTAACTTCCCACTCCTCACACTCACTGAGCAGTCGGGTGACAGCACTACTGATAGTGCCCGTTCCTCCAATCAACAATGCCTTTCGCTTCATAACAGGGTCAGATATTTAATTTCCATTGAATGAATATACTGCAAAAATAAGGATTATATTTCGCACTGAAGTAGATATTCATGATTAATTATCAATATATTTAAGTCTGCTGCTCTATCAGTATGCCAATTTGGAGGAGGAATATAGCAGACAAGATAACTGATAAAACAAGGCTGAATGACTGCAGGAATTTTCTCATTTTGTAAATATTGTATCCTCGTTTTTAACTTCTCAAAATACCACCAAATAGAAAAAGAAAAACAGGAAAATTGACTTGATTTGATGATTTCAATGTTCTTGTTTCGGTTTCTGATGCATTATACGCAGTAATTTGACGCAAAACACAGCGCTATCTGCATCAAAACACACTGTCATCTCATGCAGATTACACCGTGATTTGATGCAAATTACAAGCTTTTTCAGCGTGATATTGTCTTGGATTTCGCGTCATTTTTCATAACTGTTTAACTGACAACAAATTACAAACTGCCCAAAAACAGCGCTTATTTGGAACGAGGGAGAAACTCATTTCAAATACGCAAGCTATGCGAGAGCTATTGTAAATATTTTTAATAAAACCAGTTATACCTGCTACATGGAAACTTGTAAAACTCTTCAAGAGATTAAAATGGAGATGAAGATGCCTCAACATCCACAGGAAGTTAGCCTAAACTACAAGGAAACACTGAAGTTTCTGCGTGGTGAGAAATAGGCTGTTATTACGAATAGACAGCCAAATGCTATAACAAGGGAACAGAAACTGCAATGTGGGCAGAACAGAAAGAGAGCCAAAGGACAAATTCTTTTGGCTCTCTTTACATGGGTTAAGAAGATTGGAGCGTTATTTCTGTAATTCAAACGCAGGGGTATCGAATGCCTTTGCACTTGCAGTTATAGTCTTACGCTTATAGAGATAAACATTCGTTCCCAACATCAAATAACCTTGATAGCTGTCGTTAGAGAATTTAGTTGAATTGAAAGCACCTAACACAAATACTGCTGTTTTACCGAAAGTCAATACAGTTCCATCAAGTTCAGGCGCCTTTGTAGCCAGTTTCTCGCTATAGAAAAATGCTCCGGAGATCGTGACAGAAGAATCAAAATAAAGCTGATTTTTAGACGGCCCGACAATTGTTCCGACGAAATAGTCCTTATACTTGCCGGCCTGTTGGTTTGAAGCTATCGACAAGCTGGCAGTTTCAGCATCATAGGTTACAGGAACAGCAATGCCCGAAGTGCCCAACTTGAGCACAAGTTTCTTGCCTTGTTTCACTAATTTCATGGCATATCTGCGCGTAACGGGCTGCTTGTTTTCATCCGTTTCATCCATCTGGAGATAGTAACTCCCCAATAAATCACGGTCGAAATCAACCTGGGTGACCTTGATAGTGTCCTTACCCGCCATGCTTTCAATCACGATTTTGCCTCTGCGCAGATGTCCGTCATTGTTCGCAGTAGTGCTGACGGTCATCACGCCTTTGGCATATTTCGCCGTAATCCAACTGTCGGGCGATGACACCTTGATATCGAATGTGCTCTTCACCTTATAGGAGACAGTATTGGCTTCATCACCCAACACGAGGTTTTCGGGCACATCAATCTGTGTGATCGGGCCGAGCTGATCAATTGCCACGACTGTAGAATCGGCATCAGATGTCTTGATTACCACCGTTGTATGACGTGACTGCATGTCGTTATTCACTTCTGCTGTGACGGTCACAAGACTGCCCTTAGCTTCGGCTTTGGCCCACGATGCAACAGCATAAGCCTGCTTCACATCGCCTTCGACAATGATACTGTCGGTGCCTCCCAATGCATCAAAGGAGGTTTTTGCCGATACCACCTTCACAGTGTGCATGTCGACATCATTCGTGATATCGTCATTGCCACAGGCTGCCAGCATGGAAAGGCAGCCCAAAGCAAATATAGTGTGGAATAATACTTTATTCATAACCATTACTTTTAAGTGTTATTGTATCTTCTTCATACCCTTGATATAAGGTATTTCAGCACTTCCATTGACCTTAAGCGTGGTTGACTTTCCCACTTCATGATTGCCGTCATACTCTATGATGACGAAAGAATCGGTGTTGAAGAAATAGCCATAGGTCGGTGTAAACGTGAGATAAGTGCCCGGTTGGGCAGTGTCCTTGGTGATGTTATAGCCCAACATATCGATTTTGTAATAGTCTCCACCATCGGCTAACGCCATGGAACACATCCAGAACTCATGTCCGTTGGGGGCTGTATAGATAAGTTCCGGTGACCAAGTCAACGAGCCATCTTCGGGTTTATAAGTAAATGTCAGGTGGAAATCAGGGGAGAGTCCCTCCAACTTATAGGTCTTCCCATCGCCCGATGCAACCAATTTTACCTGGATAGAAGCATTCTCATACTCGAACTTATACGTTCCTATATAATCTGCATAGCGCATGAAATCAGCGTTAAGCACAATGTCTGTAGCTCCCGCATCCGTTGAAGTGAAAGACAAATTGTCGATGCTATACGTGAAATGCTGCACCTGTTTACCGGCTATCATTACAGGAGATTGAAGTTCAATTCCATTCTCAGTATAACAGAACGGCACAGACTTCTCGCCAGATTTTGAGGATACAGAGAAGCGTCTGTCGGCCGAAACTTCTACTTTGGTCGTATCTTTTCCAATGATACAGTTGTACTTCTGCTTCACATTTTCAGCCACTTTCTGCATGGCAGTGATGTAATCTTTCCAGTTTACATTGTCTTTCAAGCGTGTCATCACCATCTTGTTATGGAACTTCTTGCCCTCAAGGAAAATGGAGTCATTGGTGGTACGCTGAATGAGAAACTCGTAGTCCTGTCCCTTTCCGTCGTCATCCATCTGGGAAGGTGAGGAAAGCATGTGGAAGATTTTATTGTAGGTGTTGACCGTCAACACAGGCCCCATGTCCTTAATCACGTCATAACTTGATGAAGATGTATTCTGGGGATAGTCTATATCGCTGGCAACAGTGACCTTTCCATCCTTGAACTTCATCAGATAGGTATAGCCACCACCCTCATAATTCTCTTCAGTCCAAAGGCGAAGCAGCCAGCCATTAGTTGCTGACTCCAATAATGTTTTATCGGCTTCGACGGCCTTTTCGACACGTTGTGCAGCCGGTTCGTCAAACACAACGTTGTCATCGTGCAGACAAGAGCTAAGCATCAGCGTGACGAAAAGTATCTGAATACTAAATATTATCTTTTTCATAAGCTGCTTTTCTTTTAGTTTAATTTATTCAAGTCAAGTTGATTAATTTCCGAAGCTCTGCGGAGAACGATACTGCGCAGTGCATCAATATCGAGTTTCCACGAGTCTTTCATATAGGCACGAATGATGTCAAGCTTGGCCTGGATAAACGGAGCACCCTGCGAACTAGCCCGTCTCATGAGCGCCTGCCAGTCACTTGGCGATGTCGTTACATAGACAGAAAGCATTTCAGCAAAGTCTTCTATAGGCTCACTCATGGCATACGGTGTGACAAAGCCTTTCTTGTTGGCTTCTGCCGCCTGCACTTGATACCAGTCACCACTGACATAACTGCCTTCAGAGATATGCTGGAAGTTCTCATCATAAGGGATTTTCTGATTGAGAATGTGGGTAAACTCGTGATGCATCGTATGGAAATAATACTCGTTCATCGTAGCATAATCCTTCAGAGTCTTATCTGTAAGACGGTTCACCATATAGAGAGTGATTACCAATCCGCCCTCTGCCGTACCGAGAACCATTGTTCCTTCACCACTGTTATAGGCTGCCGAGCCTATCAAGTGGATTACTCGCGGCACATTTTCCTTTACGAAATTGGAGCCGACACATTCTGCATAGGCATCAAACCAAAGATACTTAGCGATGATAGCCAGCTTTGCAGACTTTGCAGAATCTGCCGGGACAAGGTGGTATTTCATATCGCTGTAGATGTCTTCCATTTTATATTTGAAGTCTATATTATACGGATAAGTATAGTTAGTCAGCAACCATTTATCGAAATTATCACGCTGTACCGGCTTGTTTGGGAAGATACTCTCATCCGAGGGATTATCTTCTGAGCATGAAGCGAAGCCCAATGACAGAAGAACTGCAATGGCTAAAAAATATATTTTCTTCATATTCTACTCGTTTTTAGATTTTACTTGTTTCTTGGATTGGCAGGAAGTCCGGCCGTGATAACATCCTGTGGCAACTGAATAGCACGGCGTGGATCATCTACCTTCATGGTGTCGGTGACAGCAATAACCTTTCGACTGCCGTTCAATGTACGGCGATAGATAACGATGCCATAGCGTTTCACGTCTTGAAGACGCCATCCTTCACCCAAAGTCATGATGCGCCGAAGCTGCAAGATAGCTTGAAGGATAGGCTCTTGTGTGGTCGACTCTATGCTGAAAGCCGTATTGAACTTCTTCTTCGGCGTAGGAGCTGTTGGCGTATAATAGTCAATTCCACTGTAGAAACTTTGGATATCAGCCAGCGTTACACTGAGTCTGCCACCAGAATAAGCCTGCACTTCAGTATTAAGATCGTTCACTGCATCAGCATACTTGCCCAACATTGCATTGGCTTCAGCACGTACAAGTAATGTCAAGTCGGTCGTCAATACGGGATAAGCAGAGTGGGCATACCCTATTCTTGCCTGTACATCCGTATATTCAAACGCATAAGGAATCTTGTTGATGAAGTATTTTGCAATACTGTTGTTATGCCATACCGTGTAACCGAAGCCTGCACTGCTTCCCCACGGGCCTTGCGACTGCAGGTCTTCCTTTTCAGAAAGCAACTGACCATGTGCATACTTGTTAGCATATCCATAAGGTCCCAGATAGGCTCCGGCTTCAGAAAAGACGGTCTGCAAAAGCAGGTTGGCCTGGCTGGAGATATTGACATAATTGTTTGGAGCTACCTGACCATTGGCTGTAAGCGCATTGAAAGCCTTCCAATCACGCAATTTCGAAGAGGCATCAGAACCGAGAACACGCGTCGCATAGGTCACAGCCTTGTCATACTTCTGATAATAAAGATTGAAAAGGGCAGCAAAAGCATAAGCCGAATTACGTGTGAAATGATACTTCGGACGTGAATAATTATCAGTAATCAAAGGTAATCCTTCTTCAATATCACGGTTTATCTGGTCGTAGAAAGCAGCCAATGTACCACGTTTGTACGTTGTTCCAACTTTTGTTGCTGGTTCTGTTGGATAAGGAACTCCCATATACTTCTCTGCAGTTGTGGCATCGTAGGCCATACAGAATGTATTGGCAAGTTGGAAAGCAGCATAGGCCCGACACAGCAAAGCTTCACCTTTTGAGGGTTGATAATCATCAGTGTTCCCGTTATCACGAATAGCCTTAAGTGCCGTATTAGCTGTGCCCATGGCTTTGTAAAGGCTGTTCCATATCTCTTGCGGTGTCTCACTCTCAGAGATCTCGGTGATATCAGCCCAAGCATAAGCCTGATCTTGAAAACGTCCTGCACTGGTCCAACTTGTCACTTTGAACTCATCTGAATTGTCAGAATACATTTCTGCCAACAAAGCAGGATTGTGATCAGGATAAGCCGAAACGAGAAATTGCTGCACTTTCTCCTTGCTGTTCAGCTCCATACGGTTATCGGGGAGCTTGTCAAGATAGTCATCACATGAGCTTATGCCCAGCGTAACAGCAGCTATCGACACGCATATATAAATCTTTCGAATGTTCATAACTTTAATTTTTCTGCGTTTATAAACCAAATTTGAGGGTCATTGTGAACTGACGTGGAATAGGAGCAGCCACACCACCTGCATTGACAAACTCCGGATCTTGACCGTTCAGCTTCTTATCTGCATAGATAAGGAAGAGATTGGTTGCCTGGAGTTTCAGCGAGAGATTGGTGAAAGGAGTAGACTGGAGCATTGCTCTTGGGAAGTCATAACCTAAAGAAATCTCCTTCATACGAATGAAGTCGCCCTTTGCCGTGCGGTTACTCGTATAGTTATAAGCATTGTAAGCGATTCTCAAACTACTGTCATCACGATACATGCGATAAGGCAATATGCCCGGAACAGAGGTTATTTTCTCATCACCGGCCTGCATCCAACGATTCTTGAACTCCTTTGTCATTGAGGTAAGGTCGTTGTAACGTGCACTGAAAACAGGGTCGAGGCGCACGTAACTGCCAAATGAATAGGTCACAAAGATATTCAACCGCCAGTTTTTCCATTTCAGTTCATTACCCAAAGAACCTGTAACAGTTGGCTCTGTAGGCCCTTCATAAATCAGATAACTATTGTCTGTACGGTTCTGGAAATTGAGATCTGTAGAGGTCAAATTTCCTTTTTCATTCAGATAAGTGGGGATACCTTTGTCGGTTAGTCCCTGGAACGGCATCGAGAAAATAGCACGATGAGGGTAACCCTCCATTGTAAATCCACTGCTTGCCTCACCACTGATAAGGTCAATGGTACGCGCCTGACTCATCAATGATGTAACCTTCGTGGTCACATGTGAATAAATCAAGTTGGTAATCCACGTGAAATCACGGTTCCTGATATTTGTTGTCTGGATTGAAAGTTCCTGACCTTGCGACTTCATGGAAGCCGTGTTAGCATAGCGAACCACTTGTCCGCCGATACCCTGTGTGGCAATCGGCCCAATCAGATCGAAGTTGTTGCGCCAGAAGAGGTCGAAAGTGACATTGATACGATTATTGAGGAAGCCTAACTCCGACCCGATATTGAACTCGTGTTTCTTTTCATAAGTAAGTTCTGAATTCTCCAATTCACTGATTTGAATACCCGACTCCTTGTCTGTTCCGAATATTCTGTATGGGGTATATGACTTCAGAATTACTGTTGAATTGGTATAGGTAGAAGGCCCGGGATCAGCAGTCAGAGAATAAGACGTACGAAGCAAGGCATGCGTAAGCACGTTCTTAAACGTGTTCTTGAACCAAGGTTCCTCGCTTGCATTCCAACTTCCCGAGATATTCCATGTTGGCAACCAACGTGCACTACGGCTCTTTCCCAATCGATTCGTACCTTCGTAGCGGTAGGTTCCGGTCAGGTTGTAACGCTGTTTGTAGGAATAGGTACCCGTAGCAAAGAAGGCTGCCGTGCGGTTATGAGTGTTGTTGAGTGAATAGTAAACAGCATTGTCATCGATATTCTTCTTAAAGAACTGATAAATATAGAATGGAATCTCACCTCCATCATATTGCATACCGACACCATTAAAGAAAGTACGCTTGCGATCTACATTCGAAACATCAAGTCCTCCCAATACATTCAACGTGTGTGTCTGGTTGAATGTATGCGTATAATTAGCCATGGCACGCACATCCCAGCTTACTTTCTGGAGGTCGGTCTTCTGATAGAAGCCTCCACTTGGCAACACGGAGATGGGCAAAGCATAGGGATTTGTCGGATCCTTATAGAGATAATGATTGGCATCCCGAATGATAGAGTTGTCCATGGCACGATAGGCCTGGGCCTGGTTAGAATGCTCTGTAATCTTATGCTCCTGTGAAGAAGTGTCATACTGCACGGCACCAATAACCGACAGACGCAGGTCTTTAATAGGTTTATAAGCCAATTCTGCCTGGAATTTCGTATTCAGCACGTTCATGTCAATCTTGTTGTTCTCCAGTTCATTGAGGATATTGAAAGGCGCATAGTTGGCACGATAGTTGGTATTCGGGTCGAGTGCACGAGATGTGTTCAGTGCATAAGAATAAGGATTGATGTCGAAATCGCGCTTCACTTGACCACTGATCACATCCACATCCTGTGCCAATGTGCCCGGAGCCTGCTGCTTACGGTAGGAAGCCGAAGCCAACAACGTCAGTGAGAGATTGTCGAGCAGATGATGAGTAGCATTGAAATTCGCCGTATAACGTCTCACCTCAGAGTCTTTATACCAACCAGGATCAGCCATGAACGACATGGAAACATAATAGTTTGACTTCGCCGTACCACCACTCAAACTGACAGAATGGTTCTGCATCAACGCACTTGAGAAGAGTTGTTTGAACCAGTTGGTGTTGCGCATTTCGGCACTGTGCAGATAGGCATCACGTGCTTCTTTGGTGTTGACAAGCCCAAACTGTCCCGTCGAAGGATTGTAGGTGTTGATGAGTTCATACATCTTTCCATAAACACCGTAGTCACTGCCATTCAACACATCAGAGAGATTGAGCCATCCTTTTTCCTGCATTTCCTGATAGATACCCATTTGATCCTGGGAATTCAGAATGTTGAACTGGCTGTAAGTGGGAACCAAACGTGAGGTAAACTCACCGGTATAGTTCACATGAGCCTGTCCCGAACGGCCTTTTTTCGTAGTAACAACAATAACGCCACTCATGGCACGTGCTCCATAAATAGAAGTAGCTGAACCATCTTTCAGGATTTGAAAACTCTCGATATCATCAGAATTAAGTCCTGCAATGGCTGAAGAAATCAGCGTCTCTGCATCACCAGATGACAGTGCATCGGCACTGATATCAGTGATGTCTTCCTGAACAACACCGTCAACCACCCACAGTGGTTTTGAATTACCATAGATAGAAGTGGCACCACGCACATGAATTTTCGGTGCCGTACCAAAGGTTCCCGATACGTTTTGCACGCTCACTCCGGCTGAACGACCTTCAAGTGAACGGCTGATATCTGCCATTCCGCCAATCAAAGCATCGCTTGCCTTAATCTGATCGGCTGCACCTGTGAACATTCGGCGGTCCATGTTCGAGACACCTGTTACCACAACCTCGTTCAATGTCGCATTGTTCGGGGTCAAAACAACCCTCATGTTCGCCTTAGGATTGAGCGTCTGAGGCTGCATGCCAATGTAACTGACGACCATTTTCTTGCCTTTCGGCACTGTCAGCGAGAACTTTCCGTCTGAGTCGGTCACTGTTCCGGCCTTCGAACCCTGCACAATAATCGAAGCACCGATAATGGGTTCGTTGTCTTCCGACGAGATAACCGTTCCGAAAACTTGAGTTTGTGCCGTCGCTATTCCCATGCTCAGGAAGAGTGAGACTAAAAACATCATGAGTCTTTTTTCCATAAATCCTCTCTCTTAAATTAATAATTTATACAACAATTCTCTTATCTATAGTTTCAATCAGCAATCATCTCAGACGAAGAAAACACTTCTTTTAAGATGAAAGAAACATTGCTTGAAGCAACATTCTTTTTTATATTATCAATTATCTCTTATTATTCTCTATTTAGCCTAAACTGTTAATGGTTTTATCTGAAGTTTTAATAAAATAACAAAAACGCAACATTAGTTTGCATTTGCAAATATAATTGATTTTAATATAAAAACCAAGAAAAAGTGATAAAAAATTAGTTTTTATAGTAAAATTGGTTTAATTATTATATTATTATGGTTATTTAGTTTTAATTTATTATATTAAAATAAATGTTACTGAATATGAATTTAGCAAATAAATACAAAATAACATTAACAAACAAAACTATAGTTGTGCTGTCATAATTCTCTTTTAGCAACACATCTAAAAAGCCACGATTGAGAATGGAAACCTTTCACTTACAACAAAGCACTAAAAAAGATGAAATTGTTGATGAGTTTTCTGCAGTTTTTGTGCAAATAGTCAGCAAATAATCTGCAAATGAATTTCAATTAAGAATAATTAACAAATAAAGCCATTGATAACCAATCACTTACACACCCCTAAGAACAAGAACTAGAACAAGAACAAGAACGACGACGAGAAAGAAAAAGAAAGAGTGCCGACGTCGTCGCTTTTTCCTGACGATAATTTACATAATATTGCTTTTATTCCCCCATGCAGCAATTTCATCTGCCACAACAGCCCGGCTCATCTCTGTCATATTACACTGTAAAATGACAGAGATGAGCAGATGAAATGCGTCAGATCAGCACGTAAACTGACGCTTTTTACAAGCAGGAGTGACGGACAGAATAATCTTTAATTCAAGGAAACAAAATCCGGCAAGAAGCAGAAGGCCCTTTAATCAGATGCCATGAAAGCAAACCACTTGCGTATTTCCATACTTACAAAAGCAATCAGCAGCCCCTGATTTTGAAGTTCCGTGAATGAAAACTAAACCGTGGTCCACCTAATTAGCAAGATTATTTGTATCTTTGCAAGCAACATCATGACAAGGAGAAAGGGATGCATTGCTTGCTAAAGACAGGCTATCCGGCCCAGTTGCGAGGTAGGAATTATCACCGACCGAAATATCACCGACTGATTGTTTCAATAAAGAATTGACAGAATAAAAATGAATTAATCCGGCAAAACGAAATGTACCGCTTTGGTAAAACGAAATGTGATTATTTTGTGTAAAACGAAATGTGTTTTTTTTCGAGCGCACACGTGCAAGAAACGCCTCAAAAAATCTTTTATTTTGAGGCGTTTTTCTATTACAAATATTTGTATATCTCGCAGAAAATTACTATCTTTGTATAGTATATATTGGGACTTTACGCACTCAAACATTGAGTTCAAACCTCACCGTCTCATCACCATCAAGCAGCAACCTCGTGCGCTCCAAGTTATTTTCGTATATGTGCACATTGCCGAGGTTCAACGTTATATTCTTTAGTGGCAGGTCTATCTGTTGTGCCATGAGGTAAAGGTGGTATATATCCGCTGGCAACCCTAAATTAGCATCGCTGCTCCTTTGGTAGGCCGACAACACTAATTCTCCGTCATCTATCTGGAACTGCACAAGGCTCAGGCAAGGAGCCTGGTTGCTTTCTGCGCCTGTTTCACCGAGGAACAGCACATAATTCTTGCTGTTACGCTTCTCGCGGTTTATCTTGGCAATCAGTGGCGGGAGCTTCTCAAAGTAGGTCGGATAACTGTTTACCAGTACGCTTCCGCAATAGTCCCACCAGTTTATTCCAACCTCACGATATTTTTGCACCTGTCGCTCACCTTGCATGAACAGCTGCAGCTCATTTTTCAATTTCTTTCTTGCTATGCCGTGGCTCTCGAATATGTCGAGCAGGTCGACTGGAGATAATGACAGCTGCTCGTTGAGCAGATAGCGGATACAGCCTTTTCGGTTATGTTGTGTCTTCCCTGAAACTATAATCCGCTTCAATATTTCGTGATATTTGTTCATCGTTCGAATGGTATTTGAACAGTATTTTTATAAAGCATGATATCCGTATAAGAAGCGTTATAGTTCATATGGGCCTTGAACTCCCTACGGTGGCAGTTCTCAAAGGGGTTACCGATGAGCTTGTTCTTGCCGATCCATTCACAAAGCTCTGTTATGGAGGATTTGTTTGAAGTGAAGTAGATGAAACGATGATCAGCGAGGATGGTTAGTATATCAAGGTAATCAGACAGTTTCCAATACATTTTGTATGTTTTGCTGTCTGTGCTCAGATATGGAGGGTCAACGAGGAACACCACATCGGGTATATTCTTGTACTGCTCGAACAGCTGACGATAATCACATGAGGTTACGGTCAGGCCGTCAAGGTAGGTATCGGCAAGTGGGTAATCGGTGGCTTTTATTCTGTTATATAACGTTTCTTTCGACAACTCTTCATAGCAGGTGGCGTATTTCATCGAAAACAGGAGCGAGCCTGACAGAGTGATATAATCGACATAGCCGAAAGTGTGCTCATACTCGTGTATGCAGGAAAGGACGCTCCTACGCATGGCACCTGCAATGGCTTTCTTTCTTGGATAATCGCACAGAATGCTGCGCAGCCTGGAGAGCAATGCGTTGGTCTGTGGAATATGCTCCAACCGTTTGCGATAGCCGTCAAAATCATTATATATCACGGTGGA
This sequence comes from Segatella oris, assembly GCF_900637655.1. Classification (NCBI taxonomy): domain Bacteria; kingdom Pseudomonadati; phylum Bacteroidota; class Bacteroidia; order Bacteroidales; family Prevotellaceae; genus Segatella; species Segatella oris. The sequence goes on from NZ_LR134384.1 coordinate 119,064, forward strand.
ATTCGGTTTCTGATACTTGGCAATATGTGACAGCAATCCACTGCCTCCAAATAAGTCTACAAAAGTTGTACCGTCAGGAAACTGCTGGAGTACTTTGATGTACTCCTTTGCGAACATCCGCTTCTGTCCCTGAAATGGAAGCGGCGCTGAAAGATATAGTTTCTTCATCATTTTTGTTTTTTAGTGGCTTGCAAAGGTCGGCATATCCAGTAAAGAGAAAGAATATTCATCTACAATCATACTGCAAATACATTACACTCACGGTTCATCCGTTTAATAAGACTGTACACGGTACGCTCACTCACGGCGTAGCGGGTTGACAATACCAATACGATATAGGATACTTTCTCACCGTGCCGACGTAGTTCTGTATAATCATTATAAAGATCTATATATCGCTCATCTTTCAAGCGTATACCGGCCTCGCGAAGCCTTTTTATCAATTCCCTGTTAAATTTCAAGATGTCTATTATCTTCATATTCAATAAAATTTGTATCTTTGCATCATCTCACTTACATAAGCGCAAAAAAAGAAGTGCCGCGACAAGGGTATTTGCCCCCGGTCGTGCGGTACTTCGTATTGCGTTAATATGTAGGTGAGATGACTATTAACAGGCCGGGGGCTTCTTTTTTCTACCCCCCCCGGGATGATTATTAAATTGGCTATATACTACATCGTAAGCCAATCAAGTTTTTCTGCATCTTCGAACGTTCTGTCCGAGCCTTTGAATGCCTTGAGGAGTTCTGCAGCATCGAGCGGGTCGATTTTAACTTCGACCTCTTTTTCAGCTAACGATTTGAGATACTCCTCGCCTTTTTTGTTCCACGCTGCAAACCATTCATTTATCTCAGCTATTTCGCACTTTTCGGCCTCGGTCATACCGCGCACCTCTTCCTTTGCCCGTCGCTCAAGTTCCTGCGCCTCTTTCACACGTTGCTGCATCTTCTCAAACTCTTCGTCCTGAAGCGTTGTACGCACCTCCTCGATGTCTTTGTCGTAAGCCTCCGAGACAGGGCGCAAGGCCTTGAGGTTCTTCCACACTGCGAGCATGGCTTCATCACTCATGCCTGCAACTTTCAATGCTTTTAATGCTCTGTAGGCTTCAACTGCCTTAATCGTTTTTACTTTCATTTTTACTTTAATTCTTACTAAATTACTTTGTTATTTACTTTTCTTTTGCTTCTGTTGCACTGACTGTACCGAGTTTCTGAGCGTTTGCCTTGCAGTACTTCACGAAGTGCGTCACATCTGTGACCACGCTGATGATTTCGTCTTCATCGGTAGTCAGATAGCTGATGTTGATACCTCCGAAATGCGCGAAAGTTGCGAGCAGTTCTTTGCTACCCTCGTTGCTGCTTACACTTCCGTTTTCGATGTTTGCATACTTGTCGTTTTCAACCGAAACGATAGCTTTGATAGTCGTACCTGTACCTACTGCTTCAACGCTCGCCTTGAAGCCTGCAATTGCTTTTACTTTTACTTCCATAGTTGTATTTTTTATTGAATTAGTTTATTTGAAGAACATATATCTCCTGCGTTATGCCCATAAAGGTATATTCTATCTTGTAGTGTTGCCCCTCTTTCAAGTCATCAAAGATATGCGTGTACTCCTTGCCCGCTTCGAGGTTTGCAAACGTGTAAGCCTGCTCGCCTGCCTGCATCTGTGAGCCGAGTTTGCTTGATGTAAATCTTAGAATTATATCTAAGTCTTTATTATTAGAAGTGCGTTTATAACTGTCTTTTATCTTAACCTCTACAACAATACTTCCCTTGATAGCCTCGCGCGCTGTGATAGTGAAGTATTCCTTTATTTGCTGTTCATTATAAATAATGCTCACCGCAGTCGGATGAAAATCTATAATTGAAAAGTATTTTGCCTGTACTGGAGGGGTATTGAATGCGAGAGCAGAGGAGCATAAAAAGATGTAGGCCTTGTAATTGCCTACCGCAAGATTGCCGTTTCCTATTTCGACCAACGACCCTCCGTCCTTAAGCGGAGTTTCCGAGGTTTTGAAATAAGCAATCTGCCCCGCATTGTTTTTCAGTGCAAGGCCGAAATACGCTTCCGACAGCACGCCGAGGTCTTTCATTGTCAGTTCGTATTCAAGCCCCGCGTTTTTCATCATCATAACAGCTACAACGCTGCCGCTCTCGTGCGTCTTGCTCGTGATAGTCGGAGCCTTGAAAGGTGCAGTCGCAGCGTGCTTGTAGCCTATAAAATCAGACAGACGGTAAGGACATGCAAAGGTAGTACCTACTTTCACGTGCTCCCAGTCAGCCTTACCTTTATCGTATAAATCCGTAAGGCTTTGTAAACTGCTGCTGTGTGCGACTTTCATGCCACAGATGCCGTCTTCCTCAAAATTTGCGCCCTTGAACCACGTCGCATTGTCACGCCATTTTCTATTTTCAAAATCGAACTCGTCAGAGGTAAAGGGTTTATTCAGTTCAATAGGCTTGAACTTCGCCCACATGTTGATTTTATCGCTCCTGCAAAGTGTTGCAAGGTCGTTGCTTGTTTCGCCCAAAACAGTCTTCACATCTGCGATGCTGACGGGGGCCTGTATAATACCATTTACTATGCTCATTTCTCACCTCCTTTTAATTGTTCTATTTCTGTTTCAAGCACTTTTATCCGCTTCTTCAACCGCTCGACCTTATCGTCCACCTGCACTGCTGCTCCGAGCGCGAGTGCAATAAGTCGTGTGTCAAGGTAGTTCAGTTTCAGATAGCCATCGTCGCTTGCATAGACCATGCTTTTCAACATACTCTCCCGGACACTCTGCGCAATAAAACCGATGCCATGCTTGCCCGTGTCTTTGTAATCGAACTGCCACGTACCGCCAAGACTACGGATGATCTTCATGCTGTCTACAGCCTTGATGTTTTCTTTCGAACGCCTGTCGGACGTAGTGTAGGCCGTTACGCCACCTTGCGCCAACACGTTACCGTAAAAAGTTGCATTCTTATCCCTACTAAGAATTAGTGCGTTCTGCCAGCCGTTGTTGTACACGTTAAATTGTAACTCGCTTCCCTCGAAAAGCGTATACAGAGGGAAATCTGCACTTCCAACATAAACAACATTAGAATCTGAAACAAACAAGGCGCGTCTGGCAGTACCGTCCTTAAGACGTAGCTGAAGGCCCTTGTTATTTGAAAGATTCAGGTATCCGCCAATGCTTAAGTCTTCCATTACACGGGCAGAGCCATTCACATCAAGTTTGCAGATAGGGGCATTAGTACCTATCCCTACATTGTTTCCTGCAAAGTACAGTATGTTGTTAATACCAGTCACACTGCCAAGTGCACCTATAATGTCTCCTGTACCGTCGAAATTCTGCCCCCACAATGTGCGCATGTTCTGTAATTTTGTTGCAGAAGCAACATTATCTGTTAAATATGCTATCGTTGCCCAATCTGACCAGCCTCCAACATCTCTTTTGCTTCGATATAACATTCTTCCGACATCTGAGTTAGCTTGCCACTGCATAGCGAGCTCACTTCCTCCGTATCCTTTAATCGACAGTAAATTTCCATACGCGAAAGGATAGCCGTTTTCATATATATTATAGACATTTAGTCCAGGTGGTGGCATTTCCGTGCCTTTCAGAGGCCTATTCTGCTGTCCCTTGACATTGATAGTATCTGCCGTTGAAGCATTACCCTCCCAGCCTTTCTCTGTTATTTTGCCAAGGAGTTTTGCACCGCTTTCATCATTGTTCTGTACATCATCAGACTTGTAAAACTCGAAGACACCTCCATATTCGAAAAACTTACATCTATTATAATTCTGATGTCCTAAACGAATTGCATGTGAAAAATTAAAAGCAGAATTTTCCCCGGATATATTCCAAGCGTATAATTTATTGTCTAATATATTTAGATTGCCATTAAGCGTTCCACCAGCAAGCGACAAATATTTTCCACTTACAACATCATCGGTCAACTGGGACAGTTTCGTCAGGTTCTTTTCGTCCCATATTTTTATCCACTTCGCATCTTTGATTTGCTTGCCATCAGCTTCGTTCTTACGATAATATACGCTTTCATTTCGCTGCGTAGGGAGTGCGAGTTGACTAATCCAGTTCACGCTGTCATTTTTAGACCAGTCCATCGAAATGATATGTCTCCAATCATCGCCAATTCCGCTCTTTGTAGTCATCACAGCATAATAGCCAGCCTCGTCAGGCGCGAAATTGACTTCTCTGTGCGTCTTGAATGTATCAACGATACCGTAGCCGTCTACGGTTGTAGGTTTGTTTGTCAATGCAGAAAAAGCATGCGTGTGTGATATGCTTGCAGCATCAGTGATACCGTACCCCTGCAGGGTCGTAGGCTTTTGTGTCAACGATGCAAAGGAGTGCGAATGTGCAGACGGATTGAACGCACTCGGCTTACCCGTGATTTCACTCCAGGCATATGATGGTTTTGTCGCTGCCTTGGCCCATGCAGGCACGTCACTTGCAGGCATGGACGTGGGTTTATTTTTTATAATCGACCAATCCACCGAGGTGAGTGCTCCGGCCTCTACGCGTTTCAGCCGCTCATTGAGGTCGTTACCGAGGAACGCCGAGAGGACGGCTGCCGCCTTTGCAGTAGTGTAGTCGTTCCAACGGTCCAAACGCTCATAGCTTGTACCGCCACTTTCGCTACCTCCACCCTGTGCCGTGCCTGCACCGAATGCCGTCAATCCACCTGTAGCATACAGTCCCGCAGCCTTTCTTGTATCCGAAACACGTGTCAGTGAAAGTGCGCCATTTTTCTCATCATAACTGATTTTAATGTCACCGATAGTGACTCCTTTGAGGAAATTTATCAATTCCTTGGCTGTATCTTCCTTATCCTTGCGCAGGAATTCATCGTATGCAGGGCTGTCCTCCGCCAAGGCCCGCGCTTTATCGGCATAGGCGGCCCGGGCTGCATCGTTTGCCTGCAGTGCCTTGTCTGCCTGTTCTGCAAACGTAGCCTTGTCTGCCGACAGTGCATGCCGCACGTCGTCACTCTGTGCCCAGGGCGTCGTGCTGCCACCCCTGCCGGTTCCCTCAGCCCGCTTTCGGGCAAACATCTTGATATCAATCATTGCTGTCTATTTCCTTTAATGTCAGTTCTGCCGTTCCCTCTGCAAGGTTTCTGCTGATGCCCTGCACAAAGAAGTTCTTGTTTAGAAAATTATGCCTATAGTGTGCAAACGGGTCTACAAACCCTCCGCGGATATCCGTCATGTGCTGTGTCATGATCACCCGGGGCGCATGATATTCCTGATAGTAGCTGTTCACATAGAGTTGCTCGGGTTTGGCCATGCTGTCTGTCATCCGACTGTAGAGCATGAGTATACCGTCACCGCTGGCAGCGTCTACGGGAGTAGAGAGACAGAGGGCATTCTTGACACCTATCTGCATGCATTCATCATGCGTCAGGGCAGAGGTAACCTTGAACTCAAGGTCATCCTTGCGGTTGCAGAAGGAACTCTGTGCAGCACTCATATATACGATGTCATGATCATCCCCGAGCAGTTCCGTCTTCCCATTGTCACTCACCACCTTCACCTCGAAAGACTTTATCTGTATGGAACTCACGTGTGCCAGCAGCGGAATGGCATCTTCGGTCCATTTGGTATGTCTGAAGAATGTAGGATGACGGCGTGTGATATCACTCCAAAGCACATTCACCGGACCCAGGACGATAAACCTTACCGCACCGCTCACATGGTCTCGTTTCCGAATAGGTATAGCCATACCTTCACTGTCTACGCCATGCTTCCAGCTGATGTTGTTCTGCAGGCTGTATTCGTGGCCTATCAGTTTATCACCAATCTTTGGGTCAAAACCTATCGTGAAACTCTGCTGATAGTATTCGTCATCACTGCTGCACTCCGAGCGCTCCTTGTACTTGCGCCACTCAAAATCTTCCATCTGCGAGCCGCTTCCTGTCTCAACGACGCATTTGTCACCGATGATAAGCATACAGGCTATGAGTCCTACCTTGCTGATTTTATCAGTTCCGTCACCCACGCTGCTGTACTTGAACTCATACAGCTCGGGGGTAGTGTCTGTGAATGGATACCACCCACTATCGCCACTTTCGTCCCAGTGGGCCTCTTCATTATGTTTAGGGTCCGAGTATGTCTGTTTCCAGAACTTGCGCGTATAGTAGAGTCTGTCTCCCTTCTTGTTCTTTGTCACATTCCCTCTTACGTCAACCTTGCCTTCAGGTGGTGTTCCGCCGAACGGCATGAACACCCATTCCTTAGTCCGCAGGTCGTGGTATTTGGCTGTTACTTTCACGAGGGGGTTCAGGAGCATTTTTCCTGAAAACACAATATAGTTCGTTGTCTCCTCATCGACAGGAGAAAACATCCCCCCGGAATGCTGACTCACATAAGTGGCATAAGGAATGGTACTGCGAAGAGCAGACTCGTTCGGATATGCTTCTGCAGCACTGTTCTTTCCATTACCGTTCACCGACAGCACCAGGACATTGTCCATGTTGATTTTCGACACGGGGCTGTTGTCTTTTCTGGCCATGGCCCGCTCCACCTTGCCATAGGAAACGAGCGCTGCCCCAAGATTCTTGCCGAGCCACTGCAGCAACGCCTGCTGGTCCTTACCGCCACGGCCGAAGTGAACCATGAGTTCCTCACCGCTGCCAGTGCCGACATGCATAGGGAAACGCCACGAAACATGGTGCTTCAACCACACATACCAATCCACGATGCTTCCATCATCATAGTCGGTATCACCTTCAAGCACCAAATCTCTGAAACCTCTGTAAGCCCGTTTTCCATCGCCTAAGCTGATCAGTTCTGACATGTATTTCTGCCGTGCTGCGAAATAACTCCCGAGCGCACTTTCCTCCAGCGGGCTTTCGATGAGACTTTCCATTTTCTCAACCTTACAGGTCAGCAGCAGCTGGTTGTAGATTTCGCCGACGCTGATGGTGGTATCCGTGCCTGAGACCTTATCGGTCGTTATCCCTATCAGTCTGTGAGGTGTAGTCAGAGGCTTGTTGCTGTAAAGGTCTTTCCATGCGATGTTTTCTGCCTTTTTTACATTCTCCCATGAAAACAGATAGAAAGAAAAGCCCTGCTGTACGATGTGCAGGTTAAGGTACTTCAGCAGTTCCGTCAGCACCTCTTCTGCCGTCCACACATTGTCTTCGTTATCCGAGAGGAACAACAGCTCATGAATGCCTATCTGTGAGAAAATACCGAACGCATTCTCCGATTTGCTTACCCCGATGCTGCCGTCATAGTAGCAGGCCAGGCTCTTCCTACCCTGAATATCAAGATTATCCGACAGACCAGACAGCAGCTCACGGATGATATCTAAGAAGCTGCGCTGTCCCGCTTTCTCTTTCACCTCCTTATAGGTGATACCCTGCACGCCGATATTCCTGTACTTGCCATATTGCAGGGCCGTCAGCACGTCGATACAGCTGAGTTCTATTTCGTCTTCTTCCTCATTATAAGACTGCGAATAGGCCTGCGGTTCTATAAAGCCGGCAAAGAGGCATTCTCCCTCGCGATAGATATTTACTACAGCATCACGGCAGGAAGCACAGAACAGGTCGGGAATGAAATTCTTTACCAGCAGGCGTACGGTAGCCTGATATTTGAGCAGTACATCAAAGGTGTCGCTGACCTGGCTTTCAATCTCAACGGGGTCATCCGTCCAGCTGACGCCGCAGCCTTCGGTACCGATTTCAACTTCATTCGTGCGGTCGCCCCGAGTGAGGATATGTACCTCTATGCGCTCGTTCTTTTCGTTATAGAAGTGTCCGTGTATGTACATTTTTATCTTTTTACAGTTTGATATTTGTCTTCCGTCTGCTGATACGTGTCTCGTTGGCCAGTGCCAGAACGAGGTCACGGCCACGCAGCTTGGCCTCCAATCGTCCGCCACCGTTGCTTTCACCGCCGATGAGCGATTTCAGCTTATTCAGCGGTGCAATTACCTCCGGGTTTGACCGTGCCCCGGCATATTCGCCCATGATCGAGAGTGTTGGTCCGTAAACGATGCCACCGTCGGCAAACGGTGTAACACCGTTGATGAAGTTAAAGAGGCGACTCTGCTGCGCCCCGTTGAGTATCATTTCGCCCGAGTTCACACGAGCCAGCAATTTGTCGCCGCTTGGTGAGGAGCCGCCCACAATGCCACCATTTGCAAAGGCACCGCTGACGGATGCCAGGGCAGCAACGACAGCGGCCACACCTGCGGCAATGGCAATGAGGTTATAAGGGAAAGGCATGCTTGCACCGCTGGCTGTAGCACTGGCAATGGCTTCACCACTTTTAGCAGCAGTGTTGGTAATTGTCGCAGCCGTATCAGCAGCCGTGGCAGCAGTGTGTGTTGCTGTCGCTGCGGTTTCGCTGGTTGTTGCAGCAGTTTTCACTTGACTGGCTGCCGAACTCATCTGTGTCGTAACTGTCATGGCCTTGATAAGGTCTACTACGCCTGCAATGCCCTGAAAAATCTGTATGGCACCATCTACCACGCCCGCGAGTGTCTCCCATGCGTTGCGCCCGCCCTCGAGGGCGTTTGTCATTGACGAAATACCACCGGCTACACCTTTCGTGTTACCCCATAGGTCTGTCAGATGCACATCACTCTTTTTCAGCACCTTTTCATATTGTCCATACGATCCAATGAGTTTTTCGACCTCGCTGCGCTGACTTTTATCAAGCGGATGCTTCGTATCTGCAAGCATGTCCTGAAGTTCCTTGATGCGCTTCTTCACACCGTCAAGGCCCATTACCTTGAGTTCCATCTTCAACTCTTTTGCATCCATGCCGTCCAGCTTTGCAGTTTCGGCATTCATTTCAGGCAGGCGTGTCATGCGGTTCAGTGCCTCCCGTTTCTGCTCTAACGCTACAATGGTTGCACCAATGGTGTTTATCTCTTCTCCCGAGGCTTTCTTCTGCTTTGCCTGATAGTAGGTAATGGCTTCGTCGAGCTTCTCCATCGTGTTCAAGCGACTGATATCCTCCGGAGCCTTCAGACCGGCAAGGGTTTCGTCCCACTTCTTCTTCAGGTCACCAAGGGCATTAATCTGCTTCTGTATTTCCACACGCTCGGTATCCGTAGCCGTCTTGAGTTTTTTTGTATAAAAGGCAATTTCGCCATCCAGCTGTTCATAAGTCTTTATCTCGTCAAGACGCAAACCCACGTGTGAACTGTCCTCGAATGCCGTTCGAAGCGCGTTCAAACGCTTGATTTCGCTGTCTATGGCCGTAAGCTGATTCCTGCCGGCTTTCTTGCGCAGTTGCTGCTGGCGCTGTATTTCCACATCTATCTTTCCCAGCGTGTCCAATTCCTTGGGACGGCCGGCTTCGGCGATTTCGGCCTGTATGACTGCGCCTAATTCCTTGTATTTCGCAATAAGTCGGGTGAGCTTCTGTATTTTTGCGGTGTCAGCCTTATCGGTCTTCTTCAGCTGTGCCTCGTAGTAGGAAACATTCCTGGTCACGTCGTCAAGGGTTTTAGCAACTTTCACAGGCTTTCCTGTCTTTGAAGTGCCTGCTATCTTTCCTGTCTTCTTCCCTGTCGAAACGCCTTGCTCGCGTTTGTTCACGGCATCACGACGGTTCACCTCCTTCTGCATCCGGCCTATTTCCTTGTTCAGGCGTTGGCGTTCAGCCGTGGCATCGCCTTTCAGCCGGGCCACTTCCTGCTGCTTTTCCTCAATCTCCTGCTTGAGTTCCTCGGTCGTGGCATCGTTCATGTTGCCACCTGTAAGCTTCGTCGACTTGCGCGAACTCTCCAGCTGCTTCTGTGCCGATATCATGTGTGAGATACAGGAGTCATAACGTGTTTGCAAGCCACCTATCTTCGTGTTCAGGGTGTCTATCTCGCCACCCAATCGGTCGTAATAGTCCCTGCCGCCGTCCGTGGTTTCCCAGTTGTAGTGGCTTCTGCCGTTCTTGTCTAAGAACTGCTGTCCCAACTGACGGCGTTCAGCCTCCTTGCTTTCTTTCTCCAACTGCGCTGCAGCTATCTGTGAGGACAGTACTTTTGCCTGTGCCTCATAGCCCATCTGTGCACAGTAGACCTTGCTCTTCTCTATCAGCGTATCGTACCATTCGGCCGCCGTGCGGTGATATCCGAAGCTCTCGCCGTACTTCTTGTTCAGTTCCGATACTTTCTTGGCTGCATTCTCATGATTGTGGATGAGCGAGGCAAGGCGGCTGATCTCTAAATCCAGTTCTGCACGCACATCCGACGATGCCCGGCTGAAAGCATCTTCGCTCTCCTTGAGCTGATCTACGCTCTCAGCCGTATCCTCGGCTTCATCACCCATGAGACCGAACAGGCTTACCAGTCCGGTGATGACAACCGAAATTCCTAAAGTGAGTGCGGCATACAGGGCGGTCACGGCAACGCTCAGCGCCAGCGTGCCGCCAGCTGCTGTGTACCCGCTTGCCGACATGATGTTCTGTGCCGTTGCCACGACCTTTTCATGTACGGCCAAGGCGAGTCCCTTGACAGCTGTCAGGCTGAATGCTGCACCCAATGCCTGCAGGGAGGTAATCAGCTTGACGCAGCCGGCCACGCAGATCATGGTCTGTGCAGCTATCGTCACAAAGGGCATCGCGCCCTGCACCATGCTCCCAAGCTTTTCCTTGATATCCCCTAACGTGTTCTCTAATTGCTTCTGCTTGCCGGCATCGGTCTTGGCCAATTCTGCATTCATGTTGCCCACATTGGCCGTAATCACCTCCGCCAGCATTGCAGCACGTTCGCTCTCCGTACCATACTTGAGCACACGTTCCTGCGCTTCATCGAAGGTGATACCCACACGCTGCAGCACGGCCGTCTGCCCCTGCATGGCCTTACCCATCATGTTACCGATGCCCACGGCATCCTGATTGGTGGCATTGAGGCCGTTCTGCTGGGCAATGAGGTTGTTCATGGCCGGTATCAGCACGTCAAGGCTCTCTTTCTGTTTCAGGAAAGTTGCCATCTGCTGGGCACCGCTGAGCTGTACTTCATCACCGATGACGCCTAATTCCTGCTGGGCAGAACACAGGTCTTTGACATGCTGTATCTCTTCGTCCGTGCTGTTCATGCGCTGACGCATGATGGTATCCAGCTGTGTCTCGGCCACCAACTGCACCTGATAGGCCTCTGTCAGATCCTGCAATACTCCGCGCAGCTCATTTATCGAATTCTGCAGTACGCCGACGGCCTGCGCTGCCTCCGACCATGTAAGCACGTCACGCTTCAACCGTTCCGCTTCGTCCTGCACACTGCGTATCACCCGGCCCACCTCTTCAGCATTGGCCGTCACGCGCTTTGCACCGCCGTCATCATGTATCTTGATTAAAAAACTGACTTCTTTTGCCATTGTTTCTTGTTTTTTTATTATCTTTGTCCCAACAACCAATTTATATTATTGATGTCAGCGATTCATTGGACACCCGTTTTCAGACTCATCAGCGAGCATCCCATTGCTTCGGTCTTCACCGTGGCCATCTGTCTTGTGGTAGTTACCTTTGGCCTGCTCTTTTGTATCGGTGTAATGAAACACAAATAACGTTTTTTATTTCAGTCCTGCAGCACGCTTGGCTTCTCGGTACCGCCGCTTCAATTCTTCTTCGCTCACATCTTCCCGTTCCTTTTCTTTCGTATCTTCCTCCCATGGGAACTGCATCACGTCTTCGGCCGAAAGCGTATGCTTTGAATAAGGCTGCAGCATACAGAGGCATGCCATGCGCAGGCGTTCCCACTCGCCGTGCTGCTCATTCTCGTGCCATTCATGCCAAGACTGCCAGGCCGCCTGAAACTCCGAAGGGGTGCACCGGCAGAAGTCATCCAGACTCATTCCCATGCACCCCAACGCAATTCCTTGCAGTTCCTCAATGCCTACGGCAGGGGTTTCACCGTCGTTTTTTTTTCGGCATCGCCCACCTGAGCATAGAAAGTATTCAGGCTGTCGGGTTCCAGGGAGTCTGCAAAGGTTTCGAAGTCCATTTCAAAGGTCACATCGTCGGCCTTGCATGCACTCTGCACGCAGCAGTAGATGAACTGCACGAGTTCGCGGATGTCGGTCTGCTTGAGCTCACTCACATCCTTACCCACCATGTGCTTGAAACGCATCATTGCGCCCATGGTCACGCGGCAGGGATATTCCTTGCCGCCGACCGTCAGTTTAAGAATTTGCTTTTTCATAACGTAACCTTATTAATATTATGAATGGCCGCCGCCACCCTGCTTGGGTGTCGTTGCTTCTGTCAGTCCATTCCCTTGTTTCTCCACCTTACCGCAGTTCTCAAGACTTACGCTGTACTTTGCATCATCGCCTGCCTGACCGTCAAGTTCCAGTGAGGTGAGGATGTACTTGCCCTTGTAGCCACCGGCTGCCTTACCTGTACGCTTGTCACCATCGCGCAGACCGTAGGCAGCATCGACGGGCTCGCCTTTCAGCATTTTTTCTTTGAGCTGATCATAAGTTGGCGTATCATCATCACCATCGGTCAACACACAACCGTCAGCAGAGATGCTCTCCGAAAAGCTCTTTACATACTTTTCCTTCCACTTGCCGCTTGCGGCTTCCTTGGTCACGCGCTCACCGGTTTCCGTAGATGTACTGACCTTACAGCCCGTTGAGAAACCGAGGGCCTTGCCGTCAACGCTCAGGATGAGGTTGGTTCCGTCTAAAACACTTTTTGCCATATCTTTTTTCTTATTAAAATTGTTGATACTATGCCGGCCGCCAACCCGACGATAAAGGCGGTGAATAATCTTTTCAAACTCCAGGGCTGCTGCGTCTTGATTACCTCTTTCTGCGTAGTCATCACCTGCTCTGCAGCTGACAGCTGCGCCTGCATCTCTTCGATGCGTTGCTCGTAGCGTGCACACTGCACCTCAAGACTGTCGCATCCGGCTTCGATGATAATCCGTGCAGGGCTTCCTTTGTCTGTCGTGGGCCGTCGGCTCACTTTCACATGCGCCTGTCCCCGGCGAGCCGTGTAGCCTGCACCTGCGGGCAGAAGGGCAAGACTGTCTTCAGCTACGCTTAGCGTCACCCGTGACTCGGGCACCGTCACCCGCTGCTGCCACCACTTGAGGATGTTCGTCTGCCGTTCGGCTTCCTTCACTGCGCTGACGTGTTCTGTGCGGCTTTCCCTTGTCGCTGTCTTCACTGAGCGACAGCTCACCGCTGACAGGGCAAGCAGCACGATGAGGACAGAGCTGGATAGCCTCGATAGCCCGCGAGAGGCGGTTGAGGGCACGGCGTGTCTTGTCGTTCTCGCCGCGGAGTTCTTCCATTTTCTCATAATTGATGCGGTTTTGTTTATGAAGCCCCACAAGTTCAGCACTGACCATGTCATACATCTGCTTGTAGGTGTCTTCCACTTTCTTCTTCTCTTCCACCGTTCTGAGGCGGCGGTTCGCAATCCAGGCAATGGCAGCACCGATACCGCCCGAAGGGATAGCCCATTGCAGGATTTGGAATATTGTCTCTGCCATTGTCGTTGGTTTTTATCGTTAAACTTGTCTGATGCCTATCGAGCGCAGCCAAGTTGGAACATCGAAACTCGGGCACGCCTTGCCGGGGTTCAGCTCATGATGTCCAACGATGCGAATCTGCGGGAACCGCGCGTGGAAGTCCTCCACATAGCGTTTCAACGCTTCGCGCTGCGCCTCGGTGCGCGTATCCTTCGGCTTCCCTGCTTTGTCGCAGCCACCCACATACACAATATGTCGGCTCACGCTGTTATAGCCTGCAGCACCGTTGGTCACCTCCCATGGATCAACATTAGCGTCCTCGTTGTTATTAACGAGTCGTTCCACGCGTCCGTCCAAGTGCACCATGTCTGTATAGCCTACCTGTTTCCAACCACGGCCTGCAGGAGGGGGCGCAGTGTGCCAGCGGCGTATTTCGTCCGCGCTCACCTCACGCCCCTCCGGGGTGGCCGTGCAGTGGATAACGAGATATTGTATTGACTTGCTCATTCAATTCTTACGATTAAGAAGCCTTGTATCCGCTCATCATCACTACGCCGGCATCAGCCAGCTTTGGCATGCAGAGGAAGTAGTGGCGGAAGTTGATCTTGTTGCGCTGATACTCAGGGTCGGTTGCTGCCTCGCTGTAGTACATCTTCGTCGAACCTGTCGCCTTGAAGACGCGCGGTGTGTAGAATGCGAACGAGCAGTTAAACTCGCCGGCCCCGGCAGCCACGCCCAAGTTCTTCTTCTTTCCTGCCTGCGTGTAGAGCGGTGTATTGGCATACTCATAGACATCGAAGCCGAAGAGCTTACCCACCTTACCTGTAGCGCGGTCAATATTATACTGCTCGCGGAAGGTCTGACTGACAAGTAATAGGTCATTCACGTGGTCAGAACAAAGTACTAAACGTCGGTTCTCTGCCGGCACGTGTAACTTATCCATCGCGGCTTTCAGTGCCACCAAGTCGGCCATCGTCAGCCGAAGGCGACCCGTTTCAGCATCGCGTTCGCCCGTGGTTTTTAGCACGGGAGTCTTAGCGGTGTTCTCCTGTGCACAGAGGGCATGAGCGGCTTTTGTAAACTTAGAATCGTTGATGGAATTGCCATGCGATTCCTTCACGCGAGCCATCTTATCATAGCTGGCCGCATAGAGCTCATCGTCGGTAATAGGTGTCACCTTGGTTTGGAACTTATCCAACTTCACAGCAATATCTTTGTCATTCAAGGCCTGCGAAGGTATCGGATAGGTCGTGTTGTTGATCAGGACATCAGGGTCTACGCCAACCTCTACAAGGTGTATCACGTCATTTTTGACGATTGTACTCTGATCAGGTACACCGTCAAGCCATGACCCTTCCAGCCCACCGCGCAGCGATTTTACCAACTCACCTGTCCATACTTCCGTAAAGACACCTGCACGCAGGGTATCCTTGGGCAGACATGCACCTATGGCAATGGCAATCACATTCAATGCCACCGCACCAATCCAAGGCGCAACGCCTACAGCTAAGGCTATCAAACTTCCGACAATCGCATTGACCAGCAATGCAATCATCAATTTCATAACTAATCTCTTCATGTTACTCATTTTTTTACTTTTACTTTCTTACTTTTATTTCTTTGCCTTTTCAAAGTTCGCATTTCATGCCGTACTCTGCTTCGTAGAGCTTCTTGTACTCATCCACGTTCTCGGCACGCAGCTTCACAAGTTCGTCAGCCGGTACTTCACTGAGTTTCGTGTAGGTCTTTTCACTATCTGATACAGGGGCACTTCCATGATGCCCAAGCATTGAAGACAGCTTCACCTGTGGCTTCATAGCCTGCAAGGTGTTTTCCAACTCCTCGGCACCGATCTTCTTGCCCAGCTCCACAAACTGCTCCTTATGCTGCGCGTCAAGACGCTTTTCAGCGATAGCAGTGTCAACCAACTGCGCAATACGCGCGTCGGTCAGCTTCTGTGCCTCCGCCTTTAAGGTGTCGTTTTCCTGCTGCACGGCCGTCAGCTGTGCCAGCTTCTCGTTAATCTCTTTCTCCGTTGCCGTCTCCGGCAGCCCCAACTGCAGGGCAATGACTTTCTGTTCCATGTCTTCTTGATTTTGATTGTTATTTTGATTGATAAGGGGGAGCCCGCAGGTTCCGTCCTTACTTAAAGTTATCCGCTTCCCGTCTTTTTCCAGTACGATTGCATCGTCATTGGCACCCACATCGGCCACGCTCACCTCAAAGAGGCGACTCTTCGTGATTGTCGGGCGGGTCTGTCCTGGTACCAGTAAGGCAGGGTCTTCGCTGGTCTCAATAATCTCAAGCCCTGCACTGACCATCCTGAGGCTGCCGAATTCAAACTGCTTCTGACAGCGCTCACTCTGTTCTGAAGCGCAGTCGAACATCAGTTCTCCCGTTATCTCATCATTCTCCACCTTCGGGTCTTTCACGTAGCCCACCACATTGCCGCGCTCATGCATATATAAAAGTACGGGGTTTCGCTTGTACTGTTCCACATCAATGCCTGCTGTCAGTACGCGAAAGCCGTAGCAGTTCAGGCTTTCATTTGAAATTCTTACTCTTTTTCCCATTGCTTTGTAAAATTTGATGATGCAATATTAGCGTATAAATCTTTTGCCGCAAAATAATGGGGAACGCAGTTCAGTATATACTGAACGCAGTTCACACTTTCTTTTAAGTGTCAATATTTTAGACCAATTTTGCAGGCATAATTCAAACATTATCATAACGAAATGACAAAAGAAACTGAAAAGAAAAAATCGCTCGCCCGGTCACTCTACCTCGCGGGAATGGAGCAGAATGAGATTGCCGAAAAGGTAGAAGTCTCGCGTATAACCATCTCAAGATGGGTGAATAACGAGGGGTGGAAAGAAGCCCGCGCTGCAAAGAATATCTCGCGTCCTGAATTAGTGAACAAACTCCTGCTCACCATTGATGGAATGATAGAGAATGTGAATAAATCGAATGATCCTACACTTGTCGGTTCATTAGCTGACAAGCTGTCCAAGCTCTCATCAACAATTGAGAAACTTGATAAGAAAGCAAATGTCATCGACGCTATAGAGGTGTTCATGGCTTTCAACCGGTGGATACAGGACCAAGCCTCCTACGACCCGGAGATTACCCCCGAACTCATCAAGGCGATTAACAAGTATCAGAATAAGTTCCTCATGGAGCGTATGCAGAACCCGTCTACATTATAATACACAACAAGTATGGCTACGATTACAGAACTCAAACAGATGCAGCTGGAGTGGCAGGAACACTGCCGGCAGATACAGAGCATCACAGACACGAAGAGTCTCGTCCGCGAGACGGCCGTTGAGAAAGAGCGGCGTATCCGCAGACTGCAAAAGGACTATGCCGCCTTTTGCGAGTATTATTTCCCGCATTTCCTGCAACAGCGTGACAAAGTCACTGGTGAAGTCGTGCGCATCGTACACAATGCACCCTTTCACAATGCTGCTGCACTGAAGGTGAAGAACACGCCTAATTTAAAAGCGGTGTTTAAGTGGCCCAGAGGACACGCTAAGTCCACACATATGGACATTTTTACACCGTTGTGGCTGATGTTCCAGCCTAAACGCCTGATTGACTTCATGGTCGTTGTCGGCAAGTCCGAGGACAGCGCAAACCGCTTGTTAGGAGATATTCAGGCTGAACTCGGCTATAACAAGCGCATCATCGCCGATTTTGGAAAACAGATGTCTATGGGTGACTGGACAGAAGGGGAGTTCACGACTAAGGACGGAGTGCATTTCCTGGCGTGTGGACGCGGACAGTCACCGCGTGGTTTGAGAAAGCGTGAGTCACGACCCGACTACATCGTCATCGACGACCTCGATGATGATGAGCTTTGCCGTAACCCTCGTCGCGTGCGCGAAATGACAGATTGGGTGAAGGAAGCGCTTTTTGGTGCACTTGATGTGGGCCGAGGTCGATTCATTATGGTGGGCAACCTTATCTCAAAAACCTCGGTACTGGCTGACATCTGCAAGACTAAAGGCGTACATGTGTCAGAAGTGAAGGCCGTCGACAGCGAGGGCAACCCTACATGGCGCGAAAAATGGACGAAAGAGGAAGCACGGACTTATGCCGAATTCGTAGGCTACCGCGCATGGGAAAAGGAAATGATGCACAACCCCATCATCGAAGGTACGGTCTTCAAGCAGGAATGGATAAAATATGCCAAGCGCCCTGCATGGCGCGACTTTGACGAACTCGTGCTCTACATAGACCCGTCGTGGAAATCGAAGAAAACAAACGACACCAAGGCGGCAAAACTGTGGGGTAAGTATAAGTCACAGCTGTGGCACCTGCGGGCCTTTGTCAGGAAGGCATCCGTGGCAGAACTTGTCCGGTGGTGCTATGACCTCTACGAGTGGAGTCTTGAAAAGAATATCTCTATCCGCTTCATGATGGAGGCCAGCTTCATGCAGGACATCATCCTCGACGATTTCACGATAGAGGGCACCCAGCGCGGCTATCAGCTACCCATCACGGGAGATAAGCGCAAGAAGCCGGACAAATTCCAGCGCGTGGAAGCTATCAGCCCGCTATGGGAGCGTGGTTTTGTCTATTATGACATTTCGCAAAAGGATGACCCGGACATGCAGGCGGGCATTGCGCAGACGCTGGCATTCGAAAAGGGCATGAGCGGCAACGATGATGCCCCCGACGCAGACGAAGGTGCAATATGGCAGTTGCAGCGCACTGCGCGGCAGGAAAGTTTTCAACCACAATTCAGTAAAAGAAGAACATCAAAAAACAGTTGGTAAGATGAAAAAATTAATCAAAGACATCATTTTCGCTTGGAAGTTCAAGCGTGCGGTCAGGAAAGCGGACTATCTGCGTCACATTACGCACCGCAAGTATATGGTCATCGTGATCAAGGGAAGACTTGAAGTCATTTCCAAACAGGATATCAAAAAGTTCGTCGCAGGTGGAGTATTCAGAAAAGGAATGACCGCCGCCGACATCGAACGCAAATCATTATATATAACATTGTAGCTTATGTTTGTAACAGATGAAGACTATCGGGTAGTAATCGGCGAAGCCGCTTTAAAAGTTGTTTCGCAGACCTCAGCCGATATACGGGCAGGTGCCGAGCGCGAGGCCATGGAGGAGATAGCAGGCTATCTGCGCCCTGTATACGACACCGAGGCTGCATTCAAAGCCGAAGGTGATAACCGCAACCGGCTCATCGTGATGTATGCCTGCGACATCGCCCTGTATCACATGACGGCTGCCATGCCTCAGAAGATGGGCAGTGAGATACGCAAAGAACGCTATGAGCGGGCGATTAAATGGCTTGAGGGTGTACAGGCTGGAAAGATTATTCCCGCGCTTCCCGTGGCCACGGATGCCGCCACGGGCGAGCCCTCCGGGACGGGCGTAGTGTGGCACTCACAAAAGCCCCTCAGACACAACTGGTAATAACCCATTAAAGTAATTTCTATGAATATCAGAAATATTTTTTCCTCGCTTCGTGGCCGTGACAACGACCGCATACTCCGCACCCCTTACGGCACCTTCAACCTTGCCAAGGACGATGAAAAGGCGCGCGTGAAGCACGTCATCATGCAGCTGCAGCAGACCACCGACGCCCTCACACGCAAGGATATCGCCGATTGGCGCCGTGCATGGCAGGCAGCTATCAATATTGACAACCCCAACCGCAGTCCGCTCTACGACATCTACCGCGACACCGATGCCGACGGACATCTTTCAGGGTGTATCCGGCAGCGCGAGGGTTTTGTCATGGCAAAGTCGTTCAAGATTGTAGATGACAAAGGAGAGGACAAACCTGAACTGCTTGACTACTTCGACCACGCGTGGTTCAAGGATTTTTGTCAATATGTACTTGATTCTCGCTATTGGGGGCATTCGCTCATTGAGCTGGGCGATATCATCGGTGCGGGAACGGCTGCCATGACTTATGATTGCGTGAGGCTCATTCCCCGCAAGCACGTCATTCCCGAATACGGGCGCGTCATCATGCAGCTCGGACAGGACTGGCGTGCAGGCATAGACTACCATTCACCGGCTGTGGCCCCTTCACTCATTGAGGCGGGCAAGCCTTACGACCTCGGACTGCTCCTGAAAGCTACGCTGCACACGATACCGAAGAAAAACATGCTCGCGTTCTGGGATACGTTCGGGGAAATTTTCGGCATGCCCATGCGCATCGCAAAGACCTCTTCGCGCGACAAGAAGGAGATTGACAGACTCCACAGGATGCTCATTGATGCGGGTGCGTCACAGACGGCAGTGATGCCGCTTGATACTGAACTTGAGTTCGTCGAGTCCACGAAGGCCGATGCCTATCATGTGTATAACGAGCGCGTCAGCAGGGCCAACTCCGAAATTTCGAAGCTCATCATCGGGCAGACAATGACCATTGAGGACGGCTCGTCACTCTCGCAAAGTCAGACCCACCTGCAAGTGTTGCAGAACCTCGTCGAGGGCGATGCCGACATGCTGCGTGACGTCATCAACAACCAGCTGCTGCCGCGCATGGTGGCACATAAGTTCCCACTTGCGGGGTGCCGCTTTGACTGGAACGACGCCATTGACTACACGCCCGAGCAGCAGGTGGCCTATGAGTCGATGATTGCCGACCGCTATGATGTCGACCCGGCATATTTCGCCGAGAAATATGCCATGCCCGTGGGGGAAAGAAGGAACCCCACCCCGACCCTCCCCCAAGGGGAGGGAGAAGAAACGGGCGGTAAAAAGAAAATGTCGTGGGGTGGGGCTGTCCATTTTTTCGACTGAGCCCCACTGACTATGTGGGGCTGCACAGCCGTTACAAGGAGATATTAAACGATGAGCATGCCGTCGCCTGCCTTGCCGGGAACATCGATGAAAAACAGCAAGAGCGACTCCGCGCAGCGTTCAAGTCGATGATGAAAGGCCTTTTTAAGCAGAAGGGCGCATCACTCGATATAAACATCATCGCGTCAAAAGAGGCGCAGACTTTTGTTGAAACGCATGCCGACGTGTTGAATAGTGCTTTTGAGCAGACGAAGATGTCTTCCACCATGCGCGACAGCTTGGAGCATTCCACCTATATCTTCTCCGGACTCAAAACTTTTCACGAACTCAATGAGGCCTTTCCTTCCTTGGTCGATGAGCAGGGTAATAAAAAGCCGTTTGAACGCTTTTTGAATGACGTTCAAAAGGTGGACAAAACCTATAATGAACATTACCTGCGCGCAGAATACAACTTTACCCACGCCGCAGCAGATATGGCGGCCAAGTGGGAGGAGTTTGCCGAGGACGGTGACCGTTACAACCTGCAGTATCGAACTGTCGGTGATGATCATGTGCGCCCCGAGCACGCTGCCTTAAACGGCACGACGCTACCTTTCAGCGATGCATTTTGGGACAGCTACTATCCGCCGAACGGTTGGAACTGCCGTTGCACGGTGGTGCAGGTGCGCAAGACGAAATATCCCGAAACACCGCGCGAGGAAGCCTACAGGCGTGGAGCCGAGGCCTTGGTTAATGACACGCGCGGCATATTCCGCTTCAATCCAGGCAAGCAGGGCAAGGCCATGCCCGACTATAACCCCTACAGCATACGCCGTTGCAACGACTGCGACCTTGCCAAGGGGAAGACAAACCTTGCCTTTGTGCCCGAGAATGAACTTTGTGCTGCGTGCAGATTAGTAAGACAATGCTTTGGGGATAAGTCCAAGTCCGATCGAGCCATTGAACGCATACATTACTTGCATGAAATGGAACCGCTGCTTAAGGTGAAGCATGAAAAGCCGATAGAAGGTGGAACGATCAAGGTAGGTTTCTCTACCTACGGCAACAAACACATCTTCTCCGACACATTCGGCAGGTCAAAGGTACTGGAGAAAGAGGACTTAAAAGATTTAGGGAAGATTCTTGCAAACAGTACCTTTGTTGATACATCTGCACTGACACACCCACGCAAGGATAATATTCAGCAGTTCTATTATTACGAGGCAGAATTACATGGGAAAAAAGTCAGACTGAATGTGGCGAAAGAAGTAAGAATAAGAAAAAATGGGCACATAGTTACCGATTACTATCTCTATTCTGTAAATGATATAAAATAAATAAAGCACCGAGGGCGGCGGTTAGGACTCAAATGCCAGGGTGCCATTCCTTCAGTGCTTTATCTGCTGCAAATATAATCATTATTTCAATACAAACAATAAAACAGATAATATTTTTTCATATTTTATCAAAAAAAAAGCCTGTCGGTCTCCATGCCGGCAGGCTTTTTCCTGAATGATACGCTGCTTATAATACACCTTTTACGCCATACACCTCAATACTCTCAAGAATATCCTCGTGATTGTGGTTGGTGATAGTTTCTGTGAGACGCAGGCCGTGAAAGCTGTCACCCTCCACGCTGTCCATGGCCGCGCGGATTTGGGCAATTAAAGCCCAAGCAGCCTCCTGTCCGCCCTCCACCCAGTCCGTCACGACGTGTAGCCTTACGCTGCCTTCACCATGATAGCCGCCACCCACGTAGGGCTGCCACGTAATAGGACCGAATTCCACGAACACCGCTGGACGTTCCCAGCCCTCTTCTTGTTCGATAAACTCAACATTGTGGTTCCAAAGGTCGATGTGCTTAACATCTTCTGCCTTTTCAATCGCGGCCTTGATGGCTTCATACAATTCTTTTCTCATCGTTATTTTAGTTTAAATTCGTTGTTAAAATACTCGCTTAGTTTTTTCTCTATGATTTCGGTAACGGCCTTTTCCACTTCAGGCGAGGCACCAAGGAACTGCCGCCGGGGAATGTGTATCACGCTGCCAACGCGCATCAAGGCCATATACTTCCAAAACGCTGCCTCACTGCTCAACTGTCGGGTACGCTTGTCGCCTCGCAGTTCACCGTTTTTCTTTCGTCCGAAGCCACCCACAGCCGCATAATGTCGGGCCCAAAAGTAACGTCTCATGCGGGCCGTCACCTTTATCTCGCCACCCTCGTTGTGTATCTCTGCCGCAGGGTGGGTCGTATAGAACGTCACACCGTCTGCCGTCGCGCGAGCCATCACGCTGCTACGCAGTTTGCCCGTGTTGACCAATGTGGCGCGTCCGGGGCGCAGCGGACTCTTGCGCCGCTCCCATTTTTCTGAAAAGAAGCCCTGACGCTCGAAGTTCCTATCGAACTCGTCCTTCAGTTCCACCCGTATATCGTTCAATATCCGGGCGAACACTTGTTCTAAATCGTTGTTACTCATCGTCGAAATCAAACAATAAAAGCGGACGGGGTGAGGCGGTGTTGTCGCGCCTTACCTTCACATCAATCTTGAGCATCTTATACATTGCACGCTCGCTGATACCATAAACGGGGTAAATATAGCGACGCCAAATTTCCCTATTCGAGAGACCTGACTTCGCCCACTGCTGATAAATCGCGTTCACGTCGGCCACGCGCTTGAGATAGCTCACGCCGCGACGGCGCTCATTGTCCACTTTCATTGTTTATAAAGATTGTTTTTTGTTATTAATTCATTTAACCGCAAAAGCATGGCAGCCCATTTGCTGCCATGCCGTCATATCCTACCATCGTATCTCCGGGACTTACATCCTGCAGAAGCTCGGCTCTATCCGACGCCATACATTCGTCTCCGGATTGCGCTTTGAGAAGTAGTAGTTGACCGCGTTCTTCTGTACCACGTTTGCTTCTTTGAAAAGCCCCATGATTTCACTGTACTCGCTGTCGAACTTATCCTCTAATTCATAGAGTTTCGAAATGCTCTTGTAATCAAGATCACCAGACTTGTTGCGCTCTAAGAGCGTCATGGCCATTTGATACATGGGGTCATCGGCCCCTTTTTCGCTCTTCTTCATATAACGCTTTAGGTAGTCAATAAGACGCTCGGCTGCAAGGTCGGCACGCTCGTCAAAGCCCTTAACCTTGTTACTTGCTATCTCCAGACGGAAGTCTCCGTCGGTGATGGTGTAGCTGCGCTGGTCGCTCTTGCGCAGTTGCCCATAATCGCGCATCACGCCCACAAAGCCTTCAACCTCACCCTGCAGCCAGTCATGAAAACTTTGCACGTCGGCGGCTACTGTCTGCAGGCGTTCCTCCACGCCATGCAGCAATTCTGCACGCAGACTCTCGTAGGTTTCGCGACGTTGGATGCGACTTTGTTTCTCTTCGTTCTGTAACTCAGCGAGCAACTGTGCCCGTTCCTCCTTACTTAAATTTTTGATGTTTACAGTTGTTTCCATATTCTTTTGTAATTAAAAATTAATTTTCTATTGAATTGTTTACGGATAGCATAACAACGGTTCCCCTCGCCTCGGAGGAGCCTGGGGAGGCTTCCTTTTTCCGCTTTATTGTCCGCAGCTTCACGGCAAGCTCTTCGAGTTCATCTATACTGATGTGGCGGAAGGCTTTGCCGGCGATGCGTGCATCTTCACAGAAAGCATTCACGCGGTTCCAATCGGTCGTATCGATGCCGAGCTGCTGCATCAGCTTCAGGCATACGCTGCGTTTCCGTCTGAGCTGTCTCCGGATGCCCTCCACGAACTCGTCATAGCCTGCTACCTGCTCCATATCGCGACACATCTTGTTATATTCCTGCTGTGTAGTCTCTCGTAGGTGTGTTGTTCTGCCGTTCGTATATTGCTCCACAAGCGTTTCCTTATCAGCGCCGGGCATTTTCTTGAGCAGGGTGTAAAAGCGTGCGTAGTTAAATCCTTTTTCCATTGTTCTTGTTTTAAGAATTATACACTCGTTTATATTCACCATTCAAAACAAATACGGGCTCACCTACACCCATGACCCATACGCCGCCTTCAGTTCTCCCGCCTTCAGGAGCAGTTAGTACTTCATGTATGCTACCCGGAGTCAGGTTTTCGAAAAACTTACCGAAGGCTTTGCATTCCGTGATTTGAATTTTTTCTTTCTTTTCCATTTTCCTTATCCTTTTGAAGTTTGATTATGATTCTCCCTGTCTTCTGCTTAAGAGGAGGTTATTTTTGAATGTAATACACTTGCAAAGGTTTGCTGTTTCGCTTAATAATGAGACGTGTCTCTCCGTCTTCGGTTAGCAGGTCGGCAGCCACCTCGCTCCTCACCATGATATCCCGGCGCGTGTAGAGGCTACGAATGAAAGCATCTACAAAGTCCTGCAACGCCAGCCAGTCTTCAGGTGTGTCTTCTATACCACGAATGGCGTAGTGCTGACTTATTTCCAACTGCAACCGCAACAGCCACTCAGGTTTATCGTTCGGTGTCATCGAATAGTGTCTTAATTGTCCCATTTTTGTTTTACTTTTTATGCTTTGTCCAATTATCATTTAAGTAGGTTGGGGTTGTCATGAATGTTTCCAACAATCTCCATCCTTTCATTATCAGGAACTCCATCTATCACAGTTGGGTACAAGCGGTGTCCATTCCAGTTGAAACACCAACCGCTTATACGGATAGGATTGCCGTCAGGCACAAAATCGGATAGTGGCCTTAATATTCTATCTTCACTTGCCCATTCTACTACAAAATATCGTATAGTACCATCAGGCGCTATGAATTTAAGAATATCCCACTCAAATATTTTCCTTTTGTACTTATCTTTTAACCCTGTGTATTGACCGATAGTGTCTGGAAACACAGTATAGAGAAGACGTGCCTCTTCCCAAAATTTTGGCACACAAACACAGATACAAGGCACATTAGTTGGCGCAGTTAGTCCATAGTTGAACAAATGTCCGTAAAGCCATTTACCTGTGCCGATAGACTTTCCTCTAAATATTATTTCTCTGTTCATAGTTATCTTTTTTATCGTTTTACTTCCTTAATTATTTTCCCGCTTTCCACTCAATCGTCACCACTGCATCAAGCCGTCCGCTGCCTTTACACACAGGACATTCCTGCTTGTAACGTTCACGATAGCAGTTTTCCTGCCAGTGGTAGCCGTTGCCTTGGCAATAGATGCACACGTGCCCACGGCTCAAAAAGCGCTCTCCCATGCGCCCTCCTGGGCTCATCAGCCCAGGGGCAATTTCTATTGTTCGTTTTTCCTTGCTCATATCCAATCTACTATTTTATTTTCAAACATTGTAATCTGTTTTATTTTCTTATCTATTGCTTTAGCGAAGAAAAACTCTGCCAAGGCACCTGGGCTTTCGTGCCAGTCAGGAAGCAGACAGATGATATCACACCGTTTCAGTTGCATAATGTCAAGAAGAAGTATCTCTTCATAGAAGTTCGTGCCACATGCCTTTGCGTAGTTCTCTGCCATGATGCCAAGCCCGCTTTGAGTCGGATTAAACACTTTATATCCTTTTGCTTTCAACCACGCTTCTGCCTCTGCAAATTTCTTGCGAGTTGTATCGCTAAGAATATCTTCACCTATCTTTCCTGCGATATATACTTTCTTTATTCGTTTTTCCTTGCTCATCTTAATATTAATATCTAAAATTTGTAAAATGAATGATTGCCAACGGATTTGATAAATCATAGTTCCTGAACCACGCTTTCCAATCTTTGAAAGAAAGACCGTCATTTTTTGCAAACATGTATCTATCCATTGATTTGAATTCGTTACCTGACCCATATTCAATAACAGGTAGCATGATATTATTGTCGATAAATATTAGTTTCTGAATACCGACACCCTCATTTGCAGTCAGCTGTGCAATTTCAACCTGCTTGCTCCTATACGGTTCGCCCACCCATTGACGGATAGACAATACACCTTTACCTGCTTGTATTTCTGCAATACGGTGTTCCCACAGGGAATAATTTGCACGAATAGTATGCAGTTTGCTTATACCGAGCTTCTCTTCAAAAAAAGTTTGTTCTCCAGCATGGAGATGCCCTTTTGGAAAGGTTTTTGATAACATTAAAATATAAGTATTCATTTGTCTATTGTATTACTAATTGCACATTGAAATGAAACTCACGGCAGAGCCGTCTTATCTGTATTAGCTTGAACGGCTCGCCACCCACGCCGAAGAAGATAACGCGTTCGCGGGTGTTGGCCTGTACGCCCTTTTTTCGTAGCCTGTACAACAGGTTGTCTCGCTTGTTTGCCATAGCTTTACTCTTTTGTTTCTCCCCAATATATGTTTGCTCTTTCCTCCCATATCGTGTAATAGCCTTTGCTTCCGAAATACCGCCCTTTGCTGATTGCCCGATAACCCTCCACCCATATCTTCAGGGCTGCATCATACATCACACTCACCGCTGTACGACCTGAAGGTTTGTTTCCTTCTGCCTGACTGATGAAGATGAGCAGCTTATCCCGGTGTCGGTTCTTAAACTTCTGATAATCCTTAAAGCTCATCTGTGTGTACTGAAAGCTGTCTATCACAATGATATCCGGGCTTTTGTGCTTCTTGAGACGGCCGTCAAGGTCTTTCATGCTTTCACTGATGAGGATAAACCGCCGTGCAACGTCCTGCATACCTGCCTCTATAAGTGCATTCTTCATTGTCAGAGAGAAACCTTCTTCCAAGGAATTGTAGGCTATCTTCCCGTACTTTGCCAACTCTTTGCAGAGCTTCATCGTGAAGCTGGTCTTACCGCTTCCGCTTCGCCCCCAAATGAACCATACGCCTCCTCGCTCCGGTGCTCCGAAGGCGTCGGCCCATTCTCCTTCAAAAGGATAGGTTTCTTTCTTCATACGCAGCATATCGGTTACTGACATTGCCCTGTTCATTATCCTGCTGTTTTATCGCTGTTCAAACGCTGATTTTTCGCTGTTTGAGCAGCCATTAATTTAACTCTATGAATATTCTTCTTCACGCGCCGCAGGTCGAATTCATATTCTTCTGCATCTTTAACAACCTCTGAGATGCGTCCTTTGTCTGTCACACCGTTTGCCATGCAGATTGCATACACATCATGAGGGGCGGTCTGTTCCAGTTCATAGAACTTGCGGCCGATACGGCTGTGTATCTCGTTATATCCGCATTTGTTGTAGCGCAGCCCCATTGTCATACGACGCTTGATATAGCTTGTAGAAAAGAAGACGATGCCGCATTTGTCCTCCAAGCGATTGTAAAGGTCAATGAAATAATGAAAAACGCGCTCGGGCAACTTGTCGGCTTCGTCAAAAAGAAGCAGCGGTGCCTCCATCTGAATAAGGTCGTCAATGATCCTGTCGAGCAGTTCTCTGATGCTGTAACCTTCTGTACGCTGACCGATACGGCGTGCAATCTCACGTACAAAGTCACTCTTCTTCATGTCTTCAGAACACAAGATGTAGAACACCTCATTGTTCTCATTTGCATAGAGGCGCGCCGTGGTTGTCTTTCCGCAGCCTGCCTCTCCGACAATCCATGTGACATTCCTCACGGCCTGGGCATCTTTCATGACGAGTGCCATTTCCTGAAAGGCCTTTGTCTCAACCACCTGCCAGTCATTGCCGGACGTTGTCCCCAACTGTGAGGCGAGGTTGCGCCACATGTCGTCCGAAATATTCTCCCACTTGCCCTGCAGAATACTACTCACCGTTGCGCTGCTCGTTCCTACCAGACTCTGTGCAGCCTTATTCTGACTTGGGTACTTGCTGACATACTGCTTCAAGCACTCCTGGATCTGACTCTTTTCCTTGTTTGTCAACTTACTCATATCTTTTCTATTTTAGTTGTTATTTTTTTATTTTGTGCAGTGAAACACCGTCCGCTGCCTATGATTTGCCAGCCACATAAGCCATGTCAACCACTGCTGTCTCAACCTTTGACCAGTCTTCAAGGCTCACTTGCTTCGTCTTTCGTCCTATTTTATACTCTTCAGGCGCCTTGCTATAAATACCTGTACGGCGTTCTATCTGTCTGCGCTCTGCTGCTGTCATTCCCTTTGGCTTTGGACTACGTAAGCCGTGCTGCTCCGGCATTACGCCATGAGCCTTTTCTATCTCACGTCCTGCAACGGTGCGCTCAATGCGGTCAGTAGTATTCGCAGCCTGCTGCTGTCTGATGAATGCAGCTTCACCTTCCGTCTGCTCTTGTATCGCACGATGTATCACAACGTAAGGTTCTGCTACTCGTTCAAACCTCAGGCTGCCGTCAGCTTCTTTCTTATAGAGTCGGACGCTTCCGAAGTCGTAAGGATCATACTTGACAACGAACCGCTCGTAAGTGTGCTGTCTTCGCCACTCATGATCAGGAACACCAGGTTCACTCATCACTTCGTATTGTCTCTTCTCCTTCTTGATAGTTACGCTGATACCCTGGTCGGTGAACGTGCTCATACGCTTAGCCGTAACCCAGAACATATCCACCATGTCGTGTGCCGTAACCTGCTGTGTTTCCTCATTCACGCTATTGTCGTAAGCTTCCTGTCGGCTCTTGCCGTATGCAGGGTGCGCCATTTCGTTCCACTCCTTGGTAGCCTTTGCGTAAGCATCCTTCAGTTCCTCTAATGTATAGAGTGAGTCCTTGTTTTCCTCAATAAATTCAAGGTTCGGACGGC
Organism: Segatella oris; assembly: GCF_900637655.1. Lineage (NCBI taxonomy): Bacteria > Pseudomonadati > Bacteroidota > Bacteroidia > Bacteroidales > Prevotellaceae > Segatella > Segatella oris. The sequence continues at coordinate 147,940 of NZ_LR134384.1, forward strand.
TCGACATCTTCTTTGCGGTGATATTCTGACCCGTGAAGCGCCAATCCTTGTGCAGCACCTGCTGTTGGAAGCGGCCGAACACTGCCTCAATGGTCTTAGACTCGCCGTTGTAGGGTTGCGTGGTCCTATGCACGTGGCAAAGCTTCTTAAACAGTCCTTCAGCGTCAAGTTTTTTGTGTCCGCCCTGGTTGTCGTGCACAATTTCGTAAGGCTTGTGCCTGCTGGTCTGAATAGCCATACGGTAAGCGAGATATTGCGCTTCGTAGTCCTCGCTGTCGCTGATGTGCCAGCCAAGCATCACCTCGCTCATCGCATCAATGACTACATAGACCTGCGTGGTCCGCACCTTGCCTTCTTCGTCCTGGTAGTATAGGTTGAGTTTCGTACCGTCACCATACCACAGAGCGTCGCGCTTCGTTGGCTGTGCTGTACGGTGTTTACGTCCGAACTTCTGTCGTGCGGCCTGCTCACCATATACAGCATCATACCATAGTGGCATAATCGCAGCACTGTTCAGCCATCGCTTCAGACCGCTAAGGCTTTTCAGAGGCTTCCAGCCGTTTGCTTCTGCCTGTCTGTTTGCCTCTTCAAAGAGCTGTGCGTCGGTGTATACAGGCACTCGACAGCGTTTCAAGGCTATAAGCAGCTGCCCGAACTCGGGTGTTATTTTAATGGTGTTCAGATTACCTACCTTGCCACTGATCAAGCTGCGATAGCCGTCGGCCTTGAAAGCCTTGATTTTCGCCTTCAGACGTACTATGTGCTTTGGCAGTGTGTGGTGATATTCCTCGCGCAAAGCCTCCGAACTCTGACAGATAACTTCCCATGCACCCGCCATGCTGCCGTTCAGACTCTGACGGAGGGCCTGACGCTGTGCCATCATCTTCTGCAATTCGCCAAGTACACTCGCGTTGATAGTATATTCCTCTATCAGTTCGCCAGTCAGATGCTCCGCCCGGCCATTCTTCTCATAGGTGAACGCTTCGTACCATTCGCGAGCCTCGCTATCTAATTTGATGCGGTCACGCATCATGGCTTCCTTCATGCGCTGTTCAGGGTCGCCGTAACGTTCCATATACAGCTTCCTATATTTCTGAGGAATGGAATTCCATGCGTATAGTGCCTGGCTACCCTCACCACCGCCACGGTGAACACTGACGATATTACCGCGAGTGACATTCTTCAACAATGTGTCACCTTTGATAATAGCTTCGCCGCCTCCCGTTAATTCCGCGTAGGTTACGCACAATATCTTATTGAAATACTCCATCCCGTCAAACTCTTACAAACTCATAGCCATTATTTCAACTTCGTTCTGCAACGCCATGAAACTGGGCACGTCAAGATTATGCTCCACACGCGTCTCTTTGCCGTCAATCAGAACATGCGTGCTGCCGTCATTGCGATCATACACCAATTTAACACGTTCTCCATAACGCTGCGTCATGGTCTTTTCCACCTCCTCGTGAGTGGTTTCCATTTCCTCGGGTTTCCAGCTTGGAACGCCACCGAACTGTGTCAGGGCCGTGTAACGTATCTTCCGTGCCAGGTCACTCTCGCGCTTGAAATTCAGCGCTAACCACACCATCATCTTAGAGCAGCTGAATATCTTGCAAAGCTGCGTCTTTGCTTTGTCACTTACATAAATCTTCTTTTCCATATCTTTTCTTTATTAATATTATGTTTGTAGGCGGAGGGGAATCGAACCCCAGTTGCCGAGATGTTCTGGTCCGCTACCATTCGGACGTAGCCGCCTTGGGTTATCCTACAATCTATTCACCTAGTCTATTTTGTTCCCGATGTCTTAGAGATGTAAACATCATATTTCTTAAAGAATAACATGCCCAATATGCTTCATTGCAAAAGCAGGCCTCGCTATTTTCTCCTGTAATGCGCATGTCACTTATCACCCCGCTTAATGCGTCAACCAGCGCATCTATTTTCTCAACACTTACTCGGTCTAATAAACTCTTGTTCATGTCTTACTTACAATAAGGTTATTTAGAAATTCGTCACATCATAATATCTAACGTCATCGTAGGAAACCTGTGCTCCTAATGAGGTAACATTAAGCATAAGATAGTTGAATGCCTCATTATACGTTTCAAAACGTGACCAGTTTTCATGCAAATGGATGGCTGCTCTTTTGATTTGTGCCTGACTTTGTGCTTTGATAATCGTACAAACGTCTGCTTTGTTCACATTTAACTTGTAAGATGCGTAGAAGTAAGTTTTCATATTCCTATATTTTTTAATTAAACATTCTTGTTTCTCGCCCCTTTTTTGTATTTTTGACGCGGTGTTTATGTATTAAACATGTTGCAAAGATATAGAAATATTTCTATACTCCAAAATTTTTATTGATAAATTTCATGTTTTATGGGAAATTTTATAGAAAGACTTCAATACTATATGTCGCAAAGCGGTATCAATGACAATCAAATGACTGTCACTGCGGGCTTGTCTGTCGGACTTTTAGGCAAGGCTAAAAATGGAGGGAAAGGTCTAAGCTCTGTAAGTATTGAAAAAATTCTATTAGCATACGATGATATTAATCCAGACTGGTTGCTAACAGGTCGCGGTCCTATGCTCAAAACGAAAGGTAGTAACCAATCATGCAGTGTAGCTGAAGACACAATTCCCGACCATAAAGATAAGAAAAATAAGGCTATTTACCCCAAAAAACAAGAAGAAAATTCTATAACGGAGGCACTTCTTTCTGAACCCTCCGTTTCATACACTCCCAGTAAAGGTGCACCATACTATGATGTGGACTTCCTTGGAGGCTTTGACCTTACATTTAATAATCAGACTATCAATCCTGAATACAACATCGATTTCAAGCCATTCAACAAGCCGGGGGTCACCTGGGTGAACATCACGGGTCATTCAATGGAACCTAAAATCAACCATGGAGATATCATTGCGCTCAAGGAATGCCGACTTGAGGATGTGCAATACGGCGAGATCTATGCCGTTGTCCTCGATACTATTCGCACCGTCAAGATACTTCGCAAGTCCAATGACCCGAACAGAATGCGTTACGTGCCCATCAACGAGGAGAACTACGATGAGCAGGAGTACGACAATTCCCGTATTCTCCGCATCTTCGAAGTACTCGGTAACATAAGCCGATTTATGTAAACATTAAATAATTTCAAACTTAATATTCACTTTAACTTCAACAATTATGGCAAAAGAAAAAGACGAAGAGGAAAAGGAGAAATATCCAAGACCTCAAACCCCAGATGCTGTGTACACTAATTCAATGGATAGTTCAGATATTCAGCCAGTTTAATGAGTATGGTTATAACGGCAACCATTAAAAAGGTTGCCTTTATAACCTTCATCACACATTTAATTACTTTTGCACGCTTCTCCAATATGTTTGAATTGTAGTCGTAGCAATATTGATTTTCTTCTATAGCAGACACCAAGAGCGTGTGCTGGTATGCACCATTCGATTTATAAGCATCTATAAGCTCTTTGGTGATTAAATAACGTGGCTGGTTTCCCTGATGGATAAAAGGGTGTACCCATATTGCCTTGGAAAACATCAATGCAGTAGCTATACCACAGCCCAACCACAATACAACACACGGAAGCAGAACAGTTATATCCACACACCTAATCAAGTAAGCGGTTATTCCTGAGAAAACAGTAAGTAGGAAACCAAAAAGGGTATAGGCGCGGTCTGTAGACTTGCGCAGCTGTTCAAGTGAACTTGCAACCAGCTTATCTGAACGCTCCAGTACAATTCTAAACGTTGTATCATTCAAACGCTCCCACTGCTCATCACTAATCTTAAATGTCTGTTCCATATTGCCCTCCTTATGCGCCGCGCGCACACTTTTTTATGATTTAACACCGCAAATATAGCTAAAAAGCCCGATAAACAGGGCGTTCTACGAAATTATTTTTATTCGTCACATGGTATTATACCCCCTGTTTTGTGGAATAAAGGGGGGGGTAAAACGATAAAAAACGGCATTAATCCGCTTTTTTTTGTCCTTATTAGGGGGGTGAATGTGGTCAAAACTATATTAAAAGTGTCCACCCAAATGTCCACCCAATCGATACATTTCGTTTTGCATTGTCCTCCCAATCGTCCACCCAAGTGTCCACCCAATCCCATTTTTTACCCTAAAATCACCCGTTTAAAGACCCTATAAAATGAAAAAACGGCTTCCGACCGTTCAAATACGTGTCGAAAACCGTTCAAGTGTCGTTCAATCAGCGTTTTAGCTGTTCAAACGCATCCTTATTTTGTTGCCTTAGAGCGTATAAGTTCGCCTGCCCTGATACATGCCTTTTTATTCAGTACAACGCCTCCCTTGCTCAACCCTACGCGTTCTAATGAACACTGCTTTATACCTATCTCCTCAGCCGTTAGAACGCTGTAAATCGCAGGAATAGAACCGAAATAATAGTTCTTTCGTCCCTGCATCAATTGTACGTGTATTACCTTAGTCATATTTACTTCTTTTTGCTGCAAATATACAAAATAATAATTATATACGATATTTTAATGATTTATATTTTATTCTTTACGACAAAATAAAAGGCAGGATGCAACTGCTTCTGCCATGCTTCAAGCGTTCTCAATTCACCCAGTAAGGCCCTTTCCTTCACCTGTGCCGTCCTCTATCGCCTTCATGTTATAAATTACCCGTCTTCAATCAAAACGCCGTCTCATGTAGCCCTATTTTTCACCCATGTAACATTTATGCTTCAAACACTGTTCAAATAATCCCCTAAATGTAACACGAATGTAACGCAATGTAACATTTCGTTTTGCAAGCTGTCTTTGTCTAATTTCGTTCTAACTGATTGAATATCAACATATATAGTCGTTTTCTGTCATCTTCCATTTTGTTACATTTCGTTTTATGCCCCTTATGAAAACCGAACTTGAAATAGCCCGCGAATGTCAGTTGCAATCCATTGAAAGGATTGCTGAAAAGATTGATATTCCCACAGAAGAACTCGAAAACTATGGTAAATACATTGCTAAAGTACCCCTTAAACTCATTGATGAAAAGCGCGTCAAGAAGAGCAATCTCATTCTTGTGACAGCTATAAGTCCGACAAAAGCCGGCATCGGAAAGACCACCGTCAGCATCGGATTGTCAATGGCGATGAACCGATTGGGGCATAAATCCGTGTTGGCATTGCGCGAACCTTCACTTGGCCCGTGCTTCGGAATGAAAGGCGGTGCCACAGGAGGAGGCTATGCACAGGTGCTGCCCATGGACAGAATAAACCTTCATTTCACAGGCGATTTCCATGCAATTACATCGGCTCACAATATGATTGCAGCCCTACTCGACAACTATCTCTATCAGCACCATGAAGAAGGTTTTGCACTTAAGGATGTGCTCTGGCGCCGTGTGCTTGATGTGAACGACCGAAATCTACGCTGTATCACAACCGGTCTGGGGGCAAAAACCAACGGGCTGCTCAGCGAAAGCGGTTTTGACATCACGCCGGCCAGTGAGATTATGGCCATTCTTTGCCTCGCCACAGACGAAGAAGACCTACGCCGACGCATCGATAATGTCTTATTAGGCATCACTCTTGACGACAACCCCTTCTGCGTGAAAGACCTCGGCATAGGCGGAGCCATGACAGTTTTGCTGCGGGATGCACTCAATCCGAACCTCGTTCAGACCATTGAAGGCACGGCGGCCTTTATCCATGGCGGCCCGTTTGCCAACATTGCACACGGCTGCAACAGTATTCTGGCCACGAAAATGGCCATGAGCTTTGGCGATTATGTCGTGACAGAAGCAGGCTTTGGGGCCGATCTTGGGGCTGAAAAGTTCTTGGATATCAAATGCCGTAAAGCAGGAATACAACCGCGACTCACGGTATTAGTGGCCACAATCATGGGGCTGAAGATGCATGGCGGCATGCAGGTGGGCGACCCGGAGAACGGCTGTTGCGAGCATATCCGTAAGGGATTGGAAAATTTAGACAGACACATTGCCAACATGCAACACATGGGACAGCGCGTCATCGTGACCCTGAACCGCTTCGGCAATGACACAGAAGAAGAGATTACTGTCGTCAGTGAACATTGCGAGAAGTTAGGAATTGGCTTCGCCGTAAACGAGGCTTACATGAAAGGAAGCGAGGGTTGCATGGATTTGGCACAGCTTGCCATCGACGAAATTGCAGCTCATCCTTCAGAAGACATCGCTTATTGCTATACAGATGAAGCCAACGTGAAGGATAAGATTACGGCCGTGGCCAAGCAAGTCTATGGTGCCAAGCAGGTAGTTTTCAAGAAACAGGCATTGGAAATGCTTGAGCGCATTGCCAAATGGAACCTTGAACGCTACCCTGTCTGCATTGCCAAGACCCAATATTCATTGAGTGATGACGCTAAACGGCACGGCGTTCCCAAGGATTTTACTTTCACTATTCGCGACCTTGTCATCAATATGGGCGCCGAAATGATTGTGGCTATCGCGGGCGATATCATGCGCATGCCAGGACTTCCACGCCATCCACAAGCAGAAAGGATTGACATTCAAGACGGACTGCTGATTGGTTTGGAATAAAGAAAGCACAGAAAGACTTCTGTTTCTACCCTTATTTTCAAATTGCAGACATTAGCAGACAGCCCGCAAAAAGAACAGACCTTGCGAATATTTCAATAATATCCGCAAGGTCTATAGTTCAGTGTCATGCTGAAATTGGGCACAGCGCATTTAACTGAATGGCTACAGTTTCCCTTGCTCTCCCAAATAACTGTCCTTAAACCCAAGGAAATAGAGCACACCATCCAAGCCGATGTTGTTGATAGACTGCTGTGCCGTTGCCTTCACACGAGGCTTTGCATGGAATGCAATCCCTAATCCGGCTTCTGCTATCATCGGCAAATCGTTGGCACCGTCTCCCACAGCAATGGTCTGTGCAAGGTTCACCTGTTCAACTTGAGCAATGAGTTTCAGGAGTTCAGCCTTGCGTTTTCCGTCGACAATATCACCCACATAGCGCCCTGTCAGCTTACCATTCTCATCAATTTCAAGTTCATTTGCGTAGACATAGTCAATGCCATAGCGACGCCGGAGCTGTTCTCCGAAGAAGGTAAATCCACCACTAAGAATGGCAATCTTATATCCACATCGCTTCAATACTGACATCAATCGGTCGGCTCCTTCGGTGATAGGCATGTGCTCTGCAATATCTTGCATCACGCTGACATCAAGTCCTTTGAGCAATGCCACACGCTCCGTGAAACTCTCCTTGAAATCAATCTCGCCACGCATGGCACGCTCTGTGATAGCTTTCACCTTATCCCCCACTCCGGCACGAGCTGCCAGTTCATCAATACATTCTGTCTGAATGAGCGTCGAGTCCATATCAAAGCAGATGAGACGGCGCATGCGTCGATACATATCATCACGCTGGAAAGAAAAGTCTATCTCCTGTTCTGAAGCCAAATGCATCAGTTTTGACTGCATCAGTTCACGGTCTTTCGGAGTTCCGCGCAGTGAGAATTCAATGCAGGCACGCACATTCCGTTCAGGATGCTTGATGCTCATGCGACCTGTCATCCTTCGAATAAAGTCGATGTTCAGTCCCTGTTCAGCAATAATCTTTGTTGCAGCAGCAATCTGTTTGGCTGAAAGCGAGCGACCAATCACGGTCAGAATGTAGCGGTTCTTGCCCTGATGATCGACCCATGACTCATATTCATCGTCAGAAATCGGTGCAAATCCGATGTTCACATTCAGTTCCTCGGCCTTGAACAGCAATTCTTTCATCACCTGACCAGAGTGCGTATCATCAATGCGGATAAGTATTCCGAGCGACAAGGTGCTGTGAATGTCGGCCTGACCGATATCTAAAATGCGGGCATTATAGCGTGCCAGAATTCCCATGACGGCTGCAGTGAGGCCCGGACGGTCCTGTCCTGTGATGCGAATAAGTATCTGTTCTTCTTTTCCTTCTATATTTTCCATCTCATAAAGTGGTTTTCATTTGCTCATAAAGTAATCTCTCCCGAACCGTAACAATAATGGTGCTGTGCGTCATAGACCACGCAGAACTGTCCCGGAGCCACACCATGTATCTTGTTGTCAGCATGAATAACATAGGTGTTTTCACCTGTTCTTTCAAGCGTTGCAGGCAGATATTCGGGAGTATGACGTATCTTGAACGTAATGCGTTCGGGCAATTCGGGCAACGCTGTTCCCTCTGGACAATAGGTCGTGGCATGGAAATCATGTATCTTGAAGTCTTGCTTATACGCCATTTCAGGGTCATAACCATGGCTGACATACAGGATATTACGCTCCACATCCTTTTTAACCACAAACCAAGGACCACCGCCAAAGCCAAGTCCCTTACGCTGACCAATCGTGTGAAACCACAGTCCTTTGTGCTCACCTATCTTCTTTCCTGTCTCCAATTCAATGACATCACCCACGCTTTCGCCTAAATAACGACGCACATATTCATTGTAGTCAATGTTTCCCAAGAAGCAGATGCCCTGACTGTCACGGCGCTTTGCATTGATAAGATGTTCTCTTTCGGCTATCTCGCGCACTTCATTCTTTTCGAAATGTCCTATTGGGAAGATGGCCTTTCTCAGTTGCCAGCCATAGATTTGTGCCAAGAAATCAGTCTGATCTTTAACCGGGTCAGGACTTGTCGTGAGCCACTTTCGCCCCTCAATCCATTCGGTCTGTGCATAATGTCCGGTAGCAATGAGGTCGTAATCGTGGCCTATCTTCTCATCGAAAGCACCAAACTTGATGAGCCGATTGCACATGACATCAGGGTTTGGTGTGAAGCCGGCTTTCACCTTATCCATAGTGTATCGCGTCACTTGAGACCAGTATTCCTTGTGGCAATCAATCACTTTCAACTGACAACCGAAGCGATTTGTCAAAGCCGTTGCCATTTCCAAGTCTTCTTCACTCGTGCAATCCCACTCTTCTTTCTCCTCGGGACCAATCATGATGTAGAAGCAATCGGGATGCAAACCATGGCTCACCATCTCGTAAAGCACCACACTGCTGTCGACACCTCCCGAAAGAAGAAGTGCTATCCGCTTGTCCTTTATTTCATCATAATTTATCATTCGCCAGAAAATCAAACTTTATTCATTTTACTTAAATGCTTCTTTCCCACTTTCATGCGGTCGAAACCTAAGCCATAAACGCCTGAAACGGCACTCTGACTGACGAAGGCTTCAGGGTCTACATCATCGATAATCCTAAATATGTTGTGGCTTTCATTCTGCTTGGCAATAATGAAAAGCATTCCCATCTTCTTGCCCGTGTAGAAGCCATGCGCATCAATCACCGTGCAACCACGGTTAGCCTCATTGTTAATCAGGCGTCCGATCTCCTGATATTTCTCTGAAATCACGAAGAATTGTACCGATCGACGAAAACCATTGATGACGTGGTCTACCGTATAAGACATTACGAAAAGCACGATATAACCATAGATGACTTTCTCCCAACTGCCTATAACCAAGTAGCTGGATGTAATGACACAGAGGTCGCACATGAGTATGATATGCCCCAAAGATATGTCTTTATACTTATGCACTATGGCTGCAATGACATCCGAACCTCCCGTGCTTCCATTGCGCAAAAGGCTGAAACCTGTGCTCAAACCCAGCAGCAAACCACCCACTACGCAGGCCAGAAACGGCTCCTTACTGAACATCACCTTATCGCCCACTACACCTTGCCAAAGCGTAGTAAACAATGTAAAGACACTCACTGCATATATGGTCTTGACACAGAATTTAAGCCCCAACACCTTGAGTGCAGCTGCCAACAGCAATATGTTGATACCCAGATAGGTGTACTGAACGTGGATACCCGTGGCCCAAAACACCACAGACGATATACCGGGCAGGCCTCCAATGGTAATCTTGTGAGGTAAAAGAAAGACCACCCAGCCCAGACTTCCCACGACCATTGCCAACGCAATGATAAGATAATCATAGCAACCGCGAACCAGTTTCCTGTCTATTTTTTTCATAAAAGTGTAGCTTTGTCAAGCTGCAAAATTACAAAATAAAAGCCCAACTCCTGCAAATTGGACTTTAAAAGTGAGTTTAAGGGCTTACAATCCAAGGAAAACCATCAGTCCACCCAAGGCTATATACCCGATAGCATAAGGCAAAGCAGAACGCAATATCTCCCCATCCCTGCCCTGCATATCGCAGGCTGCCGTGGCAATGGCTATGCTCTGAGGACTTATCATCTTGCCTCCTGTGGCACCAGTCGTATTGGCAGCCACAAGCCAATTGGTCTCCGTGCCCGGCACTCCGTAGAAAGTGGAGTGCCCCGTCAAACCTAACTGCCCTGCAACATTGGCCTGCAATTTGGCAAAGAGAATATTCGAAGAGGTGTCAGAACCCGTGACAAACGTACCGACAGCACCAATAAGCGGAGCAAAGAAGGGATAGAAACCACCCGTAATCGCAACAAGTCCCGAAGCGATAGCACTGATCATACCGCTGTAGTTCATGACCGATGCCAACGAAATCAAGCAGATAATCGTGATGATAGTGTTCTTCAAATTGACTGTTGTTCGGGCTAATATCCGCATCATCCGACCGAAAGAGAGTCCTTGTATCAATCCACCTATCGTGGCTCCAAGGAACAACATGAGTCCCGCATTGCTTATCCAACCAAACTTAAACGTTGAACCGATAACGGGAATGGCAACTTTTGAAACGAGATGTGATTTCAGAAAATCGTTTACCGGTGGGCAGAGTGCACCCGAAACTAAAATGAGAAGCAAGATAAAGAGATAGACACTCCATGCCTTGAAGGTCTCACCCAACGAATAACGCGCAGTCGGCAAGCCCTCACGTCCCTTGCGGTCGAAGAGCTTTACATAGAGAAGTATGGCGAGAATAGCTGCCACAGAGCCGATGATTGCAGGCGTTTCAGAACCCAAGAAATGGGCACAAAGATACTGCACGACAACTGAAATGCCACCCACCCAGAGTGAAAGTATGATGTTTTTCACAATGGCTTTGCGGTCGGTCAGCGTCAGAATGATAAACGGCAGCAGGATAAAAAGCGGTGCCAACTGAATGACGGCAAACGACGATGTTTCGCAAATGGCCTCAACAGGAGCTGCCCCTCCCGGTGCTACCTCATTGCACAGGGTCGTCACCGGCACACCAACAGCACCGAAACCCGTGGCTACCGTGTTGCCGATTAAAGCCACAAGCGCCGAGAACATAGGCTTGAAACCCAGGCCAATCAATATGGCTGCAGGAATGGCTACAGCCGTTCCGAAACCTGCCATGCCCTCCAACAATCCGCCAAAGCCCCAGACAAGCATCAAGACAAGAATGCCCTTGTCGCTCGTGATAGCGGTGAATTGCCGCTTAATGACCTCTATCTGCCTACTTTCCACAAGGATATTATAGCTGTAGATAGCCATCAGAATGATGATGAGAATGGGGAAAACGGCTTTGAGCATGCCCTCAACAATGCTCCACCCCACTACTTCAAAGATGCCCGAAGCCTTGAAAGCGTCAGGCAACATGCCGAGTTGTGGGGCAGCCACAAGCGCCAGAATAATCGTGACGCACAGCGTGATGACGGCACTTTTATGGCCTGCCAACTTCAGTCCGAGCATCAGAACGAACAGCAGGATAACAGGAATGACAGAAAGAATTGCAGACATAGATTTCTATTTTTACGTTTGGTATTACGCCATGTTCAAAGGTGATATGCTTCAAAGTTAGCTTTTTCTCTGCAAATTAGTCCTGCAACAGCGTTAAAGTTTGTTGCAAAGTCGGTATTTATCTGCAAGAGAAGATTGCAGACCAGCAGTTACAATGACGGACTACAACCTCTGTATTGACTATCTGCTTGCCACAAATGCGCCTCAAAGAAGACCTCTGAAATCTCCCGATTTTGTAAACATTACCACATGGTTTTTAACACTTCGAGCGTTCACCAAATAGAAATCAGAACGTGCTTTTTGCATGAATGCGAACCCATTTTACGGCTTCGGTATCCTCACTTCTTTCTTCTTGCGTAGTAATTCCAGTCACTTTAGCGCGCAACATGACGGAGATTACAATGCCATTTGAATGAAATGAGAAGCTCATCTGATAGAGATTACATTGCAATTTGATGCAAATTGCAATGCCTGGCAATGCGATTTTGCCCTACATTTTGCATCAAACTTCATAATCTGTTGATAGTCAATAAATTGCAAAATGACAGAATACAGCGCATATTCAGAGCGAGGAGCAAACGCGTTTCAAATACGCGAACGATTTGAAAGCATTTGTAAACATTCATGATTGATTTTAACAAAAGGAACGCCAACTGTGAAATCACATGCAATCTTAGTTTATTCGGCATCGTTGTTTGCAACAGAAAACAAAAGAGGGGAAAGCAAACAGTTGCTCTCCCCCGAAACAAAGATAAAGAATTTAGAGATACTTGTAAAGTCAATTGATGACACTAACGCAAACAGCAAGAGAAAGATTACTCCGCTTACTCACCCCAACCGGGATTTTGTTTCAAGTTAGTGTTCTTATAGCGTTCTGCATTCGAGATGGGATAGAAATACATCTTGTCGGTTATCTCATACGTGCAGAGCTTTTCTTTTGCGAAAGTCAGCGTGCCATCAGCCCGCTTTTCGATATTCACTTTATAGATATCCTTCATGTCACCAAGGGCTTTCCAGCGACGCAAATCCCAGAAACGATATCCCTCGAAAGCCAATTCCACGCGTCGTTCATTGCGTAAACGGGCAAGGAAATCGGCCTTTGACATTCCTGTCGGGAATTTAGGCATCTTCACATTCTTGCGGGAACGGACAAGGTTTACGGCCTCGCGTGCACTCATTGTGAACGGACTTACCACCTGGTCTGGGCCATAGGCCTCGGCCATTGCTTCTGCATAATTCAGCAATATCTCGGCATATCTGAACAATATCCAGTTGTGATCGAAGCTGTTTGTATTCTTTCCAGCCTCAAATATCACCTTGTTATTGAGATATTTCTTCAGATAATACCCTGTTGTTGTCGCATTGAGAAGTGGTTGTCCGTTACGTCCGCCATGATAAGTCTCTACGGGTGTTTTCGCAGGCCACTGCATTCCGTTGAACACAACAGTCATTTGAAGACGTGGGTCACGGTTCTTGTAGGGATTAGCTGCCTGTACCGGATTGTTCCAATCAAACGAACTGCCGTCTGACATTTCGTAAGCGCTGACTAAATTCTCTGTCGGACAGGTATAACCTAACCCTTTTTCAACTCCAATAGGATAGTTGGCAGACTCAAAGTGCGTGGTCTTTCCCTCGGGACGGCAAAGGATAACCTCTGCACTTTGATTGTTGGTGGCGCCGAAAAGGTTCTTGTAATCATCGTCAAGGGCATAGCCAAAGGCTGAAGCCTGACGGATAACATCAAATGCGGCAGTGGCAGCTGCCTCCCATTTTGCAACATCTCCCGAGGTATTGAAAAGCGGACTGGCAAGGTAGAGCGTTGCTCTTGATTTCAAAGCCAATGCTACTCCCTTGCTGACACGCTGCATATTGGCAGCTCCTCCGGGGAGTGTTGTTGTCTTTACAGGAAGATGTTGAGCCACATCGGTACATTCATCAATGACGAAACGAAGCACATTTTCTGCCGAAATAGGCTCTGCCTTTTTTGCATCTTCCTTGGTGAGTGTCTTTGTAATCAGCGGGATATTGCCATAACGTCTGACTAATTCAAAGTAGTAGAAAGCACGCAGACATCTCACTTCATACTGGTAATTGAGATAGCTTGTATAGGTATCTTGGAAGCCATCTGTATATTTCCAATCCTCAAAAGTGAGGCCCAGACAGTTTTCCAAATAGAAGTTTGCGTCGTGAATTGCCTTGTAGTAATGGGCAAAAACATCATCAACGACATAGTTGGGCGACCAACTTCCATTGACAAAACGCTGGATAGCAGCCGTGTTGTTGATATGAATGGCATCGTCGGTAGCAGCATCATGCATGGCACCTCCAATGCCTTCCAATCCATTGGGCAAGTAACTATAGACCTCGGTGCACAACTGTGTAACCTTTGAAGGGTCGTATAACAGTTCGCTACGGTCGTAATATGTTGACTCCGAAGTATTCAGAAAGTCACAGCTGGCAAACATACTGACAGTAACGACAAGCAGTGTTGTGATTTTAATATGTTTCATAACCGAATATTTTAGAATTTCAAATCGAAGCCAACAGCATAGCGTGTCATGCTTGGATGGCCTGTTTTCATGTTCTCAGGATCCATTACCTTGATATGATCAAGACTGAAAAGATCATATGCACGAACATAGACTTTGGCAGCATTCACGTATTTCAATGGCTTTAACTGATGCTTCTTGAAATGATAATACACTTCCAATGTGCGCAACTTAAAATAGGCTCCATTCTTAATCCAAAGGGAATTATTCGCGTAGTTGTTAACCGAACCGACAGAAGTCAGCCGTGGATAGCGCGCATTCGGAGTCTCCGGAGTCCAACGGTTGTCGTAGTATTCCTTTGAAATCGTGCGATTTCCAAACAAAGGATGATAGACGCTGGGCATGTTAGCCATTACACTGACATTGCCAATGCCTTGGAACATGGCATAAAGTCCCCACCCCTTGTAATCTAAATTCAAATCGAAAGAATAGTAGATCTCAGGGAATGCACTGTAGCCTAAAGCTTTCTGATCATACGAATCAATGATACCATCATTATTGAGATCCTTATATTTAAGGTCGCCCGGCTTCACTTGCGACAATGTCTGCTTGACATTACGCTGGTCAATCTCATTCTGATTCTGATAAATTTCCTCTACTACATAGCCGAAGTACTGGCCGATGCGTTTGCCTGTACGCTGTAAATAGCCATAAGGACGATATTCCTCGTTCTGGTTTACGATTTTATTGCGAATAAAAGAGAAGGTGCTTCCCAAAGCATAATGGAAATCTTTGAGCGACTTATTCCAACGAATTGAGGTTTCAATACCGCGATTATCCACTACACCGGAGTTCTCTTTGGGCACTGGAAGACCAAACAATGAAGATACCTTTCCATTGGCATCCACCAGAATATCCGTGCGATGATCGTAGAAGAAATCAACCGTTACGTCCAAATGCTTAAAGGCACGGAAGTCAAAACCAATGTTCAGCTTGTGTGATTTCTCATAAGTCAGATTGGAAATACCCAATTGGGTCAAGCGCAAACCATTATGCTTGAGAGGGTTTTTACCAAAGAAGAAACTACCACCATTGCCATACATATCGATAAAGAGGTCGTTGTCATAGTCTGCACCGCCTGAGATACCATAGCTGGCACGCAGTTTCAAGAAGTCTAACCAATCGCGTTTGGCAAACGTTTCCTCTGACACAATCCAGCCAATGCCTGCTGCCGGGAAAACACCCCAACGGCTTTTGGGATCTAAGATGCTTGAAGCCGACTCCGATAGCGACACATCAAAGAGGTAACGATGCTTGTAAGCATAGTGCAACTGGCTGACAATATCAATGAAAGCATACGATGTGTTTTGCCCTTTGGCGATTAACTTATCCATACGATATTGTGCAGTTGCAGCCAAAGAATGCAAGTCCCAATCGCGCTGGAAGTTGGCAAATGCATTGAAATTGAAATGATTATTCGATGCACCTACTGAATGACTGGCACTCAATGCCGTTTCATTTCGCAGGTTCTTATAGGTGTAACTTCTGCTTGCCCAATCATATGTAGACTGTTCATAGCCATATTTTCGAGCGTTTCCATCCCAATAAGAAGCATTGTTATCCAAGCCCAATTGCAAACCGACCGAAAGGCCTTTCAAGAGAAAATCCAATCGATGTGTCAGCTTTAAATCGGCAAAGAAGTTTCTTTGTTGCGACCGCGCATACCCCGTTCCGGATATCATTGCTACAGGATTGGTCTCAATATCTGTCGTACCAGCCCATACCCCACGAGCATTCTTTATAGGGAATGCACCAGAAGGTACCTTATAGAGCGCAGTGAAAATATCAGAGATTGTAGCATTGGGGCGGTTATGTTCAGAGAAAGTTCCAAACATATTCAACTGCAACATCGTGTTGCGTCCCAACTCAATATCAAGGTTAGTACGAATGTTTAACTTTGAATATTTGAGCTGTGTTGAATAGCCCTGGTTATCATTAACAGGTCGCAATATACCGCTGTCATTCAGATAATTCAACTGTGTGAAATATCTAACAAACTTGCCACCACCCGTTACAGAGAATGTAACATTGTTGCCAAAGCTATGGTTTCGAAGCGACTCTCCCCACCAATCTACATTGGGGTAGGCATCGGGCAGACTTCCATCTTTGAATGCAGAAAGTTCAGAAACATCGTAACGCGGTGTTAGTCCGTCATTCTTCATACCCTCATTCAAAGCCATGGCATAGGTATGTCCGTCAACAAATTTAGGCTTTCGGAACGGAGTTGCCATGCTAAGCTCATAAGAAAACTTGATTTTCGGCGCACCATTCATCCCTCGTTTTGTCTTCACGGCAATGACTCCATTGGCTCCACGCATACCATAGAGAGCAGTTGAGGCTGCATCTTTCAACACAGTTATTGATTCAATTTCATCCATTGAAAGTTGTCCAAGCTCACGTTCAAAGCCATCAACCAAAACAAGAGGCGCCTTTTTACTGAGTGTTCCATTGCCTCTGACAAAGAGACGGCCCGTAGTTTCCCAAGCTGCACCTTGGTTCTGCAACACCTCCAAGCCTGGTATCAAGCCATAAAGAGCATTGCGAGGATTTGTTTCCTTACGGTGTGCAAGCTTCTCGCTGGTTATGAAAGACGCCGCAACCGTAGCTTCCTTCTGGTCGACAGACACGTCACGACCATAGGTTATTCTATGAGGTTTCTTCTCTGTCAGCAAACTGTCAGTCTGAGCCGACATACAGAGCGGAGAGAAAAGAAGCGCTGCAAAATATAATTTATAGTTCATTTTATTCATGTTTAAATTACATCATAGACTTACTCCCAACCTGGGTTCTGCACTAATCCATAGCCTTTGTTAACCTCCTTTGAGGGGAATGCACTCAAACACATACGTGGTTCCCAGCCTGTTTTCCACCAAGCACGGTAATATTTTGTCAATGCAAAAGGCTTTATGAGATATTCCTTGGTTTTCTTGTGCTTATAGACATGGAGACCATGGAGCGGTGTTTCAAAGACATCATACATCTTCCAACGTATCAAATCAAAGAATCTCACCTCCTCATATGCAAATTCAACCGCACGTTCATGCAGCACTGCTTTGCGGAAATCCTCCTTACTCATACCACTTAGTGCAGGCATACCGACACGCGCACGAACGGTATTGATAGCTTGATAAGCTTCTGGTGTGGGACCATCATAGTATTCATTCAAGGCTTCTGCATAGTTCAAATAGACTTCAGCAAGTCGCATCGTCGGCCATTGTACAGGTCGGTTGTAGGCTTCTGTATTTCTATCGAGTCCCCACTTGCGGCATGCCAAACCTGTTGCAAGGCTCAGTTTGTGCATTCTTCCTTGCTCCCAATCCTTTCCTTTGGGGTAGTTGGCCTTGTCTTTAGGATTGACATCTGTCATCGCTGCAGTTCGCCCATTATACTTATCACCGTCCAAAATGAAGTTTTCATATAGTCGTGGATCACGATCTTTAAACGGGTTCTTTGCCATTTTGGGGTTCTTCCAATCGAAAGGACGGCCATCTTTCATCTCAAACATATCGAAAAACTCTTTCGTCGGGCAATAAGCTCCCCATCGAAGTGCCTTGTCAAACTGCCCATTATTCTTCGTACAAAGGAATGTTCTACGGCATGATATCAGCGTTTCTGTATTTCCTCGGTCGAAATAAGCACTGGTATAGGCTTCGCGCTCGGTAGTAATACCATGGTCACCGGCCTGCACCAACTTGAAGAAACCATTTTTATTCAGCGCATCAAAGAACTCTTTGCAGGCATCAACAGCTTGTTTCCAACGCTGCTTATCATAGTTCCCCCACCATGTCATCTTCTTATCAGAAGCCTCTCCTTTGGCAAAAGGCGCATCGGAATTGAACAGTGGACTGGCAACGAAAAGCAAGACACGAGTCTTCAATGCCATAGCACCAGCCTTCGTCATTCGGCCATCCCAGTTCTCCATTTCATTTTCAGGAACACTCCAAGGGAAGTCTTCGCAGGCAATAGCATCGTTCAACAGCTTCACAATAAAATCCACTGTTTGCTGCAAAGTGGCCCGAGCGGGAAAGCTTGCATCGTCAGCAGAGATAGCATGATCAATGATTGGAAGAGATCCGTAATGCCGAAGCATGTGAGCATAGAACACAGCTACCATCATCTTTGCTTCTGCTTTAAGTCGTGACTTCTCCTGTTCATCCATATCAGGAACCTTATCTACGTTCTCATATAACAGCCAAGCATGGCGCACACCTGTCCAAATACCCGATTGAGAGAACTGCATTTTCGTTCGATGTGCATTGATTCGCGTATTATCCTCTATCGAAGCATTGTACAATCCAGGGTAATATGTATTCGAAAGTGCCGAATATCCGATATTATCATAATTCAAATCAGTAAGTCCTTCAATGGTACTCATGCACATCTGCGTCCAAAATCCATTGGTTTCCATACCATATGGCAGATACTGATAGCTGCGCCAAAGCACTCGTCTGGCATATTCTGCCTTCCCAAAGATAGTATCTATGGTGACATCTGTACTGGGGGGCTTCTGCAAAAACCGTTCACCGAATGCCAGATCCTCACACGATACAATGCTCATTGTCAGCATCAGACCAGCAAAGAGGCTCCATATCTTATTCATTTTTTCCATATTCTTCATCGCTTAAAAACCTACTTTCAATCCTACTTCAATAACTTTAATCAGAGGATATGCCCTTCCATTCGGATTAGCTTCAGGGTCACAGACTTTCAAATGATCGAAAGTCAGCAGATTATATCCCGATACAGCGAGGCGCAAGCTATTCAAATGCAACGCACGTGTGACGTTCTTTGCAAATGAATATCCCACTTCTATATTCTTCAAACGTATGTAAGAAGCATTCCTCAGCCACAAGTCTGAGTCCAAATAGTTATGAGACTTGTTGCGAAGGGATATGGCGGGAGCTGCTGCAGCATTACCCTTTTCGGGCGTCCATGCATCATTAATCATGTAGCGCATAAGGCTCCAGTTGTTCATTTCGCCGAAAGGTATGCGGTAAGGGCCACTCAAGAAGCGCGAAGTCTTCGATGCTCCGGCAAGCGTTATGCTTAGATCAAAGCCCTTCCATGACACTCCCATGTTCACAGCATACGTCAAAAGAGGATATGCCGGAGAACCAATATCGCGGATATCCTTTTCATCTATCTTGTGATCTCCATTCAAATCTTTATACTTCACATCGCCAGGTAGTGGGACATATCCGCTTCCTTGATCTGGAATACCGCCCTCTGTACCTTTCGTATGCTCATATTCAGCAACCTCTGCTTCTGTGAAATAGCCATCAAAAACATAACCGAAATTCTGACCTACAGGCTTTCCTGTGCGCTGCATCCACTCATAAGGATACTTGATTTCGTCCATAAAGACAACCTTATTCTTGGCATAGGAAATATTTCCACCTATATAATATCGGGCACTACGTATTTTATCCTGCCAACGCATGCTTACTTCAAAACCATGATTATTCACCTTTCCCATGTTCATTGTAGGCAGCTGCACGGCGAGATAGCCAGGAATGACACCACGAGAAATCAGAATATCCCGACGATGTTCAATGAAGTAATCAAAGTTAATGGATAAGTTGTTCTTGAAAAGCTTCATGTCTATACCGTAATTCTGCTTGAAAGCGGTCTCCCAAGTCACATTGGGATTGCCAATCTTTCCTTCTGAAGCACCGAGTATCTTTGTGTTCGTTGTCGTTCCAAAGCTGTAACTTCCAGAGCTGATATTATAGGTGTCAGGCAGATAAAGGAAGCGGGAGTTGTCCCGAGTGATGTCATTTCCCACCTTACCATAAGAGACTCTGAACTTCAAATAGTCCACAACAGAACGCAACGGCTTGAAAAATTTCTCCTCAGAAACAATCCAACCCACAGAACCTGCGGGGAAAACTCCAAATCGGCGACCCTTAGCGAAGTTCTCAGAACCATTGTATCCCACGCTAAGATCCAAAAGATAGCGTGTCATATAGTCATAAGTGGCACGACCGACCAAGCCCACATAGCTGCGCGGAATATCTGCATAACTGCTTGAGGGATAGTATTTCATGGTTTGGTTATACATTGCCAAGGCCGAAACATGATGCTGACCGAAATTGCGTTTGTAATTGAACGCACCTTCAAGATACCAGTTCTTGCTCAAACCATCCGACTCCGAGAAGTCAAGTTTACGATAAGTTTCAACTAATTTCAAGGCTACAGAGCCGTCAGGAGCATTGATTGCTTCATACAAAGGCTCACGTCCTTCACGACGCTTATAGATACTTACACCGCTGTTATAAGCTGCCTTCACGTGGAAGGAAAGCCCTTTTGTAAGGAAATTAAGCTTCTGTTTCAGCGTAAAGTCAAAGTTAAGCGTGTTATTGGCCGTCGTATTGTATCCCTTTCCATAATAGATATTCAGACCATCCTGTAGTTCTCCGATTGCAAATCGGTTCGAACTCATGCGTATCCGCTTTCCATCAACCAGCCCGGCACCACTGAAAGGCACTGCAGAATAAAGGTCACGGAAGATGAAATCACTCGACTTGGTCGATCCGTTATTGTAGTTTGGCTCGCGACGACTGTTCAAATAGCCGCCTAAATTAATCTGTGCCGTCGTAGTACGCGTCAAGTCAACATCCAAGTTGATGCGATAATTATAACGATTATACTTAAATCCTTTGTCATTTCGATTTTTATAGACCTTGAACAGGCCTTCCTGGGTCAGCACACCCAATGAAGCAAAGTATCTGACACGGTTTGTTCCACCCGAAATATGAATGTTATGACGTGACTGAACAGCGGCTTTTCTGATCATCTCTCCCGTCCAATCCACATCAGGATGAGTCAAAGGACTGCTGTGTGTGCGGAATTTCTCCAAGTCATCGGGCTTGAAGGTGAGCATATCTTCAGCCACTCCGTCATGTGCTTGCGCCTTATTATACTGCGTAGCCCACTCATAACTGTTGGCAAAATCAGGCACACGTGAGGGCACTTGAAAGCCAACTGACGTTGTAAAACTGATGCGGGGCCTATCTTTTGTGCCACGCTTTGTTGTGACAAGGATAACGCCATTAGCACCTCGAACACCGAATACTGCCGTGGCAGAAGCATCTTTCAGCACCGTCACATCCTCCACTTCATTCGGATCAATCTGTGAGAAAGGACGCTCTACTCCGTCAACAAGGATAAGCGGTTGCGACAAAGAAGTGCTCAACGAACCGACACCACGGATGAACAACTGCGCACCATCAGCTCCCGGCTGACCGCTCGACTGAATACCCGACAAGCCGGAAACCTTTCCAATCAGCGAGTTGCTCATGCTCGCAACAGGCGATTTCGTCAGTTCATCACTATTGACTGAAGACAAAGCACCTGTCACCGTGACCTTTCGTGTGGAGCCATAGGCAATAATCTGCACATCATCTAACGCTACGGTCTGTTCTTCCAACTTCACTTTCAACCGTCCTTCACCTTTGCAAACTACGGTCTTCGACTTATAACCTACACTGGAGATTTCAAGCTTTGCGCCTAAAGGTACACGCAGATGAAACGCTCCATTCACATCCGTCACGGTAGCGGTCTTGCTCCCAACCACCTTTACCGATGCCCCGATAATAGCTCCCATATCGTCAAAAACAGTGCCATACAGATCAATCGTCCTGTCGGATTGTTCTGTTTTTTCTGTTTTCAAAGCATACATAGGAATAGTGGGCACAAAACTTAAAAGCAGCATGAACATACTGCATCGAATGATTTGTTTTTCCATTATGCTAAATATAAAGGTTTTTAACAGTAAATATGTATATCATAATAATAGCTGACCAGACAATCATTAAAGTCGTCTGATGAAAATGATTAACAGTTTAGAGATAAAAGTCCATGTTGCAAAAATACACATTTTTTAAATAACGACTGTAAAATATCGTTCAAATAACTTACAATATTGTACAAAAAGCCTATCTATTAAGCCTAAACATACCGTTTCATCCCTATTTTCTCTGTTTCTACAGTCTTAAGACTCTGACTCTGACAGATGCTTTCACAACCATGAAATCAAGCGAAAAAAGACAACAAAACAAATCAAGAAACAAGATAAGTCGGCAGGATTTACTTGGCACTTATCCTCAAATCATGACACGAAACCAACAAAGACGTCTGCGCTTTCAACCTTTGAAATCCTTAAAAATACACCTGATTTGGCCGTTTTCTGCATTAAACTTTTTTAATAAAAAACTCAAAAAAGCAGACAAAATCAATTCACATGTTTTATATTATCCATGAACAAAACTCCTCATTGCTATCTTTTCACAACACGATGAACATCAAACGACCATGTAATATGCCTCAAGTCACCATGTGTTTTGACGCTGATCAAAAGCCCTTTCGACAGAGATTAGAACACGATTTGACACATATTGCACCAGCGTTTGCAACAAAGCATAAAAAAGGGGAAAGCAAATGACCACTCTCCCCGATGCAAAGATAATGAATTTGAGAGGCAAATGCAAATCGATTATGAATTAAGTTTACAGAAAAGATGCGTTTACCTCCAAGATATGAACCCTATGGACTATTGGCAACGAGCGGCTTCCTGGCGCAGAAGATTGATCATTAAGCGAGCTGCATTGTCGGGAGCTATGTCATTGCCCAAGCGCCGTTCCACTTCTTCATAAGCCTTGAGCATCACTGTCCGCCCCTCATTCCCAGGCAAAATCCGTTCAAGTTCGGAGGCAATGTTCTGCACAGAGAAGCGGTCGGCAAAGAGTTCGGGAACGACTTCCCTATCGACAATGAGATTAACCAATGAGATAAAACGACACGAAAGTATATGATTGAACGCCCAACGGATAAGTCGAGGCACAGGCGTCTTATAGCAAACCACCTGCGGAACATGCAGCAATGAAGTTTCCAAAGTGGCTGTTCCACTGGTCACCAAGGCAGCAACAGCGTGGGCAAGCAAGCCGTAGGTGTCGTTATGAACAAGGCAGAAACTGCCGTCAGAAAGGCCTTCTGCGGCATCAATGACCTGCCGGTAATAAGCCTTGTCAATGGAAGGTGCACAAGCAATGGCTATCTGGTAGCGGTCTGAAAAGCGGCAGGCAGCACGCAACATCGGCACAAGATTATCCTTGATTTCCTGCGTTCTACTGCCGGGAAGCAATGCAATGAGCGGCTTTTCTCTGTCGATATGATGCGCTTTGCAAAAGAAAGCGAAGTCTACATGATAGTTTTCAAGAAACTCATGTATCTCATGTGCCGTCGGATTGCCTACGTAATGGATTTTATAATGATGCTTTCCTTCATAGAAAGCCACCTCAAACGGCAGTATCGAAAACATCTCTTTAACGTCTCGCCGAATAGCTTTGATGCGCCATTCCTTCCATGCCCATATCTTCGGAGAGATGTAATAATAGACGGGGATATTGGTGTTTCGCTTCAGAAACTTGGCAATATTGAGATTGAAACCGGGGTAATCGACAAGTATCACCACATCGGGTTGCCAAGCCACAATATCCTTCTTGCAGAACGACATATTGCGGAATATCGTGCGAAGATGCAGCAAAACGGGCACAAAACCCATGTAGGCAAGCTCCCGATAGTGCTTTACGCGGGTGCCTCCAACAGCAGACATCAGGTCGCCACCAAAGAAACGGAACGATGCCTCGCTGTCATTTTTCTTCAGCGAAGCCATTAAATGAGAGGCATGAAGGTCGCCACTGGCCTCGCCGACAATCAGATAATACTTCATAAACTGCGGCGTTCGGTTACAGATTCCACGATTTCACAGTGTCTATAAACTGATAATCGGTGACATCAATGCGCGTCGGCGTAATGGCCACATAACCGTGATTGAGCGCCCACTGGTCGGTATCTTCGGCTTCAGGCTCATCATTTCGGCATTCACCGGCCATCCAATAGTAGTCATATCCATGCGGATGATGTCCCTTTACAACCTCGTTTATCCAGCTTCCAAAGGTCATCCGGCACACTTTCACACCCTTGAAAGGAGGCTGTTTGGGGAAGTTCACGTTGAGACAGACACCCTTTGGCAGGCCTTCTGCAAGAACTTTGTCGACAATCCGGCACACATCATCACGAAGATAGCGTAAATCGGCCTGTTCATCACGGTTACATGAGGAGAAAGCCACTGACGAAATATTTTTCATGCAGCCCTCTCTGACCACGCCCATCGTGCCCGAATAGTGAGTGTTGACCGTAGAATTATCACCATGATTGATGCCACCGAGCACAAGATCAGGCCGTCGGTCGCCACAAAGTTGACTCAAGGCAAGCTTCACACAGTCAACAGGTGTGCCGTTACACGACCACACTTCTACGTCACCCATATTGTGACGACGCTTCAAACGCAAGGGAATAGTAGCTGAAAAGGCACAGGAGAAACCAGAACGGGCTGCTTCCGGAGCACAGACTAACAGGTCGGCACGGTCTTTCAAAAAGGAAACGAGAGTCTTTATCCCGTTGGCATGATATCCGTCATCGTTCGAAATCAGTATAAAAGGACGCTTAATATTCATCATAAACAATGTTAGTTTGGGACAAAAGTACGAAAAAAAGGTTTATTTCTCGTATTTCTCATATAAAATATGTAACTTTGCCAACAAATCATTTTATTTCAAAATGGGAAAAATTATAGCTTTAGCTAATCAAAAAGGCGGTGTGGGTAAGACCACAACGACCATTAACTTGGCGGCTTCTTTGGCCACTCTTGAGAAAACAGTTCTCGTGGTTGACGCCGATCCACAAGCCAATGCATCAAGCGGTTTAGGCGTTGACATCAAGGATGTTGACTGCTCACTATATGAATGTATCATTGACCACGCTGATGTCCGCGATGCTATCTATACCACAGATATCAATGGATTGGATATTATTCCGAGCCACATTGACCTCGTTGGTGCCGAAATCGAGATGCTGAACTTAGACAACCGCGAACGCGTTTTGAAAAATCTCCTTGCTCCTATCAGCAGTGAATATGATTACATTCTCATTGACTGCAGTCCTTCTTTGGGGCTGATTACAGTCAATGCACTGACGGCAGCCAACTCTGTAATCATTCCCGTGCAATGTGAATACTTTGCCCTTGAGGGTATCAGCAAGTTGCTTAATACCATTAAAATCATCAAGAGCAAACTCAATCAGCAATTGGAGATTGAGGGGTTCCTGCTGACCATGTATGACAGTCGTCTCCGTTTGGCCAACCAAATCTATGATGAAGTGAAGCGACATTTCCAGGAATTGGTGTTCAAGACGGTTATTCAGCGCAATGTGAAGCTAAGCGAAAGCCCCAGCCATGGTCTTCCTGTCATCCTTTACGATGCTGACTCAACCGGTGCAAAGAACCATTTGGCCTTGGCAAAAGAACTGATTAACAGGAATGCATGACCCATAATTCTGGGGAATAAACAACGAAACAGAAAATGGCAGTACACAAGAAATACAACAGTTTAGGTCGTGGTCTTGACGCACTCATATCAACTGATGCCGTACGCACACAGGGATCATCGACTATCAACGAAATAGCAATCGACCAGATTGAAGCCAACCCCAACCAGCCTCGCCGTGAATTTGACGATGAAGCATTGCAGGATTTGGCCAACAGCATAAAAGAAATAGGTATCATTCAGCCCATCACACTCCGCCAGATTGCCGACAACAGGTTCCAGATCATTGCCGGCGAGCGTCGTTGGAGAGCTTCCCAATTGGCTGGTCTCAAGGCACTTCCAGCCTATATCCGCACGATAAAAGACGAAAACGTCATGGAAATGGCCCTCGTGGAGAATATCCAACGCGAGGATTTGAATGCCATCGAAATTGCTTTGGCTTATGAGCATTTGCTTGAGAGCAACGGAATGACACAGGAGAAAGTGTCGGAACGTGTCGGGAAAAGCCGTACGGCAATTACCAACTACCTGCGTCTTCTGAAGCTTCCTGCACAGGTTCAGATGGCATTACAAAAGAAAGAAATCGACATGGGGCATGCCCGTGCACTGCTTGCCTTAGACAGTCCGGCACTTCAAATCAAGCTTTTCAAGGAGATACTGAAGAATGGTTACTCCGTAAGAAAGGTTGAAGAGTTGGTGCAGGCATTGAAAAATGGCGATGACATTGAAAGTGGAAAGAAGAAGATTATCGCCCGAAATCAATTGCCGGAAGAGTTCTGTGTACTCAAAAACCGATTGGCTAAGTTCCTCAACACAAAGGTTCAGATGACCTGTTCCTCTAAAGGTAAAGGAAAAATAAGTATTCCATTTGCCAACGAAGAAGAGCTTGAACGCATCATGAACCTCTTTGACAAACTGAAAGACTGAAGCATGTCTTCATCAAGACTGACACATATCATTATCACAGTAGTCCTGCTCATCCTGCCATTCTGTACCAAGGCACAGAATGAAGAGCTTCATATGCCTCTGCAAGACACTGCACATCTCAAGGCAAACGAAGTGCTTACGCATGCAGACAGCGTCACTTTGGCTACTGATTCTGTGGTGATGACTAAGAAAAAGAAGCGTGATTGGGACACATGGAAGCCCAACCCGAAGCGTGCTTTGTGGTTAGGATTAGTGCTTCCTGGTGCGGGTCAGATCTACAACCGCAAGTTCTGGAAGCTTCCCATCATATATGGTGGCATCGTAGGTTGTGCATATGCCTTGAGTTGGAATAATCAAATGTATCACGATTACTCACAAGCTTACATGGATATCACGGATAATGACCCCACAACTGAAAGCTATAACCAGTTCATGCACTTGGGAGCGAAGATTACAAAAGACAACATCAGCCGCTATCAAACATTGTTCAAGAACCGCAAAGACCGCTATCGCCGATGGCGCGACATGAGTTTCTTTGTGCTTGTTGGTGTGTATGCCTTGTCGGTTATTGACGCCTATGTAGACGCTTCCCTGTCGGAGTTTGACATTTCTAAAGACCTTAGTCTACGTGTTGAACCTGCTGTTGTGAATACAAACAACCATCGTAATCCCTTACAATCCGGAGGTATTGGCGTGCATTGCAGCCTCAATTTCTGACCTCACAAAGATTTGGTATAAGGAGAATTATATTCAAAATTGGAAAAAAGAACCATTTAACAGAATGAAGAAAACATATTTAATCGCTCTTTCGCTCTTGTTTATCAGCACTTGTAAGCTACAGGCTCAAGTCGTAAACAACGAGGAAGACGACAACGAACAGACAGAAATCACCGTAACGAACGCACAGGGTAAGGAGGAAGTTATCGACCTCCCAGAAGCCATGACCATGGAACTTGACAGCCTGATGCACCTTTATAACACGAAGATTTACCTTCGTCCTGACACCACATGCAACCTTCCTGATGTCAATCCCGTTTATGACATAGACGTCTATAAGAAGCGTCTTGCCATGCTTCCTACCGTTATTGAGATGCCCTACAACAATGTTGTCCAGCAGTTTATTGACCGATACAGTGGCCATCTTCGACGCTCGGTGAGCTACATGTTGGGGGCACAGAACTTCTATATGCCTATCTTTGAAGAGGCCTTGGAAAGCTATGGACTTCCTTTGGAACTGAAATATTTGCCTGTCATTGAGTCGGCATTGAACCCTCGGGCCGTATCAAGAGTGGGAGCAACTGGCCTTTGGCAGTTCATGATTAATACGGCAAAACGCTATAATCTGACTATAAACTCACTCGTAGACGAACGCAGAGACCCCGTAAAAGCATCCTATGCAGCAGCTCATTACCTGAGTGATCTTTATAAAATCTACGGTGATTGGAATCTTGTTATTGCAGCATATAACTGCGGACCTGACAAGATCAACAAGGCTATTCATCGCTCTAAGCAGAACGACTACTGGCAGATTTATCCGTATCTTCCACAAGAAACGCGTGGTTATGTGCCTGCTTTTATTGCTGCAAACTATATCATGAACTACTACTGTGAGCACAATATCTGTCCGATGACAACTGATTTACCCATGAAAACAGACACTGTTGTTGTCAATCGTGACCTCCATTTTGAGCAGGTGGCACATGTCTTAGGGCTTGATGTTGACCAGATAGCAGCTCTAAATCCACAGTACCGACATAACATTATCAATGGAAACTGGCGTCCGTCAACGCTCCGTCTGCCTGCAACAATGGTCACCAAGTTCATCGACAACGAAGAAGCTATCTATAAATATATGCCGGAAGACCTGACAAGCAAACGCACAGAAGTCGAAGTGAACGATGAAGAGCCAACCTTTGTCAGCTATCGCCGTGCTCACAGAAGCCATGCTTCATCAAGCAAGTACAGCAATAAGAAAGGCAAGAAGAAGAAAGGACGCAAGGAAAAAAGCAAGAGTATAACCATCCGCGAGGGCGACACGCTATCGCAAATTGCAAAGCGCAACAAAGTTTCTGTTAAGCAACTGCGACGCCTCAACGGTATAAAAGGTAGCAATATCCGTGCTGGAAAGAAGATTAAAATCAAATAATCAATAAGGAGGAAACATCATGAACGAGCACGATATGAAAGAAGCAGCGCGCGAAGCTGCTGAAGAAAAACAGATTGCAGAGGCTTTCCAACATCTGCTTGACACTTATCTTGCATCACGACATCGCAAGAAAGTGGATATCATCACCAAGGCTTTCAACTTTGCCCGACAAGCACATAAGGGTGTCAGACGACTCTCGGGAGAACCTTATATCATGCATCCTATCGCTGTTGCACAGATAGCTTGCGAGGAAATGGGGCTTGGTTCAACCAGCATCTGCGCTGCCCTGCTCCATGATGTCGTTGAAGATACCGACTATACCGTTGAAGATATAGAGAACATCTTTGGCGAAAAGATTGCTCAAATCGTAGACGGACTGACCAAGATCAGCGGTGGTATCTTCGGAGATCGGGCTTCGGCACAGGCTGAGAACTTCAAGAAACTGCTGCTTACCATGAGTGATGACATCCGCGTTATCCTCATCAAGATATGCGACCGACTGCACAATATGCGCACATTAGCCTCGCAACCGGCCAACAAGCAATACAAGATTGCAGGCGAAACGCTTTATATCTATGCACCACTCGCCAACCGTTTAGGCCTGAACAAAATCAAAACTGAACTCGAAGACCTGAGTTTCAGCTACGAACATCCTGAAGAATACGCTGCAATCAAAAGCAAATTAGCACTCACTCAAGAGAAACGCGACGAACTTTTTGCACAGTTTACGGGGCCAATCCGCGAAGCTCTCGACCATATGGGCATCAAATATCAGATTAAAGCCCGTGTGAAAAGCCCTTATTCTATTTGGAATAAGATGCAGAACAAACATGTAACTTTTGAGGAAATCTATGATATTCTTGCCGTCAGAATCATATTTGAACCGAAGGTAAGAGCCGAAGAAATCAATGAATGTTTCAACATCTATGTGGCTATCAGCCGCATATATAAGAGTCATCCCGACCGACTTCGCGACTGGCTTAATCATCCGAAAGCCAATGGATATCAGGCACTCCACGTGACATTGATGAGCAAACAAGGCCGCTGGATAGAGGTACAGATACGCTCTGACCGCATGAACGAGGTGGCCGAACAAGGCTTTGCAGCTCACTGGAAATATAAGGACGGCGGAGAATACAGCGAGGATGAAGGCGAACTCAACGACTGGTTGAGCACCATAAAGGAGATACTTGACGACCCACAGCCTGATGCAATGGACTTCCTTGACAGCATTAAGCTCAATCTTTTCGCTTCAGAAATCTTTGTATTCACGCCAAAAGGCGAAATCAAGACCTTGCCGGCAGGCTGTACGGCACTCGACTTTGCTTTCCAAATCCACACTTTTCTCGGCAGCCATTGCATCGGAGCAAAGGTCAACCACAAGCTCGTGCCATTGAGTCATAAGCTGAACAGTGGTGACCAGGTAGAGATATTGACCAGCAAAGCACAACATGTGCAGCCCTCATGGATTAACTTTGTGTCGACAGCAAAGGCCAAAGCGAAGATCCAGGCCATTCTAAGACGCGACGACCGGGAGACACAAAAGGCAGGCGAAGAACTGCTGAAAGCATGGCTCAAGCGCAATTCCATGGAATTAACTTCCGTTGTTCTCGACAAACTTTGCGAGTTTCACAATGTTCAGAAGCATGAAGAACTGTTTCAAGCCTTGGGCGAAAAGACCATTATTCTTGGCGAATACGACCTTGATGTGTTGCTTGGCAAGAACAAAAAAGAGTCAACCTCGTTTGGCTGGCGACGCTATGTGCCGTTCCTCCACGAAAAGAACACCGAGAAACAAAAGGCAAAGGACACTGCACCGAAAGAACTTTTCACCGTTGACAAGGGCTTCAACAAGAAGAAATCTATCATCATCAGTGAGAGAAACATCAACAACTACATCTTCCCCGACTGCTGTCATCCCATTCCGGGTGACGATATTTTGGGCTATATTGACAACAACAACCACATTGAAATCCATAAACGTGCCTGTCCTGTGGCAAGCCGTTTGAAATCAAGCTACGGCAACCGAATTCTTGATGCCAAGTGGGATATGCACAAACGGCTGTTCTTTGACGCCACTATTGAAATCAAAGGAATAGACCGCAAGGGCATGCTTCACGACCTTGCTGATGTGATTTCCGACAAAATGGACGTCAACATCCACAAGATTACCATTCAGAGTAACGAGGGAATCTTTGATGGAACCATTGAAATACGTGTGCACGACCGCGAAGAAGTGCGCCAGATCATGGATAACCTCAAGGCTATAGACGACTTGAAGGAAGTAGTGCAAATCATGTAACACAACGATATTCCTTCATGGATGCAACCAAATCACACGCTGCACCGTGCTTCCTGCATCAGCACTTTGAATGCCCACAGCTATGAAATAAGGTGAGAAGTTATGACATCTGCGCGCTGCTGACACGACACATCATCTCTTTTTAAGAGACTATATTGTAAATATTTATGGTCAAAAAGAGGCACTTCGAAAACCAACGTAATAAATTTGACAAAACGAAGAAATGTCGCATTTCGGTACATGGAAACTGTTTTTAGAACGCAATCCATGGCACATGATGCTGCAATATGCGTCAGATTACTGCGCCAAATGAAGCAAATCACGTTCTAATTCACGGCAAAACAGAAGCTGATATGATGCAGAATGCAAGATTTTCTGATGTAAAATTGCACTTAAAGAAGCAAGAAAAAAGATAACCACCTGACTGACAATAGCTTATAAAGCACGCCAAAAACGGGCGTATTTTCATCGGGAAAGACTTTCGTTCTGAATAACGCAGCTATGCGAAAGCAATTGTAAAGTTTTTTATGAAGAAAGAGAACAATCAGACCAAACCGTCGAGTTGCTTCTTCAACAGCTTCAATTCATCGCGCACAGAAGTGAGTGTGGTCATCACATCTGCCGTCTTGTCTACCCCTTCACGATTGGCATTAAGCACTTTCCGGGCTGCAGCAATCTTGAAACCACGCACTTTCACAAGATTGTAAATGACCTTTATCTGCTCAATATCCTTATCGGTATATTGCCTAATTTTCGTGCTGTTCTGCGTCTTCGGACGCAGCTGTGGGAACTCACCTTCCCAGAATCGCAGCGTACTTTCATTGATACCGAATTGTGCAGCAACCTCCTTGATGCTGTAATACAACTTTAGGTTCTTGTTTGTATTCAGAGACATAATTCCTGGTTTTAGGTGAAACGATGATGAATTTCTTTGCAAAGTTAGCAAAATTCTATGAACTCTCTCCCCCCATCTCTAAACTTTTTTGTATCTTTGCCACTGATTTTTCAGAATGAGAACAATTAAAAAACAATATATTGAAGATGATGACAGCAAATGAAGTCCGTGAGTCTTACAAGAAATTCTTTGAAGGTAAGGGACACAAGATTGTAGCATCAGCCCCTATGGTCATTAAAGATGACCCCACGTTGATGTTTACCAATGCTGGAATGAACCAGTGGAAGGACATTATTCTCGGTACAAAAGACCCGGGAAAAGACGTGCGCAGGGTAGACTCTCAGAAGTGTCTTCGCGTGAGTGGAAAGCATAATGACCTCGAAGAAGTAGGTCATGACACCTACCATCACACGATGTTTGAGATGTTGGGTAATTGGAGTTTTGGCGATTATTTCAAGGAAGGAGCTATCGACTATGCCTGGGAATACCTTGTCAGTGTGCTCCATCTTAATCCTGAAGACCTTTATGTAACCGTGTTTGAAGGTTCACCTGAAGAAGGACTTGAACGTGACGATGAGGCTGCATCTTACTGGGCAAAGCATGTCCCGGCTGACCATATCATCAATGGAAACAAGCATGATAATTTCTGGGAGATGGGAGATACGGGGCCATGTGGTCCCTGTACAGAGATCCATGTAGACTCTCGCACACCGGAGGAAAAGGCTAAAATGCCCGGTCGTGAACTTGTCAACAAAGATAATCCGCAGGTGATAGAAATCTGGAATATCGTTTTCATGCAGTACAACCGCAAGGCAGACGGCAGTCTTGAACCGCTTCCTATGCACGTCATTGATACCGGCATGGGCTTCGAGCGCCTTGTTCGCATGCTGCAAGACAAGCACAGTAACTATGACACGGATATCTTCCAGCCAATCATCAAGCAAATAGAAGCAATCAGTGGAAAGAAATATGGCTTCACAACGCCTACCGGATTGAATGGTGAAGGCAAGGACGAACAGGAGAAGATTGACATTGCCATGCGCGTGGTTGCCGACCACTTGCGTGCCGTTGCATTCTCAATTGCCGACGGACAGCTGCCGAGTAATGCCAAGGCGGGCTATGTCATCCGTCGCATTCTGCGTCGTGCTGTGCGCTATGCCTATACTTTCCTCGATCAGAAAGAAGCTTTCCTGTATAAGCTTTTGCCTGTTCTGGTTCAGGAAATGGGGCAAGCTTATCCCGAACTTCCTGCTCAACAAGAGCTTATCGCCCGCGTGATGAAAGAAGAAGAAGACTCTTTCTTGCGCACATTGGAAAAGGGAATCAATCTTCTGAACGGCGATATGGACGAGCTGAAAGCCCATGGACAGACTGAATTGGACGGCACAAGCGCCTTCCGTTTGTTTGATACTTACGGCTTTCCACTTGACTTAACCGAACTCATTTGCCGCGAACACGGTTACACAGTAGATGAGAAAGGCTTCAATGAAGAAATGGCTAAGCAGAAAGCTCGTGCTCGAAACGCAGCTGTTGTAGAGAATGGAGACTGGGAAGTGATAAGAGAAGGAGAGCAAGTATTCGTTGGTTACGACTACACGGAGTACACTTGCCACATTCTTCGCTATCGAAAAGTGACCCAGAAAAAGAATACTTTCTACGAGATTGTACTCGACTACACGCCTTTCTATGGTGAAATGGGCGGTCAGGTTGGCGATCAAGGCACACTTGTCAGCGAGAACGAGACCGTCGAAATCATTGATACGAAGCGCGAAAACAACCAGAGTATCCATATCGTTAAGCAACTTCCGAAAGATCTTCAGGCTGAATTCATGGCTTGTGTAGACGTGGAGAAACGCAATGGAAGCGCTGCTAATCACACGGCAACCCACTTGCTTGACTATGCGTTGAAGCAGGTCTTGGGCGACCATGTGGAGCAGAAAGGCTCGTATGTTGACCCGACTACGCTGCGATTTGACTTTTCTCACTTCCAGAAAGTAACCGATGAAGAGCTTCGTCAGGTAGAGAAACTCGTCAATAAGATGATCCGTGAGGACTTCCCTCTTGATGAACATCGCGACACTCCGCTTGAAGAAGCCAAGGAACTTGGTGCAGTTGCACTCTTCGGAGAGAAGTATGGAGACAAGGTTCGCGTGGTTCGTTTCGGGCCAAGTTGCGAGTTCTGTGGTGGCATCCACGCCAAGAGTACAGGACGTATCGGTTTCTTCAAGATTATCAGTGAAAGCAGTGTTGCAGCCGGCATCCGCCGTATTGAGGCCTTAACGGGCCAGGCTTGCGAAGATACAATCTATGCACTGCAGGACATGATGAATGACTTGAAATCCATGTTCAATAATTCCAAAGACCTCAAAGCTACGCTGAAGAAGTTCATCGGAGAGCATGATGAGATGCGAAAAGAAATCGAGAAGTTCCAGGCACAAGCCGTTGAACGCACCAAGGAGGAGCTTCTCAAGCGCGCACAGAACGTCAATGGTGTTCAAGTGATTAAGGCTGTGTTGCCTTTAGAGCCTGCAGCAGCCAAAGACCTTGCTTTCAAATTGCGCGAAAACATCAGTGAAAATCTTGTTGCAGTCATTGGAAGTACGGCAGGAAATAAACCGCTGTTGACCGTCATGTTCAGTGATGACATGGTGAAAGACCACTCACTCAACGCTGGAACTATTATCCGCGAAGCTGCCAAACTCATTCAAGGCGGTGGCGGTGGTCAGCCTCATTATGCACAGGCTGGCGGCAAAAACCTTGACGGTATCAGTGCAGCTGTCGACAAGGTTATTGAACTTGCTAATCTGTAATCAGATAAATATAAATCTCACAAAATCAACAAAGCCTCACATCGTGATGATGCGAGGCTTTAATTTTGCTTGCTATTAAAATCTTTCAGACAACAATCGGCGTCATTTCGGCCGTTTTCTTTTCATACACCTCCATTGAAACGCGGCGACCACGAAGGCTTCTCACGCGCGGAAATTCCATGAAATAGCGGTCGCGAGTGGTGTACCAACTGAAGCTTTTCACACGACTTACACAGCTGATATTACGGTCAATCTCATGCGCATAGCGTGGATTTACTACCGAAAACAAATGCTCTCCCGAGTCAAGAAGCAAGGCCAGAACAAGAAATTCGCGGTCAGGTTGTGGCTTTGCAGGCTTTGTCCCGCGCGTGGAACCCGTCACCTTGATATTCCAACCATACTTTCTGTTGAACACTTCAGCCATTCTTCGGAACACAACTCCGTGTGGCGAAGTGTCTTTAACTCCCGTATAAGCAATATGATAATGTATCATCTCATGCAACAAGACATTCTGAAAATCGCGTTCAGAAAGGTCATAGTAGTTGCTTAGTCGAATGGTAAAATCAGAGAATTTCGTGCCTCTGAACAAACGAGTTACCCGCTTGCACGACATTGATCCCAAGCGCGTTTTCGACCGAGACAATGCCAATCGAGGGAGCGGAAGCCCACCGTCAAAGTATTGTTCATTGAAAGTGGTGAACCATTGCTCCATCCATTGCGTGCTTATTTGCATAAAGTTTTAATCAGAAAATCAGAAATCAAGGCGTCAGCACGATAGAGATTTTGCGTAAAACCATGGTCAAAACCATCAAGAAGCACATATTCACTGTTCTTCCAAAGCTTGTGAAAGCGCTCTCCATAAGTATAAGGCACGAGCCTGTCTCCCGTTCCATGCACAATGAAAGCAGGGCCATCATAGGGTGCAGCAGTCTCATATATCGGCAAAGAAAAGGCAGTTACGATGTAATCGCGACCGAGTTTCTTGCCTTCAAAGAGTTCAACAGACTCCGGAGGATCAAGCGGATTGCAGCTTTTTCCAAACGCACTGCCGCGGATTGCGTCTTCTCTTATCACGCCGGCCGGTGCCATCAATGCCACCGCTCTAATCTTCTTGCTGCCCAATTCGCCTGCCAACATACTCGCAACGACGCCACCTTGCGAATGTCCCGACACCGCAACAGCATCCACATAAGGCAATGCTGCAACATAATCATACACCTTCTTGGCATCTTCTATCTCGTTCAACACGGTCATTTTAGAGAAATCTCCCTCGCTCTCTCCATGCCCATTGAAATCGAAACGAACAGAAGCAATGCCATGAGCCTGCAGCGAATCGGCAATCAGTTCGTTCAACTGACCACCCTTGTTGCCCATAAAACCGTGCAATATCATCACCATAGGGCACTTCTCACCTGCCGAAAGCACAGGTTTCTGAATAATAGCAGCCAACTTTCCCATAGCTCCTTCTATCGTCACTCGCTCTGAAGTGCCGGGGATAGTCTTCTTCTCGGCCGTCATTTCCGTCAGTGTTTTCTCCACCTTATCCGACAAAACAGATCCCAACACCACGTTGCCATCCTTGCCGATAATATACATGGCAGGGATCCACTTCACGCCATAATCCTTCGAAATCTTCGTGTCGTGCCACTTCTTCAGCTCGCTGACTGCGGTATATTCCATGCCATATTTCGCAATCGCTTTCGTCCAATTGGCTTTATCGGTGTCGAAAGATACGCCCACGAAAGCCACACCTTTATCCTTAAACTCGCGGTACATGCGCACCACATTAGGCGCATCCTTGCGGCAATCCGGGCACCAACTGGCCCAGAAATCAAGCACAACAATCTTTCCTTTCAGGCTACTCAGTCTGAAATTCTTGCCCTCTGCCGTCTTCAAATGAAAGTCGGGAGCCTTTGTTCCGGGCTTCAACAACTCCGTTGCATACTTGCTGTCCGCATCAGGAAAATCCATCTGTGCCCTGACAACGACGCAGCTCATGAGCATCATTGCCATTACAACCAAACTTTTCAGCTTCATTTCTATCATCATTTTATAGTCAATAATCTTTCAATTCATCCTTTCCTACTACAGCGTCCGCGCTATACGCCTCACCTTTGAGGTATAGGCTTTGTCTTCAGCATAGCCAATGCGATCAAGAAAAGCATAGTAATCGCCACTGATATACTTATACTGAACGGCATCACGATAGGCTCTCACGCAGTCCATCCAATTCGGAAACTCGAAATAACTGCCGTCAGAGGGCCTGCGAAGTCCAAAGATATTATGAATGGTCAGACACACATTGCTCGTGAAATTGCCTGTTTCGAGCAGCGCTTGTGCCATGACTATCTTCTTAAACTTAATGCCATACTGATCAAGAACATCTGAAAGGTTCTCTAAATTCAATTCCAATTCGGGCACAATCTCTGCCTCGGGATAATCTTCGGCATAGGTCATACCATCAAAAACAGGCTGCTGTTTCATGCTGTCGTTTATCAAAGGAACAGCCACAACATCAGCCTTTGCCTCACCAGGCAATATATCCTGTGCCGAAACCCACGCGGGCATCAGGCACAATATAAAAGAGAAAAGCGTTTTCAAAACAATATTATTTTTATCATTATAACGCAGTATCCAATGGAATATTATATCTATCAGATGGCTTTCTGCTCTGTTTTGTATCATCTGATGCCAACTTTCCCACCTGCTTATCCTCTCCCTTTTCTACTTCTTCCCATGCTCTTCCATCGGTATCACAATCCCCTTAAAATCCAATGCAAAACCTCTTGGTTTTCAACATGCCTTTCTCTGTCTTGTAACATGCGTCATGTTACGCTGTGAAATGACGCATTTCGCACGGTAAAACAAGGCATATTACACCGTAACATGACGCATATGAGAAAGCTGTTCCTAAGAAGTTGATACTCAATATGATACATAACAATATTTCAGAAAATACAAATTCCCGACAACTTCATGACGTCTACCTTCATATCCCGCCTCTTCATATCCTGTATTCTCATGGTTGAGAGGTGTTCAAAGAAATCATCAGGAAGAATGGTTCGCCTCTTCTGTCTGTG
The DNA here is from genome assembly GCF_900637655.1 of Segatella oris. Classification (NCBI taxonomy): domain Bacteria; kingdom Pseudomonadati; phylum Bacteroidota; class Bacteroidia; order Bacteroidales; family Prevotellaceae; genus Segatella; species Segatella oris. The sequence goes on from NZ_LR134384.1 coordinate 185,715, forward strand.
CCTTTGGCCAGTTCACGAGGAACAATTTCTCTGTAGCACGCGTGAAAGCTGTATAGAGCCAGTGGATATAGTCAGGCGTAAGCATGTCGTCGGTCATATATCCTTGGTCGATATACACGTGTGCCCACTGCCCACCTTGCGCCTTATGACAGGTCACGGCATAGGCATATTTAATCTGCAAAGCATTGAAATATTCATCTTGTTTGAGTTTAGCCATGCGGTCACGCTTTAGGGGAATGTCGGCATAATCCTCCATCACAGCCTCATAAAGCTGCTCCTGTTGCTCATGAGTCAAGGCAGGAGCCTCCGTGGTCAGCGTGTCGAGAATAACCGTTTGCTGCATTTCAAAATCGTCGTAATCGGGAAATTGCAACCAAACATCAGCGAAACGGAAACCAAACAACTCGCGTATATTGCGCACACGTTGCACCTTTACGCGGTCACCATTGGCTATGAAAGCCAGCTGACCATGGTCGCCTTGCGGTTTATCAAGATATTTATTCTTGACCACCATCAGCAGATCTCCGGTACAAAGTTCGTCTTCACGGTCGAGCACTGTAGCCCGAATGCCTTGGTTGTAGACGTTGGCTCGCTTGTTACTCCGCGTAACCACCATGGTTTCGTCCATGCCCACATCGGCGTAACTGCTGCTAATGCGCTCCACAAGTTCGTCACCCGGCACCATGACAATATCTGCAAACCCCTTGAAACGAATGCGGGGAAGCCCTACTTTTAACAAGTTATCACAAGAAAACTCGCTAAAATCAAGCCCACTATTTGATGCTGTCTGAACTTTCCCTTTCCTTGGAGAAAAACTTGAGTTGAGCCTACTTTCACCCATATTACTATCTATAAGCCCACTATCTGACTGCAACAGAACCTCCCCTCTCCTTGGAGAGGGGGCGGGGGTGAGGCTTCTTATATACGTTGCATTCACCAAAATCCCACTATCTTGGCTCTGCCTGAGCACCTCCCTCAAGTCACATTCATAGACTTTCAGCCCCATAGCCTCAAGAACCTCGGCATGAAGTGCAGGCGCTTCTTCCTCACCTACAGGCGGCAACTGGGCACAATCGCCCACCAACAACATATGGCAATTCTGTCCATTATAGACAAACTGCACCAGATCGGAGAGCAAATCGCCCGTTCCGAAGTCGCTCGTCATTCCCCCACCTCTGCCTATCATCGAAGCCTCATCAATCATAAAGAGCGTGTTTTTGTGCATGTTGTCGTTCAGATTAAACTGTCCCCCAATGCCCGAATAGCTTTTCTCACGATAGATTTTACGGTGAATGGTGAAGGCAGTGTGCCCACTATTCATGGCAAAGACCTTGGCAGCACGACCTGTAGGCGCCATTAACAGCAGCTTTTGTCCTAACCGAGTGAACGTGCGCACCATTGCTCCGGCCAATGAAGTCTTACCCGTTCCGGCCGAACCACGCATCACCATGACGCAGTTTTGCTCCCTATCGGCTAAGAAACAAGCAAAGGTTTCAAGGGCGTTCAACTGGTCATGCGTGGGCGTAAAACCGAACTCGCGCACCACTTCATCTATAAATTCCTGTATTTTCAATGCAATAACGTAGAAAGTTTTTTGTAACTTTGCAGACATCAGCACATGCTTTGCACGCGCTGGCCTATCATTAACGCTACAAAGATAGAAACAATTATCGGAATGAAGCTGGCAAAACATCATAATTTATGGCTCACGCTGTGCGTTCTCGGATTAGTGGTCATCTGCTTTTTGAGCATCAGTGCACCTATCAGATTTAAGAAAGAACAAGGCATTCGCGAGCAAGCTGTCATCAATAGATTGGCAAAAATCCGTGCTGCTGAACTTAAATACTATCGCATCCACAAGGTCTATACGGGCGATTTCAGCGTGCTTATTAAAGGTGGTTACTTAGCCGACAGTCTGCAATATATTCCCTACAGTGACGGTAAGCGCTTTGATTTGGCCGCTACGGTGCAAGTAAGTAAGAGCGGACGGCAATTGCCTTTGGCCGAATGTGGGGCCACATACGACACCTATCTCAACGGACTCGATGAGAATAGCATTGCTAATCTCATTGAAAAAGCCAATGAAAGCGGACGCTATGCAGGTATCCGCATAGGTGATATTGCCGCCGGTGACTCCCGACTATCTATCAATAAATAACGAAATCTATGGCAGAAAATCCAATCATACGTCCTCCACACCGCGTCACTTTAAGGTTGACCGGCAACACAATGTCGTTTGCTATCGTCGACGAACAGGCTATCAATGGACTCGTTTATGAACCTTATGTAGTGAAAAGCGGCATGTCGACAGCAGCCAATCTGCGGGAGGCTTTCACTGAAAGTCAACTGCTTAGCAAGGGATTTCAGCGTGCACAAGTGCTTATCGACACGCCGGTGATGCTCGTTCCATTAGAGGAATTCAATGCCGATGACACTGAAACGCTATATCGTTACACTTTCACGGGCCATAAAAATGAAGAACTTCTCAACACCATTTTGCCCACACAGAATGCTGTAGCAGTGTATCCTATCAACAAAGATGTTAAGCTTGTGCTGACCGATCACTTCAAAGACATCCGCATTATGCCATTGATGCAGCCCGTGTGGAACTATCTTCACAAGCGCAGTTTCGTAGGAACGAAAAAGAAACTCTTTGCATATTTCCGTGGAAAACAAATGGATGTGTTCAGCTTCTCACAGAACCGTTTCCGCTTTTGCAACCGCTATGAGGTGGTCAACGATAACGATGCAGCCTACTTCATGCTCTATGTTTGGAAACATCTTGGCTTTGATGTGCACGAAGATGAACTGCATCTTTGTGGTCATTTGCCCGACAGAGAGATGCTCACAACCAGCTTGAAGGAATATATTCAGAAAGTATTTGTCATCAATCCTGCAGCAGAATTCAACCGCGCTCCTATCACTAAGATAAAGGATTTGCCGTTCGACATGATGACTTTATTTGTAAAAGGCAGATAAAAAAGCAATATGAGAATCATCACAGGAACCTATAAAGGCCGTCACTTCAATATACCTCGTACGTTCAAAGCACGTCCGACAACCGACTTCGCCAAGGAGAATATCTTCAATGTACTGCAAGGTTACATTGATTTTGAAGGCGCAACAGCTCTCGATCTCTTTGCAGGCACAGGCAGCATTTCATTGGAACTCGTCAGTAGAGGATGCAAACAAGTGGTCAGTGTGGAGGCCGATCGCGACCATGCCAACTTCATTCGTCAGTGTTTTGCTAAGCTCAAGGAAGATAAAGACTTGTTGATAAGGGGCGATGTATTCCGTTTTTTGAAGAGTTGTCATCAGCAATTCAACTTTATTTTCGCTGATCCTCCATACGCACTAAAGCAACTTCCCGAGATACCCGACCTTATCTTGAATGGCAATCTGCTTGCTGAAGACGGGCTTTTCGTGTTTGAACATGGCAAAGATCAAGACTTTTCGGCGCATCAACGCTTTGTAGAACATCGCAGTTATGGCAGCGTAAACTTCTCGATATTCAAGTAAGTGCTGCCTTTGCACTTATCTTAATGCCTATAACTTTCATCCTATCATCACTCTTTGCATGCTATTCCTGGGGATCTTTTGTAGTTTCAAAGCATTTGTAAATATAGTAATAGAACAGCAAGGAAACGAAGAATGAGATAAAACCCAATATACCTGCCACCGCAAAAGACCATTCACCAAGCGATTTTGTAAGTATAGGAATACCGGCATTCACAATCATAAGCAACGCCAACAGTACCAAGCCACAATCTTTTATGCGCCCTGAGAAACTGAAAGCCAACACACATGCCACCACAAGCCATGCTCCGGAAAGCAGGAAAAAGGAACCAATCTGCAGATAAGAAACCACCCGTGAGACTGTTGAGAAATAGAAAGAGGCATCTGTTCCAAACCAGGTAAAGACAGAACCCAACATAAAATTAGATACTAAAGCCACCATAAACACTAAGCAAGCCCATTGTCCCCAATGTGCAATACGCCTTAAAGCTACCCACAACTCATTCAGAATGACACATTGAGCAACCACAACTGCAGCTCCCAAGATAAACATAAAGACTTTTCCTTTGACAATAGGGAGCAACAATAATAAGCCTGCATTCTCTGCATTCCCCGGCAAACCTGGCAGCACAATGTTACGGATTACCGTCAGCACAATCACCACCCACAGGCTCACAAGCAATCTTCTATGCTGCTTCTTGCTGACTTTAAACATTGAGATTCCCTTATATTCATTCATAACTGATGATTATTTGATTTCCTAACTATTCTTCTTTTCTTCCAAATATAGCACTTGATTATCCATTAAGCCACACAAGTCATGAACAGAAAGACCACAAAAAGCATTATGAAAACAGATAACAGACGCTTCATCTCCATGCAGATTTAATCTTCATCATAGGATAGCTGTTCCCTATGATAGGCTTCTGCAGCCCGAAGATAAGGTTTGAATGCAGGTTCATCAGGGTTTTCATAAACACACTGCAAGGCTATAGCTTTCACCCATTCAGCATCATTATAACCGTCTTCTTCTGGGATATACTGCCAACAGGCATGGATATTAAATTCATCTTTAAGCCTCCTGATTTCCTCATTCAAAGGCTTTTTGGGATGCACCCAACACTCTATTTTCTCCCTCAAGCTAAGTTTTGACACACGAATACGCTCATATTCAGCCCAATAAGCATCTACATCAATGGGGTCTTTCACCTTTCCATGGAGCGCATCCAACACATATTGCACATCTTCGGGCTTGCGGTAACGTGCCAAAGTGACTAAAGCCTCTATGTAATGGTCGTTTAAGAAGAGGGCTTTCACACGTGTATAATACTGTGGATGAGGGGGAAGTTTCATTAGCAACTGCGTGAGATAACCGAGATATTTGGCGTGGGGTGTGAACAAAACACAACTATCGATAGCCAATGAGTCGGCTTTCGTCAGCCCATAATTCCGACCTTCCTGCTGCAGGATTTCTATGCGGAGATTAGCCAGCGACTCCATATACGAATCACAACCATATAGTGCCGGCACACATGCCCGACTTTGAATATCCATCAAAGCAAGGTTTTTGGCAATGTCAGGGCGCTGCTTCATGAGTGCGATAAAGGCTGCCAAACGCGTCATCGGCACGCTGTCTGCCGCAGCCAACTGATAGAGTTCATCGGACGTAGCTACGTCTCCTAAAGCCTCAATCCATTCGTCCTGATGCGTAATTCGCCCCTCATAGCCCACTGCACCAGGCGTATAAGACCTGCCAATCCGCTGGATGATGCGCTCAACTTCCTGACGAATAACAGGAGATTGACAGCCAACCAAAAGGCAAGTAAACACAAAACACAATCCAAAAAACTTGATTTTCTTCATCTTAAAAACCTATTTTCATTAACCATTCAGCTACCACTTCAGCCCCAGCTCACGCTTAGCGTCATTGCAAAACTCTTCATTTGCACTCTTCAGCAGCTTCTTATAGAATGCAATGGCTTGCTTCTTGTTGCCCGTTTCCTTAGAAAGGGTGGCAATATTAGCTACAACAATGTCATCATTTGGCGCCAAGTTATGCAACTGCAGCAATACTTTTAAGGCCTCATTTTTCTCTCCTTTAGCCGTCAACAACGCCGCTTTATCATTCAGAAAATAAATGTTTTCAGGATAACTCCTTAGCACATGATTGACAAAAGCCATGTTAACAGCGTCTTCCTGCGCGTCGTAGAGCTGACGAAAATAGCTTTGCAGCGTGGAGAAGAAGAAGTCTTCAGCTTCTGACGGCGTAGACTTATCGTTTGTCCAAAGCCACTTTTGATGATTAATTACCGAACGGTCAACCACATGTTTCAATGTTTCAACAGCATCGTTCGCATGGTTTTCAAGCAGTTGCACATGGACTTTACCAAACCAAAGGTCGAGCCTGTCGGGATATTCTGCCAAACCTTCATCAAACTTTTGATAGAGTTTGCCCATCTTTTCAGCATCATAGTACACATGATCGGTAATAGAACCAGCCTTATTTCCTGTTAAATCAGTCAGCAAAAGTCCATCATGTACCACCGTATCAGCCGAGAGTTGCAACACTTCTTTGCGTGCTTCCAACAACAAAAGATTACACCATGCGGCATATGTGTCGCCCGATAGCCCTGCTTTCTGCTCCCATTCAGGAATAAAAGCGCGCAGACCAACCGTGTCTTCCTTATCCAACAACTCCTGAAAATGCGCGTAGTAGTCGGTCTGCCCCCACGCCATGAGACTGCAAAGACAAACTGCAAAAAGAACCACTCTCCGTTTCATATCACATCGTATTAAAGGATTTACACTGGCAAATATAGTAAAATTCTGTCAAAAGTCAAGTTCTTGTGAGAAATAAAACGCAATCTGCAGCGATATCATTCTGTAAAAATTCTTATCCCGTTTTTAACACTTCCAGACATGACCAAATAGAAATGAAAAGCCACTTTCTTTGCATCTATAAAGCCATTTTATGGCTTCGACACCCTCATTTCTTTCCTCTTGCCTTACAATTTCAGTCACTTTACCGCCCAATATGACTGAGATGACCGTGTGATTTGATGCAGATTGCAAGATAATTTGACGCAGATTACAAGGTTATTCGATGTAAAACACGGCTTCTCTCAACATGATTTCACATTGCTTCTTGACTTTATTTTCATAACTTTATGATAGACAACGGATTACAAAATATCAAAATACAGCACGTATTTTGAACGAGAGAGCCTGACATTTTGAATACGCGAGCTATACAACGGCTATTGTAAAGTTTCTTGAAAGAAATTAACCTATAATTCATTACGTAGGATGATACTGTGGCATATCAAATGCTTTCGCGCGTTTCGTGCAATGGATGACAGCAGCGCAAAAGCAGATCTGCGAGGCCATACATTGCATGAAACGCGCGAAAGCGTAGGAATATCCCGATAAAGAAGACTACAAGAAGGTGATCTGACCAAAGAAATCGGGACGATGAAAGTCGGGAGATGCCACGTCAATCGGGTTCCAAGAGAGGAAATGAGGACGCGAAGTCTTGTCACCGCACTTATAGAAATTGGCACGCATCTGCTGTCCAGACAGGTCAACTAAACGGTGCCGGAAGAATGAGGACACGGGAACGACCAACGAAAGTTCCCAAGCCTGCGCCCCATTCTTCGTGTCGAAAGGCGTTCTTCCAAGTGAAGCCCAGCGGTCAATCTGATCGAGTAGTGCAACAGGTGCAGGTGTTCTGTGCTCTCGTGTCTGTCCATTGCAGAGCAGAACTGTACCGATACAGTTGGTTTCAAGATTGTAATAGCCTCCTTCTGCATCGGGACTGACAAAGAATTCGCAGCATGAATCCTCCCACACGGGACCGAGATCATTGCCCGAAACGGCACGCACGCTATCCTCTTCTACCCGATAATGAATCATGATAGCATCGCCTTTATGGGCTATGGCAAATTCAACATGGGGGCAATAAGGGTAGTCTGACGGCCAATCTACAGTGTCTATCTTGTGATATTCAACTTTTTCGGTCTTGAAAAGAGAGGGAATATCAGCAGCTTTCACCTGCTGACAATCTAAACGTTTTACTTCTATTTGTTTCATTTCTTTAGGATTTTATGCTTTACTCCACTACTTTCTTTAAGGTCTGTCAGCAGGTTTTACACCGAATTTCGAAGGCTTGCTGCCCATCACAAACTCTAACTTGCCACCGCGAACGATATCCTTGAAGTCGATATATGAGCGGGTATAGGGCTTTCCATTCAGCTTAACGCTCTGGATATACATGTTTTCTTTGCTGTTGTTATGCGCAATAATCCGGAATGTTTTGCCCTTGCCAACGTTCATGGTTGCCTCATCAAAGAGCGGAGAACCAAAGACATAACGACCTCCGGCAGGCTCAACTTGATAGAAACCCAAGGAAGAAAGGATGTACCAGGCAGACATCTGACCCACATCTTCATTACCACTCAAACCGTCGATATTATCATGATACATCGTATTGAGCACCTCACGGACACGCGAAGCGGTTTTCCAAGGCTGACCGGCATAGTCATAGAGATAGACAATATGGTGGCTGGGCTCATTGCCATGCGCATATTGTCCGATCAAACCCGATATATCAGGAGAAGCATCTTCGCCCATGTCGCCCTGCACAATGAAGAGAGAGTCGAGCTTGTTTGTAAAGGGTTTGTCGCCACCGAAGATTGAAATGAGACCGTGGACATCATGAGGCACGAGCCAGATATACTGCCATGCGGTGCCTTCTGTATAGTCGTCAGCACGGTGAATGGTCTTGAATGGGTCGAAAGGTTCGCGGAAATGCCCCTTGGAATCAATGCCCCGCATGAACTTAGTCTGCTTATCGAAGTAGTAATCACGGTAAGATTGGCTGCGTTTCAGGAAGTACTTATAATCTTTCTCGGCCTTTAACGCCTTGGCTAATCTTGCAATACAGCCATCAGCCAAGGCATATTCCAAGCCTTTGGCTACGGTTTCATGAGTGGGGTCAAGGTCGCAAGGAAGATAACCATACTTTTTTAACAAGTCCAAACCACGGTCGCCGAAGAGCTGTGTCTTCTTAGCTGCATCCAAAACTGCATGCTTATCCACGTCGAAACCCTTCAAGGCAATGTCTACAAGCACAGGAATACCAGGGTTACCCACCATGCAATCAGTTTCATTTCCCTCTAAATACCACACGGGAAGACGGCCTTGTTGCTGGGCGATATGCAGCATGGTTTGTGCAATGTCGCGTTGCTTTTCGGGATGAATGAGCGTCATCAGCGGGTGAGCAGCACGATAAGTGTCCCACAAAGAGAAGGTAGTATAAGGCGTGAAGTCACCGTGATAGGTCTTGCCATCAGCACCTCTGTACTCGCCATTCACATCATTAAACACCGAAGGTGCAGTCATGGTGTGATACAAACTGGTGTAGAAAATGCGTTTGTCGGTAGCGTTGTTGGTCTGGATATCAATCTTTCCCAACTCCTTGTTCCATGCCGTCTGTGCATCAGCCACAACGGTATTGAAGTTCCAATTGGGCGACTCTTGCAGTAAATTCTTGCGGGCATTCTCAATACTTACACTTGAAATGCCCACTTTCACCATGAGCGGTTGACCTGTTGGTTCAAAGGATAGCACACTCAAAGTGTCGCCCTCCATAACCTGATGAATGATGGGTTGCGAGAATTCAGCTACGAAGAACACACGTTGGTCCTTAGCCCAACCCGTTGAAAAGCGTGTACCTACAACGGTGTTCTGCCCCTCTTGCTTCATAGAGCAGGCTGTCATCTTGTCCCAACCAATACCTTGCGACAGGTCGAGCACTACTTGTTCCTGCTTCACATCAGCAGGGAAAGTGTAGCGATGGAATGCTGTTCGCGGTGTAGCGGTAAGCTCAACGCGCACACCATTGGCCAAAGTTACGGCATAATACCCCGGCGTTGCATACTCAGCTTTATGTGAGAACTTCACCTCGCGCTCGTTGTTTTTCGTCACCGGAAGCAAGGCAATGTCACCCAAGTCGCCGATACCCGTGCCGCTAAGGTGCATCTGTCCGAAACCAACAAGAACAGAATCGCTGTAATGATAGCCTGAACACCAGTCCCAACCTTGCTTCTTCTGCGTCGGGCCGGCTTGGATATGACCGAAAGGAACGTTAGCTCCGAGGAACACATGCCCATGCCCTCCTGTGCCCACAAAGGGGTTGACATATTGCGTATAGTCTTGCATCGTGGGCTGAGTTGCCGCTTGTAAGCCTGCAACGCCAGCGAGTGGGAGCATCAATCCCAATAACATTTGTTTCATACTGAATATCATTTAGTTACTGATTTCTATTTATCTGTTTTTGTTTTCTGTTGTAACCGTTTTGCGAAATGGGTCATATTACTGTGTGAAATGCGTCATATCAGAGCGTAAGATGAGCCATATTAGCGCGTAAGATGAGGCATATTGCAAAACCGTTTGAGCGATATGGTTTTACCCTATGGTTTATTCTGTCAGGCAAACGGACCCTCTTTTCACAACTGTGTTGGGCGTATGATCTTGCCCTTTCCCTGTAATCAAGTCTTTGAGCGGTATAGCTTGGAATGTCATCTGTGCTACACTGCTCTCATAAAGAATGCCTACGGTTTCGCGATCTATCATCGTAAGACAGCTATATCCCCAGCCATAACCATCGTCTAACAGCACTTGATGCTCGTTTTTCCATGTCTTTCCGTCATCAAAACTCATCTTTATAGTGATGTTTTTGCGTTCCTTTGGGTCGTTAGGATTGGCGAAAAGCAGGATATTCTTACCCAAGACATTGTCCTTGGCACGCACACTGATGAGGCTTCCCATGCAGATTGGCTCTTGCAAAGCCTTGATGTTAGAAGAGTGTTCCTGCCATGTCTTACCCCAATCATGTGTGGTATACACCGCCCTTCCACCGCCACTCTGGTTCCGCATGTTGAGCATAAGTTCGCCATTAGGCAGTTCTGCCACCTGCGCTTCAGTGGTGTTGTTGCATGCCGGCTCCGAAATAGCCCATGTTTTTCCATGGTCTTTGCTATACATGATACCTGCATGAGGCACTCGGTTCTTATCAATAAACTGCATAGCAAATACTAATGTGCCGTCTTTACAGGTGATACCACGGCCTGGCCCTTGGAAGAAGAAGTACCATTCCGGGTGCTTCAGCTGTGCTGTCAGATTGATAGGAGCCGACCATGTGCGCCCATCATCGGTGCTTTTTGACATCATTAATTGTGCCGTATGATACTTGTCCATACCCGGTTGTGAACTTACCCACGCCCTTTGATTACCCATTCCATGAGTCCAAGTGCCTACAACCCAAATGGTATTATTGGTGTTATCCACCAAGATTGCAGGGTCGCCGACACCGTTTTGGGCAGCAGGAAGACCGCCATTCTCACCAAAAGACAATGGCAGACGCATGGGTTCCCATGTTTTCCCATTATCAGTGCTGCGGCTTAATCCTACATCTATGTGTTCTTGTAGGTCGACACTGCTGTTATAGCGCACGTCATAAACCCCAAGAAGTGTACCTTTATTTGTCGTCACTAAACCAGGGATACGATACGCAGAAACGCCATCATCACCCGCATGACGCACACCTATGCCCATTCTTCGCTCCATATCGGGAGTTGAGGTGTTGACAAGTGGCAGTGCTTTTCCGTCGGCAACAGCCTTTGAAAGCACGGCTTTCAACTTTGTTTTAACTGGCACATTGGGCTGCATTTCAATGCTCACCCAGAAATAATTTACGCCTGGGAAGAGTTGTTGTTTGGCTTGTAATGTGAGATGATGTGCCGTAGGTTTGAGTTCACTTCGCAGCACGACATACGACGGTATGGCACGTAAAGTCTTGCCAGGTGTAAAGTTTGTGATGTAATCTACAGGCGCAAAGCGCATCTTTTTGCTATGTTGCCGAGCCTCGGTACCCCCATAATAGAGACGGATTGTCTTCACTTGATTGATTGGGAAGGCCTTGTCAAGGTCGACTTCAACGTTATCCAACGTCTTAGTTTCCGTGGCATCAAGTCGCATCAACAGCAATATATTGTCGTGACGCTCTATGAGAATAGGCACTTGTGGCTGCTTAATAAATAAGGTGTCGGCTGCTTTTGCATGAAAACTGCCCAAAAGAAGTAACGCAAGGAGTATCTTTTTCATACGTAATTTATTTTCGGTTAATGATTATTTCGTCTGTAAAGAGCCAACTGTCGGGCTCATGAAGCTGCGCTTTGATATGCACATAGCGACCTTTGGCATGCCCTTTCCAACGGTAAGGATAAATGAGATAGCCTGCAGAAGGTTGGATATCACAAGTTGTTTTGTCGATTTCAACATAGTCTTTTCCACCTGCCGACACACCAATTTGCACTGAAGCAGGGGTATAAATCATGCTGGCAGGCTGTTGCATGAAGTTGATTTCAATGTCTTTAATATCTGTAACCTTCTCCATATCTATGATGACTTCCACGCCTTTAGGGTCGATAAAGCCTTGCCATCTACCCTCGATATATCCCCAGTTTCCACCGCGTCCATTGGTCAAAGTGCTATCACCTTCGGCACGATATTTAGGCGCATACTTACTCAGATAGGTCACTCTTTTGTTCAAAGCCTCATGATTAATGCCGGAAACAAATTCTTTTCGCTCCCCAATCTCATGGGGCAAATCGAAAGTGTTGTAGCCTTTCTGCTGTAAGAAAGCAACGGCATGAAGTGCCCGTTTACGGAACTTTGCATAATCCTTAGGCCCATTTGTCCATCCAATCTCAGCCAAAGCTAAGGCTCGGGGATAGAGCATATACTCCAAATGTTGGGGAGTTGAGATGTATTCTGTCCACACATTACCTTGCAATCCCTCAACAAAAGCTTCGGTTTGTGGTGTCCTGCAACTATCAGGAAGAGGCTCATAACCATACGTTTTCTCAAGTGTTACGAAGCCACCTTGTGCCTTTGGCTGTGTCATTGGCGCGTCTTGATACATGTCGAGATAGCAATATTCTCCGGGAGTCATCACAACCGGATGTCCTTTTCGTGCGGCTTCGAGTCCTGCTTTGAAGCCTCTCCACGACATGACAGCGGCATTTGGTGCGAGTTTTCCTTCCATAATCTCATCCCAACCCATGAGTCTCCGACCATGACTGTTGAGAAACTGCTCTATATTTTCTGTGAAATGACCTTGCAATTCGGCTGTTGTATTAAGTCCGTTTGCCTGCATCTCACGTTGACAATCGGTGCAAGTGGCCCATGTTTTACGCTCTGCTTCGTCGCCACCAATATGAATATAAGAGGAAGGAAACAGTGCCATAACTTCCATAAGCACATCTTTCAAAAACTGATAGGTACTGTCTTTTCCTACACAGAAATCGGATTGACCGTGCACTTTGCCTCCACATGCAAGCTCTGGATAGGCCCATAGCACTTCATTACTATGCCCAGGCATTTCTATTTCGGGTATAACCGTGATGTGTCGGGCTGCAGCATAGGCCAAAAGATCGCGCACTTCATCCTGCGTATAATAGCCTCCGTAAGCACCGGGAGCTTCTTTTCGGCAGAAAGTTCGGTCACCGTTGTTCCACCATTTCTCCCAATCTTCCTGTGTTCTGTAGGCAGTTTCTTCCGTCAGACGAGGGTATTTCTTGATTTCCAAGCGCCAACCTCCACCATCAACCAAATGCCAATGGAAGCGATCAAACTTGTAATAAGCCATTGCATCAAGCTGTTTCTTGAGCACATCTATAGGGAAAAAATGGCGCGAACAGTCTATCATGATGCCTCGGTAGGGGTATTTGGGCTGGTCGGTAATAGTCACATAGGGAAACTTTCCATTCTCTTCGAGTTGTCGAAGCGTTTGCAAACCATAGAAAAGTCCCATGGGTGTGAGCGCTTCTATCTTCACTCCATGGTCGGAAATGCTAAGATTATAACCTTGAAGCCGCACACTATCCGCTGCCATTTGAGCCTGCCGGGGTGTTCCTGTGCATACCAACTGTAAGAAACAGCCACTATCTTTGTGTACAGAACGTTTCTTTTTAGTATTTAATTCTTGGCTTATTGACTGCGGGATGTAATCTTTCAGTAGGGCTATATCCTTTCCATTGAGGTTGGACATGATACCTTCCAACTGACTTGAAGCCAAGGTTCCCTTACCTTTAACTATACTTTGGGGCTTCGGAATGATGTTTTGCGCGTGGGTTTCAAAACTAAAACACGCGACCAACAAAACTATTACACCTAATTTTACGTATGATTTCATTTCATCAAGATTAGCTATGCGTGGCATCTTCTGAATAATGCGCCACGACAATTGCTATTATTTTAATGTGAATTTCAATGTACCCGCCTTCACTAAGTCATTATGGCTGATGCGATACTGACGCCAAGGCTTACCACCAACTTCAATCTTTTCTATGCGGACAGCATTAGGATTGCTTCGCAGAGTCTCAATAACAAGCTTGTTTCTACCCCATTGTTTTTCATCAAGATGAAGGGTTATCTTGTCGAAGACAGGTGAGGTCAGCGTATAAGCCGGCTCACCCGGGCAATCAGGATAGAAGCCCATCATGCTGAAAAGCGCCCAAGCCGACATGGTTCCTGTGTCATCATTGCCAGGAAGTCCCTCGGGACTATTCTTGAAATAGGTTTGAAGCAACTGGTGAGTGAGCACCTGTGTGCGCCATTCTTCGCCCTTAAAATAAGAGAACAGATAAGGATAAGCAATGTTAGGTTCATTAGTTGGGTCGTAGTTTCCTCTGTCAAACACCGACTGAAGCTGTTTAACGAAACGCTCTTTTCCACCCATCAACTTGGCCAGTCCATAGACATCATGGGGCACATAAAATGTATAGTTCCACGCATTTCCCTCATGGAAGCCTGGAGAAGGTTCCCAATTGGCTCCTTGAAGCGGATTAAACGGACTATAGAACTTACCATTTGGCAGAATAGGACGCAGCATATTGAACTCCTTACTGAAGTAATGACGATAGCCCATCGACCGTTTATAGAACAGCTTTGCATCGGCTTTGTGGCCCAAAGCACTGGCCAAGCGCGACAAAGCATTGTCAGCAATATAATATTCCAAGGCATGTGACACCGAATTATCAAACGAATCGCGCAACGAAACATAGCCCTTTTCCACATATTCGTTGTTATCCGGGCGCAAAGGATTGCTTTTTTCGTCTGTCATTGCACCCTTTTTCATGGCTGTGTAGGCCTTGTTGATGTCATAACCACGCAGCCCTTTCAACCAGCAGTCAACGATAACAGGGATCGAAGGGTCGCCTTCCATCGTGTAAGTCTCACGTCCAAAGAGTTCCCATTTAGGCAACCAACCGCACTCATCATACATGCTAATCATGCTTTTAACCATGTCTCGCTGACGATTGGGAAAGATTAGAGTCATGAATTGATGCAGGTTGCGATAGGTATCCCATAGGGAAAATACCGTGTAGCGATTGCCTTCGCTCTGCTTCAACACACGACTGCTCTCCATAGCAGGGTAATCTCCGTTCACATCTTGCAGAATATTAGGATGTATCAACGTGTGGTACAGTGCGGTATAAAAGATAGTTTGCTGATCTTTTGTACCTCCTTCAACTTCTATACGCTTGAGATCGGCGTTCCATTTCTGCCGTGCTTCCTGCGCAACGGCATTGAAATCCTTGCCTTGTTGCTCTACGTTCAGGTTCTCACGTGCATTGGCAATGCTCACAAACGACACACCTATCTGCACCTCAATGACTTCGTTCTCGGCAGTATTGAAGTTCATATACACACCGATATCATCGCCGGCAATCTCTTTCTGATAAGCCGTATAGAGCTTATATTGCCCTCTATCGGGGAACCATTCAGCCTGTTTGTCAGGCCGTTCGCGCTGTTTCTTCCAGTAACCTGCACTCTCCGGCACCTTATTTACACGCATAACGAAGTAAATAGGGAATACAGCTTGAGCATAATAACAAAAAGCTCCCTGCAACTTAAAGCCTTCATATTCCGTCGGACTCACCTGTTTTACCATTGCCCCGCTTTCTTTTGTGAGTCCTTCTCCTAAGTTAAGCAACAGATGGCTGGCTCCTTTAGGGAACGTGAAGCGTTCAACTGCAGTGCGGAGCGTAGCCGAAACCTCAGTCTTTACACCGTGTTTTACGAGGAAGTTGCTGTAATAACCCGGGCGAGACACCTCATCTTTATAGTGACTTCCATATTCGCGATAGTCAACATTGAGTTTTCCTGTGGTAGGCATCAACAGCAAAGAACCCACATCGGGACAGCCCACACCGCTGAGGTTGACATGGGAATAGCCCGTGAAAAACACATTATGAAACTCATAGGGCGTCGACCACCAGCGTGAATCTTTGTCACATTTGTTTTCATCGGAGCCCATGACATTGAACGGAACGACCGACATGAGTCCGTTAGGGCAAATGGCTCCGGGGTTGGTTGTACCTAAATTAGAAGTGCCAATAAAGGTGTTTACCAAGTCAACAGGTTCAATTTCAGATGCACGGGCAATCTGTAGCGTACCTAAATTGCACGCCATGCACAAGGCAATGATGAGGTTTTTCTTCATAGTGTAAAGAGTTAAAAGCTAAAAGAGGTTTGCAGTTCGGTTACAAATATACGAATATTGTATGAGAAACACATACACTTGGCGCAACAATATACGATATATCATCATGCGAAGTGATAACTGTTGCGGGATAATGCACCCTGCATTACCCCGCAAAAACGATGTTTATTTCAATATATTGTTCTGCTTAATGAAGTCAACAATCTCGCGAATATAGCCAAAGGACAATCCTACGACTGTGTCGGCTGCCCCATAATACACGGCCACACGCTCGTCATCGTGGAGTGCAGCACATGGGAACACCACGTTAGGCACATCGCCCTGAAGCTCATAAGGAGCGTTCGGAGCCAGGAGATAAGGTTGAGTACGATAGAGAACTCGCTCCGGATGCTCCTTATCCAGAATGGCCGCACCCATCGAATAGCGATAACCGTTGCACGTTGTGATTACGCCATGATAGAATAAAAGCCAGCCTTCATCGACCAAGAAAGGCACGGGACCGGCACCAATCTTGGTACATTGCCATGCACTTTGTGGGAAAGGCGTGGGTGACATCACACATCTATGCTCGCCCCAGAACTTCATATCAGGACTGAAACTGAGGTAGATATCACCAAATGGCGTGTGACCATTGTCACTCGGACGGCTCAACAAGGCATACTTCCCATTAATCTTTTCGGGAAATAGTACACCATTTCGGTTGAAAGGAAGAAAGGCATTCTCGCACTGATAGAATGTCTTGAAGTCGAAAGTATAGCCAATACCTATCGTTGGTCCATGGTAACCGTTGCACCAAGTAATCCAATAGCGGTCTTCAATCCATGTGACGCGTGGGTCATACTTATACTCTGATTCAATCATCTCTGTATTCCCAGCTTCGAAGACAATAGGAGTTTCATTGATTTTCCAATGAATACCGTCATCACTGAAGCCTGCAAAGATGTTCATCTGCACAGCCTTGTTGTCGCAACGGAACACCCCTGCAAAGCCTTCTCCAAATGGAACGACGGCACTGTTGAAGATACTGTTCGACGTTGGAATGTCATATCGATGGATAATGGGGTTCTGACTGTAACGCCACATCACGTCCTTACAACCTTGAGGACGGTCTTCCCAAGGCAGAATGTCTTTTAAGTTTTTCATTATAAAAATGTTTTTACGTTTTTAGTTCTGTGAATTTCAGCATGCAATAATGCATAACAAAGGTAATTCTTTTCTTTGATAAAACTCTTGATTTATTAAACATTAAGCCGTCAAAACACTTCTTAACTCTTTTAAACAGACATGAGGAAGACTGTTCATCAAAATGTAACAAAGGCTTTAGTAAAAGGCTATCTGTAGCAAACTAAAAGCAGGAGAAGACAAGAAACTATATTCAATGAAATGACGATGCCACAGAAAGGAGAGGCTCGGACAAAACACTTCAAGGAGTTGTTTGCTTAAGATTGAAATTTTAATAATCTTACATTCTGTAATTTAATTATCCACTTCAAGGAGTTGTTTGCTTAAGATTGAAATCTATTTTATTCTTTCCTAAAAATATTTACAAATGCTTTCGCATAACTCGCGCATTTGAAACAGGAGTCTTCCTCGCTCCAAATACGCGCTGTATTTTGACATTTTACAACCCATTGGGTATCAAACCATTATAAAACTCAAGCCAAAAAGCGATATAAAATCACGCTGAAATATGCT
The DNA here is from genome assembly GCF_900637655.1 of Segatella oris. NCBI lineage: Bacteria > Pseudomonadati > Bacteroidota > Bacteroidia > Bacteroidales > Prevotellaceae > Segatella > Segatella oris. The sequence continues at coordinate 203,494 of NZ_LR134384.1, forward strand.
GTGTTTTGCATCAAATAGCCTTGCAATCTGCATCAAATTGTGGTGCAATCTGCATCAAATTGTGGTGCAATCTGCATCAAATCTCACGGTCATTTCAGTCACATTGCGTGGTAAAGTGACTGAAATCACGGGGGCGATTTATATCATATTATGTGGTAATCCTCACCATATCCTTTCATCATAATGACCATGTGGCAAGGTAACGGGCAAGAGATGGGAGGGCAACTCGGTACGAGTTGTGCTCTTGAAAGCCCCACGTTGGCAAACGAAGAGAGCCAACGTGGGGATTAAATAGACGCATGAAATAAACCCGGTACGGGTTTAGCCTTTTCTCATTCGCCACGTAATCGGAAAAAACAAAACCCGTACCGGGTTTGAAAATCACACATTATCACTCACCCGAGGTAGGCTCGTTCCTCGCCAACCACGGGCTTTCAAAAGCATAACTGCTACGCAGTTACTACATGAAAAATATCTCATCGCACAACACTACCTCTATTGTCATCTATAGGCACGAAAGCCGGGATGGCCCAGCATGGCACTCATTACACAACACAACCTCAATCGTCATCGTATAATGATAGGTAATCTGTAGAACAATATATACCCAATCATTTGACAATCTCTATTAAATTACAAGGCAAAAGGAAAGAACCGAGGATATCGAAACCATTAAATGGCATCATAGATGCAAAGAAAGCGGTCTTTCATTTCTATTTGGTCATGTTGAAAAGGGGCAAAAAACAGGATATAAAATTTACAAAATAAAAACGGAGGTTCTATGTCAACAGCCTATAGATGCGTTGAACATGAGCCTCCGGATGAGGTTATCGGGCAACAAACTGTTGTTCTCCCGACTTCTGAAAAGAATGATGTTTACCAGTCAGACCTGTTGTGATTGAAACGATTTGGCCAGAGGTGGAGTGCATAGACATAGTTGTGGAGATCATAAATCTTTGCCATGTGGTCTGCACGTTGCCTGAAGTTATTGAAATCTTTCTTATCGGTTGGCGTCCACTGTACCTCACAAAGGGCCGCCATACGGGGCAACACGGCATATTCGGCACGGTTTGGATAAGCCACATATTCGGTCCAAAGGTTTCCCTGTGCACCCAGAATATGCTTACGGGAGTCTGCAGACATCGTTGCAGGTGCAGGGTCAAGGCTGTAGACTTTCTCTACTGTGAGAAGTGCATGCTGGCCTTCCGGCTCTGTTTCCTCGTTTTTATTCTGCTTATAGTCAAAGTAACAGTATGACGTGGGGCTCATAATGACATCATGACCCAACTTCGCTCCACGCTCTCCCGGCTCGATACCACGCCAGCTCATGATAGTTGCACTCGGGTTGATATCGCCATCAAGGATTTCATCCCAACCGACAATCTCACGTCCCTTGCCGTTGATATATTTCTCAACGCGGTTGGTAAAGTAAGCTTGCAGCTTGTTCAATTTCAAGCTATTCTCGGCAGCAACCTTCTTGCATTTAGGACATTCGCCCCAGCGTGTGGTCGGAGTTTCATCACCACCAATGTGGATATACTTGGCAGGGAAGATGTCGGCAACTTCATCAATGATATCATTGACAAACTGATAAACCTTTTCATTCCCCAAGCAGAGCACGTCCTTATAAATGCCCCAAGCGTGACCGACCTCATAAGGCCCGCCTGTACAACCAAGTTCGGGATAAGCAGCTAAGGCTGCTTTCATGTGACCAGGCATGTCAATTTCAGGAATAACGGTGATATGACGCAGGCGTGCATACTCCACAATCTCCTTTGCCTCTTTCTGTGTATAGAAACCACCATAGGGCTGTCCGTCATCAACATCAGAGTTATGCCCCATGATTGTACCTGTGCGTTTGGAGCCAATCTCTGTCAGTTTTGGGTACTTCTTTATCTCAAGACGCCAACCCTGATCATCGGTAAGATGCCAATGGAAGACATTCATGTTGTGAAGTGCCAGTAAATCTATATATCGCTTCACGAAATCAACAGAGAAGAAATGACGTGAGCAATCAAGCATCATGCCGCGATAAGCAAAGCGAGGTGCATCGGTAATCTCTGCAGCCGGAAGCATAATAGGCTCCGCATTTGCTGCATTCATGATAGGCAATGATTTGCGAAGCGTCTGAATACCATAGAAGATACCAGCGGAAGTACGTCCGCTGATGACCACTTTCTTAGTCGAGACAGAGAGTTTGTAAGCCTCTTCTCCCTGCATTTTCGGGTCAAGCACGAGCATGATTGCCGGTGTTTTCACCTTAGCAGAGTTACTGACTGTAAGCGTCAGCCCCGTTGTTTCCTTAATATAGTCGCAAAGGAAACGTGCATTTTTCTGCATCAGTTCATCAGACGAGGTACAGATAATCTGTGTTGTCGGCAACAGACTGAAAGGCTTACCCTTACTCATCGTAATCTGCTGAGGCAGCGGAATTACGTGATAGTCGGCTTCTGCTGCGCTAACCTGTAACAGAGAAGCGCAGAGAGCAACTATCATTAACATTCTTTTGTGCATAGATAGGTTTTTAGATTGTGAATGAATTACTTATATCTTATATTCTACGAAAGCTTCCATCGCCTCGTAACAAGCCAGTCCTAAATCATCATAGAGCTTGGCTGTGCCTCGGTTGCGATCTTCAGAACGCTGCCAGAAGAGGCGTTCGTCATTGCCTAAGAATGGTGCACTTTCCATCTGGCTCTGGTGCTTAAGAATGGAATTACGCTTTGCACGAAGTTCTTCCGGACTCATTGGAACACACATTTCGATATTTTCAATCTCCCATTCTGCCCATGCACCGCGATACATCCATACTCGGCAGTCTTTCAACCACTCTGCTTTCGCCTCCTTCTCCATATCGAGAGCGGCGAGAACTGCATCAGTACACTTGCGGTGAGTGCCATGTGGATCGGCCAAATCACCAGCCACATAAATCTGGTTAGGCTTTATGGTTGAGATGAGTTTCCTGACGATATTCACATCAGCCTCACCCATGGGAAGCTTCTCTATCTTACCAGATTCGTAGAATGGCAAGTCAAGGAAGTGAACATGGTCAAGAGGAATTTGATTGAAAGTACAAGCTGTACGAGCCTCTCCACGACGGATAAGTCCCTTGATAGTACGTATGTCCTGACTGTCAATATCACCCTCTTTCTTATTCTTGAGGAATTGCTTTATCTCTTTATATTTTGATCGGATAATCTCATCCTGCTCATTACCGAAAAGCTGATTGAAGCCATTGATGAAGTGCATGAAACGTACAACTTCCTCATCACCAACAGCAATATTACCCGAAGTTTCATAAGCTACATGCACGTCATGTCCTTGCTGTACAAGTCTACGTAGTGTGCCACCCATGGAGATTACATCGTCATCGGGGTGTGGTGAGAAGACGATTACTTTCTTTGGGAATGGATTAGCACGCTCCGGACGATAGGTATCGTCGGCATCAGGCTTTCCTCCTGGCCATCCGGTAATCGTGTGCTGAAGGTCATTGAAAATCTTAATATTAGCATTGTAGGCCGAGCCGTAGAGAGCCAACAACTCACTCAAACCATTCTCATTATAGTCCTTATTGGTCAGTTTAAGGATTGGTTTGCCTGTAATCTGACAAAGCCATACAAGTGCTGAACGCACCAATTTATCTGTCCATTTGCAAGATGCAACAAGCCAAGGATGCTGAATACGCGTCAGTTTAGCAGCAGCAGAGAGATCGATAACCACGTGGGCATTATTGTGAGTCTGTAGGAAAGAGGCAGGAACAGCATCTGTAATCTTACCTTCAACGGTCTCCTTAATAATGTCAGCCTTCTCTTCACCCCAAGCAGTAAGGAATATCTTGCGCGCAGAGAGAATTGTGTTGACACCCATTGTAATAGAACAAGGGGGAACAGTTTCTTGAGAACCAAAACTCATCTTCATCTCATCGCGTGACATTTCGTCAATAAGAATGAGACGAGATGTAGAAGTGAGGCTCGACCCGGGTTCGTTAGTGGCGATATTACCCATACGACCTATTCCCAAAAGAATAGCATCTAAACCGCCAAGGCTCTTGATGCGCTGCTCATAGAGATAACAATGCTCTTGCACATCATCCTGACTGATAGTGCCATCTGGGGTATGGATATTCTGTTCTTCAATGTCAATATGATCTAACAGGCGTTCCTTAAGCTGATTGATGCTGCGATTAACGTTCTCAGCACTAAGTGGGAAATATTCGTAAGCATTGAAGATGATGACATTCTTAAAGCTCAGTTTCCCAGCTTGATATCTTTTAATCATCTCCTGAAAGATAGGAGTAAGCGAAGAACCAGAGCCTACGCCCAGAACAAAGGACTCCCCTTCCTGCTGTTTACGCTTGATTTCAGCTTCCAACTGATTGACAATACTCACACTTCCCTCCTCAATCGTTGGGAAGATATCGGTCGGAACTTTCTCAAAGCGGGTGATTTCAGAACGGTCTACAGCTGTAGCTGGACGGTAAAACGCTTCAGGTGTCTGGTTAAGTACGATTTGTGAACTTAAATTCAGTTTCATTATAGGTTCTCCTTCTCTATGTTTTTAAAGTATTTGTAAGTCTCGACAGTGAGTTTATCAGTAGCAGCCTCATCACAAACGATAATGCCATGCTCATGCATCTGCAGCGCACTGATAGTCCATTTCTGGGTTATACCACCTTCTACTGCAGCATGTAAGGCCTCGGCCTTATGGTGTCCGTTGACGAGTATCAACACTTCCTTAGCGTCCATCACTGTACCCACTCCCACGGTGAGCGCGTGTGCAGGGACTTTCATGGGGTCATTATCGAAGAAACGTGAATTGGCAATGCGCGTATCAGACGTAAGCGTCTTGATGCGTGTACGGGAACGAAGCGAAGAACCCGGCTCGTTAAAGGCGATATGTCCATCAGGACCAATGCCACCTAAGAAGAGATCAATGCCTCCTGCCTCGCGTATCATATCCTCATAGTGCTGGCATTCAGCCTGCAAATCCTCTGCGTTTCCATTCAGAATATGGATATTTTCTTTCGGACAGTCAATATGATTAAAGAGTTTCTCTGCCATGAAAGAGTGATAACTCTGCGGATGATCCTCTGGAAGTCCCACGTACTCATCCATGTTGAAAGTAACAACATTCTTGAAACTAACCCTTCCTTCCTTGTAAGCCTTTATCAGTTCTGCATACATTCGCTCCGGAGAAGAGCCTGTAGGCAGTCCAAGCACAAAAGGTTTTTCCTGTCCTTTGGCAGCATTAATACGTTCAATCACATAGTTAGCAGCCCACTTAGACAACTGCTCGTAGTTGGGTTCTATGATTAATCTCATAATTTTTGGGTTTTAAAATGTTTATTTTGTTTGGGTATTTTATTCTGTCTCTTTCTCTGTTTTCATTCTATCTTCAACAGCATTAACTTTATTCATTCCCTGCTGATGCCTTGATTTTCTTTGTGGCATCAGGATAAGTGAAAGGCACGAACCATGTAATCAGCAGTGCAGGAATAGTACATACCAACACAACAAGGAAGAAATGTTGATATCCAAGCTTATCACTGATGTAACCACTCATCATACCCGGCAGCATGACTCCAAGGTTCATGATGCCACTGGCAAAGGCATAATGTGCCATTTGATGCTTGCCGGGCGCCACCTGCTGCATCATAAAAAGTGACAATCCCACAAAGCCAAAGCCATAACCGAAGTATTCCATGACAATACCTCCACCTATCAGCCAAAGACTTTCCGGCTGATAAAGTGCCAAGAGCGTATAGGCTACAAAGGGAATATTAAATACCAATGCCAATGAGAACAAACTCTTCTGCAATCCTCTCCACGCGATATAATAGCCTGCAAGAATGGAACCTAAGACAAAGGCTGCAGCACCGAAAGTGCCATAGTACAGTCCTATCTCTTGTTCGCTCAATCCCAAGCCTTGTTCCGCACGCGAAGCTTTCAGAAAAAGCGGTACAATCTTCATCACGAACCCTTCTGCAAAGCGATAAAGTATGATGAAGCAGATGTAATAAACGATGTGCCGTTTGGTAAAGAAATCCAAGAAAACTTCGAGCAACTCATGCAGGGAGTCATTGAGAGACACCGGCTCCTTGTCGGCTTCTCCTTTGGGGGTAGGAAGCATGAAATAGTGATAAACGCCGACAGAAACCATGATTACTGCAATAATCAGCATGATAATCATCCAAGCTTTTGTCACACCGAACAGCTTAATAAATGTACCGGCGAGATAAACCAAACCACCAGTTGCTGCAATCTTGGCTATATTGTAAAACGCTCCCTGCCAACCAATCCAGCGTGCCTGCTCCTCATTGGAGAGCACCGATATATACGTGCCGTCTGCTGCAATATCATGTGTAGCACCGCTCATCGCAATCACCGCAAGGATGGCTATCGTAATGGCAAAAAAGGAAGGCAGATGAAGCGCAAAGGAAACTAATGCAAAGAGCACACCTGTAAGCAATTGAGTGAGCACAACAAAGAACTTCTTGGTCTTATATATCTCCAAAAATGGGCTCCATAAAGGCTTCAGCGTCCATGGAATCATAATAAGCGAGGTCCAAAAAGCAATTTGAGCGTCAGACACGCCCATTCCTTTATACATCAGTGCACTGACCATATTGAGTACAACGAAAGGCATACCCATGGCAAAATACAACGTTGGCACCCATGTTGCAGGGCTATGCGGTCTTCCTTGTGAAGTTGTCTTTATCGCGTGATTCTTAGCTTTTAGATCCATTGATAATGTTAAAGTTATGATTAAAAGGCCCCCAAAGATACACATTTACCTCCAAATATCAATATATTTAACTTTAATTTACTACCTTAGACTATAAAGTATTTTCTGCCTTGCACATCATTTCATTGCCGAAAATAGAAGTCATATTTCATCTTTGAATGGATACTTTACAATATCCATATTTATGATTTACAAAGCCTAAACCTACTTTTTATGGCCTCGATATTTGCCATTCTCGGCAGAAAATTATAAATTTGCGCCATATTATCAAACAATACTAACTAACCGTCATTATCTAAATTTATGAGGATTGAAGCTTATTCTCAGTTTATAAAGTCTGCAATTGCAACATTTTGCCTGCTGTTCGTGCCCTCTCTCCAATCTTCTTTCCATGCACAGGAGAATAATATTGTCGTCATCAAACCAACGGATACTCCCGCTGATATTGTCAGAAAAGCAGCCCACGTGGTACCTTCTGCACGGCAATTCAATTGGCAACGTCAAGAACTCACAGCATTCTTACACTTTGGCGTAAACACTTACACCGGCAAAGAATGGGGTGACGGAACGGAATCCGAGGCAATCTTCAATCCCACAGCACTTGATGCAGACCAATGGATACGTGAATTGAAAGCTACGGGCTTCAAGTGTGCCATTCTTACTTGCAAACATCATGACGGTTTCTGCTTGTGGCCATCGGCCTATACAGAGCACAGCGTGAAATATTCTCCATGGAAGAATGGTATGGGGGATGTAGTTCGCGAGGTGAGTGAGGCATGCCAAAAGTATGGTATGGCATTTGGCGTTTATCTTTCTCCATGGGACCGCAACTCCAAACTTTATGGAACAGAAGCCTATAATGATTATTTCGTAAACCAACTTACAGAACTTCTCACGCAATATGGCAAGGTAAGCGAAGTATGGTTTGACGGTGCCTGTGGTGAAGGAGCGAACGGAAAGAAGCAAGAATATGATTTCGTTCGTTGGTATGAGCTTATCCGTAAACTTCAACCCGAAGCTGTAATTGCTGTCATGGGGCCTGATGTCCGCTGGGTTGGAACAGAGACAGGGCGTGGCCGTACTACAGAATGGAGCGTTGTTCCTAAAGACAATCTCAACCAAGAGGCTATCGCACAGAACTCACAAAAAGAGGTATTGACACAGCCTGTTGGTGATATGAAGGGGCAAGACCTCGGTAGCAGAAAGATTATAGAAAAGGCAAAATCACTCATTTGGTATCCTGCAGAGATTGATGTTTCTATCCGCCCGGGGTGGTTTTATCATGAAAGCCAAGACCATCAGGTTAAAACGCCAAAAGAATTAATAGACATCTATTTCACGTCTGTGGGCATGAATGGTGTTCTTTTGCTAAATCTACCGCCAAACAAAGAAGGTAAATTAGCCGAGGCTGATATCCAAAGCCTGCGCGGTTTCCGTCAGTTGTATGATGCCACATTTACAGAAAATCTGCTTTCCAATGCCAAAATCACATGTAAAGTGTCTGAGGGAAAGCCCCGTAATATCATAGACAACAATTATGACACCTCCGTTTTACCAAATATGAAAACAGGAGAAGCGGTCTTCCTCTTTAAGTTAAAGCAGCCAGTAACATTCAATGTACTTTCTGTTCAGGAAGACATTCGTAAGGGGCAACGCGTAGAAGCATTCACACTTGAAGTGAAAGACGTACATGGAAAGTGGCAGAAAGCAACCGAAGGGACTACCATCGGGCACAAACGCCTATTGAAATTTCCGCTTCAGACAGCAAAGGAAGTGAGGCTTACTGTCCAGCAAGTGCGCGCTGTTCCGGCGATTGCAGAGATTGGTTTGTACCACCTTAAGGAATAGAAATTTACACCTTATTATATATAAGGAGTCTCTTTGATACACGACGGTAGAGTACTCACACTGCAAATAAGCAACAAATTCATTGAAAACACTTGCATATTCCAATATTTTTTACGAATATTGCAAACAATATTCACGCTATCTGTTGTGGTTCTCTGCGCTTAACCGTTAGCTCACAATTAAAAACCTCACTATGAAGAAAACGCTGTTCACCCTATTGTTTGTAGCTGTTTCGCTCACCGTTCAAGCACAACATTTCATCAAAGATGCCTCTTTCAGACAGAAAGTAGAGTCTGCCTGGAAAGCAAAAATAAATCTTATCGGTGCAAAATACTGGGAGATTAAAAACTTGCAGACTACCCCAGAAGAAGAGGAAGCACTCAAGTTCCTCTATGCCTACATGCCCATCGCCGACGCAACCGATTATCCCAAAGCCTATCATTTAGGCAATGTGCGCACAGCTTTACGCACACGCAGAGAGATGCCGTGGGGCAAACAAGTTCCAGAATTGCTCTTTCGCCATTTCGTTCTGCCCATGCGCGTGAACAACGAACCGTTAGACAGTTCGCGAGCTATCTTCTTCCGTGAGCTGAAAGAGCGTGTAAAAGGACTCTCCATGACGGATGCAATATTGGAAGTTAACCATTGGTGCCACGAAAGAGTGACCTATGAGCCCTCCGATGCCCGCACCTCTTCTCCCCTACAGTCTATCCAAACAGGACGCGGACGATGCGGCGAAGAGAGCACATTTACAGTGAGTGCGCTACGGGCTATCGGTATTCCTGCCCGACAAGTATATACGCCTCGCTGGGCACACACAGATGACAATCATGCCTGGGTTGAAGCCTGGGCAGACGGCAAATGGTACTTTTTAGGTGCATGCGAGCCAGAACCTGTTTTGAATTTAGCATGGTTCAATGCGCCTGCCTCACGCGCCATGCTCATGCACACACGTGCTTTCGGCGACTACGAAGGCCCCGAAGAAGTGATGCTGCGCACAAACAACTTCACTGAAATCAATCTGATAGACAACTATGGAAGTACAGGAAAGATAGATTTCAGTATTATCGACCTACAAGGGAAGCCCGTTGCGGACGCAAGGGTAGACTTCAAAATCTATAATTATGCCGAATTCTACACGGCTGCCTCCAAGTACACAGACAGTAATGGACAGACATTCCTCTCCGCAGGAAAGGGAGATATGCTCGTCTGGGCATCCAAAAATGGGCATTTCGGGTATGCAAAGGCTTCTTTCGGGAAGGATAAGCACGTCACTATCAAGCTTTCCTATGACGAAAAGAACTTTGGAAAAGAAGAGGATTTAGACATTGTTCCTCCGGCAGAACATGTGGTTTTGCCAGACGTCACCGATGCACAAAGAGCGCACAACAGTACCCGACTCGCAGAAGAAGACGCTATGCGAAATGCTTACATTGCCACTTTCCCGACACAGGAGAGCATGAAAGACTATGTCATTCCTGCTGCCATACCTTATATTATAAAAGCACGCGGCAACTGGAGAACCATTAAGGCATTCGTTGAAAAGCATGCTGCAAACAGAGTGCGGGCACTTGAACTACTGAGCACATTAAGCGACAAAGACCTTCGTGACATGCCCATGGAAATCTTGGAAGACAACATGAGCGCACCAACCGACCAGCTTTCACCACGCGTGGAAAATGAAATGATACTCAAACCCTTCAAACATTTCTTTGCAAAGGCATTCAGCAAGGAAGCCCAAACCTTTAGAAATAATCCTGCACTACTGGTCAACTGGATACAGAAAAACATCAAGATGAATCCCGACAAGCATGCCATGAGAATTCCCCAGACACCTATCAGCGTATGGGAATGCAGAGTTGCAGACGATAGAAGCAGGGATATCTTCTTTGTAGATGTAGCCCGAAGCATAGGCATTGATGCGCGGAAAGATGCCGTTACGGGTAAGATACAATATAAGAAAGACGGCAACTGGATGGATGTGGACTTTGATACAACTGTCCAACAAGTGGCTAAAACGGGTACACTCATCCTCAACTACACACCCACCGAATACTTAGACGACCCGAAATATTACACACATTTCACGATAAGTAAGATTATCAATGGGCGCACATGGCTTATGAATTTCGACGAAGGACAGTTAGATATGGGAGGAGGAACAACTTGGTCGAATGTTTTCAAAAAGGGAACAACATTAGATGAAGGCACTTACCTGCTGGTATCTGGACAGCGAATGGCCGATGGAAGCGTGATGGTTCACAAGCGTTTCTTCACGATTGAACCAGGGAAAACCACTGCAATACATCTTGTAATCCGTCAGGAGACAGAGGGCATAAAGGTCATTGGCAGCTTCAACAGCGAAGACTTGTTTGAAAAGGATGGGCAAGAAGTCTCTGTCTTAAGCCAGACCGGTAGAGGCTATTATGTCTTGGGAATTCTCGGCATAGGCCAGGAACCAACCAACCACGCCCTGCACGACATCGCAAAACTGAAAGAGAAACTCGACAAATGGGGACGACCGATGGTGCTGCTCTTTACGAGTGAGGCTGAGAAAAAGAAGTTTGAAGCCCAGAAGAGCGAGTTTGGCAGCCTGCCTGAAAAGACAATCTTCGGCATAGACAGGAATGGAATAATCCAGAAAGAGATTGTAAGAGAGATGAAACTTCGCAATGCCAACCAATTGCCGATATTCATTATTGCCGACACTTTCAATCGCGTTGTGTTCATTTCTCAAGGTTATACCATTGGATTGGGCGAGCAATTGGTGAAAACGGGCAGTAAATTGTAAGACCATGAGCAGTATGAAAGAGCGGAAAAAGTTTGAATTTGAAGTCTGTGCCAACAGTGTTGAAAGTTGCATAGCAGCCCAGCGAGCAGGCGCCGACCGCGTAGAACTCTGCATGGGAATACCCGAAGGGGGCACAACGCCCTCTTACGGAGAACTGCAAATGGCAAGAAACCTGTTGAAAGAAACACGCCTGCACGTCATCATACGCAATCGCGGAGGTGACTTTCTCTATGCTCCTCAAGAGTTGGAACGCATGGCAATGGATATCGAGCTGTGCAAACGCGTGGGTGTTGACGGTGTTGTTTTCGGTTGCCTGACGCCAGAAGGAGACATTGACAAAGCTGCCAACACCTTTCTTTTAGAGCATGCAAAAGGAATGAGCGTTACCTTTCACCGTGCCTTTGACCGCTGCCGAGACCCCAAGGAAGCCTTAAAAAAAATCATAGCATTGGGATTTGACAGAGTGTTGACCTCCGGACAGCAACCTACGGCAGAGCAAGGTATTCCCCTACTCCGGCAACTTCATGTCTTAGCAGACAACAGAATTATCCTCATGGCAGGCTGCGGAGTGAATGAAAGCAACATAGCACGTATTCATAAAGAAACAGGAGTGCATGCCTTTCATTTCTCTGCACGCGAACCCAAGCACAGTCTTATGACCTACGCCAACCCTGCAGTTTTCATGGGAAAGCCTGGAGCCGACGAAGACACTATTTTGATAACAACAGAAAGAAGAGTAAGAAACACGATAGATGCCCTGCTGAATGGATAGGAGAAACTTATCTCTTTTCTTCCCGTTAGCTTCAAGGATTTCCCTTCATGAGTATTGCTCAACGGACTATGATGCGTAGAAACGGATTATATGTTAATTTATTTCAAGGATATTTACAATTGTCCTCGCCTGTTTTGGAAATTTGAATAAAAGTCTACCTCCATTCCAAATAACGCCCGATTTTTGGCATTTTGTAACACAATGGTTATCAACATGTTGTAAAAAACATATCGAATTACAACAACAAATATTATAAAAAAGCTTTGTAATTTGCATCAGATTAGGTTGTAACTCGCACTCAATTATCGTCTGTTTTGACTCAAATAGCAGCGTCATCTGACTTGAATTACCATCTACTATGAATGGAATTGTAAGCAAAAAGCATTAAAGTCGACAGATTATCTCTATTTTCCGGCTGTTTTTTCCCTGGTTTGTGACACTCTGAAATGTTAAAAATTATAGATTATATTTACAAAAAAGAGACACTCAAAAAGTCTGATTTAGCTTGTTCTGTTTTGTAGTTTCACTTTTTTTTCATACTTTTGCACCCTCTCTATAAACAAATAAGATGAATAAGTTATTTTTATCCCTTTGCTTGCTGATGATTAGCTTGGCGAGCAAAGCTCAGGAGCAGCTACCAAAAGTGATACTTAAAGATTTTGAAGGGAAACTTGTACAAACAGACACTATCTCAAATAATGGGAAACCGCTCATTATTGCTTTCTTTGCAACCTGGTGTAAACCGTGCAACCGCGAGCTCAAAGCCATTGATGAACTTTACGATGATTGGCGGCAAGAAACAGGTGTGCGAATTGTAGCAGTCTCCATTGATCAGGCACAGAACATCAACAAGGTAAAACCTTTGGTTGACCAGAACGGCTGGCGTTATGATGTATTGCTCGACCCCAACAGCGATTTGCGACGTGCATTGGGCATTCAAATGATACCTTATACGGTATTGCTTGATGGACAAGGTAATATTGTCTATAAACACAATGGCTATACCGACGGTGCAGAAGTTGAGCTTTACGAAAAGATAAAAGAAGTTGCAGGCAGATAGTGTTATGAAAAGATGGACAATGATAGGATTGCTCATTGGCATAACAAACATGCCGCTTTGTGCACAAGAGCAGCCGAATAAATTGCGCATTTCCGGGAGTATTCAAAGCGATATGCTTCTGCCTGAAAAGGATAGTACTACGGGAGCTAATACGCTTAACGGCCGTTTTCTGACGAATACTTATATTGATTTGAAAGCCACAAGCCGTTACATAGAGGCTGGAGCAAGGTTAGAGTATTTGCAGCATCCGCTTCCCGGATTTGAAACTGATTTCAAAGGTTGGGGCGTCCCCTATGCTTATTTGAAAGGAAATTACAAGAATGCAGAACTGACCTTAGGTAGTTTCTATGAGCAGTTTGGGTCGGGTTTCATCCTCCGCTCTTATGAAGAACGAAGTCTCGGCATTGATAATTCACTGCAGGGTTTACGATTCTTCTATCGCCCTTGGGCTGGTATTGCAGTGAAAGTCATCACAGGACGTCAGCGTAGATATTGGAAACACAACGACAGTTGGCTGACAGGAGGCGACATTGAGTGGAATATTGATGAATTGTATAAAGGTTTAAGACAACACAACACCTATGCTACATTAGGTTTCTCTTACGTTAATAAATATGAGAAAGACGAAGTCATTATGACTGATCCTACCCACCGTCTACGCCTTCCACGCTATGTTAATGCCTTTGATGTGCGGTTGCGCGTACAGCATCGTGCGTTTAATGTACTGGCGGAAATGGCAATGAAAACTCAAGATCCCTCTCATGACAATGGTTACATCTACCGTAACGGCTACGTGACAATGCTATCGGGATCATACTCCAAACGCGGAATGAGTCTGCTTCTGCAAGCAAAGCGCAGCATGAATATGGCTTTTCGAAGTAGTAGAGGAATGGAAGGAACGTCTTCTTTTGTCAATCATATGCCGGCTTTCACAATAGAACATACCTACGCTCTGGCTGCACTTTATCCCTATGCCACACGTCCCGAAGGGGAATGGGCTTATCAGACAGCTGCTGCCTATACCTTTCCTAAAGGCTCAACGCTGGGTGGAAGATATGGCACAATGGTAAAAGTAAACTTCTCACACGTTCATTCTGTGCGAAAAAATGGCGCAGGTGGCAGTGGCACTGACGGCTATGGCAGTCCGTTTTGGGCATGGGGAACGTCGACTTACTACCAGGATATTGATGTGCAATTAGAGAAACGTCTCGGCAAAACTACGAAGCTCAACTTCATGTATATGAACCAACTTTACAACCAAACCCTGCTTGAAGGACATGGAGGAATGCTCCACTCGCATATCTTTGTAGCTGATGTGAAGCAGAAACTGGCACCCAAAACGACGCTACGCATAGAGGGACAGTATCTCTTCTCGAAAGATGGCGACAAAGATTGGGCATTTGGTTTGGCAGAGTTATCGCTTGCCCCACATTGGATGTTCACCTTGAGTGATCTCTACAATCTTGGCAATACTCACGTGCACTACTACCAAGGTTTCGTAACATATAGCGGTGGAGCACACAGATTACAACTGGGCTATGGTCGCACTCGTGCAGGCTATAATTGTTCGGGCGGTGTATGTCGCTATATCCCAGCGACCAAAGGGCTTACACTTTCCTATAACTATAACTTCTGATAAAAATGAAAAGTTTATATATTCTTCTTTTAGTAGGCGTTATACTTCTGACGGGTTGCGACCCTGTTGCATCTGACAACCGCCTTATTAAAGTGCCGGCAGCCACGCTTCAACGCAACGTGCTGATTGAAGACTTCACGGGGCAGCGATGCATTTTCTGTCCAGCAGCAACCGAGACTATCACGCAATTGCAAGCTCGCTACAGTGCCGACAAACTGATTGCCGTTGCCATTCATGCTGGTCCGCTTGCCCTCAAAGCTGCGCCGGGCTTTGTAGGGCTGCGCACAGATGTGGGAGATGCTTATTATAAGAAGTGGGAAGTTCCCAACGTACCAAAAGCAATTATCAATCGTCGAGGCGGTGTGCTTTCCAAAGAAGCTTGGTCGGGACAAATCTATAATGAGTTTGCTCGGACAACAACAGTAGGTATAGAACTTAAATGTCAATATCACCCAGACACTCGCCGTGTGGAGATAACAACAGACTTGAATACTTTGACTGATAATATTCAGGGACGACTGCAACTTTGGTTGGTAGAGGATGGTATCGTTGCTCCACAGCTTTTTCCTGGTAATAAGGTAGACAACAACTATACACATAACCACATATTGCGGGCTGCGATCAATGGAGATTGGGGCACAGAGCTGATACTCTCTCCCAAACATGCGCACCAGGAAAGAACTATTTATACGCTCCCCAATGGCATTGTCGCAGAGAAAGCGTGGGTGGTAGCATTCTTCTATAACGACAATGGCGTACTGCAAGTTGTTCGACAGAAGATAGCTCTCTCATAAATGAAACATAAATTCTAAAATACAAATATTAAATACTTAACATGAAATTACGATTACTTGTTTTCTTTGGTCTATTGACCAGTTTTTTTATTAATACACAGGCACAGGCAATTTCTAATGAAGTTGTGTTCGTTGATGCTAATGGCAATGTCCTTGCTCCCAATGCAACGCTTAATCTGAATAAGATTGAGGAGTCCTCTCTCCTGCCTGGATGGAAACAAATAACTGAAAAGTTATTTATCAGCAACACCTCAGCTAAGACCGTAAAGGTAAAACTCTCCTGCACTATCACTGCCCTCGAAGAGGGTCAACTGCAAGTCTGTGCACTTGAGAATTGTACCATAGAAGAAACCGTCAAGACCTATGACGTGAGCACAAAGGAATTGCCTGCCACCGCCCAGAAAGAAGAAATTCATGCAGACTACTCTTTTCCCGACAAAGGAAAATGTATAGCCACATTGCAACTCTTTATTGAAGAAAAAGGAGAAAACGGTACGACAACAGAGAAGGCCGGCCCTAAAGTTACACTCAACTTTGAGCCAAAGAGCACAGGAATAATATCTTCCTCATTACAAGACAACTATACTTACGATGTTTTCAACACCAAGGGCATATTACTGTATAAACAGTTAACCTCTCTGTCCAAGCTCCCCAAAGGTGCCTATATCGTAAATCGCAAAGGTGTGAAAGGTTCTGTTTCCACTCAAAAATACATTGTTCCCTAAGTATTCTCCTCAAACAACACATTATACAACATGATAAAAAGAATTTATATCCTGCTTCTTGCACTCATTGCAATCATCGGTTATCCGGGTGATATCAGTGCCAATGATTATACCCTGATTCCCTCTACGGGCCGAAAAGTATATGTGCCGCTCACTGCGGAAAGTGCAAAAGGACAGCTGCTGATTACCAATTATGGCAATACTCCCATTCAAAATTTTGATTATACGCTATCTTTCCTTGGAAATATCCTACAAGAGAAAAAGTTTGTGCTGACTGAACCATTGAAGCGTATGGAGGGAGCAACAATAGAAGTGGATGTGCCTCCACACAACCAAATTTCGGAAACAGAATTATTGCTTACAATAACAAAAGTCAATGGTGAAGCCAATAGAGCTTCTGTCAACTATGCCACGCTTCCAAGAATTACAGTTACGAAAGTGCCACGCCGAAAAGTTGTTGTTGAGGAGTACACGGGGATGTGGTGTGGATACTGTCCACGTGGTATAGCGCTCATGGAGAATTTGGCGCATAACTATCCTAACGATTTCATCGGCATTGCCATTCATACGGGTGGCAGTGCTGACCCCTTGACTTGTAATGACTATGCCTGGAAAGCTTCAGATCACAGAAGCCGCCCTACACTCGACATGAACAGGAACCTTTTGTTGGGTTATGCCAAGGCTATAACCGAGTTTGAAGAAGAAAGAGCTAAAGGTGCGGATATGGATGTTGAAGTCTCTGCCACGTGGGATGCAGAGAAAGAAAACATCACGGTAACTCCACGCGTCACATTCTGCATAAATAAGAATGAAGCCCCATATGGTTTTGCCTATATACTGACGGAAGACGGAATGAAAAGCCCAAACTGGATACAATACAATAATTATTCGGGAAGAACAGCTGAACGTGGAGTATCAAAAGAGCTTGACTATTTTATCGATGCTCCTTACGATATAAGAAATCTTGAGAATAATTTTGTCGCCATTGCAGCCGAAGGAGTCAAAACCCCTTTGACCGGCTACATCAAAACTCCGATAGAGGCAGACAAGACACAAAGTCATGAATATGTATTTCGCAATATTTCTCATAAGCGCGTGATACAAGACAAGTCGAAACTGAATGTCTGTGTGTTGCTGATTAATATGAAGACCGGGCAAATCGAGAATGCAGCCAAATGCCACATTTCTGATGCCAAAACCACAGGCATTTCCTCTTCATCACAAAGAAAGAGCGCCGCTGCAGAAACTGCACGCTACACCCTTGAGGGTCGCCGTATTCAAACTTCACAAAAGGGTGTTAATATCGTGAAATATAGCGATGGACGTGTGCGCAAAGAGTTTGTGACACGCTGATAAGATAAAACTTCTTTTTCGCTCGTAGGATAATGCTGTCAGGATGCCTCTTTTTACATCCTTACAGCATTTTTATATCTTCTATAGAACTGTACAAAACATTTTTATTCATTGATGAGTAATTGAAAACACCCTATAATTAAGTCCTTTTAAATATGAAATATTTTACCTTTCATTTCAATAGGTTCTGCTTTATCAAACAATGAATTATCATGTAACAGAATTAACAATTCTAAAACTTATTGCTTGTAAAACTGTAAATTAAGCATAATTCTATGGTCATTACTGCTTATAGATGTTAAATTACATCTGATTCCTATATATCATTACAAATTGATATAGTATATTTGCACTATAAACCTAAATAAATAAAAAACAACAACAAAACAGGAATTTTGAGGTTTCCCCTGTAATTGTTTGTGGGGGTACTCTAAATAAATTAAGTGTTAACAAATTTATAAATCTAATGAAAACAGGAAAGATTTTCCCGGTAAGCGTTTTCCTATCTTGCTGCTGTTTAGAAGTTTTTGCTGGTAATCATGTTGTATCTGTTGGACACTTCAGCAGAGATTTGATTACTGTAGGCATGGATGTAACAGCAACGAATAACCTGAAAACGCAGCAGTCTAATGCCAATGTAAAAGTAACCGGCACAATTGTGGACAATACAGGTGAACCTGTTATTGGTGCAACTGTACGTGTAAAAAACAGTAAGAGTGAATCTAATGGTGTTATCAGCGACATTGACGGTAAGTTTACTTTGACGGCTCCAAAGGGAGCAGTTCTTTTGATTAGCTATATCGGCCTGAACACACAGGAGGTTAAGGTAACAGGCAATGGCGATCTTAAGATTACATTGCTACCAGAGTCACACACAATTGACCAAGTTGTTGTAACGGCCTTGGGCATCAAACGTGCCGAAAAAGCTTTGAGTTACAATGTTCAAAAGGTGTCAGCCGACGAGCTAACACGCAACAAAGATGCCAACTTTGTAAACTCGTTAAATGGTAAAATCGCTGGTGTGAGTATCTCAAAGAGTGCTAGTGGCGTAGGCGGTGCCACACGTGTTATCATGCGTGGTGCCAAATCTATTGAAGGAGACAACAACGTTCTATATGTCATTGATGGAATTCCACTCTTCAACTTCAGTGGTGGAACCGATAGTGGTATCATGGGTGAAGGCCGTGTTAGCAGTGAAGGAATTGCCGACATCAACCCCGAAGATATCGAAAGCATCAACGTTTTGGCTGGTCCTTCGGCTGCAGCTCTCTATGGAAGTAACGCCGCTAATGGTGCAATTCTCATCACGACCAAGAAAGGTAAGGAAGGAAGAGTTGAGATTTCATTCTCAAGTTCTGCCGATTTCAGTTCACCATTGTTGATGCCAGAGTTTCAAAATAGATATGGAAATAAGCAAGGTTCTTATGAAAGTTGGGGTGAAAAGCTCTCAACCCCCAGTTCGTATGACCCCAAAAAGGACTTCTTCCGCACTGGAACGAACTTCATTAATGCTCTAACAGTGAATGCTGGTAACGAAATTAATCAGACATTTGCCTCTATAGCTACTACCAATTCACGAGGTATTGTGCCTAATAACACATATGACCGCTATAACTTCACTGTAAGAAATACCACCAATATGTTTAATAAAAAAGTGCAACTCGATCTTGGGGCCTCTTATATTAAACAGAAAGACAACAACATGGTTTCGCAAGGAGAATACTGGAATCCTATCGTTGCAGCTTATCTTTATCCTCGTGGCGAATCATTTGAAGGTATCAAGACTTTTGAACGGTATGATAATGTGAGAAACTTCTCCACACAATATTGGCCAATCAGTGACAGTCGTTATGCCAATCAAAATCCTTATTGGACTGCTTATCGTAACTTAGCACCTGATGACAAAGATCGTTTCATGTTTAATGCAGGACTAACCTATAATGTATGTGATTGGCTAGGCGTAGCAGGTCGTGTACGTTTGGATCAAACATTCATGACAAGTGAACGTAAAATCTATGCATCTTCATTTGATTACTTTGCCAAGAGTAACGGTGCTTACGAATATTATAACTACAAAGACCATCAAACTTACATTGATGCTATTGCCAATATCAACAAGCGTTTTAATGATTTCAACATTGCAGCCAACGTTGGTTATAGCTATTCTGATTATGCTTCGCTCACACGTGGCTATGGAGGTAATTTGGTCTTAGTACCCAATAAATTCACATTACAGAATATAGATCCTGCTGACAGTAAAGTACGCGAGGCCGGAGGTGACTCAAAAGTACGCAATGTTGCAGCCTTTGCAAGTGCCGAAATAGGTTGGAAGAGCATGCTTTATCTCACTGTAACAGGAAGAAACGATTGGAATTCTCGCCTTGTCAACTCATCAGAAGAGTCTTTCTTCTATCCTTCTGTGGGTCTTTCTGGCATCATTTCTGAAATGATCAAGCTACCAACTTTCATCTCTTATTTGAAAGTTCGCGGTTCATATACCGAGGTTGGTTCGCCCGTTTCACGCTCGGGTATGACGCCAGGGACAATCACGACACCGCTTGTAGGTGGAAGTTTGAAATCAACCGACATCTATCCTTTTACCAATTACAAAGCTGAACGTACGAAATCTTATGAGGTTGGATTAACCGCTCGCTTCTGGAACAAGTTATCATTAGACCTTACCCTATACAAATCTAATACTTATAACCAAACCTTTATTGGAGAATTACCTGAGAGTTCTGGTTATAAGGCCGCATACCTTCAAGCCGGTAATGTGGAAAACCGAGGCATTGAAATGGCATTAGGCTATAATGATAACTTTGGTGGAGTACAATGGAATTCTTCGTTGGTTTACTCTAAGAATATCAATGAGATCAAGGAAATGGTCAAGGATTATCATCATCCCCTAAGCCCTAAGCCTATCAATATCCCCGAAGTATCCAAGGATAAAGGTCGCGTGTTGCTGAAAGTGGGGGGATCAATCAACGATATTTATGCACGCAAAGTATTGGCTAAAGACAACCAAGGATACGTGAATGTAAGCCCTTCTGGTGGCATTGGCCTTGAAACAGTAGACCCAATCTATTTGGGAAAAACGACTCCTGATTTCACAATAGGTTGGAATAACAGCTTTACTTATAAGAACTTTGGTCTTAGCTTCTTGCTCAATGCACGTGTTGGTGGCGTTGTTACATCGTCAACCCAGGCGCTATTAGATCGCTTTGGTGTATCAAAAGCTTCAGCAGATGCTCGAGATGCAGGAGGCGTTATGCTTCCTAATCAAGGATTATACGATGCCAAGAAATACTATATGCTTACAGCTACGGGCGAAAACGATCTCGCAGGCTACTATACCTACAGTGCAACAAACGTGCGTTTGCAAGAACTTACATTGAGCTATAGATTTAATCCACGCTGGTTTAAGAATATTGTCAAAGATTTGACACTTTCTTTCATTGCTACAAATCCATGGATGATCTACTGTAAAGCACCGTTTGATCCAGAGCTTACATCTTCAACTGGTACTTATGGACAAGGGAATGATTACTTCATGCAACCCAGTTTGAAGAGTTATGGATTTAGTGTTAAATTCAAATTTTAATGAGATATGAAGACAAGAACATATAAATATATCGTAGGTTTCCTTGCACTATCACTATTCACAGCTTGTGATTTTGAAAAGGTCAATACGAATCAGTTTGAGCTGCTTCCCGAAGAAGGATTGATGGATGGGATTTCCATCGGCGGTCCCATTACAGCAATGGAAAAGTGTGTATTCCCTGTAGGTACACAAGCAGATGGCACCAATGTTGTAAACAGATATCAAACAGCTTATAACCTTGCAGCTGATTGCTGGAGTGGCTATTTCGGTCAAAACAACAACTGGGGAGGGCCAAACAATCTTAACTACTTTCTTAAAGACGGCTGGGTTGCATCGTCCTATACAGAAGCTTACTCCACTATTGTACCTCTTTGGCAGGATCTCAAAGGTAAGACCGAAAAACAATTCCCTGAAGCGTTTGCCTTGGCCCAAATCTTAAAGATATCGGCATGGCATAAAGCAACCGACATGTTTGGACCTATACCTTATAAAGAAGCAGGCAAAGGACTCATCACAGTACCTTATGACAGTCAGGAAGAAGTATATAAAGCTATGTTTGCAGAGCTTACATCAGCTATTGATGTGCTCACAAAGTATGCCAATAATGGAACTGCAACGCTCCTGCCTAAAGCTGATGCCGTTTACGGAGGTGATGTAAAGAAATGGATTATCTACGCAAACTCGTTGATGCTACGTTTAGCTATGCGCGTGTACTATGCTGATGCAACACTTTCAAAACAATATGCTATGCAAGCCATTCAGCATCCTTATGGTGTAATGAAGAACAAAGACGATGAAGCTAAGATGGAAAAGGGTGCAGGATTGGTGTTCAAGAACAACTTCGATGACCTTATAAACCAATATAATGAGTGCCGCATGGGATCATCAATGCTGGCTTATTTGGGCGGTTATCAAGATCCTCGCTTGCCAAAATACTTCAATACAAGCAAACTCTCACAAGCTGTTACCGTCGGAACACTTGGAAAGTATATGGCCGTACCTACCGGTCACGACGTAGCTTCTAACAATACATTCAAGGAAACGTCGCGCCCTACAATTAAAAATGCAACACCTACCTATTGGATGCGCGCCTCAGAGGTCTACTTCTTGCTAGCAGAAGCAGCACTACATGGCTTCTCCGCTGGACAAACTGCAGAAGACTTATATAAGAAAGGTATTGAAATGTCTTTCGAAGAGCATGGTATTGCCTCTTCAGAAGTATCAAATTACATCAATTCCGGGCTTACACCATCTGCTTATAGCCTGCATGTTTACATTCCAAGTGTAAATGTTAATGCACCGGCAGTGTCAAAAGCAACTACAGAATGGACTGGGACTGACGAAGAAAAATTAGAAAAAATCATGATCCAAAAGTGGATTGCCCTCTATCCTAACGGACAAGAAGCATGGAGTGAATATAGAAGAACAGGCTATCCCAAGCTACATCATGCAGTAACTAATTACAGTAATGGTGAGGTTGACAATGAAATTGGCATTCGTCGTATGCGCTTCCCAACCAATAAAGTAACTTCACAAGAAGAACTTACAAACTTAGAAAATGCCCGGAAGCTACTTCGTGGCGGCCAAGACAAAGCTGGAACACGCCTATGGTGGGATAATAAAAATCATTAATCCTTAAAAGAAAAAGAAATGAAGAAATTCAAATATACAAGTCTATTGCTATCTTTCTGTGCAGGATTTACATTCTGTGCTTGTGGCGATATGACCGAAATAGAAAACAAGCCCTATGACCATATCGGTGGGTATAATACAATGAAGAATGCAGAGAGCGAGAAATATTATGCTGATTTAAGAGCTTATAAGCAACAGGCAGTAAACTATGGTCGCCCGGTTGCTTTCGGCTGGTATTCCAACTGGTCACCTGCAGGAACCTATCGCCGTGGATATCTCACCTCTATGCCTGACAGTATGGACATTGTTTCGATGTGGAGCGGTGCCCCCAACCGTTTTACTATAACTCCAGAACAAAAGGCTGATAAGGAGTTTGTACAGAAAGTGAAAGGCACAAAGCTCTTGGAAGTGACACTGTTGTCGTATATCGGCAAGGGAAGAACGCCACAGTCTGTTTATGATGAAGTAGAGAAACAAGCCGAAAAAGAAGGTTGGGCAAACGATAAGAGCCGTGTAGAGGAAGCTAAGAAACAAGCACGCTGGAAGTTTTGGGGCTTCAATGGTGTTGTAGGTTCCGACAACCATAAAGAGGCTTTAGCACGTTTTGCCAAGGCTTTGTGCGATTCTCTCGTCGCGAATGAATGGGATGGCTATGACATTGACTGGGAAATCGGAAGCGGAGTCTTCGACATGGACGGTACATTGAGCACCAATGCGGACCTCATTTACTTGGTAAAAGAGATGAATAAATACATCGGGCCAAAGAGCGATCCCGAACATAAGGGGCACAGATTAATCTGCATTGACGGTCAATTCTGGTCGTTAACCGAGGCTTTAGACGGTTATGTAGACTATTGGATTGACCAGTCATATGGCCGCTTGACACATTTTGATAATTACAATATTGACCCCAAAAGCATCATTACAACCGACAACTTTGAGTCATCATTCAAGTCGGGAGGAAAGCTGTTACGTCAAGCTGCAAGTATGCCATCCAAAGGATATAAAGGTGGTGTAGGTGCATATCGCTTTGATAACGACTATGACAACACACCCAATTACAAATGGATGCGTCAGGCTATTCAGATTAATCAACAAGTGTTTAAAGAAAGAATGGGAAGTGCATCCCATCCTTAATGCATGAGGTGAACATATTAATAGTAAAAGAAAACAAATATGAATAAGCATATTTTAAAACATATTGTCATGGGCATCGCTGCATTCTGTGCAGTGAGTTGCCAAGACAGTGAGAGCGATTTACTAAAGCCAAAGGCTTATTTCGAAAACAATTTGCAACAGGTTACGATGCCCAACAGTGGCAACACCCTAACTGTAGACATCACAGCACGCATCTCAAACAAGGTAAAATCGGCTGTTGCCGTGTCCTATTCTTTGGCCGACCCCTCATTGGTTGCCACTTATAATAGCAAATATGGCACCAATTATCAGACCTTTAAAAGTGAGGATGCAGCTTTCGTTCAGGCAACTTCATCGGTAGAAACCGGAAAACTCTATGCCGAAAAGGTATCTTTAACCCTCAAAAATCTTGATAAGTTGGAAGAAGGTAAAACTTATATGCTACCTATCCAGTTGCATTCAAGTTCTGTTCCTGTTATTGCCGGCGAGGATATCTCATATATTCTGTTGGCAAAACCTATCAAGATTACAAATGCAGCCCTGTTCTATAGCAATTATATCTCTGTGAAATTCCCCAATGGAACGCTATTCAAATCTTTCACATTCGAGGCACTAATCAATTCCATGGGATTTGGTTCAAACAATACGATCATGGGAACAGAAGGCTTAATGATACTCCGTGTAGGCGATACAGGTGGTGGAATTCCTTCTGGTATCCTGCAAGCAGCAGGTCGTCAGCACTATGAAGCCCCTGAAAAGCTACAGCCTAACAAGTGGTATCACTTGGCATTGACCTTTGATCAGCCATCGGGCAAGACCGTGATGTATGTAAATGGCGTGAAATGGGCAGAGTCTACATGGAACATTCCAAGTCTGGATTTCAATTCAGATGTAGGCTTTAACATTGGAAAAATCCCCGGGTTCCAATGGGGAGAGCGCCCGTTCTATGGCTACATGAGTGAAATTCGTGTGTGGAATGTTGCCCGAACAGAAAATCAGATAAAGCAGAACATGCTGGGAGTAAATCCTAAATCCGATGGTTTGGAGCTTTATTTCAAGATGAACGGCACCGAAAAAACAAGCCCGAACACCATCACCGATGCGGCAAAAGGCATAGAATGCCGAATGAATGGTATTGAAATCAAACAACTTGATGAGCCTTTGACAATGGAAAGTATCCACTAACTTTTTTATTGCGAGTATTCTTTCATTCGTCCCTGTCAGCAAAAGATGCTGGCAGGGACTTTTATTTCAGCAAATCTGAGTACTACAGACAAAATCATGGAAATATTCTGCATGGAAGATAGTTTCAATAATCTTTCTATTTCAAAGCAAGAGAATCCTGTATCTATCAGCAACGAAACGCGTCATAATCAACATGACAAAACGCCGTCAAGAGAGATATGAGATATCCTCTCTACAGACTATATTCACAATAGCTACAAATAGAAAAAGAAACAGGAAAACAAGGAGTATGTTTCAATGGCAAAATCCTTGATTTGTAACTCCATTCATCTTACGCCGTGATTTGCGTCAAATCACAGCGCAAGATGACGCAAAACACACAGTAACTTGATGCAAATTGCAACACTTGTAAACACAATATGCCTCATTGCTTGCTTTTGGTCTTGCAATCTTTTGATTTTCATTGAATTACAACAACCCCTATAAGTGATCGCTTAGAAAGTCCCCATGACCTACATTTTTCAATACATGCAGGCAGGACTTCTGATTTGTTTTCGAAAAACCTATATGGGAAAGGAATATATGAAAAGATGAATTACACACTTTAAAGAATACAACCAAAGTTAACAACTCTAAGAGATTACAGCCCACTTAATCGTAAATTTATTCTAATTATATGTACGCTTATGTTTATAGAAGTTAATTTTATGTATGGCATATAAGCCATTACAAATGGATATCGTATATTTGCAGCGCAAATCTAAACAAGGAATTAATAACAACGAAGCATGGGTTTTGAGATATCTCTTACGATAACTCGCGAGAGGACTCTAAATAAATTTAATGTTAACAAATACACAAATCTAATGAAAACAGGAAAGATTTTCCCAGTAAGTGTTTTCCTATCTTGCTGCTGTTTGGAAGTTTTTGCTGGTAATCATGTTGCATCTGCTGAGAATTCCGGCAGGAGCTTGATTACTGCAAGCACAAACGTAACAGCATCGAAGATTTTGGAAACACAGCAATCTAATGGCGATGTAAAAGTAACAGGTACGATTGTCGACAATACAGGTGAGCCTGTTATTGGTGCAACTGTACGTGTAAAAAACAGTAAGAGTGGGACTAATGGTGTAATCACGGACATCGATGGTAAGTTTACTTTGACAACAACAAAGGGAGCTGTCCTTCTGGTTAGCTATATCGGAATGAATGCGCAGGAGGTCAAAGTTACAGGCAATGGCGAACTCAAAATCACATTGCAACCTGAGGCGCATACGATTGACCAGGTGGTTGTAACGGCCTTAGGTATTAAGCGTTCAGAGAAAGCTTTGAGCTATAATGTCCAGAAAGTAAGTAGCGATCAGCTTACCAAGGTGAAGAACGTAAACTTTGTAAACAGCTTGAACGGTGCGGTTGCCGGTGTCAACATCAATGCTTCAACTACGGGTGTTGGTGGTCCTACGCGTGTCGTTATGCGCGGTACAAAGTCTATCACGGGTGGCAACAACGTGCTTTACGTAATTGACGGTGTGCCTATGCTCAACAAGAGCGGTGGTGACATTGGCGGTGGTAGATATTCGAGCCAGCCAAGTGGCGAAGGTATTGCCGACATCAACCCTGACGATATCGAGAGTATCAACGTCCTCACAGGCCCTTCTTCTGCTGCACTCTATGGTTCAGCGGCAGCCAACGGTGTTATCATGATCAACACGAAGCGTGGTACAGAAGGAAAGGTGAAGATTGCTGTTTCAAGCAGTATGGAATTCTCTAATCCTTTCGTCTTGCCGAAGTTCCAGAACACTTACGGTAACAAGGCCGGTTCTTTCTATAGCTGGGGTGACCGTTTGGCAACTCCGTCTTCGTATAATCCAAAGAATTTCTTCAAAACAGGTCACAACTACATCAACTCTGTAACCTTGACAACAGGAACGAAGACAAACCAGACTTATATTTCTGTTGCAACTACAAATGCTACCGGTATTCTGCCAAACAACAAATACAACCGCTATAACTTTACGGCACGCAATACCAGTGATTTCCTCAATGACAAGCTGCATCTTGATGTCAGTGGAAGCTACATCATCCAGAATACACAGAATATGTATCGTCCGGGAGAATACTATAACCCACTGACTTCGGTTTATCTCTTCCCCCGTGGTGAGGACTGGTCGGCAGTTGAATTATACAAGCGTTATGATCCTTCACGCAAGTTGGCCACCCAATATTGGCCTTATGGCGACCAGGGTATGCAGCTGCAGAACCCTTATTTCATTACCAATGACATGATGACGCCGACCAAGCGTAAGCGTTATATGTTTATGGGTAGCTTAAAATATGATATCCTTTCATGGTTGAATGTTACGGGCCGAGTTCGTGTAGACAACACCAGCACCGAGTCAGAGAACCGCTTCCATGCGAGCGGACAGGGCATCTTGTATGCCGGCACACATGGTAATGGTATCTATGGACATTCACAGGGTACCGACCAACAGACCTATTTGGATGTGATGTTCAATCTTGACAAGAGCTTTGGTAAAGACTATCGCTTGACAGCCAACTTGGGTGCAAGCCTTGAGGACTATCGTTCAAGTAGCGTAGGTTTTGGTGGTCCTATTCTGAAAGTGCCAAACCTGTTCTCTTCTTCAGCACTCGACCCTATCAACGCACGCCCAAGCGACTCTGAATTCCGTAAGCGTAATACAGCGATCTTCGCCAGTGCAGAACTTTCTTGGAAAGACATGTTGTTCCTCTCAATGACTGGCCGTAACGACTGGAGCTCATTGCTGGTAAATGCCAAAGAGCCTTCTTTCTTCTATCCTTCTATAGGTTTGTCAGCCATTGTTACTAAGATGGCAAAACTTCCGGAGTTCATTTCTTTCATGAAAGTGAGAGGATCTTACACAGAAGTTGGTTCTCCAATTCCAGACCGATACCGTGGTGTGACACGTGGTACCACTACCTATCCTATTGAAAATGGTATTCCTTCTACACGTACTATTCTTCCATTCTATGACTTTAAAGCTGAACGGACAAAATCATATGAATTGGGATTGGACTTGAGAATGTTTGAAAATAAACTGAATTTCGACTTCACTTGGTATCACTCTAATACTTACAACCAGACTTTCTTGGCTGAACTCTCAGCAACATCACCTTACACAGGTATGTATATTCAAGCTGGTGACATTGCCAACTCTGGTGTTGAAATGTCTTTAGCTTACAATGACAACATTGGTGGAGTAGACATTGAATCGCGCCTCATCTATAGCCGTAACGTCAACAAGGTAAGAAAGTTGGTTCACAACTATAACACCGGTATCGACGGTAAGATTATCAACTTCACAGAGACTTCTGCCGGTGGCGGTTACATTCGCGAGGGTGACAGCATGGGTGATGTTTATGTTACCAAGGTGCTGAAACGTGATGCTACAGGTAAGATTGCTGTTGGTGAAGATGGCAGTTTGTCTTCAATGGATCTTCCTAACGGTCAGCGTCTCAAAATCGGAAATACCAACCCTGACTTCAATATGGGATGGAGAAACAGTATTTCATGGAAAGGTTTGAACCTTTCATTCCTCATCAATGGTCGCTTTGGCGGTATCGTAACCTCGCCTACACAGGCCGTTCTCGATCAGTTCGGCGTTTCAAAGGCTACTGCTGATGCCCGCGATCGTGGTTATGTTGAACTTCCTGATGGTCAGCGCGTCAATCCTCAGAAGTATTATGAGGTGGTTGCCAACCAGCAATTAATGGGCTATTACTATTACAGTGCAACCAATGTACGCCTGCAGAATATCAGTCTCAGCTACACATTACCAAGGACATTGCTCGGACAGGGCTGGCCAGGTATCACTGTTGGTCTTATTGCCAATAACCTTTGGATGATTTACAACAAGGCTCCATTCGATCCTGAAATTGCATCATCAACAGGTACTTACGGACAAGGAAGTGACTATTTCAGTGCTCCAAGCTTGAGAAGCGTTGGCTTCAGTCTGAAACTCAATTTCTAAAAATCAGCTTTTATGAAACGGAAAATTAATTCAATCATATATGTGTCTGCACTTACTGCGGCACTCTTCACATCCTGTCAGGCAGATTTCGAGAATATCAACCGCGATCATCGTCAGCCTACAGAAGAACAATTGCAACAAGACAACCTTAATATTGGTGGCTTTGTCACTGCTTTCGAGCAGAATATATTCCCTGTCGGATCATCCGGTACGAATTATGTCAACGATTATCAAATTCCATATACACTTGGTGGTGCATGCTGGATAGGCTATATGGCACCTGCTCAAAACAAATGGATTGGACGAGGTTTCCCAAGCTTTGCACTGAAGCCTTGGAGCCAGTACACCTATAATGTTATGGCAGGTAGCGCTTTCCGTAATTGGTCAGACATAAAGAAACGTACGACCAATGATCCCGAGGGTTTTGCAATTGCACAGATTATCAAGGTTGCAGCTGTACATAAAGCAGCAGACACTTTCGGCCCAATTCCTTATTCGAAGGCGGGTATCGAAGGTTCCACCACAGCAGAGTATGACTCTCAAGAAGATGTTTATAAAGCCATGTTGAAGGAGTTGGACGAAGCTGTTCAGACACTTAAAACCGGTGGACATGACGTATTCCCCAAGTATGACATCATCTATGAGGGAAACTACACGAAGTGGTGTAAGTTTGCAAACTCATTGATGCTTCGTTTGGCCATGCGCATTGTTTATGCTAATCCAACCTTGGCACAGCAATATGCAGAGAAAGCAATCACCAATCCTTACGGCGTAATTGAGTCTACCAAGGATGCAGCACAGCTGTCAAAGGGAGCCGGTGTAACGCTCAAAAATCCTTTAACAATCATCAATGGCAGCTACAATGACGTACGTATGGGCGCAGAGATTTCTTCTTACCTCAAAGGCTATAATGACCCACGCATTGGCAGTTACTTTGTTAAGGCAAAGAGCAATGGCATTGAGGGCTACTATGGAGTCCGTACGAATATCCCCAGCATAACAGATTATCTGGATAAAGAGAAGGCATCTTCTCTCAACGTACAAGATGGAACTCCAGTCTACATTGTCAAGGCTTCCGAGGTCTATTTCCTCCGTGCAGAGGGTGCACTCCGCGGCTGGAATATGGGTGGAGGCACTGCTCAATCGTATTATGAAAAAGGAATTACTACATCTTTCGAGGAAAATGATTTGAGTTCATCACAAGCTACTGCATATGCAGCAAACAGCACTGCCACTCCTGCAAACTTTGTTGATGCACTTCATTCAGAGTTTAACGCAACAGCAACTTCTACCATTACGATTAAGTGGGAAAGCAGTGACAGCTTTGAGAAAAACCTCGAGCGTATCATCACTCAAAAATACTTAGCAATCTATCCTGATGGCCAAGAGGCTTGGTCTGAGTATCGTCGTACGGGTTATCCTCGCATTTTCCCAGCAGTACTTACCTCTACAGATTGTGAAGTTGATGGTGATCTCCGTCCTACTCGTATTCCCTACTCAAACGATGAATACGTAAAGAACTTGGAAAACATCAAGAAAGCGGTAGACCTGCTTCATGGCCCAGACAATGGTGCAACACGCGTTTGGTGGGACAAAAAGAATAAATAACACTTAAAGAACATTCAAATGAAGAAATATTTTATTTTCAGTTTCATCGTTTTGCTCTTTACAACAGTAAGTTGCAGTGATTGGACTGAGACAGAAACCAAGAATATAGACAAGCTGCTGGCGGGTGCAGACTCTGCACAAGCAAAAGCATACAGGGCTTATTTGGAAAATTTACGTGCCTATAAGAAAACGGATCATCAGGTCACTTTCGGCTGGTTTGGTGGCTGGAACGGTGAAAGTCCTGCTTCACGTTGCCTTTACAATCTTCCTGACAGTACAGACTTCGTGTCACTTTGGGATGGTTTCTCAAACCTAACAGCTGCACAGCAGGCTGACTTGAAGCGTGCTAAAGAAGTCAAAGGCATCCGTGCATTGGCTTGCGCTCTCCTTTTTGATATAGGTAAAGGTATCACTCCTGAACAGCCTAAATCTTCTAAAGATGCAGGAGAATCATGGGAAACCTATAACCATAAATATTGGGGTTGGGTTGACGGTGATGAGGATAAGATTAGCGCCGCAGTCGTTAAGTACGCCAACGCTATCTGTGATACCATCTACAAATATGACTTGGATGGCTTCGATCTTGATGCCGAGCCTCGCTATCCCCAACCTTTCCAGACTAAAAAAGAAATGTGGAAGAACGACCGAATGAACCTCTTCATCCGTACAATGGGTAAGCGTATCGGCCCGAAAGCAGAGACACCGGAAGGCCGTAAGAAGTTGTTAGTAGTTGATGGTGAGCCTGATTGGTTCTCTGCAGAAATGGCCTTATACTTTGATTACTATATCCTTCAAGCCTATAGATGCAGTTCTTACACAGACTTGGATAATCGGTTGAGCAACCTTGTAACTCGGTTCTCACCGCTGCAATCAGCAGAAGAGGTGGCAAAGAAACTCATTGTTACAGAGAACTTCGAATCTTTCTCTGCTACCGGTGGCGTGACATATACCACACGTGATGGCAAGAAAGTTCCATCATATATAGGTATGGCTATGTGGCAACCCAAGAAAGGCCGTAAGGGTGGTATCGGAAGCTATCACATGGAAAAGGACTATGCAGCAAGTCCTGTATACAAATACTTACGTCAAGGTATTCAGATTATGAACCCTGCTGTAAAATAATTAAATGATAAAAAACATGAGACATATAATTAAAATCTTTGGAATTGCTTCTTTAGCATGCCTCACATGGTCATGTGCCAATGTAGATTATGATGAAGTTGGAGATGAAAGCAAATTGCCAAACGCCGTCTACATTGATGGCGCAGACGTAGCTCCTTTGACAAAACTAACTGTTGATGATACAGGAGGTAAAGGTTCGTTCACTGCCCGCGCTGCTAACAAATTAAGTTCGGATGTAAACTTGAAGTTTGCTATAGATGAAGAAACATTGGCAAAATACAATAAAACCAATGGCACAAACTACAAGCTTTTACCTGCCAAATACTTTAACTTATCAGCTGAGAACCAAACCATTAATGCAAACACCGTTGCAAACGGAGCAATTGATGTCAAGGTAAAACCTCTCGGTGAAGATTTAGATGCATCCACGAAGTATGCTATTCCTGTGAAACTTGTTTCTGCAGAAGGCAGCAAAATCTTAACTTCCAGTGCAACTAAAATATTCGCTATTGACCGTGTGCTCTATACAACCTCCTTGCGTCAATATGGCTTCTATCTCAAGACCGTATTCCCAACACCATATACAGGCCTGCAGGAATGGACAATGTCTTATGCTATCAAGCTTGATTACAACAAGGACAACCAGGCTGTTCTCTCGCCAGACTTCTACTCTCGCGTCACTCGCGACGGTGGCTTGCAGATGAAAGTTGGCGAAACAGATGACCCCAAGGCCTTTGCCAAGACAAAACTTCAGCCTAAGAAGTGGTATTATATTGCATGGGTTTATGACCATCAGCATGTGAAATGCTACATCAATGGTGTGCTTGACAACGAGTTTAATGTGCCAAAAGTTGAGACCTTCACGAAGCTGAATATGAGCTGGGGCGCATTCGAAGGCTATGTTCGTGAGATACGCCTTTACAACAAGGCGCTGACTGCATTCCAGGTATTGGACAATCTTTACATTGAAACTCCAGATAATCCGAACCTGCTCTTCTATGCTCCATTGAATAAGAAGACTGGAATTAAGGATGTTTCGAAGAACAATCATCCTATTAAAGTCTATCTTCCAGGCTCTGGCGACAAGAAGGAATACACTCAGCCTTTGACTTGGCAAGACGAGAAGTTCCCAGAATAACACCAATCTTTAATTACACAGAAATGAAAAGAAACTTATATATTATAGCATTGTTGACATTCGCAGCTACAGCCTTTACCGGCTGTAGCCACGACTACAACTACGATGGTGAGTATGATGTGCCCGGCTATTTCAGTGGTTCAGACCCACGCAACAACTTGGTTTATTTCTCAACCAATACCATTGACTATACAAACAGCTTTGTCGGAGACTTACTTTTCAGCAAGGCAGAACACACTTTTATGCTTCAGGCAACTATAAACCGCAATCTCACCAAAGCAACAAAAGTGCAGGTAGCTTATGCAAAAGACGCACCTCTGCTTGCTACTACTTACAAAGACTATCAAGTGGCAACAGATGCCGACTTCACCCTTACTAATGGTGGTGCATTCGAGATAGGCACAGAGACGACACAGATACAGATTCCTGTAACCGTGAAGAACATGGGTAAGTTCACTAAACCAACTGTAATTCCTGTTCGTATAACTCCATCAGATGAAGCACTGAAGAGTCCCAAGTCTTCCCGTGACTATGCCTATATAGTGATTAAGCCGGAAGAACTTTGGACGGTTTATGCCAGATCTTCAGATCTTACGGTCAACCTTGAGGGCACCAACAACAAATATATTGGTGAAAGTAGTGTGACTGTTTGGTTCACTGTAGCAAAAGCATTCACCGGCAAAGGTAAAGTTGGCCTCGAACGTGACAACTCTCTCTTCAAAAGTGATGGTAAAACAAAGTTGGCACCCGAAGGCATCTCTGCTGTTGAGAAGGAAGATGCAGAAGGGCAAGCCCAAATAGCTACAGAGGTTCAGCTGAGTCATGCAGAGAAGTTTACAGCCAAGGGAACTTACATTCTCCCTATGCGTGCTATCTACTATGATGAAAAAGGCAACAAGCACTATATCACAGGAGGCAATATCTTCCTTTCAATAAAGGTGATGGATATTTCTATAGCACATTCTTCTACTGCGCCCACAGGAACAGAAATCCCTGCTACGCAACTTATTATCAACAGTTCACGCGAATTAGCCTACGGCACAATTACCAGTTTAACCGACGGTGTAATTGATAACCAATATACTTATCTATCTAAGGGAACAACAGATATAACCATTGACCTTACACAAAAAGAGACCGTAAAAGGTGTACAACTCGGAATGTTTATTAGCAATAGATATCCTTATTATCCAGAAAGCGTGAAGTTCTATGGTAGTAATAATGGTACAGATTGGGATGAATTGTCTACAGACATGTATATTCCACAGAAAAAGTTGAACAACTTCAATGCTATCAAGAATGTTTCGGTCCGCTATCTGAAATTAGAATTCAATGTTACCAAAAGGTGGGGTTCCCTGACAGAAATCAAGGTTTTTAAGTAAAAATAACTCTTGCTATGAATAATCTTATGCTTTGTTCATAGCCTTGAAATATCAGAGGATACACGAAATCAATATGCGTGTATCCTCTTTTTTTGTTGTGATATTCAATACTATAAATGCAGAGTTTTGACCTTATTGGCTTCTCAAAACTACTTCGGTTCGGGATAAGATAGAATAAGGTTCCATTACATGGTGTTGCAATTGATATTGAATTAGCTCGCAATCTAAGTCATATTACAGTGTAATTTGAGTCATTTTACGTGGTGATTTGAGTCAAAATGCACGGTCATCTCAGTCATATTGCGTGGTAAAGTGACTGAAGTTACAGACAGAGATAACACTGATTGGAGATAAACCTTTGCTTTGAAGAGTTCCAATTACCTATCCCGAATTAGGGTAAAACAATCTTTTTTCCTATCAGAATACTAAGAAATAGGTATTGTAGTACCTTGTAACCTTTAGTAATTTTGCACCGGATTTAAAATAATTATAAATATAAAAAGACTTATATGCTTAGTAGTAAATAAAACTAAACGCACTACTGTTGAAACTATAGACCTCAACCAAACAAAGGAAGGCATCCCTAAGTCTAATCATTTTGCTATGCATTACATCAACAAAATGCTGCCTCTGCTCTTTGCACTGACAACAGTCGACGGGTATGCCCAGGCGCAACAAGATTCTCTGAAAAATTCCAAGAGTGCACTGACAGATTCTGTTCATAAGTTGACAGAGGTTGTGGTACGTTCTAACCAAATGTTAGGCAGTAAATTCGAAGCCCGCAACCGCACAGGGTCGGCTTATTACATCTCTCCTGAAGAGATATCAAAGTTTGGTTATACCGATATCAACCGTATGCTGAAGAGTGTCCCGGGAGTGAATGTGTATGAAGAAGACGGCTATGGACTGCGCCCAAACATCAGTCTGCGTGGTACAAAAGCAGAACGAAGCGAACGAATTTCATTAATGGAAGACGGTGTGTTGGCTGCTCCTGCTCCTTATGCAGCACCTGCAGCCTACTATTTTCCTAATGCTGGTCGCATGTATGCCATCGAGGTGCTGAAGGGAAGCAGCCAGGTTCAGTATGGGCCATTCACCACGGGTGGTGCTATCAATATGGTATCAACACCAATCCCTTCAAAGTTCAGTGCCCGTCTGAACAGTTCTTACGGCAGCTACAACACCCTTAAATCATACATAAGCGTCGGTAACCGTTTCAAGCATACAGGCTTCTTGGTGGAATATCTGCGCTACCAGTCAGATGGTTTCCGCAAGGATGAGCCAAACGAACGTACAGGCTTCAAACGTAATGACTTGATAGCTAAGTTCTCTGCACAGACAAATAAAGACGAAGGTGTAAATCATGTGTTTGAATTAAAGTTTGGCTTTGCCAATGAGACATCTGATGAAACTTATTTAGGACTTTCTGAAAAGGATTTTGCCCGGCGCCCTTACTTCCGCTATGCCGGAGCACAGAAAGATAATCTCAAAACCAGACATACGCAATGGGTAGCGACCTATCTGATAAAGTCGGGCAACAACCTGAAGATTACCACCAATCTATATTACAACTACTTCTTCCGTAACTGGTACAAACTTAATGAAGTAAGGGCCGGTATAACCAAGGCTGAGCGTCGGTCTATTGATGCCGTGCTTACCGATCCTGAAACCAACCAAGACTATTTCGACATTGTAACCGGGAAGAAAGACTATATCGGCGAAGCACTGATGTTGCGTGCCAACAAGCGTATATATCATTCGCGCGGTATACAATCGAAAGGAGAATACCGTACAATGCTCTGGGGAGGCTATCTGACTGCGGAACTGGGCATGCGCTACCATGCCGACAGTGAAGATCGATACCAACAAGACGATGCTTATTCTATACAGAATGGTAGGATGAGTCTGTTCTTGGCAGGTCAGCCAGGCAGTCAGGCAAACCGTATTACCACAGCTCATGCCTTCTCAGGCTATTGGATGGGAAAATGGTCGAAGGGTATCTTCACGCTCACCGCTGGTATGCGCTATGAGAATGTAGAATTATTGAATCGTAACTATACCAAGGCAGACCCCCGCCGGACCGGTATGGTACGCATTGAAACACCTAACCATGCACGCGCAGTGCTTCCAGGTTTAGGTTTCAATGTAAAACTACTGCCTGTTCTTTCCCTCTTTGGCGGCATCCATAAAGGCTTTGCCCCTCCCAGTGCGACACTCAATCAGAAAGCAGAAAGCAGCGTAAATGTCGAATCCGGATTGCGCCTGACGACTCAGAAAGTACGCTGTGAGGCAATAGCTTTCGTCAACAACTACTCTAACATGTTAGGAAGTGACCTTGCTGCACAAGGTGGACAAGGTACACTTGAGCAGTTCAACGTAGGCAAGGCTATAGTAAACGGTTTAGAATTACTGTGTTCTTATCGACCTCTACCCGATCACTTTGCCTTCCAAATCCCCATTCAACTATCTTACACCTATACCAACACAAAGATGAAAAATGACTTTGTCAGCTCTGCTTGGGGTTCGGTAACCTATGGCGATGAGATACCTTATATATATAAACATGCCTTCAACGCCCAGATCAGTTTCGAACATAAGTGGATAGAAGCTAACTTCGGTGCACGCTACAATGGCGATATGCGCACAACTCCCGGACATGGACGAATTGCAGAACGTGAGAAAATACCCGCTCATTTTATCTTGGATGCCTCACTGAAAGGACATATCAACAAGAAAATAACCCTTACCCTAAATGCAATCAATCTGACCAACAAGAGATATCTTGTGTCACGCCACCCTTCAGGACTGCGTGCCGGTCATCCATTCGGTATTTACGGTGGCTTGCAAGTACAACTATAAAGGGGAAGATAATCGATTAAATAAATAGAAACTTCATTATAAAAAGTAATGTACAAACATACAAGAATAAATAAGATACTGACCATCGTCTTGTTACTCGTCAACGTTCTTACGGCATCAGCACAAACAGCAGGAACAGTCTCCGGAACGATTAAGAACGAACAGGGCGAGACACTCATAGGCGCATATGTGCAGGTATTAGAGACGAAAATAAAAGCTGTTACTGATGTAGATGGCCATTTCACCATTAAAGCTGCTATAGGCCAGACCATACAAGCGAGCTACATCGGTATGACAACCAAAAGCGTGAAAGTCACAGGTAATCGTCCTTTAGACATCGTTCTGAAAAGCGACAGCCGCCAGATTGAAGAAGTTGTGGTAACAGGTTATCAGAACATCCGCAACCGTGTGTACACCGGAGCCGCTTCATCTGTCAAGATGGACGACATCAAACTTGAAGGTATTGCTGATGTCTCACGCATGCTTGAGGGGCGTGTGCCAGGATTATCAATACAAAACATATCGGGAACTTTCGGTTCTGCTCCCCGCATCAATATTCGAGGCGGTGCCTCTATCATCGGCAATGTGCAACCTTTGTGGGTCATTGATGGCGCTGTATACGAAGATCTCGTACACCTCAGCCTTGACCAATTGGCATCCGGAGATGCTGTTACGCTTATCAGTTCCGCCGTTTCAGGGCTCAATCCTGCAGACATACAGGACATACAGGTTCTGAAAGATGCCTCTGCGACCTCCGTTTATGGTGCTCGAGCACTGAATGGCGTGATTGTCATTACCACTAAAGCAGGTAAAAAAGATACTCCACTGCGTGTAACTTACTCCACAGAGAATACCATAAGGTTGAGACCCCGCTACAGCAGCTTTGACTTACTCAACTCTCAGGAAACCATGTCACTTTTACAAGAAATGGATGATAAAGGCTATTTTGGAATTACCAATTCTCTTTATGGCCGTCGCAGTGGTATCTATTACCAATTATACAAGGGAGTGAGCACTATCAATCCAGCAACTGGTGACTACTATCTGCCCAATACACCAGAGGCAAGAATGAACTTTCTGCGTCAGCGTGAATACGCCAATACCGACTGGTTCAATCACCTCTTTACACTGAAGCCAATTACCAACCATGTAATAACGCTCTCGGGAGGTGGCAAGAATACTGCAACTTATGCGTCAATCGGTTTCTATCACGATGCAGGTTGGACTGTTGCCGACAACGTAAGTCGTCTCACAGCCAACATCAAGAACACATTCTACATTAATGATAAACTGACAACAACACTCACTGCACAAGGTAATATCCGTTCGCAGAAAGCACCTGGCACTATGCCGCAACGTAAGAACAGCACGATAGGTGTCTTCGAACGCGACTTCGACATTAATCCTTTCTCCTATGCACTCGGCACAAGTCGTACCCTCAGTCCTTATAATGAGGATGGAAGTCTCTCTTATTACCGCAACAACTGGGCGCCATTCAATATCTTCAACGAGTATGCCAATAACAAGATGAACATTGATGTACTTGATTTCAAGATACAGGGAGAAGCTACCTACAGACTCAATAACAGCCTTGCTATCAAAGCTTTGTTATCAACTCGACAGGCATACACCAGTACAAAACACGAAATACATGAGGGTTCAAACCTTATAAAAGCTTTCAGAGCCAATGAAAATCCTTTTGTTGCCCAACAGAACATCTACTTGGTTCACGATAAGGATAATCCACAGTTACAACCTAAGGTTGGGCTTCCCAATGGCGGTATCTTCAACAAGACCGAGGCTTCCCTGAAGAGTTTCCTTGCCCGTATCGCTTTTGATTTCGACAAGCGCATCAACGAGCACGACTTCAAAGCTTTCGCTTTCTCTGAAGTTCGTTCAGCAATCCGCACAGTCAATCCATTCCAAGGCTATGGAATACAATACGACCGAGGCAATCAGATTTACACCAACCCCCTGATATTCAATAAACTCATCAACGAAGGCAGCGACTATTTCAATCTGCAGAAACGCAATGATCGCGGGGTAACATTCTCTTTTAATGGTACTTACGGCTATGCAGGCAAATATGTCTTCAACATGGTTTTCAACTGCGAAGGTTCCAACACCTCGGGCAAGGGTGCACGCGCTTTATGGCTACCCACATGGAACATCGGCGGAAAATGGAACATAGATCAAGAAGACTTCCTCAAAAACAACAAAACTATATCCCGTCTTGCTCTACGTGCCAGCTACGGCTTAACAGCCAAAATGAACGAGGAAGCTATCAATGCCAATGCCATCTATAAAAGTGGAATCGTAAACCGTCATTCTTTCAAAGACAGAGAGAACAAGCTAAACATCCTGCATCTTGAAAACCGTGATCTCACATGGGAAAAGATGTATGAGCTGAACATCGGTATGGAGTTAGGACTCTTCAACAACCGCATCAGCACAACTTTAGATGTGTATCAGCGTAACACTTTCGACCTTATAGACCTTGTCCGCACCTCTGGTGTAGGTGGTCAATACTATAAGTATGCCAACTTCGGCGATATGCGCACACGAGGAATTGAGTTGGGTGTTCACACGAAGAACATCATTACCGAAACCTTCACATGGAGTTCCAGCCTTACTGTAAGTGCAATGAATCAGAAGATTACCCGTCTGTTGAACACGCCCAATGCCTTTGACATGGTGGCAGGACGAGGTCGTGGAAACATCGTGGGCTATCCGAGAGGTTCGCTCTTCTCTTTTAATTTCCAGGGACTCAATAACCAAGGACTTCCAACCTTCAATTTCGGACGATACCCCAGCAACCAAGGTGAGCTGTCAAACATTGCCGGTGCCGACTTCCTCGACACACAATATGCCAAGTCCTATCTCATTTATCATGGTCCGATTGAACCTCGTGTCATCGGTGGTCTGTCCAATACGCTGAAATACAAGAATTGGGAACTGTCTTTCTTCCTCACCGTTCAGGCTGGCAACAAGATACGACTAAACCCTACTTTCGACCCGGAATTCGGTGATTTGAATGTTTTTTCCAAGTCTTACTACAACCGCTGGCTCAATCCAGGCGACGAGTATAAGACCGATGTTCCCGTACTTCCTTCGCAGGAACTCATTGCAGCTGTAGGCAAAGAAAATATCGAACGCGCCTACAATACCTATAACTACTCTCAGATGCGAGTGGCCGACGGAGGCTTTGTGCGCATGAAGAACATCTCTCTGGCATACAATGTTCCCGAAAACTTCTTGAAGAAGGTGCACCTCCACTCTATGAACCTGAACTTAAACTTGACCAATCCTTTCTTGATCTATTCAGACAAGAAACTCAAAGGTCAAGACCCTGAATATTATAAATCGGGAGGTGTGTCACTACCTACACCGAAACAGTACACAGTAACTTTGAACATTGGCTTCTAACAAGATAAAATATGAAAACAAAAATATATTTATTACTGTTCACTGTAGCTGCTTTTCTTTTCAGCAGCTGCAATGACTATCTTGACAAAAGTCCTGACTCGGGACTGGATGTAGATATTGATACCGAGGACAAAATAGCCGAACTCCTCACCGGGGCATATCCCGAAGCAAGCTATATCCCTTTCCTTGAACCGCGCACCGACAACGTTGCAGAGCGTGTGAACGGCATCCACTCACGGCTGAACGAAGCAATGTTCTTTTGGGAAGACTATGATCAGGAAGACCTTGACACGCCGCTGAACTACTGGAATGCCTGCTATAAAGGCATTGCACAAGCAAACAAGGCCCTCGAATTACTGACCCGCTATCCTAAGAGCGACCGAGTAAAGGCATTATATGGCGAGGCTTTCCTGCTAAGAGCCTATCTGCATTTCATGTTGGTCAACATCTGGTCTGAGCCTTACGGTGGAAAATCAACCGACTTGGGCATACCTTACATCACTAAACCAGAGAAACATGCGCTGGTCGACTACGACCGAGGAACGGTAAACGAGGTATATGATAAGATAGAAAAAGACTTGAAGCTTGGTATTTCCTTAGTTTCAGACGCCTATTACAAGCATCCTAAGTTCCACTTCAACAAGAAGGCAGCCTATGCTTTTGCCTCTCGTTTCTATCTGATGAAAGGTGATTGGAAAGCAGTGATAGCCTATTCAGACTATGTTTTGGGAGGTGATCCGAAGCGGATGCTCCGTCCTTGGCGACAATATGCCAACGAATTGGAATTCAACCACAAGAACCTCTTCCGCCGATACAATTCCACTGACGAGCCAGCCAATCTGCTGATGACAACAACAGAGTCGCGTCTGGCACGCACAACACCAACCGAAAAGTACGGTTCTACATTCGAAACAGTCGACAAAGTCTTTGCCAAGACAGGCATTGAAGGTGCACGTGACTACGAAAAGATGAACTTTATCGGCACCTATATCTTCACATCATCGCTTGCTCCCGTAACAACAGGGCGCTATTTAGCTAAGTTTGACGAGCTGTCGAATGTCGAAAGTACAGGCTCTAAGCCTCGCGGACTCTACGTAACCAATGTGCTTTTCAGTGTCGATGAGGTGCTGCTGAACCGTATGGAGGCGTATGCCATGCTCAGGGATTACAATCATGCCATTGATGACTACCTGCAATACATGCAAGGTAAGTTTGGTTTCTTCCCCTCTGTAGAACGTTCTGTGTACACATCTACAAACAGTAACAATTACAACATCTACACACCGTTCTACGGTCTGACACTGAAACAGCTGGCAATGGTGAAGCTCTTCCTCGACTTCCGCCGCAAAGAGTTCTATCAGGAAGGCCTGCGTTGGTTCGACATTCGCCGCTTCCATTTGGCTGTGAAACGCTCCTCGAAGAGTTCCTATTACTTCCCTTTGGAGAAAGACGACCCCCGCAAGGTACTCCAGATACCGGCAGAAGCCATTCAGCGAGGCTTAGCTCCCAATCCAAGAGAACGCAATGAACCTCTCAGATAAAGTGAACGAAAACAACACGTAACTATCAGTAAATCAGCATATCATATATGTATAATAGGCCGTGCTCCCCTAAATGGAAAATAACTCAAGTCAAATTACGTCGTAACTTGACTTGAATGAGGCTGCAATCAGACTTGAGTTACACTGCAATCAGACTTAAGTTACACTGCAATCAGACTTGAGTTGTTTTTCATAAGAAACCAGCCGACAGTAAGACTGACAAGTATATATGCAACATCATAACTGATAAAGAAAAGTAATCAAACGAATATGAAAAAGATATTTTTAGTTCTCCTCACAGCATTTACCCTCATGGGATGCAGCAATGAAAAGCTGAGCGACAGGAGTGTGGTTGATGATGGTAAGAAACAAATAGAGAACACAGAACTCGACAAGTGGATACTCGACAACATAACCAAGCCCTATGGCATTGAAGTTATCTATCGCTGGGAGAAGAACGCGGGTGGAACGGGCACTTTCATCTATCCTCCAAAGATAGAGAAAGTACGTGCTGTGCTTGAAGCAGTAAAGGAACTTGGACTTGAAACTTATCAGCTCAAGGAAGTTGCCGGCGAGGGTTTTCTGCGGGGAAGAGTGCCGATAAAGCTCTACCTCTATGGTGGTGGAAACCCTGATGAGAATGGAGTGGAACGACTTTATAATCACCAACTGACCGCAGCTGAAATGTGCCTTTATCATGTCAACGACTTTAATCCGAAGGATGCTGACAAACTTTACGTGCTCATGCGCAGCGTGCATCATCAATTGGCCAAGCGACTCATGCAGCTTATCCCCTACGATCGTGATAAATTCTCCAGCATCAGTGCTAACCGATACACAGGATCTACGGAGCCAATAGCAGCACCCTTGAGTTATGCCCGCACGGGAAAAGAGAAGTTCGGCCTTGACAGCTACGCAAACAAACGCGGCTTTTACACGATGCTCTCTTTCCTTTCGGCTGAAGACGACTTTGCAGAAATCATCAGTGCCACGCTGACTTCCAAGCCCAAGGAACTGGCAGATGCCGCTGTTACGGCAAAGACTCCCGATACAGACATTGACCCCGAGGTCGCTCAACGCTATGCCAAGGAAGCAGAACAAGCGTACAAGGAATTCATGGAAAAGCAGACCTTTGTCAATGAATATGTACAGAAGGCTTGGCACATCAACCTCAAGCAGATGCAGGTAATCAGTGTTCGCAGACTATACTCCTACGTAAAACAACATTAAAAAAATGAAATATAGAAATCTAATCCGATACAGTTTCATGCTGCCTCTGTTGTTCCTGGCAGCCTGCTCATCCAATGATGATGCCTTCGACAAGTCTCCATCTCAGCGCAGCAGTGAGAGCATAGCTGCCTTGAAAGAAGAACTCGTGAATGCACCACATGGCTGGAGGGTAATCTATTTTCCCAAAACAGATTCTCTGTTGTTCTCCAATCCGTCAGAACTGATACCCCATAATGGCTTCAGAGGACGCTACGGATATGGCGGTGACTGCTTTACGATGAAATTCAATGCCGATAACACTGTGGAAATGCGTGCCGACTTCAATGCCGGAACAGTGGCAGCGGCGAAGAAAAGCGAGTATCTCGTCGGTCGTAACAGCTATACACAGTTGAGCTTCATCACTTATACTTACCTGCATCAATTGGTAAACGACCGCTTTGCGGGTTCGTCTGATTTTCTTTATATGGGTAAGAATGAAGATGGCGAATTGGTGTTTCGCACAGCTTCCTA
Source organism: Segatella oris (assembly GCF_900637655.1). Taxonomy (NCBI): domain Bacteria; kingdom Pseudomonadati; phylum Bacteroidota; class Bacteroidia; order Bacteroidales; family Prevotellaceae; genus Segatella; species Segatella oris. The sequence goes on from NZ_LR134384.1 coordinate 247,598, forward strand.
CTTGCAGCCTGCCCGCGAATACATTGTATTCACAAAGCTGAAAAGCAAGGATGACACGCTTGTCATTGCACGCAAAGCATATGAAAACCGCGCTTTCTTTGAACGGATGGTTAATCCACAACTGCTCATTCACCGTGGTGGACGCACCTATTTCCGCAGTGATCTCTATATCAAACGCAACGTTGAGACCAACCAGGCCTTACTGAAGGAGATCGCAGAGAAGAAATATTATCTCTTTCTTTTTACCAAGAAGAAAAACCCAATCCCCGACTATCCGGCTAAAGAGATTACAGGTTTAGGCTCCGGATATACAGGTACAGAGTATGGCATCACGTTCAGATCGGGCTTGCGCTATGACAGCAAGACGATATTCTACGATTTTGAACGTGTCGGCAACCGCTTTGAAGCAGAGCTTGTTTCGGTTTATGACCCGCTTCTCCGCCGTAGCCGATTGGTCAGCAAGCATCTGCATCCGGAAGGAGAGTTCACGGGTATTCGGGCAGAAATCTACGATGCTCCCATAGAATGATGCCAAGAAGATATATAACAAACCATTAAGAATGTAAAAAGCAATGATTATGATACGAAGTAAATATGCCGTTCTTTTCCTGGCAATGCTTGCTATGGGATGCTCGCCCAGCAGTGAAGATTATGCCGAGGAAGATTATGAAAAGCTCTTTCCCTTTGGTGGAATTGAGAAACCTAAGGTGTCGTATGAAGACCAAGTTGTGCAGTTAGGTGATCCTTATGCCTCTGTGTCTGACTTTGTTTACCCAGGAGTTGAGATTACTGAAAACGTGAGAACCTATAAGGTGACGCTCACTTGTTCTTTTAAGGAACGTGGCTTCACAGACAAGGATAAAGGAGAGGACAAGGTAGAATCGCGCTATTTTATCCGTTATGTCGGTAGGGATAAGAAACTGCATACAATAGCAACCGACAAGCGTGCAGAGGGAACAGATTTCTTGCTCACGAAAAACAAGGAGCATACGGTTACTTTCTCTGCCAAATCAGGCTTCCCAATGTATCTCTGGGTGAATGGTGTCGGCCCGCAGAACTCTTCTGTACATGCCACAATCTCTGCTGTGTCAGAAGATGGGTTCACTGTAGTGAATCCCCTAACCGTACACGAATATCAGAACCAAGAGGGTATTGATAAGATCAAAGCACCATTCTGTGCTTATGTCATCCTTCCTTAACATGCAAAAAAATGAAAAAGAATACAACTATTTATAGCCTCCTGTTCCTGCTTCTGTCAGCACTGTCTTCATGCAGTCAGTGGGAAGGAGAAACGGTGGAATCGGCTTACAGGGAACCCCAGATTCCCGATCCTTCCTATCAGTTCAAACGCACTGGCAGCAGCAGTGTTGACTATCTTGAATGCAGTCTGCTGCGTGATCCGCTCGATTATATTTACAGCAGCTATCTCAGAACCGCCAACATCATGTATGAAAGTGCAATGACCAGGGTTAAAGATTATTTTGATCATGGTGAATTTGGGTTGAAACCGCAGGAGGAACTTGCTGCTTCACCGCTCCATAAAGCCGACCGAAAGCGCATTCTTAATGATGTGGAAGAAATCTTCAAGGTCACAGGAAGGCTCAGCGGACTTGGTCAACCCAGCCCGGGAACCTATCGAAACCACAAGGCAAAGATAGGTGAAGGCGGCTATGTAGGCATTCATATTGGCGATGTCAATATTGCCTTTGCAGATGAAAAAGGCTTAGTCGTGGCCGAACTGTTCAATGGTATTGTGTGGGGAGGCATCTATTTAGATAAAATTCTAAACGTACACCTCAACGACAGCCTGTACAATGACACTCGTTTGCGCCGTGAACATGAAAACACGTCACTGCTGCCGGGTCGCAACTACACAGAATTAGAACATCATTGGGACCTTGCTTACGGCTACTATCAATATTGGCTGCCCTTTGTACAGGCAGGCGGACTCCCCGTTTTACGCGAAAGCCGCATCAAGATTTATAATGCCTTTGCACGGGGACGGTTGGCACTTACCGAGTATCGCTACGATGAAGTGCAACAGCAGTTGCAACTGATAAGGACTGAACTTTCAAAGGTAGCAGCAGTCAGAGCTATGAACCTGTTAGTGAGTGATATCACTTTAAGCAATCTTGACGAGGACATCAATAACGCTCTTGTCTTTCTTTCACAAGGTTGCGGTGCACTTTATGCCTTGCAGTTCACCCTGCAGGAGTCTGGAAAACCACATCTTTCCTATAACCAGGTGAAGTCATATATCAATGAGTTGACTGCCGGCAATGGCCTTTGGGACAAGAAACGTCTCTTAGGTGATGAAGCAACGCAGGGTTCGCTCAAGCATGTGGCAGCACAGATAGGGAAAGTATATGGGCTGACACTCAACGATATTAAACGTTCGTATTAATTAAAAGCATACAAATATGACACATCGAATCTATTTTATTATATCTCTGTTGTTGCTTCCTTTCATGGGCAAAGCACAATTACATAAAGAGCTATTGGCCAATGGAGGGTTTGAACAATATGCGAAATCAGACACACCACCCTCAACCGGAGATGAAGAAGGAGATGAGGATGGCGATGATGAGGAAGAGGAAGAAGACACTTTTGACCGTTATCAAAAGCCACTCTTTTGGTATATCAGCGACCAGTTGGGTTACTCAAGAATCAAAGAAGATGTCCACGGTGGACAGTTCGCTGTGAAGTTATATCCTAATGGTCATTCATTTTATTCGCGTGACAAAGACTTTAATCTGAATTGTATCAAGATTAATGGGGAGGGTGAATATCAACTGTCCTATTGGTACAAAGGCAAGGCAAAGAAGCCAAATGTTATCGCTATCGTAGATTGGTACAAGGGAAATACAATCATAAGAAAAGACCGACTCACAAATGAGAAAGTTAAAAGTTTCACAAATGACTGGCAACAGAAAGTCATTACGCTTACTGCTCCTGCAGGAGTTGACAAAGCTGGAATAGGATTTGAACTGGAATATGATCCCTCTTCTGCAAACAATGATGGCTATATCCTCTTCGACGACATCTCTTTTATGCAGACTAAAGAAGCGAATAAAGAACCGACACTCACTCCGCCAACAGGTCTCAGAGCACAGGTGCAACAACGGGAAGTGGAACTTTCCTGGAATGCTGTTTCTGAACCCGGCGTGAGCTATGAGATACGTTGTAACGACAAGATGATTGCCACAACAAAGGCTACCTCTTACATCATTGAAAAGCTTTCTCCTAACACTTCCTATCGCTTCACAGTGACAACGGTCAAGGGAGAAGAGACCTCAAAGCCTTCTCAACCTCTCAATGAACATACTTTTCAAATGACAGAGACTGTAGATGATGCGGGTAGAATACCTTATTTATATACGATACGCGAGGAGGGAACCTGCTCTCAAACACTGCGACTCTACTATAACGATTTGGCCGATCCTAATGCCCGCATCAGCTACAAGATTGATGGAGCAAGCGTTACGCCTGAAGGAAGCAGCATCACTTTCCCAAACAAAGGAAAGCATATCCTGCAAATAGAAATAGAGGAAACGCCGGAACGTAAGTGGGAAATAGAATATAAACTGAATGTTGACTAACGATGAAAAGAATACTTTTTTATTTATTGCTGTTATGTTGCAGTTCAATCTTTGTGGCTTGCAGCGAAGATGCATCTGAAAACAGAGATATCCAAGTGGGTGCCGATGACCTCAAAGAAGTAAAACTAAACAAACTTACAACCCGCACGATTATTCTGCGAGGGGGTAACGGCAAGTATATCGCCAACGTCGCTGACTCAAAAATCGCCGGTGTTTCCATAAGTAAAGACACCTTGCGCATTAATGGGATATTGGAGGGAAATACCTATGCCACCATCATCTCGGGCGACTTCAAGAGAGTTGTCAATATCAATGTGGTCGTTCCCGAGCTCAGTATCAGCCAATCAGAAATCAGACTTTATCCCCGTGATGAGAGTAAGTTCATCAGTTTGAATGGTGGTGGAGATATTGTAGACCTGAAAATTGAAGACCCCGACAAGGTTATAGATGCGAAATGGAATGCCAAAACAAACATCTTAGAGGTTCAAGCCTACTATGAAGGTGAGGCAAAGATACGCATCATCTCACAAGACAAGCAAGAGAAAACGCTTAAGGTTGTCGTGCGATGCGACGGAACGGCAGATCGTGTAGGCATTTATGGAACAACCTCTCATAGCCTTTATGAACAGATGAATACCGTAATGGCCGTGCGACGTCCCGGTATCGGAGTGTGGCTCTGTAATGGTACGCGCCCCTACACTTCTCAAAGAGTGCTCAAAATCACCCCGGCTGTAGTTAATCCCACAGTTGGAACACAGATAGAAGTCATGCTCTCTATGCTTTATCCTAACGCATTTGCCAACACCAAAATTAAAGAGGGAAAGTGCAAACTGTATGTAGAAGAAGTAAGAGAAAAAGATGTAGTGCTACGTGGCAATGGCTTTAAGTTTGTCATTCCATACGAGAAGAAATAAAAAGAAGCTGAATATTAAAAGCACTCTTTGACCGATCAGACTTATCCTATCGGTTCAATCGTCTGATTGGTCAAACTTCAAATAAAGCAACATTTCATTAATCTATCATTTAAAGAAAAAGAACTATGCAGTTTATTACATTCAAGAAAAGCATGCTGAGCATAGCATTAACTTTGTTTTGTACAGCTTCCTTTGCACAGACAAAGGTAACATTGGATAAAGCAGGAGAACTCTCTCAGAAAATAAAACAGGCAGAGAAGTTCACTATCACCTCATTAATTGTATCAGGATCTATCAATAGTGACGACGTACGCTTCTTAAGAGAAATGGCCGGGAGAGATATGGATGGCAATGAAACAGACGGGAAACTCTCTTCACTCGACCTATCTGATGCAAAGATTGTTATGGGTGGTGGCAATTATTATAAGGTGAAAAGAGGACTATCCACAAAATATTATAATATTAAAGAAAACGATATAGTAGACTCTCATATGTTCTATAACTGCAGATCCCTCACCTCACTGAAACTTCCCAAAACAGTTAAAAAGATAGAACAAAATGCATTCTACAACTGTCAATCATTGAAAGAATGCACACTTCCCGAGAGCCTTTCTGAAATTAATGATAAAGCCTTTGCTAAAACAAAGCTGTCAGAAGTCACATTCCCTGCTTCTCTCACAAGCATTAAATATGAGGCTTTCTCCGAATGTAATAACTTAAAAACGCTCCGTTTTACCTCTCCATCAGTACCTACTTTCGGGCAAGATGTCTTTGAAGATTGCTCAAAACTCGAGAAAGTATATGTACCCAAGGCATCATTGAATGACTATAAAGACAAGCTAAACTTGACCCAAAAAGTACAGTTTATCGGTGAAGATCCAAAGACGGCAGGCATCAATTCCCTTGCAACTTCCAAAGACGCAGTCGAAGTGGAGCGCTATAATGCCAAAGGACAGCGCATAAACCATCCTGTGAAAGGCATGAACATCATCAAACTTTCTAATGGTAAGGTGGTGAAACGCATAGAGCGATAATGCGCTTGAAATTAGTTTTTTCTCAGCATCAAAGCGCTGTCTATTATTCAAAATATTATCCTATATGAACGAACAATCGCCGCAACTCATTAAAGTTACGGCGATTTTCTGTTTTAATCAATCCCTTGTAAACTCTTGTTCAGAGTACATCGAGTGGAGCTGGTGGGATTCGAACCCACGTCCGCACAAGGAAACCATACGCTTTCTACACGTTTATTCCAGCCTTCATTTTCGTGTCATAGCAAGACCTGGACCACCAACTATGACCTTATCCTCTAAAGAATTCACGCCCGGAGCGAGGCATCCAAGCGCTATTTCCGATTTACCTGCACCGCTTGACCCTTAGATTCGGAACAACATCCTTGGAGCAGTGTCTCGTTGCATCACCTTGTGACGCAATAAAGCCAGTAATCTACTATACTTCGATTAGGCAGCGAGAGCGTAATTATTTTCGCCAATTAATTTTTTGACCACTCAGATTAAGGAGCGAATAATCGAGGCTCCGCGTGCTTACGTACCATTTCATCTCGCCGTCAAATCCAGTCAACCCCGAGAGAATGTGCCTGCCGACAAACAGCAAGGCATTACGCTGAACAGCCTTATTCATAAAGAAATTTCCCTACATATTCGTCGAGAAACAAAATCATGACAGGCATATTCTGTTGCAAAGTTACAAGAATTTAAGAAAAAAGCAAAATTAAAGGCGATTATTTATGAAAATAAATCCATTGCAACACCAACGGTTATCTCCCCTACTCCAACCTCATGCAATCAACCAACACAAACAAGGGAAGAGACGTTTACACCGGATTGACATGATTTGAGATGCCGAATATCATGCAGATTAACAGGAGATCAGCACTCCTCCTGCGCCTTTGTTTTTGTAAATTTGTTTCATACCACATTTGCATTTGCCTTAAAAATTGATTATCTTTGCCGTAGGGAAAGTGGCAACACGCTTTCCCTTTTTTCATATCTTCACGCAGACCGCCGTGTAAAATCTATGAAAACAGCCTGCAATATGCGTCAAATGACGTTGCAACTTGCGTCATTTCATCATGCCTTTTGACAGCAGTCAGCACGAAAGATGATGCAAATGGCAAGATTATCTGAACGAAAGACTCCTCTCTTTTGCATCTACCCGAAAAACAGAACCATGAGAATTAAAATCCAATGTCATAATTTCCGTAAATTTTTATCTGTTTTTCTTGCTGCTATTCCCTATGATGAGATGAGGTTCCTTTCGACTTGCACTTTGAGCGAAATCTGCGTTTCAACAGACTGTAATCGGCTCCTGCAGCCTGCCATGTTTCTACCTTATATAATATTCTTCCCACAGCTTTCTGATAGCTAACCGGATAATACAACGTGAGCACATACCAACGTCTGTGCCTGCGTATATAGTGAGATGTGTAGGCATAATCAGGCATATCAGCCAACCGACCACGCTGCATGAAGTTTCCACGGCGATAGGCATAGACGCTCTCGGGAACCACCTTGCACTCCATGACAATGTTAACACCATTGTGAAAACCAAACTGTACATGACCACACCCATAGCCCTCAACATGCTCGCGGCGCAGAAACGAGGGATATTCAAACTGATAATCGAAAATGGAATCCGTGTAAACGCTGAACTGTTCGAAGTTCATTCCCTCCTTGAAACGCTCTTGGGGCTCGCGCTGGTCGGGCTGAAAGAGGAACATGGCCACGCAACAGGCGATAATAAACAGAAGGATAAAAAGCAATAGTTTCTTCATTTTGCGATGCTCTTGTAGCGCAAAAATAAAACAAAGCAGCACAAAGCCAACTAAAAAGAAACCAACATTTAACTGACAAATGTCATTTTAGGAACGATAACACACCACATTGCAATCCCCTATTCTATCACTTCGAGCCGATAATCACGCCCGCGCTCTGACGTGATTTTCAGTCGTCCTTCGGCTTCAAGCACGGGTTTGATGCGCTTGATGAGCGTATAAAGCGTGTCGTTGGCATCGGGTTTCTTCGGCCAAAGGGCATCACAGATATCCTGTTTCGACAGCTGATGATGTGGACTTCGGAAGAACATAAGGAGCAACACATGCTGCATCGGCGTGAGTTTCACCGATTGATGCTTCAGCGTATAGAAGCGGTTTTCAGCTTCTGAAAACATCAGATGACCGAAAACTATCATCCCCTTGCGATGACGTTTGAAGTAACCTATGGAGAAAATCGCCCACAACAAGGCCATGGCCGAAAAAGAAAGAGGCAGCCGTTGGTCGGAGAATGCCAAAACAGAAGCCACTGAACAATGTGCAAAAGCTTGAAAGTCAGCAGTTGAATGTTGGTTTTTCCAACGCATCGGACGTGTAGACAACATGCCTTCATCACCATTCATTGCATAATAGACAATAGACTTTTCGCGCAAAGCCATTATCCGAAGATGGCTGCGATAGGTCAGAATAGTGTCCGGGGTGATTGTCATTTCGCTCTTTTCTGCCAAAGTCTGCATCAGCGCCTGACTCATATCGGCCACCATTTCACGCTCGGCACTGCGATAACTGTGCATGCTCGACAATGCTGCACAAGCCACAATGAACATAAAAACGACTAAAGAATGATATGCTTTCATACGTTCTTCTCCTTCTTAAAGCCTGTTGCCATGGCTTAAAATACGATTACTTCTGTGCAAAAATAATGAAAAAACAGAAATAAACAAAGTGAAAATACGATTTGTTTAAGGCTGTATAGAAATATAATCGATAGAAAAACCTATACTCAAACGAGGGGAAGTTTACAGAAATGAATAGCCAAACAGGACTTTATTTTATAAAAAATCCTAAAAAATGGGTATTGTTTTATCTATTTTTAAGGTCTACCTTTGCACCCAATATAATTACAGTCATGAAAAAGAAATCAATTTTATTGTCCGTCGTGGCACTATGTGTATTGGCCTTGTTCTCTTGCAGTGACAAGAACGATGCACCCTCTTACAGTTCAAAAGCATTGAAAAATGCAGAGTTAGTAAACATCTTGAAAGCAAAGGGTTACACCTTTAATGAAAACGGTCAGTTAGCACTTAACGATCTTGTCAATAATACTACATCACTTGATTTGAGTGGAACGAAGTTGAAAGACCTGACAGAACTCGACATATTTCCCAACCTCCATGAGTTGAAACTCGCCAATAATGGCTATGGTCCAACGTTTGATTTCACTAAACTTCCTGCTCAAATCACCGGTGTCGACCTGACAAATAACGACATTTATGATTTTGAAGGCTTAGTAAGTACTAAGGTTGAGAATGATGAAGTAAAAACAACTATTCTTCGACCACTGACAAAACTCTATCTCCCGGCTACGGCTAAATATAATGTAGAAGACTTGATGCCATTCTATACTGAAAGCAAAGCCGAGAAGAAACAGGTTGACATGCAGATGATCAACGCTAAAGGACAGTTGGAAACCTATAATACAATCAGAGAAATTCCCGACGAATACTTCAGAAAATACCTTAAAACGGTATTCAAAGATCTGTTTGTTGACGAAACATCCATTGATATCAGCAAGCCTATGTCGTTGGAAGCAACGGGACAAAATGTGATGTTGAATGTTTTGATTCCATTTGAAGATATTAATAAAGTAAAATCTGTTGAGGGTATAGAATACTTTATCAACAATCCTTTCTACAAAACATTCGGAGTTGCTTTGAATTGTACGAACCATTGTTCCATAGCGTATATTGCCCCAAGAGCAAACATAAAAGCGTTAGCACTCACTAACATTGATACCAACCCAGAGTCAGACTTCACAAAAGCAACAAGTTTAGCAGCTTTAGACTTTACGCACAACAATACAGTTCAGCACTTAGATTTTTCACAAACATTAATCGGAAACCAAAAGGCAGAGGCCTTTGATGTGTTCTTTACAAACATTTTAGGTTTGCAAGATTGTAAGAACTTACAAGATGTGAAAATTCGGAATTCGGGTGAAGGAATATTAAATAGCATTAGTCTTATTGACTTGCCTAAGTTGAAACAGATTGATTTAAGCTTTGTAAAAGGCCTTCAAGACCTCATGTTACTCCGTCTTCCAAATTGCAAAATAACTTATCCTGCCACCTTAAAGTATTATTATGATGGTGGTGCTAACGAGTTGGTAGACCTGTCTGAAACGAATACTATTAGTTTAACGCTATCAGAAGATGTCTACAAAAAAGACGAGACAAAGGCTTTTATAACGAAATATAATAAATACCTCGGTGATGGTTATGCTTGGAATAGCGAATACAAACCCTATAAATGGAAATAAACAGTTTTAATTTTCAGATTAACTTATCATGCAAAAAAGAATATTTTCGTTGTTGATGCTACTATGGTGCATCGTTTCATCAAATAGTGTTTACGCTGCTAATGAGTTCCATGTTGGAGACAGGGTAGCTTATTCCGGCACACTGACTCGCGTTTATATGAATGGAGAAAAAGCCTCTGGGCAAGCTGTAACGGCATTTGTAACAAAGACGTCAGACCAAACCTACACCATAGAACTTCAAGAATTCAAAGCTGGCAAGATGCCGGGGACTATCCTGGTAATAGCAGAAGATGTCAGCGTTTCTGCAGACGGCTCGTTTAACATGCCGTCAATGCAGAATATTATTATATTGAAATTATTTGGTTTTTCTAAAGCCAAAAGTTCTTTCAACGCAGATCTTTCAGGGACAATCACCTCCGATGGCCAGTTGACTTTCACCGTTACATCGGTGAATGCAAAATATTTTGGAATTCCTTTCAAGGCAATTGTTACTTTCAAGGGACACCAATAAAATAATAGTTTGCGGCATTGCATGCTACGATGCTTTGTCGCAAATTTCGAATTTAGTAGTATTCTATTCAATGGTTTAATCATGATATATTCATATTTTCGCAGGACTCCGCTGTTTATTCTATCTTTCTTATGTATTTTCCTCACCATTTCTTGCAGTTCAGATGAGGAACTGAAAAGGGCCGATGCCGACATTAAGTTGGTGAACGAGGCTAAATCTTTTCTTCAAGGAGATATTGTCCTTAACACCCATGCTACTATGGGTGGTGTTAACAAGACTTTACTTCCAACAGGATGCCCCACTAAATTCAACTTTACCTGGAGTAAAACAGCCCCACAAAGCTTTACAATTTCGCTGTTAAACTTTACTGTTGGTAAGATGGGAATGATTATAAACTTCAACTGTGAGGTAAAAGCGATGCAGCTTAATTCTTGGGAAAAGAACGAATACAAAGGAGAAGGATGGATTAAGTTTTATGGCGAGAATGGCTCTGTATCAGGAACAGACAATGAAGGTGTACCCTCTAAAGCAATGGGAAGTACCGTAAAAGGATATTATAATGTAATGAGTCATCAAATAAACTTCATCGTTAACTACAACATGATGAATGTGCGTTCGGAGTGTTTCCTGCAAACCATTGATAAAAATCGCATCAAAACATACGATGAAGACTTTAAGAAATATGAAGAAGATTTGAAGAAATACAAGGAGGAACATGGTCTGTAGTGACCACATCTCTACATAATGACATGAAAGAAATGTGGGTAATGCATGTATTATCCACATTTCTTTTTGTATAGAAAAAGTGCACATGAGAAGAAAAAAACTATTCCTTACACTGCTTTTTTGCTTCAGCTTCATGACTTTATGGGCTCAGCAGCAAGTAAAATTCAAAGTAGAGGAACAAGGAACACAGCAACCTTTGGTAGGTGTTTATATCTCGCTTACATCCAAAAACAGCACTAAAGCAGAATTTAATGCCGTGACCGATGTTACAGGAGAAGCCGTTTTCAACATTGAAAGGCGAGGTACTTACCACTATCAGACTACAGCTGTAGGCTATATTTCTGTTTCTGGAGATATACAACTGCCTCAGAACACTACAATAAATATTGTGATGCGGGAGGATGTTATGCACCTGAATGATGTTGTTGTAACAGGTTCCCGCACCGAACGCCCTATAAAACTGTCGGCTGTTACTACGCAAGTGCTGGGTGGAAAAGCCTTAGTGGATGCCGGATACAGCGACCTTCAGCATGCACTTCAACAGGAAACACCCGGTATGAACATCCAGAAAGTAGGCTTTGGCAATGAAATATCCATGCAAGGATTAGATGCCCGACACGTGCTTTTCCTACAAGATGGTGAACGAATGACGGGAGAAATGGCGGGGAACCTTGACTATGAGCGTTTTAACCTGCACGCTATAGACCGCATAGAGATTGTAAAAGGTGCCAGCAGTACGCTCTATGGGAGTCGTGCTTCAGGTGCAGTGATCAACCTTATCTCCAAGAAAGCCACGAAGCCGATAGACATTCAAGCGGGTTTTCGCTGGGGACAGATGAACCAACGTAATTATAAACATCCTTCAAAGCATGACTTTCTTTACATGTTTGAGAAGAATAGCGACCGTCCCAACCTACAAGCATGGGTGTCTGCAGGTATGAAATACAAGAAAATTACTTCGCAGACAGACGTTTGGTACAGTGAAAGTGATGCCTTTTATATGTATCAATCCAAACATGATAAAAAGGTATACACGAAAGAAGCCAATCCTTTTTTACCGCATGACATTATCTTAAACAGCGTAGCTGAGCGCTCTCCAATGGGCATCGAGGGTACGGAGCATGTGTCGTTGGCACAGAAATTCTATATCGATCCTATCAAGAACCTATCTATTGAGACCTATGGTACATTGTTTTTCATGAATTCCTATGACTTGATTCAAGACATGACATTCACGCAGAGCCGTGACTTTATGACGGGATTCAAAGCAAAATACGATGTAAAAGACTGGTTTTCTGTCCACTTAAGTATGCATGCAGACTTTTATGATCGCTTCAAAAGGCATGAAAGACTTGATGAACGCAAGAAGGTTTATAAGAGCTGTATCCTCGAACCACGCCTGACTGTCACGAGTAATTACTTTAATCACCACAGTCTTATCTTCGGAATAGAGCATACCAGCGATGAGTTGACGAGCGATCGCTTTGTGAATCGCAAGATGACAACACGTGCTTTGCACGAAACTGAATACTTCTTACAAGATGAATGGATACCCAATACACATTGGTTACTATCAACTGGTGTGCGCACAAACTTCTCGAAAGCTTTTGGTTTCATGTGGATGCCGAAGCTTGCAGCCAAGTATTCACTCAACAATCACTGGGCTTTTCGTGCCAATTACTCCATGGGCTACCGTGCACCGAGCATCAAGGAACTGTTCTTTAACTGGGATCATTTAGGCATGTTTCAAATCCGCGGTAACGAAGAATTACGCCCGGAGAAGAACCATTATATTTCATTCGGCACAGAATACACCACAGATCGTTTCTTCATCAACGTGAATGCATATGGAAACTTCTTCAGAAAGAAGATTGAAGGCGTGTGGCATATTTACGACATGCAATATAACTTTGAATATACAAATCTAAGAAATCAGCGCATGTTGGGCATTGAAGCAATTCTCAAATGGCATTTCGCGAAAGGCTTTACCCTTAATGGAACCTACAGCTATGTGAATGTAAGTAAACAGCAAGGCATACAGGTAAACACCACATCTCCACATGCGGCAACTGGCAGTTTAGACTATACGTTCAACCAAAAGAACTATCGTTTGAAGAGCATTCTCAGTGCATCGTTCATGGGACAGAAGCAATTTGATGTGCAAGACCGCGTGTGGGTAGACGAACATCACAAGAGTTACGATGCCTATTTCCGCTGTACATTGCCTACATATGTACTTTGTAATTTAGCCGTCGTGCAGACTTTCTGCAATAAAGTAAAAGTAACCTTGGGCGTTGACAACCTATTCAACTACGTTCCTCATACTTTAGGATCGGGAATCACGATGTTCAATGTACCGGCGACATGCGGCACAAGAGGCTATATTCAAGTGGAATTCTTAGTCGATGACATTATCAAAACCTTGAAACATAAATAATGAAAACAACACTATATATACTTTTAGGCGCGCTCTTTACATTCACCTCATGTGTAAAATACGATGCCGAGCCTTTCACGGGGAAGACACTCCCCCGTGTCAGTGGTTATTCTACAGGTGTTACCAATGATTGGATTTATTTCAATCTGCGTACAGGTGAGGTATTCAACAGCTATCAGCCAGGCAGTGACATCAAAGAAGGTGAACAGAGAAACCGTTTGGACTGGGATCTCGCTTTCTGTGGCTACCGTCTCAGAACGAATAGTGGAACTTCGGGAAACGGTCAAGGTGGGGCTGCCGACTTAGGCAATGGGAATTATGAAAAATGGCAAACCGTTTCACAACTTCCCAACACCATCCAATGGGCAGTAGATGATCACACGGTATCAATTACCTATTCACGCAACGACTGGAATAAGTATCTCATTGCCAATCACCTTGATTTTAATGAGAATCCATGGTTTGATCCCAACCGGGGACCAGCCACAACAAAGACTGATGCCAATCCTGTATTGGCACGAGCCATGACGTTCACCGGGCCACCACCGGTATATTCGCCTTCTTTCCACACCTATGTTGTGCGCACCGCCGATGGTAAACGCTACTTCAAGCTGCAGATTATAAGTTGGTATAAAGGCGACATTGAGGTCGGAGATACAGGAGGTCAGATCAGTTATTACTGTGACGAATTAAAATAAAATAAGTTTTTCAGAGTTAAATAAACAGTAGATAACGAATAGAAAAAATGGGAAATAACAAGAAGTGGTATATCAAACAGACACTCATCTCATTCTTAGTAGTACTCTTTGCCATGCCTTTGGGACACGGAGCCATGAAGTTAATGGAAAGATTCATGAATGAGGGAAGCCTGCATGTGGCCGGTTTCATGATTGGATTGACAGGACTTGTGATGGTGATTATCGGCGTCTTTGTGAAAGGCGACACCCGACAGACTTTATGGGGACTGTTCGGTGGGCTCCTCTTCTGGACGGGATGGGTAGAGTTTCTCTTTATGTATTATGCCCGCCGCTATGGAGTCCAGCCTGAAATAGAATATGGGAAGACGGTCACACAACCTGAATATCTCATCCTTCCTGCATCGTTTGGCATGTGGATGATGACGATGGTGATGTATGTGTTCAGCACGAAGAATGGCTGTCTTTTCATCACATGGGTGCAGAAAGTGTGCTTCCGCAGCCAGCGAAAAACAATTGTCGTGCAGCCCATGACACGTCACACCTCAATCGTAACTTTCATGGAAACCAACATGATGCTGTGGGCTTCCTATCTCTTGTTGATGTTCTGTTACGACAAAAACTTCTTTGGTGATCATCATCCTGTTACGTTCTTGGTTGGCTTAGGCTGCCTTGTGGGGTCGCTGTTCATGTTAGAAAGGCAACTGCATATTGCTTCCTGGGGTGCCAATATCCGTATGGCGGTAGCCACAGTGATTGTGTTTTGGGTGCCCGTAGAGATACTTGGCCGAATCAACTTCTTCAAGGAGTTCTGGGTCGAGCCTGAAAAATACGCGCTTCCCATGCTGATTATCCTGACAGCTTTTGCGGTCTTGGGCGTTTATCTATGGCGAAAAGGTCAGGTGAAGCGATAACAACAGGACTTTTTCTCTACAGAAATATCATAAAAAAGAAGGTTTCAAAGAAGGTAAAATCAGTGTAGTGCTATGAAATATATTGTTGCCATGGACTCTTTTAAGGGCAGCCTTTCCTCGGAAGAGGCAGGAAATGCCGTTGCCGGGAACATCAGAAAGCGCGACAATGAGGCCGACATTCAGATTTTCTCCATGTCAGATGGTGGCGACGGTATGCTCGAAGCATTCTGCAAAGCCACGAGAGCCAAGCGTCTTTCTGTGCCAACCCGCGATGCCCTGATGCGGCGGATTGAGGCGCAATATGGCATCACCAGCGACGGAACAGCAATCATAGAGATAGCACAGGCAAGCGGACTCATGCGCATTGAGCCTGAACAACGCAACCCCATGCGTGCCACCTCGTATGGCACAGGACTTCTTGTTGCCGATGCACTGCGCCGTGGCTGCCACAAAATGATTATCGGATTGGGTGGCAGTGCCACAAGCGACGCTGGCATAGGCATGCTTCGTGCTCTGATTGAAACCTTTGCTCCGGAAGGAAATTTCAAGGATATTCAATCCCGATTTGACCGTTGTGAAATCATATTGGCAAGCGATGTGACGAACCCTCTCTATGGCATTAACGGTGCAGCCCACGTGTTTGCTGCCCAAAAAGGAGCCACACCAACTATGATTGAAGCCTTGGATGCCCGCGCAAAGCAGTTTGCAGAGCATGCAGCCAAAAGCATGGGAATAGATAAAAGCATGCAACCCGGTGCGGGAGCAGCAGGAGGTTTGGGCTATGCTTTTATGCAATTCCTCAACGGAAAGATGCTGTCGGGTGCAGAACTGCTGTTAAAACTGCTCGATTTCGACAACATCATTGCCAATGCCGACCTTATCATCACAGGCGAAGGAAAGAGCGACAGCCAGACGCTCATGGGCAAACTGCCGGCCATTATCATGCAGCATGCCTGCCGACACCACATTCCAACCTTATTAATTTCAGGCCAGATTGAAGACCACGAACGTCTCATGGCTGCTGGTTTCAGGGCGGCATGCGGCGTAACTCCTGCCGACATGCCACTCCACAAAGCCATGATGCGCGACCAAGCCATAGCCAACATTAGGGAATTTCCTCTCCCCCTTTAGGGAAATTCCTTTCTCCTACCCTTTTATTTGTTCTATTTTTGCAATGTGAAGAAGAGGCAACGAGAGCCTCGGATATCATTATTTATATAGCAACAAATAAAACATACAGGTATGAAAAAGTTTATATTAGCCCTCGTAACACTGTTCACTTTAACAGTCTCGGCCAATGCAATGAGCTATGAACAGGCTCGCCAGCAGGCTTTGTTCCTTACTGACAAGATGGCGTATGAACTGAACCTCACAGACGAACAGTATGAGGCTGCCTACGAAATCAACCTCGACTATCTGATGAGTGTCAATGATTACAGCGACCTCTACGGCGTTTATTGGACACAACGCAATCTTGATTTAAGCTATATTCTGCTCGATTGGCAATACAGAACCTATTGCGCAGCCAACTATTTCTATCGCCCACTCTATTATAACGACGGCTACTGGCGCTTCAGAGTCTATGCCCGTTACCCACATAGAGACTACTTCTATTTCGGTCGGCCAGGTTTCTATGCCGTCTATCGCGGTGGACACAGCTGGCGAATCAATGGCGGACAAAGTTGGTATCGCGGTCGGGATTTCGGTTGTAGAGACTCACATCGATACATAGGTATGCGTGATCATTTCAACCAAGGCAACTATGGACGTGGTTTCAGCAGCCGCAATTTCGACAACTACGGCAATGAGAACCGAGTGTTCGGAGGCAACAGAAACAGCCGCATCTACGGTAACGACATGCGTGGGAACCGCTCATTCGGCGGCTACGACAACTACGACTCACGCAGTAACCGCTCGTTTGACAACAACACACGTACACGTATATTTGGTGGCAGTGCTGCATCCGAAAGCCGTGGTAATGGCGCTTTCAACAACCGACAGAGCAGCACCCGGTCTACTGTTCCCGCTATTCCTACCCGCCCATTCGGTGCTGACCGCGGTAGTTCTATCCAGGAACCAACCCACGTTTTCGACCGTCCAAGCACAGGACACACCTTTGGCGGCAGCGCACCAAGCCGTTCTTTCAATGACAATGCGCCTACACGTTCGTTCGGAGGCAGTGCTCCAAGCCCATCTTTCGGCGGCGGAAACACACCTACCCGCTCATTCGGCGGAGGCTCAACAACCCAAGGAAGCCATGGCGTTTTCGGCGGAAGAAGATAAAAGGACAATCAAACAGGCCAACACTTTTATTTATACTATATATACAATTCACTCAAAAGGGATTATCAGAAGGCTTTCGCCCGATGATAATCCCTTCTCTTTTCAGTGTCAATCACTATCGCTTTCTGTGCTTAAAGCATGTAAATCCTCACCTCTCCATTATCCATTTTGTGGATTTCACTCATGGGTTTCTTGTAATACACGCTTTGAATGGCCTTGTTGATGATGCCATGACCGACGGCAAGTACCGTCTTGTTGGGGAAAGAAGTCTTAAGATAGGTAAGGAAATTCTGTGCCCTACTCTTCAGTTTCTCAAGGCTTTCAACATTCTCCGGCCATTCCACATCCTTCAAATCGGGTATGAACTTGCCCGTGAAATCACCCCAGTCGCGCTCTCGGAGCAAGGGCGTTGTCTCCACATCCTTGTGATGTGGCGCTGCAATAATCCTGCAAGTGTCGATAGAACGTTTCAAATCGCTTGACACAAACACATCAATCTGCTCATTCTTCAACTTGTCACGCGTGGCTTCAGCCTGCTGAATACCCTTTTCATTGAGTTCTCCCTGCAACTGTCCCTGCAGAATCTGGGCTGCATTATCAATGGTTTCGCCGTGGCGCACTAAATATAATGTTGTCATATTTGCCTTCTTTTTGCTGCAAAATTACAAAAAACAAGAGAGACATCACAATGAGTTCACAGTTTTTTGTTACCTTTGTCAAGACATAAAACATAAATCATGAAAGTATTAAGAAGTTCACTTTTCCGCGCCATCTGTGCCATGATAGTCGGCGCACTGCTGATTAAATACCGCGAACAAACCGTACAATGGATAACCATAGCCATTGGCATCATGTTCTTTCTCTCGGGAATTGTCTCGCTTGCCACCTATTACACAGCGCGCAAAGCATCAGGAGGCCCTGAGGTTTACAACAGCGACGGCGAGTTGATTTCGGGCGGCCCACGCCCTGCATTGCCCATTGTTGGTGTGGGAAGTGTCATTCTCGGTGCTATCCTTGCCCTCATTCCAGACACGTTTATCAATAGTCTGATTTTGATTATTGCCGCACTGCTCATCATCGGAGCTATCAGTCAGTTTATCAATCTGGCTGCAGCCCGCAAGTTTGCCCACATCGGATTTTTCTATTGGTTGATGCCATCGGTCATCTTGCTCACAGGAATTATCGCTATCATCTACCCTGACGTAATTGCCACTGCGCCATTGTTTGTCATCGGTTGGTGCATGCTTCTCTATGGTGTTGTGGAATGTATGAACTCGCTGAAGATACATTCCTGTCAGAAGCAGATGGCCAAACAACGTGCTGAACAGGCTGCTATTGAAGTGCAGGATGAAACAAAAACAGAGGAACAACAGACCGAATAAACGCCTCTTCCGCTTGATTTCACCAAGTCATGTGACGCAGTTGGATTTTCATTCTCCTTAATCCCGAAAACCAATCTGCGTCACATGGCTTTTTTATTGCTTTAAGAACCATAGCCAAGGCAGCTACAAAGACATATTCTTTCTATCTGATTCATCATAACTTTCTGTAAAGATTATCACCTTGTTTTTAACATTTCAAAACCTCACCAAATAGAAATGAAATGTTGGTTTCAAGGCAAGCGCAAAGCTGTTTCTACATGAAAGTAACGTCATTTCTGCATAAGTGCGAAGCCATTTCTTGGCTTCTACATCCCCACTTCAGCCTTCTTGCCCCGCTATCTCTATCACTTTAGCCTGCAAAGTGACTGAAATCATCATGCATCTTGACGCAGATTACAGGCTGAAATGACGCAAATTGCAAGTATTCTCAACATTACCAAGCGCTTCAAAATGCAGCTGTCAAGATAACCATCTGACAGTCAATGCTTTGCTTAAACGGCTCAAAACTCGCGTATTTCGAACGCCAATAAATCTGTTTCTGAATTCGCGAGCTATGTAAGAGCAATTGTAAACATCCTTACAATGAATTAACATATCTTCCTCTTCCTGCTATACTCCTTTTCTATTAGCCTTTCATCAGCCCTAAGAAACATACATGTCTACCTGCTTATCGCTTTGACTTGACTGCACAAAAAAAGGGTCTTGTGCACAACTTTGCGCTTTTTGTGCATTTAATTTGGTCAATAAACAAAAAAAATGTAACTTTGCGCGTATGCTAAAATAGAACTATACACATATTTTACATATTAACTATGAAATTGAAAATCGTTGTACTTGCCAAGCAAGTACCTGACACACGAAATGTAGGTAAAGACGCTATGACGGCTGAAGGAACCGTCAACCGTGCGGCTCTTCCTGCAATCTTCAATCCTGAAGACCTGAATGCACTCGAACAGGCCTTACGAATCAAAGACCAAAACCCAGGTTCAACCGTTGGCATTCTTACCATGGGCCCTCCGCGTGCAGGCGAGATTATCCGCCAAGGACTCTATCGTGGCGCTGACGAAGGTTGGCTTTTGACCGACAGAAAGAGTGCCGGTGCCGACACATTGGCCACATCTTATTTCCTCGCTAAAGGCATTGAGAAGATTGGCAACGTGGATATCGTCATCGGAGGTCGCCAGGCTATCGACGGTGATACGGCCCAAGTTGGCCCGCAGGTTGCCCAGAAATTAGGCCTCAACCAAGTGACCTACGCAGAGGAAGTAGTGAAAATTGAGGACGGTAAGGCCACTATTCGCCGTCATATTGACGGTGGTGTAGAGACCGTCGAGGCTCCACTTCCCGTGCTGATTACTGTTAATGGAAGTGCAGCTCCTGCTCGTCCATGCCATGCAAAGCGCGTGATGAAATATAAATATGCCACATGTCCGATGGAACGTAAAGGTGATGAACCTTGGAGTTCGCTTTATGAGACACGGCCTTACCTGACACTTGGTCAGTGGAGCATTGCCGATTGTGGTGCCGACTACGAGCAATGTGGCTTGGCTGGTTCGCCGACAAAGGTGAAAACCGTACAGAACATTGTGTTCCAAGCAAAGGAAAGCAAGACGCTTACCGGCAGCGATAACGATGTAGAAAGCTTGGTAAAAGAATTGTTAGACGAAAAGATTATTGGCTAAAAACAGGAAAGAAGCAGGATGAAAGCTTTGGAATTGACTGCAATGCAGATGCTTTCGAAGGATAAAGAAAAGTTCGTCTGTCATTCTTCTTGGTTCATGTTGCGCATCAACTCCACATTCCTCACTGCACATTCCTCATTCATATTATGAACAACGTATTTGTATATTGCGAAATAGAAGAAACAACCGTACAGGAAGTTTCACAGGAATTGCTGACAAAGGGTCGTAAACTTGCCAATAAACTTGGTGTAGACCTGCATGCAATTGTTGCCGGAAGCGGCATTAAAGGCAAGGTAGAAGAACAGATTTTACCTTATGGTGTTGACAAATTATATGTCTTTGACGGAGACAACCTCTTTCCTTATACCTCGGCACCCCATACAGATATCCTCGTCAATCTCTTCAAAGAAGAGAAGCCGCAGATATGTCTGCTCGGTGCAACTGTTATCGGTCGCGACCTCGGTCCACGCGTAAGTTCCTCTCTGACGTCAGGACTTACCGCCGATTGTACCCAACTTGAGATTGGAGATTACGATGAAAAGAAGACCGGGAAGCATTATGAGAACCTGCTTTATCAAATCCGTCCCGCTTTCGGTGGTAACATTGTAGCCACCATTGTCAATCCCGATCATCGCCCACAAATGGCAACTGTGCGCTCGGGTGTAATGCAGAAAGCAGTCTATGAAGGTCAAGCCAAGGGCGAAGTGGTTTACCCTGATGTTGCAGAATATGTGCCTGCAGAAGATTATGTGGTTAAAGTTATCGACCGACATGTAGAGGCTGCAAAGCACAATTTGAAGGGTGCTCCGATTGTTGTAGCCGGAGGTTACGGCGTAGGAAGCAAGGAAGGGTTCAATCTTCTCTTCCAGTTGGCCAAGGAACTCCATGGAGAAGTGGGTGCAAGTCGCGCTGCCGTAGACGCAGGTTGGGTTGACCACGACCGTCAGATTGGTCAAACCGGTGTTACAGTCCACCCGAAAGTCTACATTGCCTGCGGCATTTCAGGCCAGATTCAGCATATTGCCGGCATGCAAGACAGCGGCATCATCATCTCCATTAACAACGACCCAGATGCTCCAATCAATAAGATTGCCGACTATGTCATCAATGGAACCGTTGAAGAAGTGGTGCCGAAGCTGATTAAGTACTATAAGCAGAACAGTAAATAAGAAGCCTCTCCCCCGGCCCCTCCCCGAAGAGGGAGGGGAGTAATATGCTTTTTTGTCTAAAAACTCAATTGGAATAAACTGACATTATATGACAGGAAAAAAGATAACTCCATTTGATTATATGAGTTCTTCGCCTGACCGCTACGCACTACTAAAGGTGTATGCCAAAGAAAACCGACAGAAAATGACATTTGCCGAAACTATACTTTGGGATGAATTGAGGTCACTTCCAAGAACTTTTAAGTTCAGACGACAGCATATTATCGGTGACTTTATTGTTGATTTTGTATGCTTGGACTTTCATTTGGTTATTGAAGTAGACGGTGGTTATCATCAAGAACTGCAACAAGAATATGATGACAGACTACGCACAGAGTCCCTAAACAGAATGGGATTTACCGTGATACGCTTCACCAATGAACAAGTAACAGAACATCTGCAAGAAGTAATAAAAGAGATAAAAAACATATTATATAATGAATAAAACAGCCCATCGCCAGCCCCTTTCTGCTTTGTGAGGAGAGAACACACTACTCCCCTCCCTCTTCGGGGAGGGGTTGGGGGTGGGGCCTTAGCTTATGTCAAACTATTACACCGACCATCCAGAGATCGAGTTCCACTTGAACCATCCTCTGATGAAACGCATTGTTGACCTCAAAGAGCGCAACTATGCAGACAAAGATGCTTTTGAAGACGCTCCCGTTAACTACGAGGACGCTATCGAAAACTACAAACGTATGCTCGACATCACGGGCGATGTCGCTGCAAACATCATTGAGCCAAACTCTGAAAGCGTAGACCTTGAAGGGCCGCACTTGGAAAATGGCCGCATGCTTTACGCCAGTAAAACGGTTGAAAACATTGAGGCTACACGTCAAGCAGGCTTGTGGGGCATCTCTATGCCACGCCGTTACGACGGTCTGAACATTCCAAACACGGTCTTTTCCATGGCTTCCGAACTCATCGCTGCAGCCGATGCAGGCTTCCAGAACGTATGGTCTTTGCAGTCATGTATAGACACTTTGTATGAATTCGGTACTGAAGAACAGCGTAAAAAATATATTCCACGCATCTCTGCAGGCGAGACTATGTCAATGGATCTCACCGAACCAGATGCCGGTTCCGACCTCCAACGTGTGATGTTGAAGGCTACTCAGGATGCAGACGGCACCTGGAGACTCAACGGAGTGAAGCGTTTCATCACCAATGGTGACTCAGATATCCACCTCGTTCTGGCTCGTTCAGAGGAAGGTACACGCGACGGACGCGGTCTCTCGATGTTTATCTACGACAAAAGAGATGGCGGAGTGACCGTTCGTCATATCGAAAACAAACTCGGTATCCATGGAAGTCCAACCTGTGAACTTGTCTATAAGAATGCGAAATGCGAACTCTGTGGCGACCGCAAGTTAGGTTTGATTAAGTATGTCATGTCATTGATGAATGGCGCTCGATTGGGAATTGCAGCCCAAAGCGTAGGCGTTGAGCAGGAAGCTTACAATGAAGCGCTTGCTTATGCCAAGGAACGCGCCCAGTTCGGCAAGAAGATTATCACCTTCCCTGCCGTCTACGACATGCTTTCCCGCATGAAGGCAAAGCTTGACGCAGGCCGTTCAATGCTCTATATGACGGCTCGTTACGTCGACATCTACAAGGCTCTTGAAGACATTTCGCGTGAACGCAAGCTCACGCCAGAGGAGCGTAAGGAGATGAAACAATACAACCGATTGGCTGATGCGTTCACTCCGATTGCCAAAGGAACGAACTCTGAGTATGCAAACCAGAATGCCTACGATGCCATTTCCATTCATGGCGGCTCGGGATTCATCATGGAATACAAGTGCCAACGCCTCTACCGCGATGCCCGTATCTTCTCTATCTACGAGGGAACTACCCAACTTCAGGTCGTGGCTGCCGTGCGCTATATCACCAACGGCACCTATCTTGGCATCATGAAAGAAATGCTTGAAGCCCCCGTCAGCGACAACATGCAACCTCTCAAAACGCGCATTGCCAAGCTTGTAGCCCTCTATGAAGAGGCCCTCAACAAGGTAAACGGCGATGAAAGTCAAGACGAACACGACTTCCTTGCACGCAGACTCTACGACATGACAGCAGAAATCATCATGTCACAGCTCATCATTGCCGATGCAAGCAAGGCTCCGGAACTCTTCGAAAAGAGTGCCAACGTCTACGTTCGCATGGCAGAAGAGGATGTCATCGGCAAGGCTGCTTACATTAAGGCGTTTAATGTTGACGACCTAAAGAGCTTTGTTGCCGACACTACTGCAGAAGAAACAGAGGCTTAAATGCTTTTGAATATTGACCGAAGGCTGCATCATGAGCATCATGGTGCAGCCTTTTTCATGCTCTTTTCATTACTTCCCCTGCCCTGGAATGCCTGTAAGAGAATAATATGTTAATGCTTTTCAAGGATGTTTACAATTGCCCTTGCATAGCTTGCGTATTTGAAAAACCTTTTCTCTTTGGTCAGAATACGCGCCGTTTTTCAACAGTTTACAATACTTTGACAATCAGGATGTTATATAATTTGTTGCGGAAAACGATGCAAAATCACATGAAAAAACGATGCAATTTGTATTGAATTACCCTGCAATTACATTCATTTTAGCGCGCAATTTGATGCAAATAGCGGCGTAATCTGCGTCAAGTTACATGACTTTATGACTTAAATGGTCTGCCGGGGAGAATAGAATAGCAAAATCAAGTCAGTTTTTTCGTCTTTCATTTTGTAGATGGTGAGGTTTTGAAGTGTTAAAAACAGGACAACAATATTTACAAAAACAGACCGCTTCGAGTGTGGAGTTTCTTTGCAGATATGTCTGTGAAGAGGCATGCGTTGATGCAGAAAGAGCGGAGAAAAAGAGTGTTTCGTGGTATGAAGAAAAGGCGATAGTAAGACTTGATGAATGGGATTTCCTGCGATGTCATGCGCTGTAATCTTCTCTTGGCTTGGCGGTTGTGATGCTATTGTGGCCTAATGACACTAAGATTTATTTTTTGTTAAATCGCCACTTGCGGGATAAACCATGGAAGGAGAATATGGTCTAAAGCATAAATCTCT
Source organism: Segatella oris (assembly GCF_900637655.1). Lineage (NCBI taxonomy): Bacteria > Pseudomonadati > Bacteroidota > Bacteroidia > Bacteroidales > Prevotellaceae > Segatella > Segatella oris. Next base: position 272,322 of record NZ_LR134384.1, read on the forward strand.
TTGATGCTGAAGACCGTTTAGCTTGTTATCCACTGCATAAAGGCAGGAATGATGCAACGAGATAATTGCATATTTGGGGATTGATGACGATTGTCATGTGGAAATAAAATAAGATAATACGGATAAGAAACAATGAAAAAGATCAGTAAGGTTTGGTATATTGTAGCTGTAGTCCTCGTAGTTGCCGTTTCTGTATGGGCGTTTTCAGGCTCGAAGAGAAAGGAACAGGTTGATTTTGTCACGGAGAAAGTGGCTCCTGCCAATATTCAAAGCAGCATCACGGCAACGGGAACGATAGAGCCGGTGACGAGTGTTACCGTTGGTACTCAGGTGTCTGGCATCGTCAGTAAACTGTATGTAGACTATAACAGCGTGGTCAAGAAAGGGCAAGTGATAGCCGAACTTGACAAATCTAACCTGATGAGCCAGCTCAATTCGGCCAAAGCTAATCTTCAACAGATGCAGGCTAACCTGCGAAAAGCACAGGAAGATTTGGCTTATCAGCATGCAAACTTCAATCGTTACAAGACATTATACAACAAAGGTTTAGTGTCGGCGAATGATTTTGAGACTGCACTTTTGAGTTATCAGACGGCATCTCAGAGTGTAAGTTCTGTCAGACAGCAGGTCAACGCCGCGCAGGAAGAGGTGAAACGGGCACAGACCAATCTTGGTTATGCAACCATTACATCGCCTATTGACGGCATTGTGCTTTCCAAAAGTGTTGAAGAAGGCCAGACCGTTGCAGCCAGTTTCAGTACTCCCGAGCTGTTTACCATTGCGCAAGACCTTACCAATATGCAGGTGGTTGCTAATGTAGATGAGGCTGATATTGGCGGTGTAAAGGAGGGCGAACGCGTCACATTTACCGTGGAAGCCTATCCCGATGAAACCTTTCAAGGCACGGTAAAGCAAGTCAGACAAGAGGCAACGACGACGAATAATGTTGTGACTTATGAAGTTGTTATCAGTGCTCCGAATGCCAATCTGAAATTGAAACCAGGATTGACAGCCAACGTAACCATCTTCACAGCAGAGCGTTCAGGCGTGCTTAGTGTGTCAAGTAAGGCCCTGCGTTATACGCCAACGAAGGAGACGGTGGGGCATATGAAGATTGTAGATGGCGGTGGAAAGTCGAAAGTTTGGGTCATTGAGGGGAATACTATCAAGTCTGTTCCTGTGAACATTGGCATGACCGACGGCACACATACGCAGATACTGTCGGGTGTAAGCCGTGGACAAGTGATTGTTACCAGCGTTTCAGCCGTGACGAATGAGGACGAAACAACGGCCAACAGCAGTGACCAGAGTCCGTTTGGACCTAAGGGTCCCGGACAAAAGAAGAAGTAATCGTGACGTAGAATGAAAGGAAAAGCGAATATGAATGACATGGTTGACGAGAAGAAAGTCATCATAGAGTTGCAGAATGTGAAGCGAGACTTTATGGTTGGTGACGAACTTGTGCATGCCTTGCGTGGCGTTTCGTTCAAGATTATGAAGGGGGAATTCGTTACAATCATGGGTAAATCCGGCTCAGGAAAGTCTACATTGCTCAATCAGTTGGGCTGTCTTGACACGCCAAGTAGTGGAGAATATTATTTAGATGGCATCTCTGTGCGCAATATGTCAAGGAGTCAGAGAGCGGTTCTGCGTAATAGAAAGATTGGTTTTATATTCCAGAACTATAACCTTCTGCCCAAGACGACGAGCGTGGAGAACGTGGAACTGCCGCTGATGTATAATGCAAGCGTGTCTGCAGAAGAGCGGACGGCGCGTGCAATAGAGGCATTAAAGGCTGTGGGATTGGGCGAACGACTCTATCATAAGTCTAATCAGATGTCGGGAGGACAGATGCAACGTGTGGCTATTGCACGTGCATTGGTCAACAATCCGGCGGTGATTCTGGCCGATGAAGCAACAGGTAACCTTGATACTCGTACCTCGTTTGAGATTCTTGTGCTGTTCCAGAAACTGCATGCAGAGGGTAGAACCATCATATTTGTAACCCATAATCCTGATATAGCCCGTTATTCCAGCCGGAATATCCAGTTACGTGACGGTAGAGTTATCAGTGATGAGTATAACAACAACATTCAGAGTGCAGCGGAAGGACTGGCTGCCTTGCCTGCAAACTCTGATGAATAAAACAGCTGTTCATTATGAATTATATCAATCTTATTAAGATAGCAGTACGCGCAATCCTTGCAAATAAGATGCGATCTTTCCTCACTGCGTTGGGCATTATCATTGGAGTGGCATCGGTTATCACGATGCTTGCCATCGGACAAGGCTCCAAAAAGAGCATTCAAGAGAATGTAGCGCAGATGGGATCTAATATGATTATGATTCATCCAGGTGCTGATATGCGAGGCGGTGTGCGTCAAGATGCCTCTTCAATGGAGACATTAAAGATGCAGGACTATAACAATATCAAGGATCAATGCGATTATATCAAAGCGATAAGTCCAGTGGTAAGCAGTAACGGTCAATGGATTTATGGCAACAACAACACACCTTCGAGCATCTATGGGGTTAATCAAGACTATTTGGAAATACGTCAGTTGAGTGTTGAAGACGGTGAGATGTTCACCGAAAATGACATTAAAGGCGCTGCGAAAGTATGCGTTGTAGGGCAAACAGTGGTAGATAATCTGTTTTCTAATGGGGCAGATCCCGTCGGTAAAGTGGTTCGTTTCGGGTCTATTCCCTTTCGTATCGTGGGCGTACTCAAGAAGAAAGGCTATAATTCTATGGGCATGGATCAGGACGATTTGGTGCTTGCGCCATATACAACTGTGATGAAACGTATCCTTGCTCAAACCTATTTAAGTGAGATACAGTGTTCTGCTATCACGGAAGACCTTACAGAAAAGGCCATAGAACAACTTACAGAAATACTGCGTAGGGACCATAAATTAAAGGATGCTACTGACACTTCAGAGGCTGATGCCGATGACTTTAACATCCGATCTCAGGAAGAACTATCTTCAATGATGAACTCGACGACCGACACAATGACTGTTCTTCTGGGCTGTGTCGCAGGGATTTCGCTGATAGTTGGAGGCATTGGAATCATGAATATCATGTATGTTTCGGTGACAGAACGCACTCGTGAGATTGGTCTTCGTATGAGTGTAGGTGCCCGTGGCGTTGATATTCTGAATCAGTTCCTTATCGAAGCCATCTTACTTAGCGTCACGGGAGGTCTTATTGGCGTAGTAATTGGCATCGGAGCATCGTATAGTGTCAAGCTGATAGCACATTGGCCAATCTATATTCAAGCTTGGAGTATCGTCATGAGCTTTGCTGTTTGCACGCTCACCGGTGTGTTCTTCGGTTGGTATCCGGCCAAGAAAGCGGCGCAATTAGACCCTATTGAGGCCATTAGATATGAGTAAGCAGGAGGCAGAAAGGCTCTTGCCAAAAGATAACCCCCAGTCTTTTGCTTTGTTTTGGCATGCAAGTTTGCGGGCAAAGTCAAAGCAAAAGATTAGGGGTTAAATTATTCTTATGAGTTGAAACAGGTTCCTATTTATTTCTCCGGCACTTCAATAAGCACTTGTTTCAACAGTTTCCAGAAAGGTTCTACGGTTGAAATCTGGCAACGTTCATTAGTTGTGTGAGGGCTAAGAAGCGTTGGACCGAGGCTGACAACATCCATGTTAGGATATTTTTCCAAGATAACAGAACACTCAAGTCCTGCGTGATCAACCTGCACAATCGCCTCTTTGCCATTCTGTTCCTTATAGATACGTTTCAGCATGTTAAGGATTTCGCTGTTTGGATTGGGGTCCCAACCGCCATAACTGCCGCTGGCTTCAACTTTCATTCCAGCCATGTTGAAACAGCTTTCGAGTGTCTTTACAGCATAATCTTTCATGTCTTCGCGTGATGAACGCACAAGAATCTTGAAGGCAGCCTTGCCATTTTCTATTTTAATAATGGCCAAGTTGCTCGATGTTTCAACGACATCGGGATAGGCAGGTATCATTCGAACCACCCCATTATGACATGCATAGATAGCATCAATGAGGTTATCTTGTATCTCAACAGGCACTTCTGTCTTCGGAGTTTCTACCTTTTCAGCAAAGAATTCAATGTTTTCTTCGATGTATTTGTATTCATCTTCGAAGTCAGCTTTCCAGTCTTCAACAAGTGCTTTCACTGCTTCTACGTTCTCTTTAGGCATGGTCAGCACGACTTCTGCCTTGAAAGGAATGGCGTTTCTCATGTTACCTCCGTTCCAAGAAACCAGGCGAGCTTCGCAGGTTTCAATGGCTTCGCGCACGAAACGCACCATGAGTTTGTTTGCATTTGCACGCCCCTCATGGATTTCCAAGCCTGAATGTCCGCCTCGAAGTCCTTTCAGTGTGACCTTCAATGCTGCGTCTTCAGGGTCAGTTTCCACCTCTTTATAATCAAGAGTTGTATCGACATCCACACCACCGGCACTGCCAATGACGAACTTACCCCACATCTCTGAGTCGAGATTGAGCATGATGTCGCCATTCAATTCGCCTTTAGGCAGGTCGTTTGCACCAAACATTCCGGTTTCTTCATCGGCTGTGATGAGGCCTTCAACAGGGCCATGTTGCAAGTCGGTTGCCTCCATAACGGCCATGATTGCAGCTACACCTAAGCCGTTGTCGGCACCAAGTGTGGTTCCTTTTGCTCTCACCCAACCCTCTCCATCGATATAGGTTTCGATTGGATCTGTTTCGAAATTGTGATTACTTTCAGGCGACTTCTGAGGTACCATGTCCATATGTGCCTGCATAAGTACAACTTTTCGACGCTCCATTCCAGGCGTTGCAGGCTTCTTCATGACGATATTGTTGCCCTCATCTATAAAAGCTTCAATCCCCACTCGCTTTGCAAAGTCGAGCAAGAACTGCTGAACTTTCTCCAAATGGCCTGAAGGACGTGGGACCTTTGTCAATGCATCGAAGTTTCGCCAGATGCAACTTGGCTGTAGATTTGCAATTTCATTCATAATATAATGATTTAATAGATTGGATTATTCATGTTGAACAGTGTCGTTTCGCTTGGTGAATGCCAATGCTAACCAGGCGTAGAGGCCCAGCAGAACGACGAGAAGAGTCTGCACACTATGCACGATAAGAACGAAATAAAGGGCATCAGTTTCGCCCACACCATAAAGGATAAGCATCGTCTTTACGGCGAAATGCCATGGCCCTGCACCGTTGGGTGTAGGCACAATCACGGCGATGCTGCCCACGATAAAGGTAACCAATGCGCAGGAAAGTGACAGCCCCGAGGTGGCTTTGAAACAGAAGAACGTGAGGTAATAGTGCATGAAATAACTTCCCCAAATAGCTATGGTGTAGAAGAGGAAAAGCGGTACATTGTGCACATCTTTCAACGAACTGACCCCTTGCCAGATACCTTTGAGCGTGCCTTTCACCTTATTTATAAAGCGCAACCGACGGAGAAGATAGTAGAGCAGAATAAGAACTGCGACGCCACAGACGGCAGTAACCAACCAACCTGCAAGCGAGAAATTGGTAAAGAGGGTATCAATCCGCGTACCGGTTTTGTCAAAGAAACGCGTAAAAACGGGTATCTGAGAAAGAAAAGTGAGCAGTGCAATCAGCAGAACAAGCAGGGAATCAATGGCACGTTCGGTCACTACAGTGCCTATGGCCTTGGGAAAAGAAACGCCATCATAATGCTTCAGCACGCCGCAACGGGCGAATTCGCCCATTCGGGGCACGATAAGACTGACGGCATATGACAGGAAAATAGAATAAACAGCAGTCGAAGTGCGGGGCTTTTCACCGATAGGTTCAAGCGTCTGTCGCCAGCGCCAACCGCGAAAGGCCTGTGCCGATATGCCGAAAGGAAACGACAACAGCATCCACATCCAGTTCATCTTGTGGAACAGAACGTCGCTGATGCTGTGGAAATCGAAATCGCGATACATCCAATAAAGAATGACTCCGCCGAGCAATAACGGCAGAACAATCTTAATGAATTTAGCTGATAGTTTCTTCACTTTCTACTATTTAATGTTACAAATTTAGATAAAATAGATTAAATAGAAGCATGAAGAACGATGTTTAACGAAATTAAATAAACCCATTTCTGTGTTTATATCCATGCTGATGTCTATGGTGTAAACTTCTTTACAAAAGCCTTTTGGAGAGTGGCCTCGCTGAAAAATAAAAGTCACTCGGGCGTAAATACGCAAGTTTTGAGGGCGTTTGGTAAGATGTTGAGAATGAGATTGTTAAGTCATCAAGTTCAAAATATGAGCAAAAATGTGATGAAGAGATGTGCTCATTTGACGCTGGTTGCATTGTCATCTGCGTCAAAATAGGCTGTAAAGTGATGCGAATGGCGCGGTGATTTGATGCAAAAAGCGGCCTAAAGTGACTTGAATTGTGAAAAAACAGGATGCTTGTTGCGCATTCAAGACTGTTTTGTGAGTTGATTTTAGGTTTTGAGAAGCGATTTCATTTCTATTTCATCAAATTTCAAAGGCCGTTTTCTTAGCAGTAAATTTTTACATTTTCAACTTAAAAGGAAACTTAAGTTACAGTGTAATTCGCCTTGTGGTTAGGAGCTGTTTTCATGAGATTACAATGTAAATAGAAACTTTCAGTAGCTTGGAAAGCTACAGCACAGTCAGTAATGTCGAATTTATTTAATGCATAATGCACAATGCATGATGTATAATTTTTAATGTTGAATGTGGAGTGTTGAATGGTAGTTAATTCATAATTCACAATGCATAATGCATAATTTTTAATGTTGAATGAGGAGTGTTGGATTGTGGTTAATTCATAATGCACAATGTATAATGCATAATTACGAAGTGAGTTATAACTAATTTCTTTGCAAGTTAGCTCTCCCCTCCTTGGGAGGGGCTGGGGGAGGTAATTCATTTCTCTCTGCTTTCTCTTGCATCTTTGCGTTTTTTTTCTTATCTTTGCCGCGCTGTTATATAGGTCTGTAATGGGTCAGACGTTTCTACCGGCTACCGCAAATAGCCGTCTATGGCAGTTATTATATAATGTAGAAACAGAAAACAACAAGATGAATCGATTTGGAAAGTACACCGTACAGTATCCTCATTTGGTGCGCCTTGGCGTGCCTATCACCGTGGGACAGCTTGGAACTATTATTCTTGGATTTGCCGATACGCTGATGATTGGCCGCCATTCCCTACAGGAATTGGCTGCCGCAAGCTTTGTTACGAATATGTTTACGCTTGCTCTGCTCTTCGGACTTGGCTTTTCCTATGGGCTGACGCCTATCATTGGGAAACTTTACGGGCAGGAAAAGAAGAGTGAGATTGGCGCCGCTTTGAAGAATGGTTTGGCTGCAGGAGCTGTGCTTACTCTCGTGTTAATGGGCGCAATGGGGCTGCTTTATCTCAACTTGAGCAATCTCGGACAGCCCGAAGAACTATTGCCTTTGATGCGTCCTTACTTCATTGTGAATTTGATTTCGATACCGTTTGTCATCGGTTTCAACACGTTTAAGCAGTTCTATGACGGTAAAACGGAGACCGTAGTGCCCATGACTGTGATGATTTGCGGTAATCTTTTGAACATCATAGGCAATTATCTTTTGATCTATGGTAAGTTGGGTTTGCCCGAATGGGGACTCTTCGGAGCTGGTGTTTCAACAATGGTTTCACGCTTGTTCATGTGTTTGATGCTCGTGATTTTATTCTTTCGTCCTCGCTATTCGGCTTATAGGAGGGGCTTTGTGCAGGCGAGTGTCAATACCAAGGACTTCGTTTATCAGAACAAACAAGGCTGGCCTTTGGCATTACAATTAGGTATGGAGACCGCAGCTTTCAGCTTGTCGAGTGTCATGGTGGGCTGGATTGGCACCGTGCCTCTTGCTGCTCATCAGGTGATGTTGACCATCAGCCAGCTCGGTTACATGTTATATTATGGTATGGCTGCAGCCGTTGCCATCCGCGTGAGCTATTATCATGGACAGAAAAACTATGCAAATGCCGACAATACTGCAAGTGCAGGACTTCAGCTTATTCTGTTGATGGGCGTTGCAATCAGCATCCCTATCTTCCTCTTCCGCCATGTAATCGGCGGATTGTTCACCAATTCCAATGAGGTCGTTGGTATGGTGTCGTTGACGATTATTCCGTTCATCATCTATCAATTCGGCGACGGTATGCAGTCCAATTATGCCAATGCACTGCGCGGTTTGTCGAATGTGAAGCCGCTGATGTTCGTGGCTTTCGTTGCTTACTTCGTCATAACGCTGCCTTTAGGCTATTTCTTCGGCATCTGTCTCGACGGAGGATTGGTGGGCATCTGGAGCGCTTTCCCCTTTGGTTTGACCATAGCGGGCGTGCTTTACTGGCTCTTTTTCCGCCGCACTTTACGTAGAGAAGCCCGTTTGATTTAGGTCAATAAAACGCAAGATTAATGAGATTAGAACTTAATTTGTTTGCGCACACAATATAATCTTTTTACCTTTGCATCGAAATAATTAAAGGATAACAATTAAAAGAAAGGTTAAGATTATGGTAACGTTAATGGTATTTGCCGTTGTAGCAGTGATGATTGCACAGGCAATTAATTTAAGTAGCAAGCTTCATTAATAGCAGAAGCTGCTCTAAAAAGAAAGTTTTAGAAATTAAATAAAAAGGAATGGCATGTCAGGGAAACTTCCCTGATGTGCCATTTTTTCATGCTTTTATTTTGCATGTTAAGTGATATTGCTTAATTTTGTAACCCGATAAACAACGCAAACTGCATGAAGTTAGTTAAAGCCAAGAAGAACCTTGGACAGCATTTCCTTACGGATTTGAATATCGCCAGGCGCATTGCAGACACTGTCGACGCTTGTCCTGACATCCCGGTACTTGAGATTGGGCCGGGAATGGGCGTGCTTACGCAATACTTAGTGACGAAAGACCGCGAGGTGAAAGCTGTCGAAATAGACAAAGAGTCGGTGGCATTTCTGCATGAGAACTATCCCGAATTGCGTAATAATATTATTGGAGAAGACTTCCTTCGTATGGATCTTTGCAAGGTGTTTGAACGTAGGCCTTTCGTCTTAACAGGCAATTATCCCTATGATATTTCATCGCAGATATTCTTCAAGATGCTTGATTATAAGGATTTGATACCATGTTGTACGGGGATGATACAGCGCGAAGTAGCTCTCCGTATGGCTTCAGAACCAGGCAATAAGGCTTATGGAATTCTCTCGGTTTTAATGCAGGCATGGTATAATGTGGAGTATCTTTTCACTGTGGATGAAACAGTTTTCAATCCACCTCCAAAGGTAAAGAGTGCTGTTATCCGTATGATGCGTAATGAAGTAACCGATCTTGGCTGTGATGAACGACTCTTCAAGCGATTGGTGAAGACCGTTTTCAATCAGCGAAGAAAGATGCTTCGTGTCAGCATCAAGCAGATGTTTTCCAAGGAAAAGCCTGCAAGTGCGGAGTTCCTTACGTTGGATGTGATGACCAAACGTCCCGAACAACTCAGCGTTCAGCAGTTTGTGGAGTTGACTAATCTTGTAGAAAGGGAGCTGTCTGTATGATAATGAGTGCAAAAGAACAAACTTATCAAACGCTTTGCAGACAGATAGAATGTCTTATTTCGGGTGAGAAAAACATCACAAGTGTGCTTGCCAATGTTGCTTCGGCATTGCATTTTGCCTTTCCCGAGCGTTTCTTTTGGACGGGATTTTATTTGGTTTGTGGTGAAGAACTGCAGCTTGGACCATTCCAAGGCACTGTGGCTTGCATGCATATTGCCCGTGGCCGTGGTGTGTGTGGGACCGCCTGGGCCGAAAACCGCACGCTGATTGTCGACGATGTAGAGGCTTTTCCAGGGCATATAGCTTGTTCTTCGCTTTCCCGTTCAGAAATAGTTGTGCCGCTTCATCGGTCGGATGGCAGTGTCTGGGCTGTCATGGATATTGACAGTAAGCAGCTTTCGGCCTTTGATTCTGCCGATGCTTACAACCTCGAAAAGATTGAAAATATTTTAAGGAAACAGTTGGAAGAATGAAAATTAATATCTAATTTTGTCGTATAGAAACCAAAACAATGAGATATGATAGATGTTAAAGCAACATTAAGTGATGCACAAGAGCGCATGGAAATGGCCGCAATGTATCTTGCAGACGAGCTAACTCACATCCGTGCAGGCCGTGCTAACACGGCAATTCTTGACGGAGTGAAGGTCGATTCCTATGGAAGTAAGGTGCCATTGAACCAAGTAGCCACCGTTTCTACGCCCGATGCACGCACGATTGCCATTCGTCCTTGGGACAAGAAAGCTATTAAAGATATTGAAAAAGCTATCATGGACAGTGATGTCGGCATTACTCCTGAGAACAATGGTGAGGTGATTCGTCTTGGTATTCCACAGCCCACAGAGGAACGCCGCAAGGAACTTGTGAAGCAATGTAACAAGATTGGCGAGCGCACTAAAGTCGAAGTCCGCAATGTCCGCGGTGAAGTGAAAGACAAACTCAAGAAAGCTATTAAGGAAGGACTGTCAGAAGATCTCGAAAAAGATGCCGAAAACGATCTTCAGAAGGTTCATGATAAGTTTATAAAGAAGATAGATGAACTTCTCACTGAAAAGCAGAAGGAAATCATGACCGTATAAATAGCACATTGAAAGGCTTCGTTATCAAGAACACCGGCAGCTGGTATTCCGTCAAAACTGATGATGGAAAGGTTGTCGAATGTAAGATTAAGGGCAATTTCCGCCTTAAAGGTATCCGCAGTACTAACCCTGTTGCTGTCGGCGATCATGTGGAAATAGCCCTTAATCAAGAAGGAACGGCGTTCATTACGCACATTGATGAACGCCGTAATTACATTATACGCAAGTCGCAAAATCTTAGCAAACAGAGTCATATCATTGCTGCTAATGTCGACCAGGCGTTTCTTATTGTCACCGTTAACTACCCACAAACCAGCACAACCTTTATTGATCGGTTTCTTGCTTCGGCTGAAGCCTACAGCGTTCCTGTGGTACTTGTATTCAACAAGCGCGACATTCTCTCTGATGACGAGCGGCATTATCAGCAGTCAATGGTTCATCTTTATGAGACCATTGGTTATGAGTGCCGTGAGATTTCGGCTGCAACGGGTGAGGGAGTTGAAGGACTTCACAAGCTGTTGAAAGGCAAAATAACGCTTTTAAGCGGTAACAGTGGCGTGGGAAAGAGCACACTTATCAATCAAATTCTGCCTGAAGCAAACCTCCGTACAGCTGAAATCAGTGATGCACACAATACAGGTATGCACACAACGACATTCAGTGAGATGCTCGAACTGCCTGAAGGTGGTTATATTATTGATACGCCCGGCATCAAAGGTTTCGGCACTTTCGACATGGAACCCGAAGAACTTACGAGCTATTTCCGTGAGATTTTCCACTTCTCTAAAGACTGCAAGTTCAGCAACTGCACGCATACTCACGAGCCAGGTTGCGCTGTGTTGAAGGCTTTGGAAGACCATTATATCGCCCAAAGTCGCTATCAAAGCTACTTGGGAATGCTCGAAGATAAAGACGAAAACAAGTATCGTGAGGCCTATTGAAAGTCAAGGCTCGGGCTGTTCTATAGCCACTTATCTTTCAAGAAATTGCAACATATTCTGTTTAATCCAATAAAATATCACTAAATCATGCGGTTGTTCCTGCGTAGAATAGTTATTTATGTCATACTTGTTGCTTTTATCACCATCGGCATCTGGCTGATTTCAGATGTTCAAGTGCGTGAAAGATACGGTGCGATACTGCCCATTTGCATTGGCATTCTTACGCTTTTGTTCTTCGGCTTGGGTAGTTTGGTGATGCTTTATCGGATTATCCGTTCGCTCTTTACCCACGAACAATATCTTCAATTCACGGATGAGGCCTTGGTGATAGCAGGAGATAAGGTGGCATGGAACGACATACAAGGCTTTCAACTGTTGAAGATCAGCGGTTCGGATATCATCGCTGTAGTCCTGAAATCCCCCGAGACGGTTATCAATCGCTGTCAGAAACCGTGGAAACGGTGGCTGATGAAGATGAACTATAAGTATTTCGGAATGGTTTATTCGATAGCAGTGATCAACACAAACTTTACGAAAGACGAGCTGTTTCAATATTGTTGCTGTGAGTTAGACAGGCATTCTATGACGTAATCTAACAGCGTTTCTTCTCTCTTTTCAATGCTTTTCCGAAACAATGTGCATAAAAGTATTGAGCAATTTATTGTTATTTTTTTCAAAAACTATCTTTACTTTTAAGCTTTTCCAACGTCATTTGAATGAACAGACAATAGAAAATGGACGAAAAAGCCTATGAACAGATAGCCCATCGTGCAAGACCTGAGATCGAAAGTATCGTCAGACGGTTCTTCGCTTCCTTACAGATGGAAGAAGAAATCGACGACGTTGTGCAGGAGGTTCTCATTCTGTTGTGGCGCTATCGTGACCGACTTGACAAGGTGGAAAAGCTTGAAGCGTGGGTCAATCGCGTGTCGCGTAACCAGTGTGTTACACGCTACCGGCAACTCAAACGGCAAGAGAATGTGTCCATTAACGGCCGTGATTTCATCGCTTCTGACAGTGCTTCGGGCACTGTTGATGACGCAGAACGGCGGCAGATGACCAAGCTTTTGTTCAATCAACTGCCCAAAGCTACGCGCCGAATTCTCTATCTTCGCAATGTCGAAGGAATGACTTTAGACGACATTGCCATCATCTGTAACCGTCCGAAAACGAGTATTAAATCCTCTATTTCGGCAGCAAGAAAGCAAATTATAGACCAATTAAAACGGCAGAGATGACACAGAAGAATATTCAAGACAAAGCGGAACGCATGGCTTTAATACAGCGTTTTCTCGATGCGGAGGCCTCTGTTGAGGAGGAAAAGCTGCTTGCAAGCTATTTCTCTGCACATCAACCGGAAGCCGACGAGCGCGATGTAGCCTTACTTTTAGGCGTGCTTGGAACTGCTGATGGCTTTGAGGAAAGCGTGGAAGCTGACCTCTCCGGTGCTTTCGAAGCGGTTGTTCAAGCACATGAGAAAGCACGGAACAGGCGGAAAACCATAATGTGGCTGTCGGGTATTGCTGCCTTATTTCTGTTGCTGTTTGCAATCGGAAAGCATATAATGCGCGGCGATGAAGACCTCCTTTCCACGCTTACTACTGCGGAACAGCAGCCTGCAGGACAGCACACAGCACCCTCTTTGCCGGACTCTACGGCGAAAATCATGCTTGAAAATGACACATGTGCAGGTTCCATGAAGTTGGAGAAGTCGTATAAAACAAGGCAAAATGCAGATCCCAAACGTGTGAAAAAAGCAATGAAAGAGCGTCTCTCAACTCCTGAGATGATAGGACAAATCCGCTTTTTAGCCGATATTGCCCTTAAAAGAGACGAGGCAATAGAGATTATCCCCATAGGAAAAGCTGCCGTGGTTACATCGGCAGATGCGGAAACAAACTGCAAATTTCTCGCTATCCCATGCGATGATGAGGGCAATATGCAGTTGTTTGCACTCGAAGATGAGTAGAGGAGTCGATGCGTAGACCGATGAACCGGCAGACAAGTTGACTGCAGGAAAAAAGCCATTCGGTTTCCTCAATATTCAAAAGAAATTCATTTTTAAACATCACGCAATATGAAACGATTTATCTTGACAATCATTTGTGCTGTTCTGTTCGCGGTTTCAAGCAGTGCACAGGCAGTGAGAACCACCGAAAAATATATCATCGATGGCAAGGAAATAACCAATTTTGACGGTTCACAACTTAAAAACAAGGTGATATTAGACTATAAGATAGAGCCCGATATAAAGTGTTTCGTGCATCGGATAACAACGGCTGACAGCCTGAAAAACCTGAAAGTGAGACTTGACGGTTGGAAGATTGATATCCCAAAGATTTTTGATGAGGGGGCGAATAAAGGCAAACACAACTTTATATTCACGAGGCATAAGCTGCTGTATATCGTAGATGGTGTCGTGAAGAAAGACGGATTGAAAAGCATAGAGCCGCTTGATATAACTTCGGTAACTGTTCATAAGCCCGGTTCTAAGGTTGCAGAGTCTTATGGAGAAGCAGGAAAGAACGGCGTCGTCGTTATTAAAACGCGCAAAGAAAAACGCATTGTGTATATCATTGACGGTAAGAAAGTGACGGATGTTGACGTACAGAACTTCTCACCTGAACAGATAAAGAGTGTTGTTGTCATGAAGAAGGGCTCGAAAGCTGCCGTGAAAATCGGTGGGAAAAAGGATGGGAACCAATATGATTACATTTCCATAAAATTGAAATAAAGTCTGTGGCAGAGGCCATGACGAAGTGTCTTGCAGGGTTTAGTCTTCCTGTAAGGCACTTTTTTTGTTCTGAATAATCTCCTATGATGTCGCGTTGTGAATGATATGTTAAATTTAGTCATTTATATTTACAAATGTTCTTGCATGGCCTGAAGATTTGAAACGAGTGTCTTTCTCGTTCCAAATAGGTGCTGATTTTTGGCATTTTGTAACGCATTGACAGTCAGAATATTATAAAACTTGAAGCAAAATGCAAGTCGAAATGATGTTGAAAAACGTTGTAATTTGCATCAACAGAGCCTCTGTCTTGCATCAAATTACGGTGCTTCTTGACTTGAATGGCAGCGTGTTTTGCGTCAAGTTACGAGGCATGATGAATGAAGTTGCACGCCAAAGGCTTTGAACTTGGAAGATATTCCTCGTTTTTTCGCTTCTTTTTCTCTGTTTGGTGGTGATTTGAAATGTTAAAAATTAAGAATGATTTTTACACTGATTGCAGTTTTGGAAGACGTTGTTTCTTGGAGGAACAGCCTGTATGTGGAGCCTCTTTCTGTGTTGATGTCCGGTGTCTCTACAGTTGTTAATGCTGATGACTAAACACAGGTCACAGTCGATATGCCTTAAAATTAATTTGCATTTTAACGGCAAATCATTCGTTTCCAATCGTTGTTTTTTGTAAATTTGCACCATATTAATAGGAGTAAGTTGTGTCTTTTCGTTTTCTGATGTCGATGCAGTGATGGGATAATCGTCGGCAAAGTAGCGGGGCAGATAGGTTAGAAAGACTGCTGATAGGTCTATTAACTCTACTTTTTTTGTTGCATAAGGAAAAATAAAATACAAGATAAATTTATGAAAAGAATTCTCTTTTGTGTGTTCTTCTCTGTCATTTCCATGAGCTGTTTCGCTCAGATGAGTGACGATCAGGTAATGCAATTCTATCAGAAAGAGCACAAGGCCGGGACTTCCAACGGGCAGATTGTGACCAAACTCATGCAGCGCGGTGTGCAGATTGACCAGATTCGACGTGTTCGGAACCAGTATCAGAGCCAGAATCAAACGAAGGTTGACGGTGGTAGTGCAGTCACTTCGAATGGTACTTTGAGAAATAACAGCGGATCGAAGCCGCAGGAATTGACTTCGGGTAATATGCAGTTGGACCGCTCTTCACAGGAAACCGCTGAACAACAATACGTGCAAGTGCAGCGAAACATCAACGAACATGCAGAAGAAGTGCTGTCTCCCGGTGGCAAAAAAGTATTTGGTCGCGACATCTTCAACAACAAACTGTTGAGCTTCGAGCCAAACATGAACATTGCAACACCGACAAATTACACCATAGGTGCAGGCGACCAAGTGGTTATTGAGATTTATGGTGCCTCTCAAAAGACCGAGACTTTGGTTGTTTCTCCAGAGGGAACGGTGACCGTTCCGGGCTATGGGCCTATCTATATCAGCGGTATGTCGGTCGCCGAAGCTAATGCGAAGATACGTCGAACGTTAGGATCACGCTATAGTAGTAGCCAGATTAAGACCTCCATTGGACAGACTCGGACTATCATTGTGAATGTGATGGGCGAGGTGAAAGTGCCTGGAACCTACACGGTCAGTGCTTTCGCAAGCGTCTTCCACGCCCTGTATATGGCCGGAGGTATTAATGGTTTAGGTACGTTGCGTAATATTAAGGTGTTCCGTAACGGTCGTTTGGCAACGGTTGTTGATGTCTATGACTACATTCTTAACGGCAGATTGACGGGTAATATCCGTCTTCAAGACAATGATGTTATCGTGGTTGGGCCTTACGATTGCTTAGTGGATATCGGCGGATCTGTAAAGCGTCCGATGACTTATGAAATGAGAAAGAACGAGAGTGTGGCTTCCGTTATCCGCTATGCTGGCGGCTTTGCAGGCAATGCTTACAAGAAGTCTGTGCGGTTGTTACGTTCAACCGGGCGTGAAAAGTCGGTGTATAATGTCAGTGAATTCGAAATGAATAACTTCCGAGTTGCTGATGGTGATGTGATTTCTGCAGACTCTATACTCAACCGTTACGATAATATGATTGAGGTTAAAGGAGCTGTATTCCGCCCAGGACTTTATCAGTTGGGGCAGGAGATAAACAGTGTTCGCTCTCTGATTAAGCATGCAGAGGGTGTCACGGAGGATGCTTTCACAGATCATGCCGTGTTACATCGTCTGAAGAAAGACCGTACTTTAGAGGTTATTGCGGTTGATGTGAAGGGAATTCTTGACGGCAGTGTGGCCGATATTCCATTGCAGAATGAAGACGTTCTCTTTATTCCAACCCAGAGTGAGCGCACTTCTGCACGCACTATTACCATTCATGGTGAGGTGCAATTCCCTGGTTCTTATCAGTATGCTGATAACGAAACGATCGAAGATTTCATTATGCAGGCGGGCGGATTGACCGATGCTGCTTCGACAGCTAAAGTCGATGTGTCGCGTCGTATCATTGATCCAACGGCAACAACTTCGCCAAGAGAGATTGCAAAAACTTTCAGTTTCACACTTAAGGATGGTTTCATTATCGATGGAACTGCAGGCTTTAAGCTGGAACCTTATGATGAAGTTTATGTGCGTCGCAGCCCTGGTTATCAGGCACAACGCAATGTCTCGGTGAGTGGCGAAGTGCTCTTTGCAGGCACATATACCTTGAATAAGAAGAATACAAGGCTGAGTGACCTTGTCAGAATGGCTGGAGGGGTGACGTCAGAAGCTTTTATTCGTGGTGCAAGAATAGAGAGGAAGATTAATGAAGACGAGCGAATTCGCATGAAATCTGTTATGCGTGTGGTGAACAATCAAAACGGGAAAGACAGCGTCAACACTAATCTTCTTGACTATGCAGACACTTATTATGTGGGTATAGAACTTGACAAGGCACTTGAAAACCCTGGTTCAAACAGTGATATTGTATTGCGTGAAGGTGATAAACTCGTCGTTCCGGAGTATAATGGAACTGTAAAGATCAGTGGAGATGTGATGTATCCGAACACGGTTGCTTATGAAGAAGGGCGTAACTACAGATATTATATCAATGAGGCCGGTGGTTTTGGCACGCGTGCAAAACACTCGAAGACATTTATTGTCTATCAAAATGGTCGGGTAAGTGTGGCAGGAAAGCATAAGGTTGAACCTGGATGCGAAATTATAGTGCCGAGTAAACCGAAGCCAAATGGCAATGCTTTGACTAATATCTTAGGCATAGGAACGAGCATGGCGTCGTTGGCAACAATGTTTGCAACCATTGCTAATCTCGTCAAATAAGGCTGTTCGTAACGTTATATTAAACCTATTATCCAGCATGAACGAAGAAAATCGTCTACAAAATAATCCTCAATGGGAGGAAGAAGAGACTTCCATAGATTTCAAAGCGTTGTTTGATGCATTGAAAAAGCATTGGAAGAACTATGTCATCTTTATTTCGGCATCAGTCATTCTTGGTGCTGTTTATGCGCTGTCACTGCCTGCTTATTATGAATGTCAGGTAACGTTAGTGCCTGAACTGTCGCTGAACGGAGGGGCAACCAGCTCGTTTAGTTCAGTTGCTTCATCTTTTGGGGTGAAGCTTGGAAGTAGTGGAAGCAAGGACATTGATGCCATTACGCCAAATCTCTATCCTGATTTGATGAACTCTGTTGATTTCAAAGGCAGTCTGTTTGACATCAAGGTGCATCGTAAAGACAGCCATAAGATGATGAATTATTATGATTATCTGCTCTATTATCAACAGAAACCATGGTGGATAAAGCTTTTTTCCGGCAAGGATACCATTAAGAATGAGAAACTCAATACATTCATGTTGACCAAGCAGCAGACGGCAATCATGAAGGCAATTCAAAAGAATGTATCATGCGATGTGGATGAGAAAACGGGCGTCATTACTATTAATGTGACCGATCAGGACCCGTTGATAGCAGCTACTATGGCTGATTCTGTGCAGTCACGCCTACAGGAATTCATCACGGAATATCGTACGAACAAGGCACGGAATGACTTGGAAAACATCAAGAAACTGTGCTCGGAAGCTAAGCATCGCTATGAGAAGGCGCGCCAACTCTACGGTTCTTTCAGTGACAGTAATCAGGACTTGATACTTGAGAGCTTGCGAAGTAAGCAGGAAGACCTTGAGAATGACATGCAATTACAGTTCAATACATACAACGCTTTGGCGGCAAACTTGCAGGCATCCTATGCGAGAGTGCAGGAAGTTACGCCTGCTTTCACGACGCTTCAGAGTGCTACTATGCCCATTGAAAAGGCTGGCCCGCAAGGTAAGAAGATTGTTCTGTTGTTTGCTTTCATTGCATTTTTCGGTGTGACAATGTATGCCTTATGGAAAGAAAAGCAATTGAAAATGTTGTTGGGAATGTAGAAATAACAGCTAAGAACATAGATAAAATTTCACATTGGAAATGCATTCTACTGAAATTCTCTTTTTGATTGGCTTCGTTGTCTTTATTGCAGCCATCCTCATATTGGACATGTTGGTTATTGATCGCAAGGCTCATGCCGTGTCAATCAAGGAAGCCGGCACTTGGACTCTTGTCTGGATAACACTCGCTTTGGCCTTTTCTGCTTTCCTTTGGTTTTATGGTGACCTCGTACATGGCATTCATAACTTCGACGATTTGCAGGCCGTTGCATCGCATTATGCCACACATCTCAAACTCAACCCTAACGATTTCGAAGGCAGTTTGCAGCATTATCGCCATTATATGACCATTTCCTATATTTCCGGTTACCTTATAGAGAAGACCTTATCTGTGGATAATCTCTTCGTCATGATGATGATATTTACCTCTTTCGGCGTAAAGAATACAGAATATCAGCATGTGCTCAATTGGGGTATTCTGGGGGCAATTGTCTTGCGTTTCGTGTTTATCTTTGCCGGTGCAGCTATCATTCAGCGCTTTGATTGGGTGTTGTTGGTCTTCGGAGTCGTATTGGTTTACAGCGCATATAAGATGTACCGTGACCGCAATAAAAAAGAATCTATCAACGTAGAGCATCATCCTATGGTGCGTTTCCTGTCGAAATATTTCCATGTTTACCCTCGTTTTGACGGCGATAACTTTTTTGTTCGTGCGGTAAAAAAGGGGAATGACTATGAATTGGTAGGCAAAGGAATGAAAGGTTTGCTTTGTATGACTCCGCTTTTCGTGACGGTTCTCGTGATAGAATTCAGCGACTTAATCTTTGCTTTCGATAGTATTCCGGCGGTTTTCTCCGTGAGTCTCGACCCTTATGTGGTCTTCTTCTCCAACATTTTCGCTATTCTTGGCCTGCGTGCCATGTTCTTTTTGCTGGCTGCCATAGCCGACAAGTTCCGTTATTTGAAGTCAGGTGTCAGCTTTTTACTGTTGTTTATCGGAGTGAAACTCCTCATACATCATTATGTAGAGATTGATGCCCTGTGGTCACTCGGTGTCATTGTGGCTGTCTTAGTGATAAGTATTGCAGCGTCTTTGATTATAAAACCCGCTGCTCATCCTGCCCAAGAGAGAGATATTGAAGCCCGGCATAAGGAATAAGCATATAGCTTTTGTGATAGAAACCGTATAGGAAAAGCCCCCGATACACATTGATGTCGGAGGCTTTTTCCATGAAATGAGTATTCCGAAAGCAAGGATTTACTTCAAATCTGTACTCTTTAACCATACGTCCATGCATCCCGTTCCGCGATGATTCCAAGCATAATAGGGGATAAGTGTGAGGTTGAAGTTCTTCAATGTCAGGTTTCCCTCATTGTTTTTCGACAATTCCTGTGCTGCTGTTTGTAAGGCATCAACGCTGAAAAGCTTTCCATCTGCTTCGGTGTTCCTGATTTTATAATCCTTGATGAGATTGAAGACGGCATTGTTCTTGATGTAAATCTGATTGGTTTTCATGCCGTTATTATCAGCGCTTTCAGCGCAATAAACCAGTGGTCCACGCTCAACGGCCACGCAACCGCGGTCGTCTGTGATGCGTTTATCGGCCAAAATTGTGCGTGGTTGCATGTCAAGATTCAGCGTAATCACATCGCCCCTCTTCACTTTGTTGATGCGGATATAGCCCTTTTCTGCCTTTTCAACGTTGTAGTTTTTGCCGTTTACTGCAATATTCCAATCGTCTTTTTGCTTGTCGGTAAAACTGTAAAGACCGCCTGGAGTGACCTTACCGCGTGCCCAACCTGGTATGCGAACCAACAGAGATGCATTCTTATTGGTATTTCCTTTGACGCGAATCGCTACCTTTCCATCCCAAGGATAGTTGGTTTCTGTTTCCAGTTTCATCTCCTTTCCGCCTACTTTCACGTTGGTTTTGCTCGCCATGAAGAGGTTCACATAAACGTCGTTGCCTCGTACTGCATAGACATATCCGGGGATAGAAGGTATGAAACGGCTGAGGTTACTGGGACAACAGGCACAGCCAAACCAAGGTTGACGCGTTGTTGTTCCGTCGGCATTGAACTTGTAAATGCCGTCAGCAGAAAGTGGATTAGGGTAGAAGAAGCGTCCGCCATCAATGCTCATACCGCTGATAACACCATTATATAATGTGCGTTCCAAGCAGTCTATGTATTTCGAATCACCGTGGAGCATGAACAATCTCATGTTAAGATAGCACTGTGCAATGGCGGCACAGGTTTCATTATAGGCCGTCAGGTTGGGCAGTTCGTAATCAGCGCCAAAGGCTTCGCCGTTATGTCGTGCGCCAACACCGCCTGTCAAGTAATACTTTTTGCTTACGATGTTGTCCCAAATGCGGTCAATAGCTTTGATATAGGCACTGTCTCCAGTGAGTGCAGCGATATCCGCCATGCCGGCATACATGTAGCCTGCACGTACAGCATGACCCCAAGCTTCGCGTTGTTTGACAACAGGAATATCGCTTTGAGAATACTGATTGCGGATAGTTGTCTTGCCTCTGTAGTCTAAAAAGAACTTAGCTTCATCGAGATAATGCCTGTCTCCCGTTGCAAGATAAAGCTTGGCAAGTCCCATTTCGGCTATTTGATGACCGGGAACAACGCAGGCTTGACCAGGATTTGGCCCCACTTCGCGAATCACGCAGTCGGCATATCGACGTGCAATATCAAGAAACTTCTTCGAGCCTGTGGCTTGATAATGGGCTACGGCAGCGTCAAGCATGTGGCCAAGATTATAGAGTTCGTGACTCAAGTCTTCTACTTTTTCCCAGCGTTTTTTGCCCGACCAAGGGTGCGGACGCATAGGATTCATCGTTCGTGCCGTGTAGAGATAGCCATCGGTTTCCTGTGCTTTAGCCACAATGTTGAGTACACTGTCAATGTAGTTCACGAGTTTTTTGTCGGGAAAACTCTGTAACATGTAGCTTGCACCCTCAATGGTTTTGTAGACATCGGTATCGTCAAAAGGAAAGAGCATGAACTTCTCAACGCTGTATTTATCGCTGGGGTGGGCGGCTTTCTCAAAGTTTTCGTAGCGGTGTTCGCTTTTACATTTGCTGAAAGCCAATGGAATCGTCACTTCTTTTGCAGCTCTCACGCGGTCGCCAAAGAATGAACCTGGTGTGAGAGTAACGCTTGTGAAAGGCACTTGCTGATAGGGATAGCCACTTATGGAAGGTTGCCCCATGGCTCCACAAGTGGCTGCTGAAGCCATGATTGCGATGAGTAGTTTCTTTTTCATGATGCGTTTTAGGGTTTAAGATGATTGTTTTAATGTGGCAAATTTATGATTTTCTTTTCTTGAAAACGATTAAGTGTATATTGAATAATCATTATTTTAAATAATTTAATATCTTGGGCTGTTGTTTAAGTTGAAATCTCTTATGGTTTTATCGTTATTGAATTATTATGTAGGTAGGATAATTTTTTATTATAATCAACAGGGTGCTGTGGCTTGGAAAGCCACAGGACAGGAGTAATGTGAGATTGTTTTAATTCATAATGCACAATGCATAATGTATAATTTTTAATGTGGAATGAGGAATGTTGAATTGAATTTAATTCATAATTCACAATGCATGATGCATAATTTTTAATGTGGAATGTGGAGTGTTGAATTGTAATTAATTCATAATGCACAATGCATGATGTATAATTACGAAGTGAGTTAAAACTAATTTCCTTGCAAATTAGCTCTCCCCTCCTTGGGAGGGGCTGGGGGAGGCTCTGCAAGTTAGCTCCCCCCTCCTTGGGAAGGGCAGGGGGAGGTTACGCAAGTTAGCTCTCCCCTCCTTGAGAGGGGCCAGGGGAGGTTCCGCAAGTTAGCGCTCCCCTCCTTGGGAGGGGCAGGGGGAGGTCCCGCAAGTTAGCGCTCCCCTCCTTGGGAGGGGCAGGGGGAGGTCCCGCAAGTTCGGTCTCCCCTCCTTGGGAGGGGTCGGGGGAGGCTTTGCAAGTTAGCGCTCCCCTCCTTGGGAAGGGCCGGGAGAAGTTCCGCAAGTTAGCTCTCCCCTCCTTGGGAGGGGCTGGGGGAGGCTCCGCAGGTTAGTTCTCCCCTCCCTTGGGGAGGGGCAGGGGGTGGGTTCTTGTTATTTTCTTTTACAAATGCTTTCGCAGGAAGGGGCATGCTGAAAAATAAAAGCGTTACGGGCGGAAATACGCGAGTTTTGAATGAGTTTGTAAAGTATTGTCAATCAGTTGATTATAAAAAACAACAGGAGAAGCAGCATAACATGATGTTGATAAACAGTGTGATTTGCGTCACTTTGTCGTGCAATGTGATGCAAGTTGCGCGGTCACTTGATGCAGATAGTGGACTGATTTGATGCAGAATACATGATGTTTTGACGCAGATTGGCATGTGAAATGCCGATTTTGAAGTTTTCATTCGCTTTATTTTGTTATTGAAAGTCAATTTTCAGCGTTTATTTTCTCCAGATGATGAAAATGAAACGACGTGTTTTTTAGCCAATAAACTTTACAAAATCGACTTTCAGGAACACTGGAAAAGTGTTGTCGGAAAAGGCAGGCTGTCACTTTTGAAAGCTGAAACGAGCCACTTGAATCTTTCTTTGAACTACACAGAAAAACCCATTTTGTGCATTTTTTTTTGGTATTCTTGCCCGAAAGACGTAACTTTGCAGCGGATTTAAAAATAGAAAATTATGGCATACAACTTATTGAAAGGAAAGCGCGGTATTATTTTCGGTGCGCTGAACGACATGTCAATTGCATGGAAAGTGGCAGAACGTTGTGCTGAAGAAGGCGCATCTATTGTGCTGAGTAATACAGAAATGGCACTCCGTATGGGTACGCTTGACGAACTTTCCAAGAAGATTAATGCGCCAGTGATTGCGGCTGATGCCACCAATTACGATGACCTTGAGAATATTTTTGTAAAGGCTCAAGAGATGTTGGGCGGTAAAATAGACTTCGTACTCCATTCCATTGGTATGAGTCCTAACGTGCGCAAGCACCGCACTTACGATGACCTCGATTATAATTGGTTGAACAAAACGCTTGATATTTCTGCGATTTCATTCCATAAAATGCTTCAGGCAGCCAAGAAGGTAGATGCTATTGCTGATTATGGTTCAGTCGTTGCACTGACTTATGTGGCTTCACACCGCACGTTCTTCGGCTACAATGACATGGCTGATGCCAAGAGTTTGCTGGAGAGTATTGCACGTAGTTTCGGCTATATCTATGGTCGTGAGAAGAATGTTCGCATTAATACCATATCGCAATCTCCTACGGAAACAACGGCTGGTAAGGGTATAAAAGACATTGATAACATGATGGATTTTGCCGATAAGATGTCGCCTCTTGGCAATGCTACAGCCGCAGAATGTGCTGATTATTGCGTTACTTTGTTCAGCGATTTGACGCGCAAGGTGACTATGCAGACGCTGTTCCATGACGGAGGTTTCTCTAATATGGGTATGAGTTTGCGTGCAATGAACCAATATAGCAAGGCATTGGACGATTATAAAGACGAGAACGGAAACGTTATCTACGGATAAATTCAGTTCCAATAAGCCGTATATAATAAGGTGGAAAATCAGAAGCCGCAGCTCTTTCCTTAAAGGATTGAACTGTGGCTTCTGTTGCGTTTTCTCACACTGATGCTTTCGAAGGAAGTATGGGTGTAGGGTTTTGATAGGGCATTGAATAAAAATTATCGCCATGAAAAAGAAGATTGCATTGGTATTGTCAGGTGGTGGAGCGCGTGGATTTGCGCATATCGGAGCCATTGAGGAACTGGAAAGCAACGGATATGAAATCACTTCGATTGCCGGTTGCTCAATGGGAGCACTCATAGGGGGTATGTATGCTGCTGGAAAACTGCCCGAAGTGAAAGAGTGGGTGTTGGCACTTGACCGCAGAAAAGTGCTTTCTTTGGTTGACTTCTCATTGAGTTTGACTCATTTGGTCAAGGGCGATAGGGTGATGGATGCCTTGAAAGAGATTGTGCCCGACGTCAATATTGAAGACCTTCCCATTCCTTATACGGCTGTTGCGACCGATTGGAACAGCGGAAAGGAAGTTGTTTTCGATCATGGAAGCCTTTATGATGCCATTCGTGCCAGCATTTCAATCCCGCTGTTTCTCAATCCTGTTAGGCGTAAAGATATGTTGCTTGTGGATGGCGGATTGGTCAATTCATTGCCTTTGAATAGGGTCGTGAGGCAGCCAGGTGACTTGCTCTTTGGCATCAATGTGAGCACTCATGATTATCAAGGCGAGCTTCTTATGCAGCAGTTTATGGAGAAAAAATTGCTCAGTAAGTCAATGCCAGCGGTTATTATGAACCGCATTATCAAGCATTTTGATGGTGTCAATGTCAATTATGTCACGTTGTTGATGCGCACTATCGCAATTATGCTCGAACAAAATACACGTCAACAGATCTTAATCTCACGTCCCGACCTTGTTGTCCAGGTGCCGATGAAACGCTATGGTGTCTTTGATTTTGACAAGGCTGCAGCGATTTTACAGATAGGAAAGCATAAAACTTCTCGTGCATTGAGGCGATTTGAACACATGAAACAACCGTTGTGGCGACGTTTGTTACAGCAATATTGGAAGATAAAAGAATGAAATCGGCTGATGATTAAATCTTATCGATGCCGCGTCGGGTATTTATTTTGAGGGCTTTGAATTGTGTAGGTGTCATGCCTGTGACACTTTTGAATTGACTGCTTAAATGAGAAACGCTTGAGTAGTTCATTTGAAAGGCAATCTGAGTGAGGCTCATTTGGTCATAACGTATCAGCTCCTTGACACGCTCAATGCGCTGTTCGATGAAATAACGCTCAATAGTCTGCCCCGTAACTTCACTGAAAAGTTTGCTCAATGCGCTGTAGTCGGCGTGGAGTTCTGATGCGAGATAATCACTTAGGTTGAAGTTTGTAGAGCTCTCACGATAGTGTACAAGCTGGATTATAGCAGTCTTGATTTGCGCTATAGTCTGGTGTTTGCGGTCGTCAAGAAGTTCAAAGCCCAGAGCTTCAAGGTCGCCTTTGAGTTGCTTGTACTGTGTTTCATTGGGCTTTTTCTCAATATGTACTTCGCCAAGTTCTACGGAAAGCGGTTGCATGTTGTTATCGCGCAGCACCTTTTCTACGGCCATCTTGCAACGATCGCACACCATATTCTTAATATACAAGACTGAATTCATCATTTCACAAAGTTACAAAAAGAATGCGAAATGATGCATTTCAAAGTATAAAAAAAGAGACTTAGCATTGCTAAATCCCTTTCATTGAAGTGGGTGGTGATGGATTCGAACCACCGAAGGCATAGCCAGCAGATTTACAGTCTGCCCCATTTGGCCACTCTGGTAACCACCCGTTACATCGGTGGGCGTTGACGGATTCGAACCGCCGACCCTCTGCTTGTAAGGCAGATGCTCTAAACCAGCTGAGCTAAACGCCCTTAACTTGTAAGGCGGGTGCAAAAGTAGACAATTTATTTTAACGCTGCAAGTTTTGCAGTTCTTATTTTACAAAATTTAAGAATAAAGCAAGTGATTAGACAACTTGCTTCTTGTTTATCGGCATGGTGTGGCATCATAACACCGCGTTAGGCTTGTTCGCGCCTGACAGCTTGTGTTTCATTGCGCAGCCATTCACGTTCCTCGGCATTCAAAAGCGGTGAGAGAGCAGTGTAAACATATTCATGGTAGGTATTGAGCCAAGCAATCTCTTCATCGGTCATCATAGGGATGAGAATTGGAGTTGTGTCAATTGGGCAAAGCGTTAGGGGTTCCATGCGAAGGAATTTGCCGAATTCTGTCTCCTCATCTGCCGTTATGAGTAAGGTGTTTTCAATACGAACGCCGAAACGATTTGACAGATATAGCCCTGGTTCATCGGTCACCGTCATGCCTGCATGCAGTGGAGCGGGCTTGTATTCCATGCGTATTTGATGAGGCCCTTCATGCACATTGAGATATGAACCAACGCCATGTCCAGTGCCATGGAGGAAGTTATAGCCTTCACGCCATAGGGGTTCACGGGCTAAAGCATCGAGTTGTGTGCCACTGACTCCATCGGGAAAACGAGCTAATTCAAGTTGGATATGCCCCTTTAATACTATGGTGTAGACGCGTTTCTGCTCTTCTGTGAGAGGGCCAAGTGCAATGGTTCGCGTGATATCCGTTGTGCCGTCTTGATATTGGGCGCCACTGTCGATGAGCACAAATCCATGGGGTTCGATAGCAATGTCTGTCTCGGGAGTGGCTTCGTAATGTACAATTGCACCATGATGTTCGTATCCAACGATGGTATCGAAAGAACTATCACGGAACAATGACTGTTGACTACGCAGGTATATCAGTTTCTTATCCAATGAAATTTCAGTTTCATGACCAGCCTTTACAGCGGGTATGAGCCATTTGAGAAACTTCACCATGGCTACACCGTCACGTTTCATTGCATTGTGAAAACCTTGGATTTCTGTCTCATTTTTCACTGCTTTCATCTCTGGTATGGGCGATGTTGTCAGCACAACTGCTGCTCTTCCTTCTTTCGCACAGGCCACTAAATAGCTGTTGGTCTCGTTAGGATCAAGCAGAATGTTATAGGCAAAGTAGTCCCGTTTAAGATATTTTCCCACCTCATTATAAGGGAGAACCTTAATGGAAAGCATGGCAAGATAGGCTGAAACTTCAGATGTCAGCTTGTCGTTATCAACAAAAAGTGTTGTCTTTTCATGCTCAATGACAAGATAACTCACGAAAACCGGGTTACAATGCACGTCGGTTCCACGCATGTTCAGTGTCCAGGCAATATCATCCAAGGCCGACATCAGCATGCCGTCACAATGTTGTCGGCGCAGGGCTTGACGTATTCTGTCGAGTTTCGAGGTTGTAGTTTCACCGGCAAACTCAAGAGGTTGCAATTCAATTTTATGCTGGGGAATGGCCGGCCGGTCGTTCCAAATGCGAGCCAGTGGGTCGAGATTGAGCCGCAAAGTCATGCCTCCCTGGTGGCGGAGTTCGGCTTTCAAGGCTTCTGTCTCAGCATAACAGCTCACTGTTCCGTCAATACCCACCTCGCTTCCTGAATCGCATTGCTGTCCAATCCATTCTGCAATGGTAGGCGTTCCGTCTACTTTGAGCCTCATAAGTTGGTATTCTGATCCTGCAAGTTGTTGCTCGGCAGCCAGAAAATAGCGCGAATCCGTCCACAAGGCAGCACTTTTCAGTGTGACAACGGCCGTTCCTGCAGAGCCGTTGAAGCCTGATATCCATTCGCGTCCTTTCCAATGTGGGGCCACATATTCACTGTTATGAGCATCTGTGCTTGGGAAGATGAAAGCTGCGATATGCTCTTGTTGCATCACTTCGCGCAATGCTTCCAATCGTTGGTTAATTGTTTCCATGTGCTTTGTTTTGCTAAATCGACATGACAAAGATAAAGTTTTTAAGAATTAACAACAAATAATCTCTTGGATAAATACATTGAATCATGGATTTTTTACTAACTTTGCGGTTGGACAAACCATAGAAATCAGATTTCAAAACAAAACAATATTAATTACAATTATGAAGTATTTAACGAATGACAAGCTGGTTATCGTCGGCGCAGGTGGTATGATTGGTTCTAACATGGTACAGAGTGTATTGATGCTCGGGCTTACTCCTAACATCTGTCTCTACGATATTTTCGAGCCAGGTGTACACGGAGTATATGATGAGATGGCTCAATGTGCATTCCCTGGTGCTAATCTTTGCTACACCACTGACCCTGAAAAGGCATTCACCGGTGCTAAGTATATCATCTCATCCGGCGGTGCTCCACGCAAGGAAGGCATGACTCGTGAGGACCTTTTGAAAGGAAACTGCAAGATTGCTGCCGAGTTTGGTGACAATATCAAGAAGTACTGCCCCAATGTAGAGCATGTGGTTGTCATCTTCAACCCTGCAGATGTAACCGCTTTGACAACGTTGATTCACTCTGGTTTGAAGCCAAGTCAGTTGACATCTCTTGCTGCTCTCGACTCAACTCGCTTGCAGCAGGCACTTGCAGAGGAGTTCGGTGTACAGCAGGATAAGGTTACCGGCGCACACACTTATGGCGGTCACGGTGAGCAGATGGCTGTATTTGCTTCTCAAGTAAAGGTAGATGGCAAGCCATTGGCAGAGATGAAGCTTTCTGATGAGCGTTGGGA
Organism: Segatella oris; assembly: GCF_900637655.1. NCBI lineage: Bacteria > Pseudomonadati > Bacteroidota > Bacteroidia > Bacteroidales > Prevotellaceae > Segatella > Segatella oris. The sequence continues at coordinate 301,239 of NZ_LR134384.1, forward strand.
AGAGATTAAACATCACACAGTTCAGGGCGGTTCTAACATCATTAAGCTCCGTGGTCGCAGCTCTTTCCAGAGTCCGGCATATAATGCTGTGAAGATGATTGAGGCAGCTATGGGTGGCGAGAAGTTCACTTTGCCGGCTGGTTGCTATGTTTGCAACGACAAGCTTGGCTTTAAGAATGTCATGATGGCAATGCCGACAACGATTGACAAGACCGGTGTTCACTTCACAGAACCTACGGGAACCAAGGAAGAAATGGACGGTTTGCAGAAGTCTTACGAGCATCTTTGCAAGATGCGTGACGAGATTGTTGAGCTTGGTATTGTTCCTTCTGTTGACAAGTGGAAAGAAATGAACCCAAATCTCTAATCGGATTTAACGATTAAAACCTATAAAAGGTTGGAAGAGGAAGCCTGTCAAGGCTTGTTCTTTCAACCTTTTTCCGTTTCATCTGCCTTGGAGTGGTCAGGAAGTTAAGAGGAAATCAGTGTTGAATAATGTTGAAACCGTATGATGATGAAAGGCATCTTGTGCGGTTATTGCTATGGGGAAACTGCTATATTCTCATCTGAAAGTTTATAAATTCGAATTTACCTTCCTTCTGTTTTTGTAAATATTGTTATCCTGTTTTTAACATTTCAAGACCCTACCAAATAGAAATGAAATGTCGCTTCCAATGTGACTGTAAAGCCATTTCTGCATAAAAGTGGAGTGATTTCATGCCTTCGATATTCTCACTTCAGCCTTCTTGCTTCGCTATCTCTGTCACTTTACCTCGCAAAGTGACTGAAATCATCACGCATTTTGACGCAGATTGCAAGCTGAAATGACGCAAATCGCAAGTATTTTCAATGTCACTAAGTGCTTCAAAAAGCATCAAACAAGATAACCATTTGACAGTCAACACTTTGCCGAAACGCTTCAAAACTCACGTATTTTGAACAGGGAGAAATGATTTTTCAAATACGCAAGCTATGCAAGGGCAATTGTAAACATCCTTGAAAAGCATTAACACATCTTTCGCTATCATTCATCATACAGTGCCAAGGAATGGAAGAGCGCATGCAAGTAAAGCTTTCAAACCGTGAAACCTCTATCGAAATCGAAATGAAAACAAGCTATACTTTCACCTTATCTGCAATAAAACAGAATTGAATGCAACAAATCCTAAAATACAATAAGATAGAAACGTTTCTGCTTTCTTTTTATTACTTTTGCACGCAAGAATATTATTGATCATGTAATGGATAGGGTCTTTCATCATCAGTTCACGCTTGTTGCCAAGTGTGCCATTGTTTTATTCACGCTATTTTCACTCTGGTGCTTTTGGCACATGATGCCTTTTGCGGGCTTTATCACGGCAATCTTTGTCGTGTTGATCATTGAGCGCGTGCTCCATACCACCTATACTTTCATGCATGATGACCAGGGGAACGACATCCTGCGCATTGACCGTGGACGCCTTTCACGCCACAAGGACATTCGGGTTGCCGACATCGTGAAGGTGATTCCCATGCAAACGGCCTTCGGAGCAAGTCGTTATCTGCTCGTGAAATACGGCCCCAACCGACTCATCAGTCTGCAACCGGACGACCAGAAGGCTTTCATGAGCGAACTAAAGAAAAGACAATGAAGAATTTGAAATATCTGTTTCTCCTGCTTTCAATGCTTACTTTGCCTGCATTTTCGCAGATAGAGAACGAGACAATAGAAGATAATGACGAGAGTGATGTAGCTGATTCGGCGATGATCAGCCCGCTTCCGGATGACACGATAGCCCTACCGTGGCCCCAAAGTGTGCAAAACAAGTTAGCAATACTGCTCAGAAGCGACCTTCTCAAGACCTCACAAGTGGGCTTGATGGTCTATGATCTTGATGCCGACAGCACTATCTTTGCCTTCAACGAGCACCAACTGATGCGTCCGGCAAGCACGATGAAACTCGTCACAGCAATTACAGCAATTGACAGATTAGGTGGAGATTATCAGTTCAAAACCGAGCTTTGCTACACCGGAAAGATTGAAAACAACAAGCTTGTAGGCGACATTTACTGTGTAGGAGGCTTCGATCCACGCTTCAACACCGATGATCTCAATGCCTTTGTTGAAGCTATCCGCAAGATGGGTGTCGACACTATCGAAGGGCATCTCTATGCCGACTTGAGCATGAAAGACACAAAACAGTATGGAGAAGGCTGGTGTTGGGACGACAAAAACCCCGTACTGACACCGCTACTCTTCAGTGGAAAAGACATCTTCATGGCGCGTTTTCTCGATGCACTCGTAGCACATGGCATCTATGTTGATGCCAATATAGACGAAAAGCGCAAGCCCGCTGATGCCTTTTGTATCGTCAACCGATTTCACACTATCGACCAAATTCTGATGCGTATGCTTAAGGAAAGCAACAATCTTTATGCCGAAGCAATGTATTATCAGATAGCTGCAAGCACGGGAAACCACCCTGCTTCGGCACGAAGTGCACGCGCTGTGGAGCGCCGTTTGGTTAATAAAATCGGATTAGATGCGTCACGATATAAGTTTGCTGACGGCTCTGGGCTTTCTCTCTACAATTATGTCAGCGCAGAATTAGAAGTGAAAATGCTGCGCTATGCCTACAAAAACGAGAACATCCGCCACCAACTGATGCCTGCACTCCCTATAGCAGGCATTGACGGAACATTGAAAAAACGAATGAAAGGAAGTTTTACGCGCGACAATGTAAAGGCTAAGACGGGCACACTTACCGGCATCAGCAGTCTTGCCGGCTATTGTCAGGCAGCCAATGGACACACTCTTTGCTTCGCCATTATCAATCAAGGAGTGATGCACGGACGTAATGGCAGAGCCTTTCAAGACCGTGTCTGCACCATACTTTGTGCCCCCAACTGATTTATAATGTAATTTCTTCGACAGTCTTCACAATGGAGTCACCGGACGGCAGACGATAGAAACCAACGCGAACCACGTGCCCAAAGTCTGCATTTCCCTGCACTTTGATGTGGCGTGCCTTGGAGAAAACGGCGGTATCGCGCTTGCTTGGGTAGGAAACCAATTGCAACTGCTGCTTCGTACTGCCGTCACCCACAAAGAAAATATCCGTGCTGTCAACCGTCGAATTCATAGCCGAGGTGTCGGCTGATGCGTGCAACGACTTGGCCTTCTGACCGATTGTAGGGTCGAATTCGTTAGCTGCTACGGTGTCACCGGGATTGTCTTCACGCGCAAAACGGCATGAAGTAGACACTGACATGGCTGCCACGCTGCACAAAACAAATAGAAAAATCTTCTTCATATCGCTTGCAAAATTAGCAAAAAATTATGAATATATCCAATAGCATCCTTGAGAAAGAAAGCCCACAAATAAGAGAAATGTTCACTTTCTGGGCACAACGAATGCACTGTGAGGTGGATTTCTGGCCGCTTGAAGACGACATTGACGTGCACACAGAAGGTCATTGCGAGCGCGTTTTGCTGCATGCGCTTCGGCTTGCCAACATGCAGAAGCTGCGCATAAGAGCCACAATTGCACTCTGTCATGCCGCGATATTCCATGACACCCGACGCAAAGACAACTATCTCGACAAGGGACATGGCGAGCGGGCTGCCGAATATTACAAAGCATTCTGTGCGGAACATGCCGACATGCACTATCTTCCCGAGGCCTATGCTGCTATCCGTTTCCACGACCAAGACGACATTTTGGGCGATGCCTATATTCAGAATGAGGGCAAAGATGAAGCTCCTGCATGGCTCACGGTATATCATGATTTCAAGGATGCTGACGCACTTGACCGTTACAGATTAGGTACATGGTGTCTTGATGCGAATTATCTGCGCTCGCAGGAAGCTAAGGAAATGATGCCTTTCGCGCTCGATTTAGTTCATCAAACCATTGATGCCGAGACACTGAAACGCACGTATGCACTGACCGAACCATTCAAAGACCGCTTCAAGAAGCCGTAGAAGCGCATCTGTTTTTCTCTGCCAAGACCACTTTAATGTCGCCATAGGTGACCTCACTTGGGCATAATTCCTTAATGGTTTTCATGTCGACGGTGGTTCTAAGCTTATGAATGGCACCGTTAACAGCCTCATAACGTTCCTTTCCTATAATGTCGACAGCCTCGAGTTCGCCCTGTTCGACGTAATAAGCCAAATGGTTTTCAATCGTTGCAACAGTCAGACTGCGAGCCACAGCGATATCTCCAACGGTCTTTCCTGCATCAAACATGCGACGCGAAACAAGCTTAGTGTCTTCCCGTTTGGGCTTTGGAGCCGCACTTTCTGACTTCGATTTGCGTCTGCGACGTGGGCCATTAGCCTGCGGAGCCACCTCATCGAGTGCATCAAGAAAGGCTGTCTGGCGCATTTTCAGATAGCAACCGACATCAAATCCGCGTTTACAGACTTCATCAAGCAAGTAGTGTTTGGTGAGATAAGCCAAAGAGAGATCATCAAAAGTGGCTTGCAAACGCTCGGCACCATGCTTGTTTTCAATCTTTATATCGCGTGTCTGGGCTATCAACGGACGTATATAGGTATTAAGTGTTGCATTGAAATAGCCTGCACTTCGCTTCACTCTGTCGAGAAAAGCGCCCTCTGTCAGCTGGTCATAATTAGATTGTTGGATGACCGAAAGCCATTTCATGGCAACGCTTCCTACCTGCTTTTGCAAACTGTTGAGCGTCGACTTATGGAGCAAAGTGAGTTTCGGATAGGCATGGAGCCACTCTACCGCAGCCCTGCAAAGACTCTCTTGAGCACGCAGAATATCATGGAAACTGAAGAGTTCTACCAGCAGTTGCTTGTAATAATCTTGCTTGTAAAGTTCCAAAAGACCTATACTTCGACGAGCTTCTTCCTCTTGTCGCGAGATATAATCATTCACCCGCTGGTCATTAATGATAGCTTTTTCGTCAATACGAGAGGCAAGAACAAGTCCTTCAAGAGTCTTGCAACGGCTCAAGGCCACGTAGACTTGTCCCGAAGCAAACGACAAACCGGCATCTATAATGGCATGTTCGAAAGTCAGCCCCTGGCTCTTATGAATGGTGATTGCCCATGCCAATCGCAGCGGATATTGCCTGAATGAACCTTGAACATCAGGCTCTATCTCCTTTGTTTCCTTATTAATGACATAGCGAGTATTCTCCCATTCCTGCACACCTACAGTGATATCGAAGTCATCTCCGGGGCAATGTACGATAATGTTTTCCTGATCTATGCGCTTCACTCGCCCTATACGACCATTATAATACTGTCGAAGAGGTGAAGAATCATTCTTCACAAACATCACCTGTGCACCCTTCTTGAGTGTCAACACCTCGTTCGTGGGATAGCTATATTCAGGGAAAACGCCATTGATTTCAGCCTTGAAGTCGAACGAAGGCGTTTGAAGTTGCGCCAATTGACTGTCATTATAATGGTCAGCCATGGCGTTATGAGTTGTCAATCTGATATAGCCTTGGTCTGCATCAGGATGGAAATCAGGATGAAACCGAGCATTCAGTTGCTGCATATCTTCAGCCGTAGGACGCCCTTCTCTCACATGGTTCAGGAGATGAAGAAAGCCAATATCCTGCTGTCTGTAAACGTGTTTGAGTTCTATGGTGACGTAGGGTATCTGAGAAAGTGCGTGACTTCCAAAGAAATAAGGGGTCGAATAATGAGGCTTCAACATGCCGGCATCCTCCTCAGTTACTACCGGAGTGAGCTGTTGGAGGTCGCCCATCATGAGCAGTTGAACGCCACCAAAGGGTTTCATAGGGTTCTTGAAGCGACGCAACACCGAGTCAATCGCATCCAAAAGGTCGCTTCGAACCATACTGATTTCATCGATAATGAGGAGGTCAAGCGTTCTGATGATGTTCCGTTTTTCCTTAGATACCCCATATTCTCCCTTGACAATGGTATTTGGAATATAAGGAGAAAAGGGCAATTGAAAGAAAGAATGAATGGTCACTCCACGCGCATTGATAGCTGCAACACCTGTAGGTGCAACCACAACCAACCGCTTTTGGCTTTTCTCCACTACGTTTCTAAGGAATGTAGTCTTACCTGTTCCGGCCTTTCCCGTAAGGAATACGCTCGTACCTGTATGTTCCACAAACTCCCAAGCCTGCTCAAGTTCGACATTCGTCTGCATCATGTTTCGCACTGATTAATTTGGTTTCCACAACATTATACAGTTGGATTTATCCCTACAAAGATACTCTTTTTATCTGAGAAAAATTGTAACTTTGCACGAATATGAAGCAAAACATCTCGCTTTTCACTTCGACTTTACTCGCCTGGTATCGCACAAACGGACGCAATCTGCCGTGGCGCAACACGCAAGATCCCTATGCTATCTGGCTCAGTGAAATTATATTGCAACAGACTCGCATTGTACAAGGCATGGATTATTGGCTGCGTTTCATGGAAAAATGGCCTTGCGTAGAAGACCTTGCAGCTGCAAAAGAAGACGAAGTAATGCGCATGTGGCAGGGATTGGGCTACTATTCACGGGCTCGAAACCTGCATAAAGCGGCGCAACAGATAGTTGCCTTGGGGCATTTTCCCAACACTTTAGACGGTATCAAGCGGCTGAAAGGCGTGGGAGACTATACAGCTGCGGCCATTGGAAGCTTTGCTTTCGGTCTTCAAGTGGCTTCCGTCGACGGCAACTTCTATCGAGTTCTGTCGCGATACTTCGGTATCGACACGCCTATTAATACCACTGAAGGCATTAAACTCTTTGCTGCACTGGCCCAAGAACATTTACCTCAAGGGGCAGCTGCCGACTATAACCAGGCCGTAATGGACTTCGGGGCAACACAATGTACGCCAAAAAGTCCGCAATGTGAAGTTTGCCCGTTAGCTGAAACATGTGTAGCAAGACGCGAAGCACGCGTAGAACAGCTGCCCGTGAAACTCAAAACAGTGAAGATTAAGACACGACATCTCGCCTTATATTATATAAGGTGGAACGGAATGACAGCCATTCACAAGCGTGGAAGCGGTGATATCTGGCAGGGACTGTGGACAGTTCCCGAGGCCGAACACCTCACTTCGGACCTCTGTTCGACTGCCATTCTGCTACAAAAGGATGTGAAACATGTGCTCACTCATCGTATCATCCTTGCCGATTTCTATCTTCTTACACCGCAACAACAGCCCACTTTGCCTTCAGATTTCATCTGGATAAAGGAAGAAGAGATAGAGAACTATGGCATACCGAGGCTGATGGAGAGGTTATTGAGCTTTTCAAAAGGCTCTTAAAACCCACGCTAACCTTCCCCAAGGGAGGGAGTTTGAACGGCAAAAGATTTGCTCAAACTTGACAAAAGGAAACAGATTGAAACTCAAAAAGCGGTACTCTGCATCGCAGAATGCCGCTTTTTATGGTTTCACATACTTAAACTTTGTCGGAAAGAAAAGTTCAGTAAACTCGCAAGTTCGCCCTTCTCTCCTTTGGAACCGTAGGTTGCTGTTCGTTGAGTGAGTGCAACAAGGAAAGCAAAGGACAGGGGGAGGCTTCCTATTTGAACTCTTTTCTAATATTCTCCGCTATTTCTTGAAATTCCTCTTCGGTGAGTTTCACATGATGTTTGAAGTCAACATCAGCTTCACTATTCATTGGAAGCAAGTGGATATGAGCATGATTTACCTCAAGACCGAGCACAACCTGTGCCACTTTCTTACAGGGGAAAGCTGCTTTAATGGCACGAGCTACCCGCTTGGCAAACACTTCAAACTCGGCCAACTCATCATCATCCATGTCGAAAATATAGTCAACCTCCCTGCGAGGTATAACCAAAGTGTGTCCCTTTGTGACGGGGTCAATGTCGAGAAACGCATAGAACTTGTCGCTTTCGGCACATTTGTAGCTTGGTATCTCCCCTGCTGCAATCTTTGAAAACACGGTACTCATATCTTTTTCTTTTAAGGAATTAAGCGTTATTTACACATCAATACTGATCTTATCAATACGTAGTTTAATGGTGCCACGAGGTATCTTTACCTCAACGATTTCGCCCTCCTTGTGGTTCAACAGACCCTGTGCAATCGGCGTTTTAATGCTGATCTTGCCCTGCTTCAAGTTTGCTTCGCTCTCACTGACAATAGTATATACCATCTTAGCCTTGGTTCCCATGTTGGTCATCTCTACCTTAGACATAATCTGAACGGCATCCGTGCTGAGACGAGACAAGTCAACTATCTTCGCTTCAGCAATGGAAACCTTCATCTTATTGATTTTATCCTCGAGATGAGCCTGGGCTTCTTTGGCTGCATCATACTCTGAGTTCTCACTTAAGTCGCCTTTATCGCGGGCTTCAGCAATTGCGGCTGATGCCTTAGGACGCTCTATTGATTCAAGCCGTTGGAGCTCTGCTACAAGATTATCGTAGCCTTCTTGTGACATGTAAGCCATAATCTTTCTTGTTTAGTTAATTAAAATTGAACGCTGAAAGAGTAACCAAAAAAATAAGAACCCCGACAAAATGCGCCTGTCGGAATTCCAAATCCTTATTTCACTCTCTGTGTTTTATCTGGTGCAAAGATAGAGATTAATTTTGAATAAAACAAGTTTTTAAGCTTCTTTTGCGTTAAGATGAAGGCTGAAAACAGTTTGTTTGCGTACACACAATTGATATAAATCAATAAAAACAAATATTAAATCATTTTATGCCTACTATCTCTTGACAAGCATTGAAATTAGAGATATCTTTGCAATGTGTTTTTCATAGTATTAGATTTAAGGTTAACAAAGGTTGGGACTCGGCGGAGCCCCTTTTTTTATGCAAGTCAGTTTCAACCGTTTCTATACAGAAAAAACAAGTCCATTGAGATTTATCTTTATTATAATCAGCGGGTTCCTGTGGCTTAGAAAGCCACAGCACTGTTAGTAATGTGGAATGTTTAATGAGGAATGTTGAATTGTATTTAATGCATAATGCACAATTCATAATGCATAATTACGAAGTGAGTTATAACTAATTTCCTTGCAAGTTTAAGCTCCCCTCCCTTGGGGAGGGGTCGGGGGTGGGTATCTATTAAATTCTTTTACAAATGCTTTCGCAGGAAGGGGCGTGCTGAGAAGCAAAAGCATTGCGGTCGGAAATACGCGAGTTTTGGGCCTACTTGCAACGCATTGACTATGAGGATATTATGAAAAACGAGGCAAAATACAGTGTAAAATCATGGCAAAAAGCGTTGCAATCTGCGTCATTTTAGCGTCCAAAATGAGGTAAAACGCACGCTGAAATGACGCAGATGAGCCTGTAAGTTGATGCAGATGAGCGTGTAAGTTGACGCAGATTGCGAGATAACAAGCCATAAATGATGAAACAAAAGCCGTTTTCAGCCTCTGTAACTCGCTGAAAACGGCTTTCCAATTTCTATTTCGAAGATTTTCAAAGTGCCTTTTTAACGCACTCTTTTTTTACATTTTCGTTTTCAAAAAAGGCTTTTTATTTACCTTGGAATACGCTTTAAGCTATCTTCAATCTCCTCATCACTCAAACTATAATTGCGCAGATCGCCATTGATATAGCTGTCGTAGCTCGGCATATCTATCAGTCCATGGCCGCTAAGACAGAAGAGAATAACAGGCGACTTGCCCTCTTCGGTGGCCTTTTTAGCCTCACGAATGGTCGCCGCTATAGCGTGACAGCTCTCCGGAGCAGGGATAATTCCCTCGGTTTGTGCAAAGAGAAGGCCTGCTTGGAACGACTCCAACTGCGGAATATCAACGCCGTGCATATAGCCATCTTTGATGAGTTGCGAGATAATCACACCTGCACCGTGGTAGCGAAGACCGCCTGCATGGATGTTGGCGGGCTTGAAATCATGCCCCAATGTGTACATCGGAAGCAATGGCGTATAACCTGCTTCATCCCCGAAGTCATATTCAAACTTACCGCGAGTAAGCTTCGGACAACTCGCAGGTTCAGCTGCAATGAACTCGGTATTTGCATGACTTCTGTCAAAAAGATGGCGCATAAAGGGGAATGCAATGCCTCCAAAATTACTGCCACCTCCAAAACATGCTATCACTTTATCAGGGTATTCACCAGCCATTTCCATCTGCTTTTCAGCCTCAAGACCAATCACTGTCTGATGCAATCCCACATGATTGAGCACCGAACCAAGCGTATATTTACAGCCAGGAGTAGTCGTTGCAAGTTCTATGGCCTCTGAAATTGCCGTGCCTAATGTACCGGGATAATTCGGTTCTCGCGTGATGATATTCTTTCCCGCGCGTGTAGACATTGACGGAGAACCCTCGACTGTGGCCCCAAACGTACGCATGGCTATCGAGCGATAAGGCTTTTGTTGCAATGTAATCTTCACCTGATAGACGGCTGCTTCAAGCCCATAGAGTTTGGCTGCATAGCTTAATGCCATGCCCCACTGACCTGCTCCGGTCTCTGTGGTCACGTTGGTATCACCCTCTTCTTTACAGTAATAACACTGCGGAATGGCCGAATTTATCTTGTGAGAACCTAAAGGATTGGTGCTCTCATTCTTGAAATAGATGTGCGCAGTGGTGCCCAAAGCCTTCTCAAGTGCATAGGCACGCACGAGCGGAGTGGCTCTGTAATAGGTGTATTTCTCACGAACTTCCTCGGGAATCTCTATCCATGAGTTCACAGTATCAAGCTCCTGCTTTGAACACTCCTTACTGAAGATGTGGCTAAGGTCGTCAGGAGAGAGGGGCTTTCGCGTTTTCGGATGCAGCGGTGGCAATGGTTTTGTGGGCATATCTGCCTGTATATTATACCAATGTGTAGGAATTTCATGTTCCTGCAAGATGAATTTCTTCTGTTTCATAACCTTGTTTTGTTAAATCGTTTATAGGAGGTCATTTCGTCATACAAAGGTAATAAAAAGAAAGTTCAAAAGAGGAATAATGTTGTTTTTTTATTAATTTTGCACTCATTATGGTCATAATTATTACAATTCTCGCCTATTTCAGCATACTTCTTGTGTTCAGTCGGCTCACCAGTCGACGCGCTACAAACGACACTTTCTATCGGGCCAACCGCCGTTCGCCATGGTATATGGTGGCGTTTGGCATGATTGGCGCGTCAATCTCGGGCATCACGTTTGTCAGTGTGCCGGGTATGGTGGTCAAAACCGATATGAGTTATCTGCAAATGTGTCTCGGTTTCATCCTTGGCTACGCTGTCGTGGCCTTCGTTCTGCTGCCGGTTTATTACCGATTGAACCTCACAACGATTTACAGTTACCTGCAAACAAGACTCGGACAACGTGCCTATAAGACCGGCGCTTCATTCTTTCTACTGTCGAAACTCATAGGAGCCGCCGTGCGTTTCTATGTAGTCTGCATCATTCTCCAGCGTTTCGTACTCGACCAATTGGGTGTTCCTTTCGTGCTGACGGTGGTCATCATGGTCGGTCTGATATGGCTCTATACGCGCAGAGGTGGCATTAAAACGCTCGTTTGGACCGACTCTTTTCAAACATTGTGCATGTTTCTCGCCCTGTTGTTAATTATCTATCACATTACGTCGGAATTCAATTTAAGTTTTGGTCAGGCAGTAACAGCCATTGCAAATGATAGTCATAGCCGCATATTCATATGGGATGATTGGGCCTCAAAGCTGAACTTTTGGAAGATGTTCTTTAGTGGAATATTCGTTGTTATCGTGATGACGGGACTCGATCAAGACATGATGCAGAAGAACCTTACCTGCAAAACACTGCGTGATGCGCAAAAGGATATGTGCACTTATGGCTTGGCTTTCGTGCCCGTTAATCTGCTTTTCCTGTCTTTAGGCATACTGCTGATGATGCTTGCCAATAAGGAAGGCATCGCCATTCCACAGATGACTGACGACCTTTTACCGATGTTTGCCGCCACAGGAAGCCTTGGAACACTCGTCATAGTGTTGTTTACAATCGGCATCGTTGCAACCAGTTTTTCAAGCGCCGACAGTGCCATGACAGCCTTAACTACAAGCTGGTGCGTGGATATTATGGAGAGAAAAGACGATGAGAAATTGCGAAAGCGCACGCATCTTGGCTTTGCCCTGCTCTTCGTGGTATTCATTTTAGGTTTCAAGATAGTGAATTCCACAAGCGTAATTGATGCTATCTACATCATCTGCTCCTACACTTATGGCCCCTTGCTCGGTCTGTTTGCCTTCGGACTCTTTACGCATTGGCAGGTAAAAGACCGCGCAGTGCCTTATATAGCAATGGTAAGCCCGGTCATTTGCTTTGCTATCGAAACGATAACAAAACAGATAACCGGGTATCACTTCGGCTACGAACTGCTCATACTCAACGGAGCATTGACATTCGCAGGCCTTTTCATATTCAGAAAGTTGCAGTAGAAAAAAACGCTTTTCCTATTTTCCAATCTCGCTTAAATAGGCTTGTGCATCGAGCGCGGCCTTTGCTCCAGAGCCTGCAGCGACTATAGCTTGCTGATAATGTGGGTCACAAACATCGCCCGCAGCAAACACTCCGTCGATGTTAGTGGCTTGATTTTGACCTTCAAGTTTAATGAATCCCTGCTCGTCGAGTGCCAAAGCATCCTTGAAAACAGCTGTCTGCGGCTTATGACCGATAGCGAGGAAGAAGCCGTCGATAGGCAAATCATACGCTCGTTCATCGCTTTCGCCCTTGCGATAGACGACATGTGCACCCTCCACTCCATGCTCTCCGTAGAGTCCAAGCGTGTTGGTTTCGTAGAGAATTTCAATGTTATCAGCTGCCTCAACACGGCTTTTCATTGCTTCGGAAGCGCGCAGATAGGGTTTTCTTACTATCATATAGACCTTTGAACAAAGGCCAGAGAGATAGTGAGCTTCCTCACATGCCGTGTCGCCTCCACCCACAACAGCCACAACTTTCTTACGATAGAAGAAGCCATCGCATGTGGCACAGGCACTGACTCCCTGCCCCATATACTTCTGTTCATCAGGAAGTCCGAGATATTTAGCCGTTGCTCCTGTCGCAATAATCACGCTATCGGCAGAGATTTCCACGCCACGATCTGTCGTAAAGACATACGGTTTCTGTGAGAAGTCGGCTTTTATGATCTCACCATCTCGCATGTCCACACCAAATCTTCCGGCCTGTTCGCGCAGCTCCATCATCATCTGATTGCCGTCAACACCATTCGGATAACCGGGAAAGTTGTCAACAATCGTGGTCTGAGTAAGCTGCCCTCCGGCTTGCATTCCACAGTATTCCACGGGCTGCAAGTTAGCTCTTCCGGCATAGATAGCCGCTGTATAGCCCGCCGGTCCACTTCCGATAATCAAACATCTGGTATGTTCCATTCTCTCTCCTCCTATATATTTAAATAGGTGATTAATCTTTCAAGAGCGCTTCTATCTGCTCCTTGATATGTTCGAAGTTCTCTGTTGGCTCGAAACGAGCAACAACCTGTCCTTTCTTATTAATGAGGAACTTCGTGAAATTCCACTTAATCTCAGCACTTTCCTTATAGTTTGGATCAGCTTCTGAAAGCATCTTGTCGAGAATTGGATAGATAGGATGACTCTCGTCCCAACCTGCAAAGCCCTTCTGTTCCTTGAGGAACTGATACAAAGGCTCGGCATCTTCGCCATTCACTTTAATCTTCTTGAAACGTGGGAAAGCTGTGTTATAGTTCAATTTACAGAACTGATGTATGCTCTCATCAGTGCCAGGAGCCTGCTGTCCGAATTGATTGCAAGGGAAATCAAGCACTTCAAAGCCCTGTGCATGATAGGTTTCATAAAGCTTCTCAAGCTCTTCGTACTGAGGAGTAAAGCCACATTGTGTAGCCGTATTCACGATTAGAAGCACTTCATTGGCATATTCTTTCAGTGAAACATCACCACCTTTTCTGTCTTTTACAGAAAAATCATAAACTGTTTTCATTGTTCTTTTATTCTTTAATACTACAAATTGTTGTCTAATATCTCGCATACGACAAATTATGTGCCATTCTTTTGCATCGCCATTTCTGTCATACATGCTAACGCAAAGATAGTGAAATAAACCGAATTTCAGTCAGACGGCAAATGATGTTAACTCAATTTTAGATTAAATGAGATATGGAAAGCACGCTCTGTGCCACCTTGTCATACGCTAAACTGACAGCTTTGGAGGCTTTCTCCATATAAAAGAGGGAAATCCCTACTGTCGAATATGGATTTTACATTTTAGGACTGACAGAATAGTTCTATCTTTGCTGCATAGAAATTAAAAAGAAGTATAAACCCTAAATTCATTTTATGATGAAACGATTTACGACAATATTCACGGTAATGCTTATGGCTGCACTCTCCTTGTCATTGGTTTCTTGCGATGAAGATGCTGAAGTTGCTGCCACCCTTGCAGGCACTTGGCAGGGTAATGTCTATGCATATTCAAGATATAATGGCAGGGAGTACAGGGCTGCTGAAAGCAAAGTGCAGTTCAACAGTGGCTATAACTCGGGCGATGGTTATTGGATTGACTACTACAACAATGCCCCTTACAGCTATCAGGCCAGTCATATTACCTGGTATGTAAGGAATACCAACATTTACATTCACTTCGAAGAAGACAATACCAACGTTGTTATCTACAACTATACGCTTAGCGATGACCGTCTCTCGGGATATATACAGACGGGCAACGGGCAGATGCTGACCATCACACTCTACCACACTTACTCCCCCAATTGGAGCAGTTACACCTTTGACGACTACGATTACGACAGCTATTATGGCTATGCCAAGAGTCGTACGGCAGGCACAACAACTGGTCGTCCGCAGCGTTTCTTTGCAGAATAAGATATCAGAGAGTCATAAATTAAAACTTAGAATAGACATGAAAAGACTGATTAAAACCTTGCTGTTACTTGTAATTGCAGCAACACCCATGGCATTTTCGAGTTGTGATTCGGGCAACACCTACTATGAAGACGGTCGTAATTGGTGGGTAAACAATGCTGATGACAATGCAGACAGCGATGCCAAATATCTTAAAGACCTTGCCAACACCCTGCGAGGTCATTGGGAAGGTGCCATGAGATACGAGTATAACGATGACAACGGACAGCGAGCTATTGCACAGTTCAACGCGCAGATAGAGTTCGACCAGTATGATGCCACAGGCTTAGGAGGCCGCGGACGCGAGATAGATATAGCCACTTCAAACGGAAAGACCGAAACCCAAACGCTCAATTTCACGTGGAAAATCGACGAAAGAACAAGCGATATCTACATCACATACGACAGTTCAAAGAAGAAATATCGCATCACCATGCTCGACAAAGAGAGCAATCTGCAGAGCTATCTTGATGCCAACCGCTTCGAAGGAACCATGATTGGCGTGAACAACACCGAATATATTGACTTCAAACTTGCCCGCTACAGCTATGCAAAACAGAGCGATATCGTTTTCAGCAGAGCTGCTCAGACACGTGCATCAGGCATTAAAATCGAGAACAAAATCGTGAAAAGGTAAAGTAAGACCTTCCAAAAACTCAATATAGAAAGCCTCTTCTGCTCCCTGACAAGGGAGGGGAGAGGCTCCAATCTTATGTTAACCTCGTAACAAGTCATACCCACCCCCGGCCCCTCCCCAAGGGAGGGGAGAGCTAACTTACAGAGCCTCCCCCAACCCCTCCCAAGGAGGGGAGTCCGAACTTGTAAGGAAATCAGTTATAACTCCTTTCGTAATTATGCATTATGAATTGTGAATTATACATTAACTACAATTCAACACTACACATTCCACATTAAAAATTATGCATCATGCATTGTGAATTATGAATTAATTAATTCCCCATGACCTGAAATATGACCGCACTGCTTGCACATTTTCCCGTTCAACTTTACGCTCGGTTTCGTCAGGAAGATTGCAGAAGAAGTCGATTCCGGTCTTCTTCTCAAGGTCAACAATGTTGACAACATACTGCGAAAGGCGATCTTGTTTATGCTTTTCATAGAGATGTTCTACCCAGAAACCAAAAGCATGATAGCCCTTTTCATCCTTCATCAACACTGCCATGAAGAAATAACGAGGCACGATGAAGCCACTCCTTGTATGGGTAAGAATCTGTGAATCCTTATCTATCGTTCCGCCTTTACACACATAAACCACTTCACCTCGGTAGGCATTACTCTGTATGCACGCTTCCATTTTCTGCCAAATCCCTGCATTAAACACATGAACCTGTGGCTGCATGTTCGACATATAAAAGGTTTGTTCGTTGGCATCTTTTGAATAAATGCGGTCTTCAGAGGCGCAGATATGACCTCGGTCATAGTAACTGTTAGAGTAACCCGGATAGTGGCTTCCGCTGAACTCACCTCTTACAGACGGTTGTTCATTAGCAGGTATCTTCGGATCTTTCTGAAATGGGTCGCCACCCCAAGCCGTCTTATTCCAATCTCCGCGACTCCAACCTTTCTTGTTGTTGGCACTTGTAATTTCATAACAGCTCCAACGCTGTGACTTTTTGGCGTGATCCCACTCCAAAGCATAAGTCATTCCAAAGTCTGAAGTGCTGTGGACAATAACCTCACTCGTGCCTCCTTTCAACTTAGGAAACTCTAAACGAGTGACTTCCGCAGGCTTACCGACAGTGAAAACATTGCGATTTTCATTGGCTTCGGTAGTCGTTCCGCCACCATTATCAATGTCATCATCATTATTGTTTCCACACGAAATAAAGGAAAAAACAGCCACAGAAAGGGCCAGAAACAGGCGATAGAATTTCATAGGTTCAGGCTTTTAATGCAAAAAATGCGCTCAAACGCATATGCAACTACGTTTGAACGCATTCCCAATTTGAATATATACTTAAAAAAGGATATATTTACTTCTTCAGCTTACCGTAACGGTTCATGAAGCGGTCTACGCGACCTGCCGTATCAACAAGCTTACTCTTACCTGTATAGAACGGGTGAGAAGTGCTTGAGATTTCAATCTTTACCACTGGGTAAGTCTCGCCTTCAAACTCTACTGTATCATTGGTCTTTGCTGTAGACTTTGTAAGGAACATATCGCCGTTGGACATATCTTTGAATACGACGGGGCGATAGTTTTCTGGGTGAATACCTTTTTTCATTTCGTTAAATATTATAGTTTATAATTCTTTTTCAACGTAACAGGCTGCAAAGTTAATGAAAACTTCGCAGCCTGCCAAATTATTTAAGAGGTTTTTCTAAGTCTTACTTGGTCTTAC
The DNA here is from genome assembly GCF_900637655.1 of Segatella oris. Taxonomy (NCBI): domain Bacteria; kingdom Pseudomonadati; phylum Bacteroidota; class Bacteroidia; order Bacteroidales; family Prevotellaceae; genus Segatella; species Segatella oris. The sequence goes on from NZ_LR134384.1 coordinate 318,425, forward strand.
CGTTCAGCGAATAAAGATAGCTTTGCTTTGAAGCGGTCTCAAGAGTTCCATTATAATTGGTCAGTTTTCCACAGATAATAACTTCATCTCCGACTTTAACGTTCTCCTTACCTTCAACCCATTTCTTGTTTTCTAAGTACAATGTACTATAAATAATGAAGTCATTTCCAGCCTTTCCATCGTCAGAAATATTGAAAGTTGCAGTGCCGTATTTTGCACTAAAGGTATACTTTACGCTTGATATCTTGCCTTTAATGTAAACATCTGTAGTCGAAGTCTTTCCCTTTCCCAGCTTTGAAGCAGCCTCTTTTGCTGCAACTGCATTGAAAGGATCAGCGAGTGTACCCGTTCCTTTGGCTGTAACAGCAGGCGTTGAAGGTGTAGTGCCAGGTTTAGTACCAAACTCTTTTGTACCCAATTTTGCATAAGCCAGATTCTTAATTCCAGCCATACCAAAGTACTTATCGATATCACCGTAGAGCACAACTTCCTGCTTATAATTCTGCTTATGCGCCTTAAGATTCAAACTTTCTCTTACAGTTCCCTTCGGCAACTGAACGGCAACACATTTTGAAAGCTTAGTTTCATTGGCATTGGTTGCAATGAGAACATTGGTTTCAACAGTACAAGTATCAGCATTAAACACGGCACCTTCAGAAGCTTTCTTACCATAGATATACCCTACGATGAAGCCTTTGGTATAGACATTCTTTGCATTACCCTTTGCCAAAGCAGCTGCAACATTGAATGGAGAGGCTGCAGTTCCGTCACCTTCTTCTTTGTCAACAGCAGGTGTTTCGCCACCCGAAGTCTGACCATTCAACATATGAATATAGGTAGCTCCCTTGCCGACGGTCTCCGGTTTGTTACCTTTGAAGTTAACGAACGGGCCATAAACTACAACGTCATCACCCACCTTGATCTGGTTTTCAGAAGTAAACCTCTTCTTACCCAAGTATAAGCTTTGGAAAATGTAAAGCTTCTGGGTTGCGTCTTTGCTGTCGGCAATATAGTAATTCGCATTGCCATACGTTTTTGTTTCAACGCCCTGAATTTCTACAATCTTACCTCTTACGTACATTGGAGCCGTCGGTTCGTCAGCTTTTGCAGCCTTGAGGAGTTGCATAGCAGCAGCAACATTGTAGGGATCAGCCTCAGTTCCCTTGCCCGCTGGCTCTATCTTAGCCCCAGGAGTAGGCTTTTCTTTATTGCCATTGGGATTATCATAGGGTTCAGGAACATTCTCACAACTTGTAAATGTCATGGCAGCAATAGCCATAAGGAACAAGGAATAAAGTAGTTTTTTCATAATCTTACTCATTTAGTTTTTATCGAATAGTTTAATTTATTGTACGTATTCAACATCTTTTGCCGACCGAATGATCACCTGCCACTTATTGTTATAGCGCGTGAAAACACCCGTAATATTCACCTTACTAACAGGTAAGGTGTCGGCAGCAAAGTCTGCATAGGTGCTTGTTCGTACGACAAGATTATTAGCATTGATGCCTTTGAGCGCACGTTCACAGCTGTTATTGTTGACAACATCGGCCTTGTTAGCATACACTTTCTGGCCTCCGTCCTTGAAATAAACGTTTTTCAAAGTCATCAACTTACCACAGTTGGCCGCCAAGTAATTGGCATCAGAAATCTTACTTTTGTCAAACTCCACTGGTGTTACCGTCTTGTTGTTGTCGGTATAAGTGAAATGCTGGTCCCAACGCATGCGAGCCATACGGCTTACTGACGTCTGTCCCTTTGCACTTTCATAGAGAGTACCTATCTGTGGCTGGTATCCGTAGTTGCCGATATATAGGTCTTTGAGGCTGATGAGTATCTCCGTGCCTACCGGGAGATAACCATTGATACCGCCTTCACTGATAGCTATGAGCATAGCTCCAGTGCCGTCATCAACTGAAATCTGACCAAAAAGGTTGCCTTCTATATCGTTCCCGGTCACAACGGCTTTGATTTGTTCGTCATCAGTGACCTGAGTATAGCCATAAGCACTGGCAAGTGTGCTTGCATATTTAGCCTTCAGCTGGGCAATAGTCTGGACATTCGTCTCTTTGATTTGAGCGTTTCCGCGCGTATGTCCACCGCTTGGTGTATCCCAATCACCGTCCATACAGCCTGTGAAAAGCCCACAGAGCAGTGCCAGCATAATGTATTTGATATTCTTCATATTGTCTTTTCTATTAGTGATTAGAATCTATATGATGCCTGCAACATACCATTTGTGCCATATACATGATACTTCTTCGGGTTCTTCGAGAAGCGATAAGTGCGGTCACTTGTGGTTCCATCGGTCTTAACAGAGTAGTCACTGCGACTCTGTTCATAACCTCCGGTGACAATCTTTTGGTTGTTCAAGAGGTTGGTTATCATGAGGTTGATTGACAACGAGCCTTTCTTCAAGCGGATAGTCTTGCCTATACTTGCATCAAGCATAAAGCCTCCTTTACCCTTATCCTGCAGACTGACGATATAATTTCCATTACTATCAATTGCCCCGATAGCCTTCAAGGACGATGCATAGCGGTAATAAGGCGAGTAACCCAAGTAGATGCGGTCGTAATAATTACCGTTCAAATCGATGAACCAGCCTTGCTGATGGAAGCTAAGTCCTATATTTGCTGCAGTAAGAGGAGTGCCACTCTCGCGCATTCCCTTTACGATAGCCTCGTCATCCTGGTAATTTCCTTGTGTAGAATTCAAGTAACGAACGTGTGCATTGCTCAAGTTCTTAGCCTCACTGATTGTGCCCAAAGCCTTCAAATCAAGATAGGAAGTCAGCTTAAACTTCATACCTAACTCCACACCATAATAGGCTTTCTTCAGCTTATTGAGTGCATTGTAGGAGAAAGAATTAATGTCATCGAAGTAGAAACAAGTCCATTCGGTAGCATTGTCAACACGACTGTAATAGCCACTCAAGTTAGCATGCAGCCAAGATGTGCTGAACTGATAACCCAATTCGCTGCTGAAAATACGCTCACTCTTTAGGTCTTGCACGAAATCATTATTCATTTCAGGAGCTTGGAAAGCTACATACGCATTCGGAGCCTTGGTTTCATAGCCTACTCCGAGCGACAAAACGCTACCATGTCCCATGTCGACAGAGCTTGCAAACTTAGCTCCACCAGAGAGGAATTCAGCAGTCTTGCTCTTGCCATATGAGTTATTTGCAAACAAACCATTACGCATTTTTCCATCACGGTTCATTGCATCATAGCCCACCTTGGCAGCAATGCTATAATGTAAGATACCGAATGTTTCAGCATAATTACTCCATATATTGCCACGAAGTACATTGATATGATAATCGTAACCAAACTTATCGCCTTCACCAACAAGGGCATTTGGTCGGTTAAGATCATACTGCACAGCGTCTGAATTCTTTGTAAATGTGCCTATTGCATAGTTGTTTACGTTGTGGAAAGACTTTGCTCCGAGCATATCTTCCATAGTCTTATAGTGGAACCCCTTATTACCTGCAACGGCAAAACCAAGGTTCCAGATGCTCTTTTCAGTCAAATTCTTAGTCAAGGCAGAAGCCAACGTCAAATAAATATTATTGTTGTGGCGAGCCTGTACATAGTACATAGCGTCTGCCCCCTGCTGACTTGCACCGCGGTTAGCCTCATACAAGCGGTTCCAGTCTATCTGGCGATGTGCCTTACTGCTTGAAAGCCATTCGTAAGCTGTGCGCCAATCGGCCAAAGCCTGTGGGGTCTTGAAGCGTGAGATGTTACCCCATACATCATAGAAGTTGCTGGGTAACACCTTATAATAATCTGGCTGTGGGTTGTCTGCATTATTATAATTGAGCTTCGTACTTTTGTACATGCTGTACTTCCCAAGTAAGGTTGTCGTTAATTTTGTATTGTTATTGATGTTCCAATCCCATGTCAAGAGGGCTGTAGGAGCAAAGTCTGTGACAACACGAGAGTTTCGTTTCTTCCCATCTTGATAGCCCCAATAAGGGTTATACTGGTAATCATTGGCTATCCAGAAGCTTTCATCGGTCGCTGCTCCCTGTGTAGAACGCTCGGTTGGATTACCCCATGTGGAGAAAGAAAGACTGTGGTTACCGAACAGTTTCTGTACACCAATGAAATAAGACAAGGCATTATAGAATGTGCCCTCTACATAACCGCGGTTTGCCCAACGATAGGTGAGGTTCCCACTAAAAGCCCACCCCTTGGCATTAAAACCACTATTATAAGTGTACATGCCACGCATGGTGTAGTTACGGTTGGCACCTGCCAAGCTTATACGATGTCCGGCAGCCATGTTTCCACTTCTGAAATTGTAGTTATTACTACCGGCCATGCCTGTCATAGCATAGTTGTTGCTCTCAAACGGGAGTGAGAAATCCACGTTACGTGTCATCTGATTGAGTCCACCTACAGACGAGAAGCTGAACTGTCCGCGTTCAACATCGTTGACAGGAGCACCATTAATGTAGATTTCATTATACTTCTGATTGAATGCGCGATAACGGAATCGCACCGGAGAGAACAGATAACCAACCTCACTTGCATAGGTATTAGTGGCAGAATTGAGGATAGTGACATTCTGAGTCATGTTGTCATCCTCTCCCAACTGTGCTTCGGTGAATGTGAATGCGTTTTCATCTAAAGGCTTTGTCGGCTGCTGAGACGTCGTATTCTGCGCAACCATAGCCGACGAAGAGAATAGCATCACCACCGCTAATTGGAGATGTTTTTGCATAGAATGTTATTTAATAAATATTAATGTTTAATTGCAAAGTAACGAAATTTATTCTAAAGTAACGAGTATTTTGTGTTCTTTTTTTCATCAAAAGCATATAACTTGAATTATTTTACTTACTTTTGCAAACAGTCTCCCCATTTGAAATGGGCTTTAAACCAAAGTCAGACAACTGTTTTTAACTATAATAATGAAGAAGCAAGTATTTTTATTGGTGGCGCTCTTTGTATGCCTTTCCACCTCTGCCCAAAAGAAGTTCTCTGTTTATGCAGTAGGCTTCTACAATCAAGAAAACCTATTTGACACCTGCCATGATGCAGGGAAACGTGACTATGACTTTCTTCCTACTGGATCATATCGGTGGGATGGACTTAAATACAGCCACAAACTCCACAACATGGCACGTGCACTTGCCGACATGGGAACCGATGTTCTGCCCAACGTCGGCTGTGCCGTTATCGGACTCAGTGAGGTTGAAAACCGTAAAACTCTTGAAGATTTGACCGCTCAACCAGAACTGAAAGCCCGCAATTATCAATTTGCTCACATCGAAGGTCCCGACAAACGCGGCATTGATTGCGCCCTGATTTACAACCCGTCTCTATTCACTATGGAGAGCGAAACGCTTGTTCCTTACCGCAACAGCACCGAACAAGACACGTCGTTTGTTACCCGAGGCTTCCTCACTGTCACCGGGAAGTTAGCCAACGAGCCTGTAGCTTTCATCGTCTGTCACCTGCCGAGCCGCTTCAGCGGCCCTTCTTATCGTGAGTGGGGAGCATTGCAAGCCCAGGCCGTTAAAGACTCATTACTGGTTCTCAACCCACAGATGAAAGTGTTTGTCATGGGAGATATGAATGACGATCCTACTGACAAGAGCATGTATGAAGCCCTTTCTGCAAAGGAAAGCATCGAGAAAGTAGGGGCCGACGACATGTATAATCCATGGTATAACATATTGAAGAAGCAGGGAAAAGGAACGTTGATGTATCGCGGAACATGGAACCTTTTCGACCAAATCGTCATGACTCCCAACCTATTAAATAAGAAAGGTGAGAACAACTTCACGACACTGAAGTTCTGGAAGAACCAAATTCAGCGCATGCCTTACCTCTTCCAATCCGAAGGACAGTATAAAGGCAGCCCGAAACGAACCACTGCCGGTGGCGTATGGCTTGATGGTTTCTCCGATCACTTGCCTGTCTGTGTCTATTTAGTCAAGGAACAAAAATAAACAGAATGCAAAAGAAAGAAGCTGAAAAACAGGCAAACTTAGAGATAGAAACCCACCCCTTTGAACCTTGGTTGCCCAAGAATGCCCGACTGCTCATGTTAGGAACATTCCCACCGGCACCCAAGCGCTGGTGCATGGAATGGTATTATCCCAACTTTCAGAACGATATGTGGCGCATCTTTGGCTATCTGTTCTTTGGCGACAAGATGCATTTCGTTGACCAAGAGCACAAGACTTTCAACGTTGATGCCATCAAGGCACTGCTCAAGGAAAAGGGAGTTGCCATCTTCGATACGGCACTTCGCATCCGACGTACCAAGAACAACGCCTCCGACAAGGACCTTGAAATCGTTGAACCAAGCGACCTTGACAACATGCTTCGCAGCCTTCCCGCATGCAAAAGCATATTAGCTGCCGGGCAACTTGCCACGGAAGTCTTCACCAAGCACTATGGCATAAAGACCATTCCCAAGATGGGACAATACACGGAATTCACCTTTGAAGGCCGCACATTGCGTCTCTATCGCATGCCAAGCAGCAGCCGTGCCTACCCCATGCAAATCGAGAAGAAGGCTGAATTCTATCGAAAGATGTTTGAAGAACTGTGACAGAGGCCTCCATCGGTGCCTTTGCTTTCCTCGTTGTGCTCACTCAACGAACAGCAATCTACGGTCCCAAAGGAGGGAAGAACGAACCATAACGCTAAATAATACATGATGAATTGTGACTTAAAAAAGATTACTATCATCGGCATTGCCGGTGGAACTGGTAGTGGGAAAACCACAGTTGTAAAGAAGATTGTAGAGACTTTACCTCCTCATTACGTTGCAGTGGTGCCTCTTGACTCCTACTATAACGACACTTCTCACATGACAGAAGAAGAAAGACACGCTATAAACTTCGACCATCCCGATGCATTTGATTGGAAACTACTCCACAAACAGGTTAACGATCTTCGTGAAGGAAAGGCCATAGAGCAGCCCACTTACAGCTACATCCTTTGCAACCGCCTGCCTGAAACCATTCATGTGGAACCCAAACCCGTTATCATTATAGAGGGCATCATGACGTTGTTGAACAAGAAACTGCGTGACTTGATGGATCTTAAGATATTCGTTGATGCCGATCCTGATGAGCGATTGATCCGCAATATACAGCGCGATACGATTGACAGAGGGCGTACTGTGTCAATGGTTGTCGAGAGATACCTCGAAGTTTTGAAGCCAATGCACGAGCAATTCATCGAGCCGACAAAGCGTTATGCCGACCTGATTATACCGCAAGGTGGCGAAAACATCAAGGGCATCAGCATTCTTTGTGACTACATTGAGGGCCTTGTGCCAAGAGAATAAATGTAAAAAAAGAGTGCGTTAAAAAGGCACTTTGAAAACCTTCGAAATAGAAATAGAAAAGCCGTTTTCAGCGAGTTTAAGAGGCTGAAAACGGCTTTTGTTTCATCATTTATGGCTTGTCATCTTGCAATCTGCGTCAACTTACACGCTCATCTGCATCATTTCAGCGTGCAAAATGAAGCAAAACGCAGGCTAAAATGACGTAGATTGCAACGCTTTTTGCCATGATTTTACGCTGTATCTTACCTTGTTTTTCATAATATCCTCATAGTCAATGCGTTGCAAACAGGCTCAAAACTCGCGTATTTCCGACCGCAATGCGTTTGTTTCTCAGCACGCCCCTTCCTGCGAAAGCATTTGTAAAAGAAAATAACAAGAACCCACCCCCAACCCCTCCCCAAGGGAGGGGAGAGCCGACTTGCGGGACCTCCCCCAGCCCCTCCCAAGGAGGGGAGTGATAACTTGCGAGACCTCCCCCGACCCCTCCCAAGGAGGGGAGGCCGAACTTGCAAGGAAATTAGTTATAACTCACTCCGTAATTATGCATTGTGAATTGTGCATTATGAATTAAATTCAATTTAACACTCCGCATTCCACATTAAAAATTATGCATTAATTAGAGTAGTCTCCGCTGACTTCCTGCTGCATTTCCGGACTTAATTCAAGCACCAGCTTCATATCTTCCTCGGCACCTTGTTTGTCACCTTGTGCCAATCTGATGGCACCACGCTCACGAAACGCATCCACATTGAAAGGATTTTGTGCTATCACCTTACCATAGAACTCCATGGCAGAGGCATGATGTTGCCGCGCTTCCTCTATGCGGGCCTTCAGTAACAACGCATCTTCGTTGGTCTCATCATGGTTCAGAAGCCATGCCACATCCGCATCGGCACCTTCCACATCGCCCATTTTCAGCAATGTTTCTCCCCGCAACTGATAAGCCGAAACATAGTCTTCATCAAGCGAGATAGTCTTTGTGAGCATGGCAATCGTATTGACAAGGTCGCCCATACCCAAGCAGGCACGCGCATAAAGATAATTGATATCCACATTATCCTTGTCGAGAAGTTTTCCACGTTCACACGCATCACCCATTGCTGTGTAGTTTTCCATCATGTAAGCCACGTGTGCCATGCGGATAACAATTTGGATATTGTCAGGCTCTGCATCGGCAAGTTTCTGCAGTTCATCATAGGCTTTCAGCAGCTCATTGCTTTGAATGAGGGCTTGAGAGAGATAGTCTCTCACCTCAAGGTCTTCCTGCAAACGCAATGCATGACGGAAACATTCAATGGCAAATGCCGTTTCTCCTGTTTTGAAAGCGCGCATGCCATCATATTTCAGCACGTCAAATTCCTTGCCTTCTGCCTCTTTCTGTTCCTCTTCTGAAGGTGAAACACTGCTCCCAAATAGCTTTTTAAAGAAATTCATTGTTATTTAATCAGTTTTGGATAAACATGACTTGGTATGACATCCGTGCGCTCCCAACGTGGCCAACTATTGCTTTTCACATACTCACCACCTGCCACACGCTCTGCAGAAAAAAGGAAACGAGCATTGAGATAGCCGTCAGAACCATCCTTAGCTACTACGAAACAATAGGCACGCCGACGGTAGCCTGTCACCTTAGAACCGTCACGTAAGGCCGTATGGAGCCAGTCTTGCTGAGGTACAACGGCATACATAATCTCGGCATTAGGATATTTCTTAATGAAAGCCTCACGCGAAAGACGCACCAACTCGGCATCCTCCTTGGTATGACTGTTCACAAACAAGTCGAAATTATATATCGGCATATACTTCATTCCGTCTACTTCTATCAAGTCTGCATCCTGCTCTTTTGCAGCCATATCATCGAAACCGATTTTCTCTCCGATATCTTTCCCTGTCTGTTTCACCTGTTTCTTCGCATTATTCCAAATCGTTGTGACTTTCTTCACCAGCGATTCCTGCTGTTTATTCTTATTCGTTTGTGCGTTCATTGGCAAGGCCATTGTCAGCAAGGCCATAGCTATCACCATGGAATTCATCTTTTTCATAAGCTCTCTTCTTTTGTTATTCATCACAAAATTATAGCAAATCAAAAGAACAACAAAATTATTTCAGTTTATTTAAGGTTAGCCGTTGTTTTTAAAAATGTTATAATAAAAAGTTCTAACTGAATGCTCACATTCTGCTTTCATTTTGTATCTTTGCCACAATGAAAAGGATAAAGATTATCATTATAGCATTGGTCGGTGCGCTTTCTGCACAGGCTCAGACGCAAATCCACGAGGGACCGCTCCACAGTTTCGATGCTCCCCGCAAGGGATGGCTGCTTCCCGGCGATACGGTTTATACCGATACGACAAGTTATGTCTATACGGGTGAATCGGTCAGAACCGAGCTTTTACAAGACCGGCAGAAAGAGGTTGTGGCCCCAAGTGTGCTCTCACCTTATTTATATGATTATGGGTGGGGACTCCACAAAGGGCTCAATGTGTCGGTAGACCTATCGGCTTTCGCCACTTTCGGCAAGAACCTGCCACATCATGGCGGTCTGGCTCAGCGTCTTAGTGCCACCTATCTGGCTCCTTTATCCAAGGACAACAAACTCTGGTTGGCTGCCGGTGGCTATCTTCAGAACATCAATTGGGGCGGAGATTCCTATCGCGACGGCGCACTCTACGCTGCTCTTGGCTATCGTTTCAACGAACATTGGGAAGCTTGGATATACGGACAGAAGAGCGTTGCCAGCAATTATGGCAGCTTTTATAACCGCTATGGTTACATGGGCTACGGCTATCCGGGGCACTTCGGCATGTATTATCCGATGGCATCAGGCATAGGAATGCCCGGTGCCGACGTCATTGGAGCTGCTGTGAAATATAATTTCAACCCGTCGTTCAGCATTCAATTGAATGTCGAAGGTGTGTGGTATCATCGTCAGGGCTTTCAGTATTTCGACCAATACAACTATCCCACCCCGCATTATTAAGCCATTAGCTTCAGCCGTAAGCTGTTCAACACGACGCTTACACTTGAGAATGCCATTAAAGCACTTGCCCACATAGGCGTTATCTGGAAGCTGATTCCGAAAAGATAGAGCACACCTGCGGCCAAAGGCAGGCACACAATGTTGTATATAAAGGCCCAAAAGAGGTTTTCTGCAATCATCTTTACGGTGCGCCGACTCAATTGAATGGCCTTGGGAATAGACCTCAAGTCGTCGCCCATGAGCGTCACTTGAGCCACATCCATGGCTACATCTGTACCGCGACCGATAGCGATACTGACGTCGGCTAAAGCCAAAGCCTGCGTGTCATTGATGCCATCTCCCACCATGGCTACAGTCTTTCCGCGTTGCTGAAGCTCACGAACAAGGTTTTCTTTATCCTGTGGAAGCACCTTACTCCTATAATGTTTGATGCCGGCTTTCTCGGCCCAATAGCGGGCAGCTTCTTCCTTATCACCGCTCATCATGTGCACTTCTATGCCCGCATTCTGCAGTTCCTGCATCGCTTCCGCTGCATGAGGCTTCAGCGTTTCGCGTGCTTCTAAGGGCAGATTGTCGGCTTTCGTGAAGTCAATTTCTTGATTGGGAATTGTCAAAGTACCCGTCTTGTCAATAACGACAGCATCGACCTTGCGCATGCGTTCCAATGCTGTGGCGTCCTTGATGAGCACTTTTTCCTGTGCAGCCTTACCGATACCGACCATTAAAGCCGTAGGCGTAGCGAGCCCCATGGCGCAAGGACAGGCTATCACAAGCACTGCAATGGCCGACAATATGGCTTGTGGCAATGCTGCGTTTCCACCGATAATCCACCATAACAAGAAGGTGACAACAGCCACACATGCCACTACCGGCACGAAAACCAAAGCTACCTTGTCGACAATTCTCTGTACAGGAGCCTTGCTTCCTTGCGCTTCCTGAACCATTTGGATGATGTGTGCCAAGGCCGTATTTTCACCTATCTGACGAGCCCGCATGCGTAGTTTTCCCTGGCTTGGTATCGTTCCGGCAAGCACCTTGCTGCCTTTAACTTTCTCGCAAGGAGTAGGTTCTCCCGTAATCATACTCTCGTCAATATAAGCTGCATCGGCCTTCATGAAACTCTCTGCCGACACAACTTCGCCGTCAACGGGTATCTTGTCACCGGCCCGAACCTCAAGAACATCACCACATTCTATGGTCGAAATGGGCACTTCTTCTATCTTTCCGTCTTGCACAATGCGTGCCGTCTTGGGCTGAAGCCCCATCAACTGTCGGATAGAAGAAGCCGTAGCATCCTTTGCTTTCTCTTCCAAAAGGCGACCGGTGAGCACAAATGTGATAATCATCACGCTTGCATCGTAATAGGTGTGCCATGCAATGCCACGGCTTCCCCACACACTTTCGCCCCAAAAAGTATTGAAAACACTGAACAAGAAGCTTATCCCTGTTGATAAAGCCACTAATGTATCCATGTTGGCTGCACCATGTCTGAGCTGTTTGAATGCCGTCAGATAGAACGATCGTCCACAATAAATGAGGTTGAATAATGCCAGCAACAGCGACACCTGATTGCCCATATCGCGGTTTCCCAAAACAATCCAATGCATCGAAATTGCCATCACAAGCAACGCAAAAATCCATGAAAACAGAACTTTACGACGCAGTAACACATAGGCGCTTTGCTCAATCTCAATCGCACTTCTGTCGGCTTCTGTCACGAGATCATAGCCGATATTGTTGATTTCGCGCTTCATATCGTCGAGCGAGATAACGGCAGGATCGAAGTCTATAAGTGCCGAACGGCCAGCCAACGAAACTGAGGCGGCATGCACACCCTCTAAAGAATTGAGTTTCTTTTCAACGTTGGCAGAACATGCCGAGCATGCCATGCCAACGACAGGAATAGTCTTTTTCATCACGAAATCAATTAAATCTGCAGTTCATAACGGCCAGCTCCCTCAACCGCCGCTTTGATATCAGCCTCCTTTACACGGCTTTCATCGAAATCAACGCTCACATTCTTGGCCTCAAGATTAGCCTCGGCATGCTGCACTCCCACTAAACTTTGGATTGCATTCTCTACATTTGCTTTGCAATGTACACACTTCATACCATTCACTTTAAAAGTCTTTGTTGCCATAATCCTATCATTTTAATTGTTTTATCTAAGTGCAAAGTTACACGATTTGAATATAAACGTGTTATAGAATCATGGAAAACATTTATATCATTACACTGTAATTTCACCGAAAGTAGCTTTCCTCCGTTCATGAAAACAGCCTGCAAATCGGGATAATTCGAAGAAAATAACTACCTTTGCATCCTGATAACAACAGACGAAATGCAGTCCATAGTCACCTTGCTTGGGCAGTATTTCTGTCTTGTTAACAATAAAGCAACGAAAAAAGAGTTATATATAAGCAATACATCTATAACATTTATGACAAGGAAAACAAAAGAAATCATGTTTCTGGCAAGTCTAATGATGCTGATTGCATCATGCTCCACGCCCAAGAACATCAATTATATGGAAGACAGTCCCTACCATAACGTCATCAGAAATGCCCCTGATGAAATCACTGTTCAACAGGGCGACCGCCTCGCAATCTTTGTAAAAAGCAAGGATGATGTGCTCACTCAACACTTCAATATATCGCTTCCCAACATGCAGAATGTGTTGACTTACACGGTAAACAACAGGGGAGAGATTGATTTCCCGATGTTGGGAGCCATTCATTTGGCAGGACTTACACGCAACCAAGCCGCAGAAACGATTAAAAACCGATTGATTTCAGAATACGGAACAAAGGATGCCGTCGTGACACTTGACTTCACCAACCTCAAAATATCAGTCTTGGGAGAGGTGAACAAGCCTGGAACAATCTCCATAGACAATGACAACATCAACATCTATGAAGCCATGGGAAAGGCCGGCGATATGACAATTTACGGCAAGAGAGACAGTGTAAGAGTGGTCAGAAGGCAAGGAGACGAGACCAAGATATACGTATTAAACCTCGCTTCGGCCCAGGAAACGATGCAGTCTCCGGCCTATTATCTGCAACAGAACGATATTGTTTACGTGCCGGCGAATAAGACCCGACAGCGTCAGGCCACCCTGAATGGCAACACGTTACAGTCTACCTCGTTTTGGGTTTCCATTGCTTCACTGCTCACAACCATTGCCGTTTTGGTGTTTAAATAATAAGAATGATGCAAACAACGACTTCTATAGCTGCCTCAGGAATTACATTTAAGGATTATTTTCACAGGATTTCAGTCAACCGCAAATGGTTGATGGGCTCGGTTCTTGGCTGCCTCTTGTTGGCAACAGGCTATCTCTTGATGAAGAACCCCATGTATGAACGCTCCGCACAGATAATGATTAAGGAGGACGCCAGCCCCAGTTCGAAACTCACAGCAGGGCTTAGTATGATTCAAGGCATGGGGGGATTGTTCGGCGGATCGTCCAATGTGAGCAACGAACTCATTGCCATGAAGACGCCGGCCAATATCATGGAGGTGGTCAATCGCCTGCATTTAGATTACAATTACACAACTCGTCCTTGCCTGCGTAAACTGCCTTTGTATGGCGAGACACTGCCTGTCAAAGTGTTTATCAACGGACTCAAGCCCAATGATGAAGCCGGAATGAAGATTGAACTCAAAGAGGGGAGCGTCAAAATTTATAAACTTAAAAAGGGAGAAGAAACCTTTGAACAGGAGTATCAAGGCAAAGTGAACAGCGTGTTCCATTCTCCTATCGGGCTCATTGCAATCACTCCGACAGCTGCCTACACTGGGAAAGAGGACGAAACGATACAATTAAACAAGGTGGCAGCAATCAATATGGTTGACAATATCCTCAAGAAACTCGAGGCCGGGATTACAGAAGAGTTGGGTTCTGTCATTGATTTAACTTATCAAGACGCTGTTCCAGAAAGGGCAGAAGATATTCTGAACATGATTATCAAGGTGTACAACGAGAAATGGATGGCTGATGAGAACACGTTGAACACCACGACTACGCGTTTCATCGACAACAGAATAGCCGAGATAACGGCCGAATTGGGAAAGGCTGAAAACACAATAACCACCTATAAGTCGCAGCACAACCTGCCCGATGTCACCGAAACAACCAAGCTTGCCATGGAGAATTCCACAAAAATGAGCAGCGAATTGGCCACTTTGCGCGGTCAAAGAGAAGCGGCACACGATGTGGAACGGTTCCTCAACAACCATTCCAATGCCAACCAAACGCTGCCCGTGAACCTGCTGAGCAACGACAAAGTGCTGTCCACTCAAATTGAAGAATACAACAAACTGCAATTGGAACGTAACCGAATTGCCGAGAACAGCAACACGGGAAACAGTATTGTACAAGGCATGGAGAAGCAATTGGCCAATCTTCGGGCGTCTATCAAGGCTGCATTAAGCAACACTATCCGACAGGCCGACATCCAGATTGCCAACTATGGTGGGCTGAAAGGCGAGAATGATGCACGCGTGAAAGCCAGTCCCGTGCAGGCAAAATTCCTCTTATCTGCCGAGCGTCAGCAGAAAATTGAAGAGCAACTATATATCTTCATGTTGCAAAAAAGAGAAGAAAACATCCTCTCCCAGGCATTCACCCCCTACAAGACGCGTATTCTCTCCCCACCCATGGGTGGGTTGAAACCCGTGAAACCCAATGCTATTGCAATTATCTTTGGCGCTTTACTGATAGGACTCATATTGCCTTTAGGCTGGATATTCGCAAAAATGAACGTTGAATGCATGCTTCAAGAAGAAGCTTAAAGCCTGCAAACGGTTATGCTGATCATCGTACTTTATTTCTTTTCATTCGTCATCGTGGCACTTGTTTCCCGTATTTTCAAGAATGCAGGCACGAGAAAACTATTTGAAATCGTACTTTGTTTCTGCCTACTATTCGGCTTTTTCGGCTTCCGTGACATCACCGTTCTCAACGACACACCGCATTATTACGGCACATATTACCACCTATCACAATATAACAGCTATCTCCATTCTTCTGTTTTCAGTTTCTCTCCCGCATTGAAATTCGAGTGGGGATATCAAGTATTGATGCATATTTTGATTAAGTATGTATCACTAAATCCCTATACTATCATCCTGTTTTCATCCTTTATCTTCATCTGGGGCAATATCCGGATGATAGCAAAGTTCACAGATAAGGTTGCACTTTCAGCCTTTATCCTGTGCATTTCAGGCGTTTGGTTGGATCAATTCTCATTGATACGGCAGACAATAGCACTGTTGTTCTTTTATCAAGCCTACTTTCTTTTGAAGAAAGACAAGTGGAAATCATATGTCTTACTGATATTGCTTGGAACATTGTTCCACACTTCAGCCCTCACGCTTTTGGCGCTTCCACTGCTCAAATGTATGAAAACGAACACGCGAAATGTTGTCATTGTCCTTTCAAGCGCAGTCATTATCGCTTGCTTTATCTATTATGTATTAGGGCTGTTAGGCTTTGCCGGGCATCTTTATCTTAAGATAAGCATTCACCGACAAGCCGCTCCGACTGCTGCAATCCTAAACGGTTTGCTGATGATTCTGCTCATTTCAGCCATCTTTTTCAGTTATCATCAAAACAAAACAAAGTTAGATCGCACCGATTTCTGGCTGTGCATCTTCTCTATATGCGTTTGCATTGTCACGTTAGTATTCCTTCCTCTCTTCCGAATTAATGTCTATACGTGGCCTATTCTCTATATGATACTCCTCACTTGCTTGTTGAATGAGCAGTCACCCATAGCCTCGACGCCCCGAAAACGCGCCTTCAGGAACAGCTTTATTGTATTGCTTTCTGCTGTCCTCTTAGTCAGAATAACCGTCATCATCACTGTCAAAGAAGAGTGGTATCACGTGTTACCCTACTCATTCTACGACTTCAGCGATCGCTACCACTATTATAATATCTATCTTCAAAAGGAACATTGATATGAAAATAGCTATACTTTATATATGCACAGGACGTTATGCACAGTTCTTTCATGACTTCTATCAGTCTGCAAAACAATATTTTCTTACCGATGAAGACAAGACTTTTTTTGTGTTCACTGACCAAGTCTTGCCCGACAAAAGCAATGATATAAGGGTTATTCCACAAGCATGTAAAGGGTTTCCCATGGACTCTTTACTGCGTTTTGACTACTTCCTTTCTATACAGGATGAGCTGAAAGACTTTGATTACACATTCTTCTTCAATGCCAATATGCTTTTTGTTTCGCCTGTAGACAAGGAGTTTCTGCCCCAAGAAGGACTCATGGCAGTGTTGCATCCAGGCTATTACAACAAGCCATCTTTCCTGTTTCCCTACGAAAGGAACAAGAAATCAACAGCCTATATCGCTCCTTTTGAAACCGATTATCATTATTATATGGGCAGCTTAAACGGTGGAACAACAAAAGAATACCTTATGCTTTGTCAAGCCTGCAGCCAGCAAATCCATACGGATTTAGACAATAATATAATCGCAATCTATCATGACGAGTCACACTTGAACTACTATCTCCACACACATAAGTGCATGAATGGTTCGCCAGCATATGCCTATCCAGAAGGCAAACAGCTTCCTTTTGAGCCTAAAATCATCATCAGAGACAAGGTGAAGATAAGCGCTTTCTTTGATAAAAGCAAGGGACATTCCCTATTGGCAAAGTTCAAAAAGGCCCTGCATATCGTGCTTCATGCAATCAAATGGTATATCTGATGAAAGGAAAGAGCACGCTATACAGCACACTATGGAGCATGGTTGAGCGTTTCTCGAAAACGGGAATACAAGTCTTGTGTACCTTTCTGATAGCCCAGATTGTGCCACCTTCAGAATTCGGACTCGTCAGTATGATGTCCATTTTCCTCGCTTTCTCCACGATATTAATTGACAGTGGCTTCGGACAGGCACTCATCCACGAGCAAAAGGTGACCGAAGAAGACAAGTCATCTATATTCTGGTTCAACGTACTGTTGGGCATTTCGGTCTATTTCTTATTCTTTATTTGTGCGCCATTCATCGCCGATTTCTATCATGAAGAGAAGCTGACGGCATTGATAAGAGTAGCATTCTTGGCCCTGATATTCCAGTCGTTTATCGTTGTTCCGCAAGCTCTTTTCTTCAAATCCATTAGTTTTAAGGTGGTCTCCAAAGTTTCTTTGGGTTCCATGCTCATGTCAGGTGGAATAGGAATTGCAGTCAGCCTACTACGTAAAGACGCATGGGGGCTTGTGCTGCAAAACCTTTCTTTTGCAGTTTTCCAAAGCCTTTTGTTCTGGTTTTACAGTTCTTGGAGACCAACAACTACCTTTATATGGTCTTCAGTTAAGAAGTATCTGCGCTTTTCTTTGCATCTTTTGGGCAGCAATTCTTTAGCAGCTATCACCGACAACTTAGCCAACTTGATTGTCGGAAAATACTATAACGCAACAATATTAGGCCACTATACCATAGCAAATAAAATTCCCTACCTCACTGCCGGCACGATTTCTTACTCCATACACCGCGTCAGTTATTCCGTCATGTCAACCTTTCAAGACGACAACAAGAAGCTAAGTATCTACAGTCAACACGTAGTCGGGACAGCATTCTGGCTGATAGGAAGTATCATGGTGATACTTTTTGTGGGGTCAGACTTCTTTGTTCAAATGCTTTTACCTGCCGGTTGGGAACCTGTAGCCACCTATCTTCGCTACTTTTCTGTCATTGGTTTTGTCTATCCTTTCTATGACATCAATCAGGATATCCTCCTGATCAAGGGACGCACTGACTGGCTTTTCCGACTTGATATCATCAGAAGAACCCTGTTGGTAGCAACAATTCTCCTTGGAATTCAATTCAACATTGTCATATTCCTGCGCCTTCTGACACTTTATTATATACTGAATGCTGTTACCGTGAGCTATTTAGCAGGCAGGTTAATCTCCTGCAATATCCTGCAACAGCTATGGCTTGTGCTGACGACACCAGTCTTTTTCCTACAACGCATGCAAAGAAAATCCAATGAAAATCATTAAGATTATAGGTGGACTTGGCAACCAAATGTTTCAATATGCATTAGCTGTTGCACTGCAAAAGAAATGGAAAGACGAGGAAATCAAACTCGACTTGCATGGCTTCAACGGCTATCATAAGCACCAAGGCTACCAACTTGACGAAATCTTCGGCCACAGATTTAAGGCTGCATCGCTGAAGGAAGTGGCACAATTGGCCTGGCCTTATCCGCATTATCAGCTTTGGAGGGTGGGCAGCCGACTGCTTCCTAAGCGCAAGACCATGGTATGTGAGTCGGCAGATTGCCGTTTTCAAAGTGATTTGTTGAACCTTGAAGGCAGCCTATACTATGATGGTTATTGGCAGAATGAACGCTATTTCAAAGCCTTCCGCACTGAGATTATCGAAGCCTTCAAGTTCACACCGCTCGTTGGTGACAGCAACCGAAAGGTTGAAAACATGCTGAAAGAAGGCCGTTTTGCCTCTCTTCATGTCAGAAGAGGTGATTACTTGAAAGAGCCTTTGTTTCAGAACACCTGCGATATCGCCTATTATCAGCAGGCCATTTCACGACTCAATCAAATGGCAGATCCCTATTGTTATCTCATCTTCTCCAACGACATCGCATGGTGCAAGACGCATATCGAACCGCTATGTGACGGGCGACGCACGCACTATGTAGATTGGAACCACGGCAAAGAAAGCTATCGCGACATGCAACTCATGACGTTTTGCAAGCACCACATCATTGCCAACTCCTCATTCTCATGGTGGGGTGCATGGCTCTCTACGGCAAACGATGGCATCACGATAGCCCCCCACCAATGGTATGCCAATGACCGAAAGCCCTCACCGGCTGTAGAAGCATGGCTAAAATTATAGGAATGAAATGCCGACGGCAGGCATTGTAGGGCTTATGATATCAAGACATGCGAGATGAAAAGCTGCCGATACCCTGCGCATTTTGTAAAGATTGTTAGCCTGTTTTTAACATCTCATGACGCAACCAAATAGAAATGAAAGTCTGCTTTCTACACCTATGTGAAGCCGTTTTGTGGTTTCGAGGTCGCCACTTCTGTCTTTTTGCGATGTAACTTGACGCTAATCACATCGCTATCTGCCTTAGATTGCACGCTGAAATGAAGCAAATGACGGCCTCATTTGATGCAAATCGCATGGCTTTTCAGCGTAATTTCACCTCATCATTTGCCTTAAATTTCATAATGATTTGATTGTCAAGACATTGCAAGATGCCCAAAAACGGCGCTTATTTGGAGCGAGGATAACTTTCATTTTGAATTCGCAAATCCTGCGAGGGCATTTGTAAAGTTACTTGAAAAGATTTAACCTATTTTCCGCTTACACGGATAATTGCCCGACAGACAAGTGCTTTGACCATGCAAATCAGGGTAAAAGGAGAAATCGAGACGGCCAGGAAAAAATGTGTATCCACTCAAGCAACGACTTCAAAGCAATGCATGGCACGGCCTTTTCATTCGTTGATGAGCAGATACACAGTCTGGATTTCGCTCCCATCAGCAGGGTTATCCGTTCTTCAGAAAGCCTCGTCTGCCCGCTAAAGAACTGAAAAGACGGCCCAAGAGCAGCAATCTGTGGTTAATTCAGCATGCAGATTTATAGCGGATATTCGTCAAATGCGTAGAGAACTGTAGAGAGATAGCGCTCTCCGGTATCGGGGAAAAGCGTCACAATTCGCTTGCCCTTATTCTCCGGTCTGCATGCAATCTCGGTGGCTGCAAAGGCAGCTGCGCCCGAAGAAATGCCCACTAAGAGACCTTCCTGCTGTGCCAATTGACGGCCTGTAAGGATAGCTTGGTCGTTCTCTACCTTGAAAACCTCGTCAATATAGGTGCTGTCATAGGTCTCAGGAACAAAGCCTGCACCGATACCTTGTATCTTGTGAGGGCCGCTCTTGCCACCGCTCAGCACGGGAGAATCGGCAGGTTCGACAGCAACTACATGTATGTCGGGGTTCTGTTCCTTAAGATATTTGCCTATGCCTGCTACCGTTCCACCTGTTCCAACGCCTGCAACGAAGATGTCAACTCTGCTGTCGGTATCCTGCCAAATCTCAGGACCTGTGGTGTGATAATGCATGCGTGGGTTGGCTTGATTAATGAACTGACCGAGGATGATGCTGCCCTCGATGCTGTCACACAACTGTTCTGCTGCCTTGATAGCCCCTTTCATGCCCTCTTTTCCATCGGTAAGTTTCACCTGTGCACCATAGGCTTTCACGAGACTTCGACGCTCAATGCTCATCGTTTCGGGCATCGTGAGGATGAGTCGGTAGCCTTTCACGGCTGCCACCAAAGCCAACCCGACACCCGTGTTGCCACTCGTCGGCTCGATAATCGTGGCACCCGGTTTCAGTTTTCCGGCCTTTTCAGCCTCTTCAATCATAGCCCATGCGATGCGGTCTTTCACACTTCCGCCCGGATTGAAATACTCAATCTTGGCTATGACGGGTGTTTCTACACCGCGAAACTTGGAATATTTGCTAAGCTCCACTAAGGGAGTGTGACCGATAAGATCGGTAATTTGTCTGTAAATCTTTGTCATATGCTTTGTTTTTATTCATTATCCTGCTGCAAAGGTAAGGCTAAATCATGACTTGGGGTATCGCATATTCAGGGCATATTGCATACCACAAATATGGTATTTGCTATGATTTCACGGCAACATCCCGCTTTGACTTACTCTTGATGACGAACCAAACACCTGTGAAAACCAATAGAACTGCGAGCCCCTGAAGCCATGTAAAGACACCTATTCCGGTAGCAATGCTGACTGAAACTGCCACGATGGGTTGCACATAATTATAGATGCTGACCACTGTCGGGCGCAGATAATGCTGGCCAACCATCGTGAGAATATAACTTAAATAGGTGCCGAAAAAGACGACAAAGCCTGCTTCCCACCAACTCTTCAAAGGCACTTCGCACCACTGAATGGCAGCAACATGAGTGAAAGAAAACGGCCAGATGAGAAGTGTTGCCCATAGAAACATCCATTTGTTGACCGTGAAAACCGAGTAACGCTTAATGAGTTTGTTGAATAAAGAAAGGTAAAGCGCAAACGAAAGTTGGGCACCTATGCACATCAGGTCACCGCGGATGTCACCCACTTTGTCGCTGACTGCGGCCGCACTTGTCAGTACTAAAATCACAGCTCCACAGAAACCAACGAACACTCCGAGGGCTTTCTGAAATGTGATAGGCTCTTTCAATATCAGGAAAGCAAGCACCATGGCGAAGATGGGCATGGAGGTGGTGACGATACTTGAATTGACTGGCGAGGTAATACTCAATCCTATGGTATATAAACATTGGTTACAAGCCAAACCAAACACGGCAGCTCCGGCGAAAAGTAGCTTGTCGCGAAGAGATACTTTCTCCTTTTTCGTGAACAAAGCTGTCAGCCAAAAGAGTATGGCTCCGCCCATTACACGCATTGAAACCATGCTGATACCATCGAAACCATGGGTCATTGCGTCCTTCCCCAATGGCGCCATGAGTCCCCAAAAGACTTCGGCCATCAGCATACTCAAATGGGATTGGAGTGGAATATTATGTTTGAAATTCATTTTGTAAATACAGTTCTTGCGTGCAAAAGTATAAAAAAATGCGCTCACTACGCCTTTCATACCGTTTTATTTACTATATTTGCGGTATAGATAGCATACGATATGAAATACGCAGACTATATCGAACAGATTGAAATCGAGTCACTTTGGAGTGGCACGAAACATATCTTGTGGAATCTCGACCGCAAAGTGAACATCTTAAGCGGTATCAACGGCGTCGGCAAAAGCACAATATTGTCGAAGGTTATCCGTGGACTTTCACAGGGAGGAGAGTTCCCAAGCCACTTGTTGAAAGGTGTGCATTTGAAAGTTCAGCCGTCAGATGCCAAGTGGATTCGCTATGATGTAATCCGCTCTTTCGACCGACCTATGGTCAGCAGTGACTCACTTTCACAGATAGAAAACCTGAACACAGAACTTGATTGGCAGCTCTTTCTGCTGCAACGCAAGTATCTCGACTATCAGGTTAATGTCGGCAACCGTATCATTGAAGTGCTTCAAAGCGGCGCAGATGACGCTGCTCAGCAGGCACAAAGCATCTCGGATGCCAAGAAAATGTTTCAAGATATCATCGATGATCTGTTTAAAGAGACCGGCAAACAAATCATCCGAAGTGAAAACGAAATACGTTTCTCACAGCTTGGAGAGGTGTTGAGACCTTATCAACTGTCGAGTGGTGAGAAACAAATGCTGGCTATTCTGCTGACAGTTTTAGTGGAAGACCGCAAGCCTTACGTGCTTTTCATGGACGAACCCGAGGTGAGTCTGCATTTCGAATGGCAGAAACGACTCATCGAACTCATTCTGAAACTCAATCCAAATGTGCAGCTTATCGTGGCAACACATAGTCCGGCAGTCATTATGAACGGCTGGATGGACCATGTAACAGAGGTGACCGACATCACCCTATAAATGAAATCAGCAGACAATGGGACGCAGACTGAGAGACAATATCACTTCGCATTACTTTGAAGCAGCCAATCGTTTGGCTTCAAAACGTGCGCGCCGAAAGGTCATTGCCTATGTGGAGAGTTACGATGATGTCTTCTTTTGGCGTACAATTCTAAGTCGTTTTGAAACGCAAGACCGCTATTTTGAGGTCATGCTTCCTACGAGAATGTCACATCTGGAGCGTGGAAAGAAGGCGGCAATCAGCAGTCTTCTCAATGGCGTTGGACAGGACATGATCGCTTGTGTGGATGCCGATTACGACTATTTAATGCAGGGTGCGTCGCCCAATTCACGCATGTTGCTTGAAAATCCCTATGTCTTTCACACCTTTGCCTATTCAATTGAGAACCTGCAATGCTATGCCTCAACACTTCATGACGTTGCAGTGGCAGTGACATTGAACGATCACCAAATCTTCGATTTCAATGATTTCATGCGGCAATATTCCGAGGCTATCTATCCTCTTTACGTGTGGAATATCTGGTATTATCGGTCAACACACTACGGCGAATTCACCATAACAGACTTCAATCACATTATTGATGTGGGTGACATCAATATCGATTACCCCGAGATTGCACTCGAACGACTTCGCAAGAAGGTTGGAAGGGCGGTTGAAAAACTGCGCCAACGCAATCCCGATGCACGCGAAAGCTATCAACAAGTGAAAGAAGACATGAAGCGATTAGGCGTCAATGCCCACAACACCTATTTATACATACAAGGTCATCACCTTTTCGATCACGTAACATTGCCGTTGCTTGAGCGTGTATGTAATCGGCTTATGCGTGAGCGTGAGCGTGAAATCAGCAGGCTATCTCTGCATAATGTGCAGTATCAGACCGAGATATCGTCTTACAGGAACAGTGTTGGTGATGCTCAAAAGATGCTTAAAAAGAACATGGGATACCTGCTTTCACCACAGTATGAGCAAATACTTGATGCACTGAAAGCCGCATGGGAGTCAAAAGAAGCGGTTTCGTCAGCGTCTCAACAGGAACAAAATAAAACATTGAACAATGAAAATCATCAAAACAGGGAAGCCACTTTCAGAGCGCGAAAGTGAGTCTTTGAATATTTATCTCAATGAAATTGGAAAGGAAACCATTCTTTCTGATGACGAAGAAAAGCAGTTGTCAAAGCAAATTATGGCTGGCGGAGCAGCTGCAGAGCGAGCCATCGGCAAACTCACTTCAGCCAATCTGCGCTTCGTAGTGTCTATAGCCAAGCAATATGTTGACCGAGGTGTGGCCATTCTTGACCTCATCAGCGAAGGCAACATCGGCCTGATGAAGGCAGCAAGAAGCTTTGACGGCAGTCGAGGTCTACGCTTTGTAGGCTATGCCGAGCCTTTTGTTCGCAAGGCAGTTGAGGCAGCTGTCAACGAACAGAGTGGCATTTTCCGTCTTCCCAAGCATGAACACAGCGCAGAAGAAAAAGCCAACAGCCGTGCTTTTTCTGTTGATGCACCGCTCCAAAACGGTAAGAATGTCAACTTACTCAGCATACTTTCCGACCCTACAGCAGCGCGACCAGACCAAGAAGCCCTTGAAACTTCGGTCAAAGAAGAACTTCGTGAGGCCATGAACATACTTGACAACCGCGAAAGAAACGTAGTAGAAGCCTTCTATGGCATAGGACAACCCCACCTCACTTTTGCTGAAATCGGTGAAAAGATGGGGCTGAAACGTGAGCGAGTACGCCAGATTCGCAACAAGGCTGTGCGCAAATTAAATCGCAACACCACTTCCGACATGCTCAAAGCCTACCTTGAATAGGCCATACCTACTGCCTTCAGATCTTTTCGTATGACGTCGCATCTCGACACGTAATCGGCAACTTGCGATGGATTTTTGCGGATATAGCCCAGCAATTCGTCGTAAGCTTGCTCACAAGCCACATCATTTTTGACAGCTTTATAGTGTTCTTCCTCATCATAAAGCCACCAAAGTCCATTGCTTGTTATACTGTTCTGCACAAAAGCTCGGGCGTAAAGAGCCTCTTGGCGCAGGCTCTTCTCCTGTTTGGCTACGTCAAGATAGATCATCGCTTGCTGGGCAAAGTTCTTTTCCCAGAAGCGAGTGCTGTCGCCAAAGAGCTTGTCGTAATGCGTAAGATACCAGCAATCGCCGTAGCATGAAGCCTGATAATAGCGCACAGCAAGCTGCATTGCCAATTCAGGACGCGTGGCATTATTAGCCAGTTTGTAGCGTTGTTCAAGGCTGTTCATCTCTTCACAGAACGCAATCTTCTGGTTATGCTTCAATGGAATGTCCTCAAGTGAAGGAACACCATAGTCATCTAATTCGTCATTAACGCGCTGACGAACCAACCAACGCGGCTTTTTATAGTCGCGACGTACCATATATACAGACATGCCAAGACTGTTTACATAGGCCAACGGCACTTTTTTCAACACGGGTAATGCCTCGGCAAATCGACCTTCGGCAATGAGTTTGGTAGCCAAGAGATCGTTGAAATAATCGGCATCACGAAAGGTGTTCTTCGTCAATATATACTGTTCCAAGGCATCATCATACTGCTTTTTATGGATGAAAGCCATGTAATCACGCAGTTGGTCGGCTGTCATGGAGTCTAAATCACAGAAGTATTCCTCGTAACTTGAATATCTTGCATGCCCCGGATCATATTTGAATTCGCCTTCATCCTCAGGAGAATCCGCTCTTTCAAGCATGCCCCTACCTGCCACAGCCATATTAATATTGTGGCGCTTCGCATAATATTCTATGATGTTCTGTGACATGATACGGTCTAAAACACGTCCGTAATAACTCAGTTCAAATGCTTTTTGGTCGCGTTTTCCGTCCAAGAAGCGCAGCTCCTTCACTATAAAACCGGCATCAAAAGAATGCCCTTCGCGCATCAAAGCTGTCACGGCAAGCAGATGAATGGCGCGGGCATTGTCGCGTTCAAGCAGTGTTCCGCTCATTGTCATAGCCAAATGGCTCTTCTCTTCGGCCTTCTTCGTGTCGCCAAGCGTATAGCTTATCATCGCCGAAGCAGCCTTCCAGAGTGCCGGTTCACGGCTCTTTCCATCACGAACTACACGTTCTGCAAATGCCATGAAAGCCTTAGCTTCAGACTTAAACCCGTCATCTTCTGTATCCGTATAGTCCTCCATCCACTCGCAATCCACGTTTTCCTGCACATTATTTACAAAGTTCTGAACAAGCCAACGCAAGGCAGGCGAATTGGCATTTCCATTGTAGAAAGATTGTATTCCGTCTAAATGTTGGAAGTTACGGGCAGCCCATTGAATGCTGGCAACATCTCCCTGACTCACATAAATGGCCAAAGCCTCCTCCCGTTTTCCATTGTTCAGCAGCGCATAGGCATAGATGTTGCGGCACATTTCTTTATATATACCGACAGGAAGTCGGCTTGCCCGCGTTGTCCAAGCCAGCAGAATGCCCTTCACATTGTTGTCAAGCAGGTAACTACGCATCAGCAACAACGTGTATTGTTGCGTCAGACGACTTCCCTTATAGGCCAAGGCTGCCGCACGCATACGCATGATCTGTGCCTTATGAAGAGCGAGTTCTTCCTTCGACGGATAGTCCCACGACTCCTTTCTGCGCTCACAAATGTGCTGATATTTGGCGATATGACGCACATAAGTCAGCATTTCTGCATCCTTTTTCAGCTTTGCAGCCTCAATGAGCAGCTTGCAGTCATCATCAAAAAAGCCCTCTTTCAAGCCCGTATAAGACTTCCAATAGGCGGTCAATGGCGTGATGAAGTCGGGTGAAGCAAGTGGAGAATTGCTTTCACCAACAACATTCATCATGTAATAATTATGTACCCTTGGAAACGGGCCACAGGCATTTGAGCCCAAAGGAAGCATCATCAGAAGACTAATGAGCACGATAGATTTCTTCATAATCTTGGGATTTATAATTTGCAATATGGGATGGACTGAGGTCAAAGATAATGGTTTCGGCCTTCAATTCCGGGCGTATATTCTCTATGGTTTGCTTCACATGAAGCACTTCCTCCACGTTGACTTTACGCACAATGATACTGTCGCCCGGCAGCACCGGCAAGTCATTGTCGGCATGAAGCACACCTTTATAACGGCCATGACGAAACAGAAGACGATAGGAAAACAGTGGATAGGCAGGCGAAAGTGGCAGGGAATAATTCTTGAGATACTTCAAATAAGGCATCACATCCTTGATATCGAGGATAGGATGAGTGCAATGTATGTCAGTGAAATCACCTGTATTGTACATCATCAGCACGCCTTTGTCAACGGGAGGGACATGTTGTGAAAGCTGATGCAGACGGATTGTGGTCGACAAAGCAATGTGTTTCTCTGCAGCAAGATGGTGGAGTTGTGTCAGGAAAGCATAGTAATTACGGCGCGTGGAGAGGGTCCAATCACAGTCAATCTGCAGTTCCTTTATATTGCGAATATTATTGGTTTCACTTATTTGAAATACTCTTCGTAACACTTTTTGAGCCAAATCAGCCGTATTATTCATAGTTTTCATGGCATCATTGACAATGAAAACAACAGGCACTACCTCTATTTTATCCGGCATTTCGGCTGCGAATTGCAGCGTTGCATTAGGAACTACAGTGTGTTCGCCATTCATAATAACGTCGAAGTAGCGTAAGTAGAGCTTGTCTAATGTTTTGACTTGCTGCATAACGCGTGGCTCATTGCGCCACTCCGTGCTCCAATAATAGGCACTTTTAAGCACATGTTGCGGTTCCTTTTGCTGCTGACAGCTTACCAACAACAAAAGAAATGACAGACAAAACAACTTGCTTTTCAGCTTCATAAGCAATAGATTTACGAATACAAAAATAAAGATTTTTCATGAAAATCCATGCCGTTAAGATGTTAAATCATTCAACTTGTTTTGCAATACGCAACAAATGGGGTCGCAATATGCGTCAGATTAGCGTGTAAAGTGACTCAAATCACACGCTAAAGTGACGCAGATTATGCGGTCATTTGATGCAAGTTAAAATGTCATTCATAAGTTGTTGGAAATCAGAACCGTAGAGACAAGGAAAACAAATGAGATCAATAAAGTTGAACGCACAGGCATGTTGAAATGGAACGACAGCCTAAACACTTTGCAAGACGATAATATGTAAATAATTTTACGAATAAGATTGCTACTTGGAATGACAGGTTTTCAGAGGCAAAGAGAAGCTTCTCATTCGGCATTTTGCAATATCTTTATGACTGTAACTTACAAATTCATTCCATCTTCAGACAGATTTTCTCTCCCAAAATAAAAGGCCACAGCATCCTTGCCGTGGCCTTTCACCTTATTATATATATGCCGAAGCATAACTATCAGTCCTACTTTCTGTACTTCTCTGCCTGCTCTTGAATGAGCGCTGCATCGTTAAAGTAGTCTATCCGCATTGCCTTACGCACCTCATCCATGGTATGTGCAGCTGTTTCCCGAGCCACTTCACTACCTTTTTTGAGGAGATTGAAGATTTCGGGGATATCCTGTTCAAACGTATGACGACGCTCGCGGATAGGCTCCAACATGCGATTGATGACATTATTCAGGAGTTTCTTACACTTCATGTCGCCAATTCCACCATGCGTGTAGGCAGCTTTCAGCTCGTCAAGGTTCTTGAATTCCGGCCAGAAATCAGCAAAATCCTGATCTGTAGAGAAAGCATCGAGATAAGTAAACACAGCATTTCCCTCTACATGTCCAGGGTCATTGAGGTTGATATGCGTAGGATCGGTGTACATACTCTTTACCTTTGTCCACACAGTATCGGCGTCATCACTCAGATAGATGCAGTTACCCAGGCTCTTACTCATCTTCTCTTTACCGTCAGTTCCCGGCAAACGACGTGCTGTTGCGTTCTCCGGCAGCATGATATTCGGTTCTACCAATACCTCACTATACACTTGATTGAAGCGGCGGACAAGT
The DNA here is from genome assembly GCF_900637655.1 of Segatella oris. Taxonomy (NCBI): domain Bacteria; kingdom Pseudomonadati; phylum Bacteroidota; class Bacteroidia; order Bacteroidales; family Prevotellaceae; genus Segatella; species Segatella oris. The sequence goes on from NZ_LR134384.1 coordinate 347,236, forward strand.
TCGCGTGTGAGTTCAATCATAGGCTCCTGGTCTTCGCCTGCAGGGATAGTGGTGGCCTTGAAAGCTGCAATATCGGCGGCTTGTGACACAGGATAACAGAAGAAACCCATGGGGATATTGGCTTCGAAGTTACGCATTTTGATCTCAGTCTTTACCGTTGGGTTGCGTTGTACACGGGAAACGGAGACAAGATTCATCAAGTAAGTCGTCAACTCGGCCAGTTCCGGGATCTGACTCTGTATATAAAGCGTGCAAAGTTGAGGGTCGAGACCGGCTGAAAGATAGTCAAGAGCCACTTCAATCATGTTCTGTCGTATCTTTTCCGGATTGTCGGCATTGTCTGTCAAAGCCTGAACATCGGCCATAAAGACAAACATTCTGTCGTAATCTCCCTCATTTTGCAACTGCACACGACGTCGAAGACTGCCCACATAGTGCCCTAAATGGAGCTTACCTGTTGGGCGGTCGCCTGTTAATATGATTTTTCCCATGATTAGAATTCTGCTGATTTAGGGGTTCTTGGGAAAGGAATGACATCGCGGATATTCTGCATTCCCGTTACAAAAAGAATGAGACGCTCAAATCCCAAGCCGAAACCGGCATGCGGACATGAGCCATATTTGCGCGTATCAAGATACCAACTATAGCAGTCTTTCTCCATTCCTCGCGCCTTAATCTCATTGACAAGCTTGTCGTAACTCTCCTCTCTTACCGAGCCACCGATAATCTCTCCGATGCGAGGAAATAGCACATCAGTGCCTTGCATGGTCTTTCCATCGGGGTTTTTCTTCATATAGAACGCCTTGATTTCACTCGGATAATCGGTCATGATGACCGGACGCTTGAAATATTCCTCTACAAGAAAGCGCTCATGTTCACTGCTGAGATCCATTCCCCAGCCTGTAATTGGGAACTCAAACTTATGTCCTTGCTTCACAGCTTCTTCGAGAATATGGATACCTTCAGTGTAAGTGAGGCGTACAAAGCTTTCTTTTACGACGGATTCCAAGGTTTGAAGCAATGTCTTGTCAATCATCTTATTGAGGAACTCAAGGTCATCCTTGCAGTTATCAAGTGCCCATTGCACGCAATACTTAATGAAATCCTCCTCCAAATCCATGAGTTCGTCCTTATCCAAGAATGCAACTTCAGGCTCAATCATCCAGAATTCGGCAAGATGTCGGGGCGTATTGCTGTTCTCCGCGCGGAAAGTTGGCCCGAAAGTATAGATAGCTCCGAGTGCTGTTGCACCCAATTCACCCTCCAACTGGCCTGAAACCGTGAGGCTTGTCTTCTTGCCGAAGAAGTCTCTTTCGTATGGAACTTCACCGTCTTTTCCCGTGCGAGCCAAATCAAGTGTGGTCACCTGGAACATCTCTCCGGCACCTTCTGCATCGCTTGCCGTAATGAGTGGCGTGTGAAAATAATAGAAACCATGGTCGTGGAAGTACTTATGTACGGCGATTGCCATATTGTGACGAATGCGGAAAACAGCACCAAACGTGTTGGTTCTAAGGCGTAGATGCGCATATTTTCGCATGTACTCAAAGCTCTGTCCCTTTTTCTGCATGGGATAATCAGACGGACAAAGGCCGTAGATTTCAATTTCCCTGCTCTGGATTTCGACCGTCTGCCCGGCACCTTGACTCTTTACAAGCTGCCCGACAACACTGATACAAGCACCTGTCGTGATGTTTTTCAGCGTCTCAGCATCCATAGATGCCGGATCAACTACAATCTGAATATTGTTTATTGTAGAGCCATCATTGAGCGCAATGAAATCAACTGCCTTACTGCTTCGGTGGGAACGAACCCATCCTTTCACGTTAATATCCTTGCCATATTCGGTGCATTGCAATGCATCGATTACCTTTGTTCTTTTCATTTTCAATGTTCCTATTATTCAAACATACCGCTTCGAAGCATCTCCACCTCTTGTTCTGTGAGGAAACGCCAGTCACCTCGGCGGAGGTTCTTCTTCGTTAAGCCGGCAAACTGAACGCGATCAAGTCTTACAACACGATAGCCGAGACTTTCAAATATGCGGCGAACGATGCGGTTCTTTCCACTGTGTATCTCAATACCTACCTGCTTCTTGTCGCGATCATCAGCGTATTCAATGGCATCAGCATGTATCTCTCCGTCTTCCAATTCAATACCACTGGCAATCTTCTGCAAGTCTTCTTCAGCGACATTCTTATCGAGATGAACATGATAAACCTTTTTCTTGAGGAACTTCGGATGGGTCAGTTTGCTGGCCAAATCACCGTCATTGGTCAACAGAAGCACACCCGTTGTGTTGCGATCCAAGCGTCCGACCGGATAAATACGCTCCGGACAAACATCCTTAACAAGGTCCATTACGGTCTTACGCTGCTGCGGATCATCACTTGTCGTGACGTAATCTTTCGGCTTGTTCAGCAACACATAGACTTTCTTTTCCAATGAGACGAGCTGATCATGGAACTTCACTTCATCCGAACGCAGTACCTTTGTACCAAGCTCTGTGACTACAGTTCCATTGACAGAAACCACACCTGCCGAGATAAACTCATCTGCTTCGCGACGCGAACAAACACCCGCGTTGGCCAAATATTTATTCAAACGTATCGGCTCATTGGGGTCGATATGCGTTTCTTTGTATTCAATTCGCTTCTTAAGACTATACTTTGCGTTTGGATCATAGCCTCCGCGATAGTTGTTATAGCCCCGATTGTTGTTGTAACCGCCTTGCTGTGGACGTCCATAACCACCGCGATTGTTGCCATAACCGCCACGGTTGTTGTAACCACCCTGCTGACCATAGCCTCCACGATTATTGTTGTAACCGCCCCGATAGTTGTTATAACCACCCTGTGGATGGCCATATCCGCCCTGCTGACGAGGCTGATAACCACCTTGCTGACTGTCACCATTGTTGTTATAACGGGGGCGATAACCACCTTGTTGCGGGCGATTGTAACCGCTTTGCATACGTGGTTGATAGCCACCTTGCTGCTCTTCGCCATCATTATTATAACGAGGACGATAGCCACCCTGCTGCGGACGGCCATAATTTCCATAGCGGTTGTTGTTATATCCGCCTTGAGGACGACCATAACCTCCTTGATGTGGCTGATAAGTTCGCTGTGGACGTTCACCGTTTATCAGGCCACTTCCAAAGCCTTCAGGACGGAAACTGCTTTCATTTTCGCTGCTGTTTGAATGGTCTGTACTATAGGCACGCTGACTATGAATACGTGGACGTTGGGGGCGTCCTGTGCCATGATAACTGTTGGAATAGTCTCCTACCGGACGTGAGTAGCCCTCACGGGTGGTCTCATTCTGTTCTGTTGACAGACTCTGACTCTTGTTTTCTAATTCTGAATCCATGTTTTTTAATTTATTTTTCGGCCTCGCGGCCAGGTTAGTGATTACTTTATTAATTTATAATTCAAAGTTCATTATTCAAGATAGCGACATGACTTTCATTTCATTATACGTTCTTCTCTTCAATGGAATAGCCTCTATTCTCCCACAAACAAACTTCACCTATATTTCGAAAGAGCACAAAAAACAGGTTCTATACACCTACGTAATTCTGCGGAGTGATTGCCATCAGCTCTTTTTTCACGCTGTCACTGACGTTCAAACCTTTGATAAACTCGTGAATAGTCTCTTCAGTCATCTTCTTGTTTGTGCGAGTCAACGCTTTCAAAGCCTCGTAAGGATGAGGATAAGCCTCGCGCCGAAGAATGGTCTGAATAGCCTCGGCAACTACTGCCCAGGTATCTTCGAGGTCGGCTTCAAGCTTTTCTTCGTTCAAGATGAGCTTGCGAAGACCCTTCAATGTGCTCTGAATAGCGATGATGCTATGGCCGAGTGGCACACCGATATTACGCAGAACCGTACTGTCGGTGAGGTCACGCTGCAGTCTGCTCACGGGCAACTTCTGAGCCAAGAACTGCAGAATGGCATTGGCAATACCGAGGTTTCCCTCACTGTTCTCGTAATCAATAGGGTTCACTTTGTGCGGCATGGCACTCGAACCTACTTCACCTGCCTTGATCTTCTGCTTGAAGTATTCCATTGAAATATACATCCAGAAATCACGATCAAGGTCAATAATGACTGTATTGATACGGCGGATGGCATCAAAAATGCCACCAAGATGGTCGTAATTGCTAATCTGTGTGGTCCATTGCTCACGTTCCAAACCGAGCTTTTCACTGACGAAACGGTTGCCAAACTCACGCCAGTCATACTCTGGATAAGCGACATGATGTGCGTTGTAATTCCCTGTTGCACCGCCAAACTTGGCTGTCATCTTGCAGGCTTTCAACGCATCCAACTGCTCCGTCAGACGGTAAACATACACCATTATCTCCTTACCGAGACGCGTAGGTGACGCTGGTTGGCCATGAGTTTTAGCCAACATAGGAACGTCTTTCCATTCTTCGGCATACAGTTGCAGCTGACTGATAAGCTCTTCTACCTGTGGAACAAACACATTCTGCAGCGCTTCTTTCATCGAAAGCGGCACACTCGTGTTGTTGATATCCTGAGAAGTAAGCCCGAAATGAATGAATTCCTTGAAAGCATCGAGTCCACCAATCTTGTCGAATTCCTCTTTAAGGAAGTATTCCACAGCCTTCACATCATGGTTTGTGGTCTTTTCTATCTCCTTAACGCGGGCAGCTGAAGTCTCATCAAAATGGCGATAGATGTCGCGCAAGCAGTCAAACAGCGCATGATCAAAGTCTTTCAACTGCGGCAAAGGCAACTCGCAAAGCGTGATGAAGTATTCAATTTCAACACGAACACGGTAACCTATCAGCGCATACTCAGAGAAATAATCGGCAAGAGTCTCTGTTTTACCTCGATAACGGCCATCAATTGGCGAGATGGCTGTCAGTGTATCAAGCTTCATATCAATATCGTTATATCAGTCTAACAATGCTACAAAATTAGTGATTTCAATTGAAAACTCAAGGTTTTTTAATGATAAATAAGATTAAAAATGAAGGATTACGTCAAAGATTTTAAGGATAGATAAGATTAACAATCAAATATTACAAGGGGCAAAAGCGGTGCTCTTTCAACAAAAAGAAATACAAAATCGGGCCGGTTTTCCTGTTTCAAACCGCTTTATTCCATACCTTTCATTTCTTCATTTTGTTAATTTTATTTGTCAATTTTCAGCCCATCAGAAGACCACCAAATAGAGAAAAAAAGACGAAGGAAATGGAGTTTTCGTGCTTCGAAAATCAATTTGCGAAACAAGATGACGCAGGAAGCCACGCAAGATGAGTCACTTTACGGTCTCAAATGCCTCAAATCATCACGCGAAAAGCTTCATATTACGAGGTAATTCGATAGAGATTACAACTCTTTTTCACGATTTCCCGCTTCATATTTCGCCTTATTTTCTACAACCGTTTGACCGTCAACAAGTTACTTAAAAGGCGAAAAACGAGCGTATTTCGAACGAAATCTTTTTGCTTTTCAAATACGCAAATCTACAGAAAGCTTTTGTTAAATAAAATCACATCTGTTTTCTCATCGAGACAATAGCTTGAAAAAGTCTCCTCTTCATAGGCAGCACATCGTGGTCGTAGATTGTTTTCGGCACAAATAACGTTTGAAATTCAATGATATGCAAAACTGTGTTGCATTTCAACGACATGCAACCTATGAAGAGGAAAGAATTGCTTTGCAGTTCAGACAGTATTTCTTTGAACATCAAAGATTGCCGTTCATGAACGTGCAAAGCCTGAGAATACATTAAAAGAAGACAGGCGTTATTTCACAACCTGCTTTTTTCCGTCATGAATGTAGATGCCGCTTTGCATAGGTTGTTGACAGAGTTTCTGTCCTTGAAGCGTATACCAACCCTTCTGTTTCAGGCGCCCATTTGGTGCATCAGCGTTCAGATTGGAGATTGAAGTGGATACGGAGGGAGCTACAGATTGCAGTCCTTCGAGTGTGTAATAACCTCCGTTGACGAATGGCATGTCCTTAGTCTGAATGGTTTCACTATCTTTCTTATAACTGAAAATAATGCCTTCGCTGTCTGCAGTGCCCGATTTTTTGTCGCCTTCACCCATCGTCCATTTGTAAACAGCGCGTCCCTTATCCGTCAAACAAACCATTTTACAGTCGGTTCCAGGCCAGTTTCCCTTGGTATAGTTAGCTGTATGGTCCCAGTTCCAGCATGAAATCTTGCTTGGATTACCCCAACTTGACGGTGCTTCGAAGAATGCACAACGCTCTTTTGTGTTGACAGTCAGTCCCGAAGGCAACGTGAAAGTATGTGGTGCATCGGTAACATTGTTGATTTCGGTAAGGTCAAGTCCGTTGCTAAGATATATCTCGAAGCCCTCGCCCTTGAATGCAAACCGATAGCCTGTCGTAGGATATGACACCTTCTTTCCAAGGAGAAGAAGCAGTTTTCCCTTGCTACCCTCCACATTAAGTACGAAACCTTCGTCCTTAGCTTGACTCACAAGGATTTTGCTCTGGTTGTCAATTCCGGCGGCACGACGTGCAAGTATCAACTGTTTTATTGCCCTCTTATACTTCTGCCAATGGGGGAAGAACACGCAAGGTGTGCCTGGCATGGAGAGAATAAAGGCGTTGGCAGCCTCCACATAGCCGTAAACGGGAGCGTTTCCATCGTTATGATCGTAGCGACCTGTATCGTGATTGTCGACAAAAGACACTGAATAGCGGGAGTAGTAAGCATCATTGCTCAGACAATCTGAAGCTAATCGCCGCCACTTTCCATTGTTGAAAGCATCATTGATCTGGTATTTCAGCGGGAAATCAAAGGCTGCACTCTGGATGTTTCCATTCGTCTTGGTCTTGTTAATCCAGTCAACCACTTTGCTTTTATTGCCATCCCAGTATTCACCTACAGAGAAACGAGGCTTCACTTCGCTGTTGTAAAGGCCTGTGTAATAGGCATTATAGCCCTTAACCATGTCATAACGGAAGCCCACATAGCCGAGTTCGTTGAGCAGGAAGTCAAGATAAGTTTTCACATTTGCCTGCGTTGTGGCGTTCGTATGGTCGAGATCGCGAAATCCATTGAAGTCTTCTCCGGTGTCAGCTGCACCTGTAATCTTGCCCACTAAGCCTGAAGCACGGTCTCTGTTGGCCTCATCCGTCATGCATATCTGGCTGTAATGCGTGTTGTCCCACTCTACTTTGTAGGTTCTCCCCGTGGTAGTGCCGACGACACTCTCCTGTGCAAAATTGGCCCAAGAGCCCAAACCGTTCTTATGGTTGATGACAACATCCTCGATAAATCCCGTTCCTTTATCCTTGAAAGTCTTGAACATATGTCGCAATTCAGCTTCTGTTCCCCAGCAACTGTTATGATCAAGCCAGAAACATGGGTCGTATCCCATCGTCTTTCTCTGGTTATAATGGAAGTCAGATGTTTTTCCTGAGTTTGGAATCCATATCAGACTGAAGAATTTCGAGAGTTCATCGGCCTCGTTGGTGAGCTTGCTCCAGGTGGAAACATCATAGCTGTCCCAATAAAAACCCTGCAACATAACGCCGTCATAATGTGCCGGCCAGCCTTGCGCAAAAGTGCAAAGAGAAACTAAGGTCAATAAGATTAAGGTATAAAATCGTTTCATAAGTTAATAGTTTTGGTTTTCATTGCGAATATACGGATTATTTTATACAACCTGTTACACTTTTCCTTACATTATGACTAAACGCTGTGTAATCGTTTGCACGAATGGAGTTCAAGGATGATTTCTTTGAAATTTGAACTTTGAAGATTGAAGTTTATGATATGTTTAATTAAAGGAGGGGAGGAAAGCAGCTTGAGATTATGACTTCAAAGTCTTCATTTCAAGGGTCAAGGCTAATCATAACAGTCAATCTACAAAGCTTAAATTTCAAAGAATTTCATAACTATTGGGTATTGCAAATAAACATTTTTTTATTTAACTTTGCACAGATTATTTATCGACAAGCATTATGAAGAATCAGAAGATCTATGAAGCTGATGATAAGATGATTAGCATCATCCGCGATAATTGCGATATTTTGCAGAGCTTAGGAAGCTTTGGTATCAGTTTAGGCTTTGGCGATCAGACCGTCAGTGAAGTCTGTGAGAGTGAGAATGTAGATACAAATACATTCCTTGCCATTGTGAATCTCACCATCAATGGCTATTATCGAAAAGACGATGCAGATAATCTTTCGGTGGAAACTCTATTGAAATATCTGAAAGCTTCACATACTTATTATATTGAATTCCAATCACCTTTCATGCGAAGAGAATTGGTTGAGGCCCTCGATGAACGCGACAGCTTAGCTCAGTTCATTCTAAAACTCTATGATGAAAACGCGCATGAAATCATGAAACACATGCGCTACGAAGAGAAAACGGTGTTCCCTTACGTGGAACAACTGTTGAATGGCGTCGTCATGAGCAACTATGATATCAATACTTTCTCACAACATCACCGACAAGTAGAGCAGCGTTTGCAGGAATTAAAAAGCATTATCATCAAGTATCTGCCTTCAGATACCCTGCATAACAACCTGCTTACAGCAACACTCTACGACATCTACAACAGCGAGTCGTGGCTAAATCAGCATTCAATGGTCGAAGATCAGATCTTCATTCCGGCCATCAAGCGATTGGAAAAGAGCTTGAGTCAACAGGGAGTTACATTGAATATATCCAAGATGATCAATCCTTCGACCACGGGGGATGACCAGTTAAGCGAGCGCGAAAAGGACATTATCATCGGTGTTGTGCAGGGAATGAGCAATAAAGAAATTGCCGAACACCTATATATATCAGTCAACACGGTGATTACCCACCGTCGAAACATCGCCCGAAAGCTACAGATTCACTCTCCCGCAGGACTTACCATTTATGCCATTGTGAACCATTTGGTTGACATTTCTGCTGTAAAACTGTAAACAAGAAGCATGGATTGAACTTGAAATATCAGTAATCACACGGTTCAATCTTCAATCATCAATCTTCAAAGGTTATTGTTTTCGACACTTCGGACATAGCCCTTTCACCACACAGTTGATGCTACGGAGTTCATAATCCGCAGGCAAAGAGATGTCCGGAACAGGGATATCATGCAGGCAAAAGGTCTTATGACACTGCTCACAAAAGAAGTGTAAATGCTCGTCTTCATCCTCTTTATCGTCATGACTGAGGCAAAGTTCATACTTTACGCTGCCATTTCCATCTTCAATCACATGCACAAGATGATGCGCTTTGAAGAGCATCAGCGTGCGGAAGATATTCGATTTGTCGATGGAAAGAATGCTGTATTCAAGTTCTTTCATAGACATCGGGCAGTCAGCAGCCGCCAAAGCCTCGGCAATGACAATGCGGTTGGCCGTCGGTTTGACGTCATGTGCGGTCAAAAGGCAGATACATTGTTCCTTTCCCATAGTCTTGTTTCCTTATTTTTTATACGCCTTATCAGCTTGAAGACGCAGAAGTCGTGGTCAATACCGGTATCTGTTGTCTCACTTTCTCTAAGTCGGCTTCCTCTCCAACGAGCCAGATGATGTCGCCTTTCTCAAACTTTCGCTGCGGATCTACAAGCGTTAAGTTCTCTTGTCCCTCTTCAACTCCGACCACCATACAGCCATATCGGTCGCGAATTCCACTCTCGGCAAGTGTCTTCCCAATGAAAGGCGTGCCGTCAGAAAGTATGAATTTGCGCAGTTTCATTTCTCTTTTCTCTATCTCCGGGTCTTCAGGAATGAGTTCATTTGCTATTGCTTGACTGAAGTTCTTCAGCTGTTCGTCACTTCCTATGACTGAAATTCGATCGCCAGGGAATATAATCTGTCTGCCATTAGGAATGTTGATGCGCAGCGATCCACGCAGAATGCTGCTCACATGAACGCCAAACCGATTGCGAAACTGCAAGTCTTTCAGCGTCCGCCCAATCCATGTTGAATCCTCGGGGATATCAAAATCCCCGATATGTATATCCCTGTCAAGCAGCCTTCCCTCAAATAATGGGCGACGTTCTCCGTTCACCTGCTCTGCAATCTCACGCGAGCGAAGATTCTTGATGAACAGTCTCTCGAGTTTGATACTACGATGTTTCAGCCTTCTTGACAGCACCATAGCCACTAAAGCAACCCCCGCAATGGTAATCATCAAGGCTTCTTTGAAGCGCGTAAGATAGTTGACGATGTAGAAAATGAACATGGCTGCAATGGCAACTCGTACAATCATCGTGAAAATCAGCGGCAAACGGTTGAGCAAACTCTCTGTCCACAACTGGCGAAACTCATCACTATGCACGTTCTTCATCACCATAGAACGCAGAAAGGGCGATATCATGAGCACCGTAAGTAAGCCACAAACCGCATTACCCGGCCAGTGACCAAGCATGTTTCTGCATAGAGGAAGCACGAAAGTAAGCATCAATGTCACCACAGCCGTAGACAGAATGCCATATATGGCCGTATTAATGAGCATCTTTCTTAACAGCACTTTCCATGCGTTTTCTTCTTCAGTAGAGTTCTGATGCGCATTACCCACGTGGTTCATACGGCGTACCCACTTCTTGGGAAGATGCTTTTCAATATGGTTGTAGCATGGTTCGGCGAAACGAATCATATAAGGTGTGAGGAAAGTTGTTATCACTGAAACAGCTACAACGACAGGATAAAGGAACTTACCTATAACACCAAGCGACAGTCCGAGCGATGCAATGATGAATGCAAACTCACCAATCTGGGCCATAGAGAAGCCACATCGCATGGCATTCTTCAATGACTGACCGCTCAACATGAAGCCCGCTGTACCAAATATGCCCTGTCCAAGCAAAATGGTCAGCACGAGAACAAGGATTGGAATGGCATAGTCGACGAGCACTTTCGGCTCAACCAACATCCCCACTGACACGAAGAAGATGGCTCCGAAAAGGTTTTTCACAGGCTCGACAAGCTTGATAATCTTGTCGGCTTCTACCGTTTCGGCAATGATACTGCCCATAACAAAAGCACCAAATGCACTGCTGAAGCCCACCTTTGTAGACAGAACAGCCATTAAGCAGCACAGTCCCAGCGCCACAATCACCATGGTTTCGCTGTTCATCAGCTTGCGGGCCTTGCGGAAGAAAAGCGGAATAAGAAAGATACCCACCACAAACCACAGCACAAGAAAGAAGCCTATCTTCAGTATTGAGCCAAGCATTTCGCCGCCATCCGGATTGTTTCCACTCGCAATGGCACTCAACATGACCATCATGACAATAGCCAGCACATCCTCAAGTATCAACACACTCATCACCAAGGAGGCAAATCTTTGCTGCCGAAGTCCAAGGTCATCAAAAGCTTTATAAATGATTGTGGTCGATGACATGGCTAACATTCCACCCAGAAAGATGCAATCCATCCTGTTCCAACCAAAGCTATGACCGACCAAGATGCCGAGTGTCATCATTGAAAAGATAATGGTCAGTGCCGCAATTACAGGCGCCATGCCCATCTTGAGGATTTTCTTAAAGGAGAAATCTAAGCCGAGGGAGAACAGCAAAAACATCACCCCGATGTCTGCCCACGTGTGGATATCCCCCTTGTCTACTACCGACATGATATAGGGCATGTGTGGAGAAACCAAGAAACCTGCCACGATATAGCCTAAAACGAGCGGCTGCTTGAGTTTTTTGAACACAAGAGTCACGATGCCTGCCACAACAAGTATCAGCGCAAGGTCTTCTATTAAATTGGGTATCTCAGCCATAAAAGAAACATAAAGCCCACTCTGTTACTTACGGAATGGGCTTTTATTATTGGTTGATTAATCTTCAAAATTGCCTGTTATCTCACAGATACTGGTGATAACACCTACCGCTTTCTCCATTACCTGAATAGAAACAAACTCATGAGGCCCATGGAAATTCACGCCACCCGCAAAGATATTGGGACATGGAAGACCTTTGAAACTGAGCTGTGCACCGTCAGTTCCACCACGGATTGGCTCCACTTTAGGCGGTACTCCATTGTCCTGCATCGCCCGAAGTACAATATCTATCACGTGCATATTAGGGTCAATCTTCTCTTTCATGTTATAGTATTGGTCGTGAAGTTCAATCCTTACGGTGCCTTCACCATACTTTTCATTCATCTTCTTCACGCAATCTTCCATGAAATCCTTGCGGTCTTCAAACTTAGAACGGTCGTGGTCACGAATGATATAACTGAGTTTTGCCTCCTCAGTACGGCTTTCTATGCCCAACAAATGATAGAAACCTTGATATCCTTCCGTGTTTTCAGGAATATCGGTTTCAGGTATCATGCTGTTAAACTCACATGCCAATCGGTTGGCATTCACCATCTTTCCCTTAGCATATCCAGTGTGAACACTTACACCTTTAATATATACCTTGGCGCCTGCAGCGTTGAAATTCTCATATTCCAAGTCGCCCAAGTCACCTCCATCAATGGTATAAGCCCAGTCACAACCAAACTTTTCAACGTCGAAATGATGTGCACCCATACCGATTTCCTCATCAGGATTGAAGCCCACTCGAATGTCACCATGCTTGATTTCGTCATGATCGCGCAGGTAACACATGGCTTGTACTATCTCGGCAATGCCTGCTTTGTCGTCTGCCCCAAGCAGTGTTGTGCCATCGGTAACGATTAAATCCTCACCGATATGTGCTTTCAGTTCGGGGAATTTCTCTGTAGTTGAAAAGATACCCGGTGAAAGTTCTATGTCGTTTCCATCGTAGTTACGGATGATTCTGGCCTTAACATCCTTGCCACTTGCGTCAGGACTCGTGTCATAATGCGAGATAAAGCCAATCGTTGGCGCCTTCTTCTTGGTGTTAGCCTTAAGTGTGGCATAGATATATCCCTTTTCATCCATCTCAACATCACTGAGACCTTCGTCTTCAAGCTCCTTTTTCAGATACTTGGCAAACACAAGTTGTTTCGCCGTTGAGGGGACACTATCCGACTCTTCGTATGACTGCGTGTCGAATTTTGTGTAGTTAATAAATCTCTCTGTAAGGTTCATATCTTCTAATTCTATGTTAAATATGGGAGTGTTACACTTACATTCCCACAATATTAATATCGCAAAGATACGACAAATCGTAAAGATTGCAAAATAAATTGGCAAATAACATTTGCACAGTCAGTTTTTTATTCGTAATTTTGCAACTGCTTTGGCTCCGTAGCTTAGCTGAATAGAGCGTCAGATTCCGGTTCTGAAGGTCTTGGGTTTGAATCCCAACGGAGTCACAAAAACAACAAATAAGTGCATGAAGGAAGTTCCTTTGTGCACTTTTTTATTAGCTGAATGAGGTCAGAAAAAGTTCTGAAGGTCTTGGGTTTGAATCCCAACGGAGTCACAAAAACAACAAACAAGTGCATGAAGGAAGTTTCTTTGTGCACTTGTTTGTTTCTATAAGGTTCTGAAATTAAGTGCCATAACGAATACATTCATCTTATATGGATTGATTTTTCATTTATTTTCTCTTGACATTCCCACTGAAATTGCTTATTTTTGTATACCGGAAACCATATTAAACCGACATTAAAAATCGTAAAAAATGAATACAAAACGAGCGTTGAACCGTTTACTAAACAGGCGATGTAAAGTCTTGTCAGAATGCCTTTCCATGCAAATTTCGTTGCAATCCATGGTATATCGCAATGCAATTCAAGGCAGATGACTTTGCAATTTAACGCAAATCACAGGGTGTTTTGACGCAGATTACAATGCGGTTTGACGCGAGTTGCACCTTCATTTGGAACAAGGCAATAAAAAAGGAAAGGCATATACGCACCTCTCCTTACGGCAAAGATAATGATTTTTTGCAGCAATTCCAAATTCGATTTGAATTAAGTTTACAATAAAGAAGAATTTAACAGCATAAAAAAGAGCCTTCCATGGCCTCACAAGAAGATTGAAAAAACAATGATAAAGAAAGACTATGCAGAAGCCAACCGACGTTGGTTAGCAGAGAAAGCAAAAGAGGAAGGCGTGAAAGCCCTGCCTCACGGTATTTACTATAAACATCTGAAAGATGACCAACCATAGAAGATACATCAAGCAAGGCAATGCACTATACCGCATATCAGAGACAGGATTCTACGTCAATAAAAGGCCTTCCATGAAACGACGCATGATTGGTCACGACTACACTAAGCGTGGGCGGTATCTGATAACGTTGGTTGTTGATGGACGACGGCCGTTGCTTGGACGCCTTGAAGGACGCGCCGATGCAATTCCTGGAAGCCCTGATTTCCCACGCATTATACCCACAACGCTGGGCCAAGCCGTAATCAACGAACTGCAAGGTCTGTCCAATTACTATCCACAGATAGGCCTTGTTGCCTGCCAACTCATGCCCGACCACTTGCATTTTATCCTCTCCATAGAAGAGCATCTGCCTGAAAACCGACCATTAGGCATCGTTATCCGTGGCTTCATACAAGGCTGCAATCGTGCTTATCGTGAGGAACTGAAGGCACAAGGCTGCTTGGTTCCGAGATTCAAGGATAGCTTTTCTCCTCACAATGGGGGTTCGCTGTCTTTGAAAGACAGCGCACAGATGCCACGCAAATCACGCTTTGGATTACTCTTCGAACATGGCTATAATGACAAAATCCTAAGACATGAGGGACAATATGAGGCTTGGAAACATTATCTCAAAGACAATCCGAGACGACTCTTGATAAAGAAACAGCATGCAGATTGGTTCCAAGTACGACGCAATGTGACATTTCATGGACTGACGTTCTCGATGATTGGCAATCATTTCTTATTGGATTGCCCTGAAAAGTTGCAAGTACAATGTTCACGAAAGATAACAAGCGAAGCACTCTCCACGCAGAAACAACAACTCTTGGAGGCTGCAAGAAGAGGCGCAGTCTTGGTTTCTCCCTCAATCAGTAAAGGGGAACGGGAGATTATGCACGAAGCTTTTAAAGAGGGACTCCGCATGATTATTCTCAAAGAGAACGGCTTTACCAACTACTACAAGCCGTCGGGACGTATGTTTGAAGCGTGCAAAGAAGGACGCATTTTGCTGCTTTCGCCCTGGGAACATCATACGGAACAGAAAACCATAGCGCGTGGACAATGCCTGCAACTCAACGACATGGCAAGACAACTTTGCCTGTAAAGTTCTCGCACCACACAGCTATCGAACGTTCATTCTTATTCTTCCCCCATTTCTTTCAGCATGCCTTCAACGCCGTCTTCAATCAAATCGAGTGCCAGCTCAAAGTCTTCAGCACCGCCATAATAGGGGTCGGGAACACTCGTAGCACGTGGATGAGAGGTGAAGAAATCAGCCATTCGCACCACCTTTCCGGCTTCTTCGTCTGACGATGCCTTGGAAGTGATGATGCGGTAATTGTCCTCATCCATCACAACTATACGGTCGAAATGCTTGAAATCTGACGTTTGGAACTGACGCGCATGATGATTAACTTGATAGCCACGACGGGCACCATACTCACGCATTCTACGGTCGGGAAGCTGTCCTACATGCCAGTTACCGATGCCGGCTGAGTCTACTTCGAACCTTTCAGACAGTCCTCGGTCGTCTATCTTCTTTTGAAATACGGCATGGGCAGCGGGAGAACGACAGATGTTTCCCAAACAGATAAACAGGATTTTCGTGCGTACGGCAGTCTTGCTATTCATATTTTGCATTTCGTTTTTGGTTTTGTGCAAAGGTAATGAATTGTCGGCAATCGTGCAACTACACCTTGGTTTTTCATTCACGAAAGAAAGATTGAGATATAAGTACAAGTTTTTCAAACAACTACGGCAAACAAAAAGTAAGATATAGCGCATTATTTATAACATTCTGCAAAATTATATTGGCTTTATCTTTTCGTTTTAATATTAAATATTTACCTTTGCATGAAGGATTAAATACATTAAAACAAGACCGCAATGAGCAAAATCATATGTCCCGAAAACTATCATGCACTGCTTGACAGAAAGCAGACTGAGCAGGGAATTAAACTGATAAAAGACTTCTTTCAGCAGAACCTTTCCACGGAATTACGCCTAAGCAGAGTCACTGCCCCATTGTTTGTGATGAAAGGATTAGGCATCAATGACGACCTCAACGGCGTGGAACGAGCTGTCAGTTTCCCGATAAAAGACCTTGGAGATGCACAGGCAGAGGTGGTTCATTCGCTTGCAAAATGGAAGCGACTTACATTGGCTGAATATCAGATTGAGCCAGGATATGGCATCTATACCGACATGAATGCCATTCGTGCTGATGAGGAGTTAGACAATCTCCACTCCCTCTATGTGGATCAATGGGATTGGGAAGCCGTTATCACGAAAGACCAACGCACGATTGATTTCCTTGAAGATGTGGTGCGACGCATATATGCCGCCCTGCTAAGAACAGAGTATCTGACGTGTGAAAGCTATCCGAATATCAAGCCATTCCTGCCACAGAAGATCCATTTCATACACAGTCAAGACCTCTTGAACATGTATCCAGACCTCACGCCCAAGCAGCGCGAAGATGCAATTTGCAAGAAATACGGAGCCGTTTTCATTGAAGGCATCGGCGGAAAACTCAGCAATGGTGAGAAACATGATGGTCGTGCGCCCGACTATGATGACTGGAGTACGGTGGATGAAAACGGCAAAACAGGCCTCAACGGTGATATTCTTATCTGGTATCCTGTACTTGAACGGTCGTTTGAACTGAGTTCAATGGGCATCCGGGTTGACCGAGAAGCCTTGTTGAGACAATTGAAATCGGAAGGCAAGGAAGACCGCGAGGAACTCTTCTTCCACAAGAAACTGCTCAACGGAGAGCTGCCTTTGAGTATCGGAGGCGGTATCGGTCAGAGCAGACTTTGCATGATATTGCTCCATAAAGCGCATATCGGAGAAATCCAAGCCAGCATCTGGCCCGAAGAAATGCGCAAGGAATGCCGACGCTTAGGCATGCCTCTGATAGAATAAGACAACGGTGTTTTTAAGACATATCTAAATGGAGAACCTGGCATAGTTTAGCTAATGCGGGGTTCTCTCTTTTCATTTCTTCAAAGCTTTCACGCTTAGTGAGCAGTGGTTTTACCTCTGTTCCCTGGGCTACTCGCCATTCAACATTGATTTGTCCGTTGTTGAGTTCCTTGGCCAAAGTAGCCTTTATGCGTAGTTTAATCGGTTCAACTTGCGTGAGAAGGATTTGATTGTCAACCACAATCTCAATCTTTGGAAACTCCGTGATGCGTGGCGTTACGTTCTTCAGTCGCGTGGCCAAGCCTCGCAAACTCTGTGGCATTCTCACGAGCATTGCATACCATGAGGTTTCCAATTGGTCTTGAGTAAAACCTTTTTCCTTTGTTGTATCGACATCAAACAGCTCATCTTTCTTTTCTTCTGACCGTTCATTCTGTGCCCGAAGACCACGAAAAGTGAAACCGATTGCGTCAAGACTTGCACTCGGACGGGGCTTTGAAGTGGGTTGTTGAGTTGTGGTTGCTGCCAATGTTGCCGTTACAGAAGGCGTAACAGCAGGCTCGGTAACAACTTGTGTAGCTCTCTCACGAGGAGAAAGCGTATGCTTCTCAGCCGCAACCACCTGCAAAGTTGCTTTCTTTGGCTGAGAGTTTATCAGTTTCTTAAACAGGGATTTTAATCGCTTAGGGCTATGCCCCGCACCGGCATCATCGTCATCCGGTTGCGTAATCTGGGCCACTTGAATGAGCGTTATCTCTACCAGCAGACGCTTGTTGCTGCTCTGTTTATAGGTGATGTCACATTGATTGAGCAGCCTCAAAGCCTGATACAGGAAGTTTACAGGGCATTTTTTACTTTGCTCATGATACTTCTCACGCTGTTGTTGGCTTGTTTCAAGAAGCGGAAGTGTCTGCACATCACGAGCCATAAGCACATTTCTGACGTGTGCTGCAAGGCCTCCAATGAGGTTACCTCCGTCGAACCCTTTATTCAAAATGCCATTGAGCAACACCATGATTTCACTCACCTTGTTGGCTAAGGCATAATCAATAATCTTGAAATAATTGTCAGAATCCAGCACATTGAGGTCTTCAATCACCTTTTGATAAGTGATATTTCCCTGACAGAAACTGGCCGCCTGATCGAATATGGAGAGTGCATCGCGCATGCCACCATCGGCTTTTTCAGCAATAACTGCAAGCGCTTCTTCATCATAAGTGATGCTTTCCTTCGCGGCAACCAACTTCAAATGCTCGATAGTATTACCCACTGTCATGCGTTCGAAGTCGTAAATCTGGCAGCGAGACAATATGGTTGGCAGTATCTTATGCTTCTCCGTTGTAGCCAAGATGAAGATAACGTGAGCGGGAGGTTCCTCTAATGTCTTCAGAAAAGCATTGAAGGCAGCCGTTGACAGCATGTGCACCTCGTCGATGATAAACACCTTATAACGACCTACCTGAGGCGGTATCCGGGTCTGTTCCATCAGCGCTTTGATGTTCTCTACAGAGTTATTGCTGGCTGCATCAAGCTCGAATATGTTGTAAGAACGCTGCTCATTGAATGCCTTACAGCTTTCACATGCATTGCAAGCTTCGCCATCTTCGCCCGGATGTTCACAGTTTATAGCCTTTGCAAAGATACGGGCACAAGTGGTTTTTCCTACACCTCGTGGTCCACAGAACAAGTAGGCATGAGCCAGTTTCCCGCTTTTGACAGCATTCTTCAGCGTCGTTGTGAGCGCATGTTGCCCCACAACAGCATCGAATGTCATTGGACGGTATTTCCTGGCAGATACAATATATTCTTCCATTTTTTGAGAATTGATGATGCAAAGATAGCAAAAATTATTATCTTTGCAAACAAATAAATCAATTATGACAGGTCGTTTGAATGTTATCTTGAGTCTCATTTCTCACTATAAATACCTTATAGTGTGTGTCATTGGCGTGCTCATTGTAGGCTTGATTGACGAGAACAGCTTTCTGAAACGCTTTCAGTTGGAAATGCAGATCAGCGACCTTAAAAGTGAAATCAACAAGTATACAGAGCAGTACGAGGCTGATTCCCGCCAGCTGAATGAACTCAAACGCCACCCCAAGGCTATTGAGAAGATTGCCCGCGAGCGTTATTTCATGAAAGCAGATGACGAAGACATCTACGTACTTAGCGATGATAAAAAACCTATAGAAACCAATAATGAAGCAACTGAATAGTCTACAAAGCATTCTTTTCATGACAGGTGGCGCACTCATGGTGGTGGGAGTAGGCTGCTATGTGTTCATGTTTGCCACACAGATTGTATGTTGGATTGCCCTTGTAGGCTGCATTTTGTTTGCTCTGATGCAGATGATGCAGACCTATGAAGGCCGTAGTCTGGCTATCAAACGCCTGAAAAACATTCTCAATTTGGCGGATTTCCTCTTCGTGTTTGCCGGTCTGTTGATGGTCGATAACGCTTATGGTTTCCTGCGTCCGATATTTGGTAACCAGATAGACTACATCACTTATGTATATAACAAATGGGTAGTTTTGCTGCTTATTGCCGCAATTATCGAGGTATATGCCATGCATCGCATTGATCACGAACTTAAAAAGGAAAAGCAACCGTAAATCTTTTGTGGGATAAAAGAAGTGTTGATTACGAAAAAAACCTAAAAGATAAGCTTGATAAATTAAATAGCATAAATTTTCTTTCGCACTTCATTACTTCCTATTATCTTTGTTATTAGAATAAGAAAACCAATTTATGAATAAGGTCTTTTACGCCATTGTAGCTCTCTTGGCATTGACATCATGTGCGAACTCTTACAACATCGTGGGGACATCTAACGTATCTAACCTTGACGGTCGAATGCTTTATCTGAAGATTCTCAAGAACAATGAGTTCAAAACTCTTGACTCTTGCGATGTCGTTCATGGTCAGTTTCATTTCTCAGGGACGATAGATTCCGTCCGTATGGGCAACATATTCATGGACGAAGAGAGCGTTCTTCCATTGGTTGTAGAGAGCGGAGACATCAATATCAAGATAGACAATACGCAGCAAATCGTCAGTGGAACCCCACTCAATGATAAACTCTTTCAGTTTTTCAACAAGTATAATCAGTTGAAAAATCAAGAGTCTGAGCTCGTACACCAACATGACCAAGCCATCATGAACGGCCGTAACATGGACATAGTAAACACGAAACTCAACAAGGAAGCAGCTCTTCTTTCGCAAAAAGAAGACGAACTTGTGACTTCATTTGTTACCGAGAACTTCGACAATGTGCTTGGTCCCGGCATCTTCTTCATGGTTACCATCGGTTTCCAATACCCCGAACTGACTCCTTGGATTGAGGATATCATGAGCAAAGCTACTGACAAATTCAAGAATGATCCCTATGTAAAGGACTACTATCAAAAGGCTCAAGAGAACCAACAGATAATGAATGGCATGCGCGACATACAACCGGAAGCGCCTTGCAATGAGGCTCCACAGCCCGAAAGACAACCCATACAATCTGCTCCTACGCCTGCTCAGATGGCAGAACCTGCAGTGAAATAAAAGTCAGAGATATGGAAACTATCATACAGGGTGGTACTATCATCAACGAAGGACGTGCTTTCCGAGGCGACATTGTACTTGAAGATGACCACATAGCTGCCCTATATGAGGCAGAAAAAGCACCCCGAGGCATCTACCAACAGACGGTAGATGCCTCGGGATGTTTCGTTTTTCCGGGTATCATTGATGCCCATGTACACTTTCGTGAGCCAGGACTGACGCGCAAAGCCGATATCGAAAGTGAGAGTCGTGCAGCCGCTTTCGGTGGCATTACTTCGTATATGGAGATGCCCAACACCTCACCTCAGACCACAACTCCCGAGGCTTGGCAGGAGAAAATGAATATTGCCAGCCATAACAGCCACGTGAACTACAGCTTCTTCTATGGCGCAACCAACAATAATACTGACTCTTTTGCCTCGCTTGACCGTACACATATCCCCGGAATAAAACTCTTCATGGGGGCCAGTACGGGTAATATGCTCGTGGATAGGCGCGAGAGTTTGGAGTATATATATAAGGTGTGTGCCGACCAAGACTGGCAACTCATGACGCATTGCGAGGACACCGACATCATCACTGCTAACATGGCACGGGCCAAAACGCAGCAGGAAGATCCCGACATCAAACTGCATCCACTCATCAGAAGTGAGGAAGCATGCTATGAGAGTACGGCTTTGGCTGTAGAATTAGCAAAGAAATACGGTACAAGACTCCATGTCGCACACCTCACAACAGCTCGAGAGTTAGCATTCTTCGGCCTTAACGACCGCATCACTGCAGAGGCTGTGATTGCTCATCTCTATTTTTCGGATGCCGATTATGCCACACTCGGTGCGCGCATTAAATGTAATCCTGCTGTCAAAACCAAGGCCGACCGCGATGCGCTTCGCCGTGCATTGACCGACGGACGCATCACAACTGTGGGCACAGACCACGCTCCACACGAACTCAAAGACAAACAGGGAGGCTGCTTGAAAGCTGCTTCGGGCATGCCAATGGTGCAGTTTTCACTCGTTTCCATGCTCGAACTTGCCGACAAAGGCATACTTCCCCGCGAACGTGTTGCCGAGTTGATGTGCCACAATCCCGCCCGTCTTTTCCGCATTAATGACCGCGGTTTCCTGCGCAAAGGCTACAAAGCTGACCTTACTATCGTTAGACCAAACAGCCCGTGGACGGTTACAACCGATGTCATTCAGAGCAAATGCAAATGGAGTCCATTGGAAGGTCACGTCTTCAGCAACCGCGTTGTGACTACAATCTGCAATGGACACATCATCTATGACAATGGTCGTTTCGATGCTTCCTATCGCGGAGAAGCGCTGACTTTCAATGCCTGACGATATGCAGACAAGTTCCTTCAAATCGTATAAAGCAACACATAAAAAGATATGATAGCAAGAATTATCTTCCTCCTCATACCGATGATCATATTGAGCGACCTCTATATTGAGCGTCACTGCTTGCGTCATCGCCCTCATTACACACGTTTAAGGCGTCTCGTTTGGTGGTTACCGGGCTTCATCATGTTGGTCTACAGCCTCGCATTGACCTTCTGCGGCAAGTTCATTCCCGACAATATCAACTGGATTAAGGCCTTTCTTATCTCATTAGCTATCCTCGTTGTACCCAAAACAGTATATGCAATAGTTTCTTCATTAGGCCTGCTCTGCCGTCGGTTCTGCCACACGAAACAGAAGCTTTGGGATGTTATCGGCCTGTTGCTCGGTCTGGTTTGCATGCTCACTATGCTTTACGGAGTCATTTTCGGCACGCGTCAATTGCGTGTCACTCGCATTGAACTTGCTTTCAACGACCTGCCAAAAGCTTTCGATGGCATGCGGATTGTGCTCTTCAGTGATGCGCATGTGGGGAGTTTCAACCATGGCATGGAACGCTATCTTCAGAGAGATGTCGACACAATCCTTGCCCAACATCCCGACATGATATGCTTTGTCGGCGATTTGCAGAACACGCAACCGAGTGAATTGCAGCCCCAGAAAGCGTTGCTTTCGAAGCTTGCTCATCAAGGAATTCCCATGTACAGCGTCCTTGGGAACCACGATTACAGCAAGTATTTCTATGGCGACAGTGTGGCTAAGAAGGCTTGTGAGGAAGGCATTAAAAAGGCTGAACGCGACATGGGATGGCATCTCTTGCTCAACGAACACGCCATATATTACAGTCGTGACCACCGCGATTCACTCGTCATTGCAGGTGAAGAGAACTGCGGAGACGGCAAGCGGTTTCCTGATAATTCAGATATAGAAAAGACACTGAAGGGCATTGGAAAGAAGGCTTTCATCATCTTGTTGCAACATGATCCGAAATCATGGGAGAGCCGAATTCTGCCGAAAAGCCATGCACAACTGACGCTTTGCGGTCACACCCACGGTGGACAAATCTCGCTTTTCGGCCTTCGTCCCACGATGTTCAGCTATCCCGACGACTATGGGTTGGCTGAGAAAGCGGGACATTTTCTCTATGTCACATGCGGCATCGGAGGCCTTGCACCTATCCGCATTGGCGTAGAACCCGAAATAGCCGTTATCACTTTACGAACGAAAAAATAAAGCATCATTACCTCATGAAGTATATTTACCGACTCTACCAGCTCTTCATTTGTCTTCCAATCCTGCTTTTAGCCAGCATCATTACGTCGTTGGTAACCGTCATCGGCTGTCTTGTCGGCAACGGACACTTTTGGGGTTACTATCCCGGTAAATGCTGGGCATGGCTCTGGATACGCCTCTTGCTGTTGCCGGTCAAGGTAGAAGGGCGCGAACATCTGGCCCCACGGCAGTCTTATGTCTTTGTGGCCAACCATCAAGGAGCCTTCGACATCTTCCTCATCTATGGTTTCTTAGGCCGTAATTTCAAATGGATGATGAAGAAAGGACTGCGAAAAATCCCACTCGTTGGCATTGCCTGCCAATATGCCCACCATATTTTTGTAGACAAAAGTGGGCCTTCAAAAATCCGCGCCACCTATGATGAAGCACGTCATATCCTGCAAGAGGGTATGTCACTCGTAGTGTTTCCCGAGGGCGCCCGCACGTTCACGGGGCACATGGGCGTGTTCCGTCGCGGTGCATTCATGCTTGCCGACGACCTTCAACTGCCTGTGGTTCCACTGACGATCAATGGGAGTTTCGACGTAAAACCACGCACAAAGGATTTCTATTGGGCCTTTTGGCACCCCTTGAAACTCACCATCCATGAACCTATCATGCCTATAGGTCGTGGCCCGGAGAATATCAAGAACCAGATGGAACAAAGCTATGAGGCTGTCATGAACGGACTTGATAAGGAATATCAAGGATTTGTTGAGAACCCAGACCAATAGGAGGGGAACCTCTCCCGGCCTCTCCAAAGGAGAGGAGAACAAACAAGTGAAGTATCTTTTACTGTCATGCAGGGCTATATATCCCTACATAAAGCGACTTGATTTTGTAAATAAAATTGGCTAAAAAAAGGCATATTCTGAGCACACCAAATAGAAATCGAAGCTGATAAAAATTCATGTTTTATTCTGCTTTCTGTCTCTTTATCTTCTCATTCTTAGCTTCTTTACATGCGTTTTGCCTCATATTAGCTTCCCATTTGCATCAAGTCACCGTGCATTCTGCATCAGAACAAATGGTAATATGACGCAAGTTACAGGCCGTTTTGACGCTAATTGCAAAATAATCTGACTGAAAAAATGCCTTTTCTCCATTCATTTCATGTAACACTTTGACAACCAATAATTTACCAACAAGGCTCAAAACTCGCGTATTTTCGACCGCAACGCTTTCGTTTTTCAGCACGCCCCTTCCTGAGAAAGCATTTGTAAAAGAATTTAATAGATACCCACCCCCAACCCCTCCCCAAGGGAGGGGGAGTACTAACTTGCGTAACCTCCCCCGGCCCCTCCCAAGGAGGGGGGAGCTAACTTGCGTAACCTCCCCCTACTCCTCCCAAGGAGGGGAGTGCTAATTTGCGTAACCTCCCCCAACCCCTCCCAAGGAGGGGAGTGCTAACT
This sequence comes from Segatella oris, assembly GCF_900637655.1. Lineage (NCBI taxonomy): Bacteria > Pseudomonadati > Bacteroidota > Bacteroidia > Bacteroidales > Prevotellaceae > Segatella > Segatella oris. The sequence goes on from NZ_LR134384.1 coordinate 371,776, forward strand.
TGCAGAGCCTCCCCCTACCCCTCCCAAGGAGGGGAGTGCTAATTTGCGTAACCTCCCCCAACCCCTCCCAAGGAGGGGAGCGCTAACTTGCGTAACCTCCCCCAACCCCTCCCAAGGAGGGGAGTACTAACCTGCGTAACCTCCCCCAACCCCTCCCCAAGGAGGGGAGTGCTAACTTGCGTAACCTCCCCCTGCCCCTCCCAAGGAGGGAGTGCTAACTTGCGGGGAAGTAGGTAGGCATTCGCATTATAATTATGCATTATGAATTGTGAATTATGAATTAAAACAATTCAACATTAGCCCCGTTCTGTGGCTTTTTAAGCCACAGCAACTATCCTTTTGCATTCTTTTTCCAATTCGAAAGCATAAAATTCAATTATTTTATGTAAGTTTGCAAGATATAAAAACGAACATCGCTATGCATGAAAGTGATTCTATTGTGATAATTCCTACTTACAATGAGAAGGAGAATATCGAGAAGATTATACGTGCCGTTTTCGGCTTGGAAAAGTGTTTTCACATCCTTGTTATTGATGATGGAAGTCCTGACGGCACCGCTTCTATCGTGCATCGACTGATAGAAAGCGAGTTCGGTGACCGTCTTTTTATCATTGAGCGCAAGGGAAAATTAGGACTTGGCACGGCATATATCACCGGTTTCAAATGGGCTTTGGCTCACGGCTACGATTATATCACCGAGATGGATGCCGATTTCAGTCACGATCCTAACGACCTTCCGCGACTCTATGCGGCTACACATGACGAGGGTTTCGACGTTGCCATTGGCTCAAGATATGTCAGTGGAGTGAACGTTGTGAACTGGCCTATCGGCCGTGTACTGATGAGTTACTTCGCTTCCAAATATGTACGTATTGTCACAGGCTTTAAGGTTCACGACACCACGGCAGGCTTTGTGTGCTACAAACGCCGCGTTCTTGAAACGCTTCCTTTAGACGAAGTGCGCTTCAAAGGCTATGGTTTCCAGATTGAAATGAAGTACACTGCCCATAAGATTGGGTTCAAAATCAAGGAGGTTCCCGTGGTTTTCGTCAATCGCCGAGAGGGAACAAGCAAGATGAGTGGCGGCATTTTTGGCGAGGCTTTCTTTGGAGTGATGCGCCTTCGGCTTGACGGTTGGTTTCGTAAATACCCTAAAATCAAGGCTTAGGTTTGGATATTAAAGACATCAGACAGCTCTATGCAATGGCTCCCCAAACGGGAGCATTGCTCAAATTACTACAGGATAAGCAAGGCGGTAACATCTTTTTACAAGGTCAGCAGGCCTCAGCAACGCCATTGTTGTTTGCATCTGTGGCCGAGAAAACCGTGCAAACGTTTCTCTTTGTGCTTCAAGATGCCGATGAAGCCGGCTATTTCTATCACGACCTCACACAGGTAATGGGCACGGAGAACGTGTTGTTCTTCCCTTCAAGCTATAAGCGTTCGGTCAAGTATGGGCAGCGAGACAGCGCCAATGAAATACCGAGAACCGAGGTGTTGGCAAAGGTTTCGACCCGCGATGTCAAAGCCCATGAAGCATTGTTCATCGTTTCTTATCCCGAAGCTTTGGCTGAATTGGTGATTTCCAAGAAGCATCTGGATGAACGTCGGCTGTCCTTAAAGACCGGACAACAGCAGATAGACATCACCGATGTGGCCCACACGCTGCGCGATTATGGCTTCCAAGAGGTTGATTATGTATATGAACCTGGCCAGTTTGCCGTGCGTGGAAGCATCCTCGATGTCTATTCGTTTAGTTGTGAATACCCCTACCGTATTGACTTTTTCGGCCGTGAAATCGACACGATCCGCACCTTTGAAGTGCAAGACCAGTTATCGAAAGACAAGCAGAACGATATAGAAATCGTGCCCGAATTGGCCATGTCAGCCACCGAAAAGATTTCTTTTCTGAAGTTTCTGCCGTCAGATACTGTGCTTGTTGCAAAAGACTTTGCCTACATCCACGATGTCATTGAGCACGTATATGCTGAAGGTTTCTCCAGACAAGCCGTCACAGAGCGACTTGAAGGGGCCACGGAAATGGAGCAGAAGCAGATAATGAGCGAACTCAACAAGGAGAAATCGCTCATTACGCCCTATCAGTTTACAGAAGATGCCGCAACATTTCGCAGGATAGAATTTGGCATGAATGCCGGCAAAACAGAGGTAATGGCTACGCAGAAAGCCAAGAAATATGATGTCTTGAAATTCAAGATTACGCCTCAACCGCTGTTCCATAAGAACTTCGACCTATTGGTTGACACTTTCGAAGACTATATCCTAAAGGGCTACAAGCTTTATATTCTGGCCGACAGTGACAAGCAAACCCAGCGTTTGAAAGACATCTTTGCCGACATGGACTCGCAGAAAGCGCGGTCAATCGCATTCGAACCTGTCAACAGAACACTGCATGAAGGCTTTACCGACGATGCTCTGAAGCTTTGTTTCTTTACCGATCATCAGATATTTGACCGCTACCATAAGTACAATCTCAAAAGCGACGGCGCCCGAGCAGGCAAGATGGCGCTCACAATGAAGGAACTTCAGGAGATGGAACCAGGCGACTTCATTGTTCATGTGGACTTCGGTATCGGCAAATTTGGCGGACTTGTGCGCGTTCCTGCAGGCAACAGCTATCAGGAAATGATACGCATCATCTACCAACATAACGACAAAGTAGATGTCAGTATCCATTCACTTTACAAGATAAGTAAGTACCGTCGGGCGGATACAGGCGAGCCTCCACGCCTCAGTACGCTTGGAACGGGAGCGTGGGATAGGCTGAAAGAGAAAACCAAGAAACGCATTAAGGACATTGCCCGCGACCTCATTAAGCTCTATGCACAGCGCCGTCATGAGAAAGGTTATGCCTTCAGCGGTGACAGTTACCTGCAACATGAACTTGAAGCAAGTTTTCTTTACGAGGATACTCCCGACCAAAGCAAGGCAACTCAAGACGTTAAAGCCGACATGGAGAGTCAAAGACCGATGGATCGGCTTGTTTGTGGCGACGTGGGTTTCGGCAAAACAGAGGTTGCAGTGCGTGCAGCTTTCAAGGCTGCATGCGATAGTAAGCAGGTCGCTGTACTCGTTCCGACCACTGTCTTGGCTTATCAGCACTATCAAACTTTTAAGAATCGCCTGAAAGGTATGCCTGTTCGGGTGGATTATCTCTCACGGGCAAGGTCGGCGAAGCAGACAAAACAGGTGTTGACTGACCTTGAAGACGGCAAGATTGATATATTAATCGGCACACATAAGCTACTCGGTAAGTCGGTGAAATGGCACGACTTGGGACTTCTCATCATTGATGAAGAACAGAAATTCGGCGTTTCTACGAAAGAGAAACTGCGCAAGATGAAGACCAATGTCGATACACTGACGATGTCTGCAACCCCTATTCCGCGCACATTGCAGTTCTCTTTAATGGGTGCCCGCGATATGAGTATCATCCGAACTCCGCCACCTAACCGCTATCCTATACACACAGAACTGGCTACTTTCAGTCATGAAGTGATTGCAGATGCCATTAATTTCGAGATGAGTCGCAACGGGCAGGTCTATTTTGTGCATGACCGCATCAACGGATTACAGGAGATTGCCAACCTCATCCATAAGTATGTGCCCGATTGTCGGGTAGCCATTGGCCACGGACAAATGCCACCTGACAAACTTGAAAAAGTACTCATGGGCTTCATGAACTATGACTATGACGTGCTACTCTCTACGACTATCGTTGAAAACGGTATTGATATCGGCAATGCCAACACCATGATTATCAACGATGCCCACCGATTTGGGCTCAGCGATCTGCACCAAATGCGAGGCCGTGTGGGGCGAAGTAACCGCAAAGCCTTTTGCTATTTGCTCGCACCTCCTAAGACGTCGCTTACTCCCGAGGCCCGACGCAGACTCGAAGCTCTTGAGAATTTCTCTGAATTGGGCAGCGGCTTCGACCTTGCCATGCAGGATCTTGACATACGAGGTGCAGGGAATTTGCTCGGCGCAGAGCAGAGTGGATTCATGGAAGACTTAGGATATGAGACCTATCAGAAGATACTTAGCCAAGCCGTTACAGAGCTTAAGAACGATGAGTTCCATGAGCTCTATGCCGAACAGATAGCACAAGGCAAAGACATCAGTGGCGATGAATTCGTTGAAGACTGTGCCATTGAGAGCGATCTCGAAATGTATTTCCCCGACAACTACGTGCCGGGAAGCAGCGAACGCATGTTGCTTTATCGCGAATTGGACAACATCAACAATGACAACGACCTTGAAACTTACCGTCAACGGTTGGTGGATCGCTTCGGCGAAGTGCCTCATGAAGCACTCGAGCTGATGCAAGTGGTGCCGCTTCGCAGGTTGGGCAAGCGCCTTGGTTGTGAGAAAATCATGCTCCGGCAGGGCAAGATGAACATGCAGTTTGTGGCTAATCCCGACAGCGCTTATTACCAAAGCAAGACTTTTTCTGCCGTCATCAACTACGTAGGTAACCATCCACGGCAGTGCGACTTCAAGCAAGTGGGCACACGAAGACTGTTGACCGTCAGCCAGATTCCAACAGTTGAGGCCGCCGTAAACGTGCTTCGGGCTATGCTCGACGGCCTTTCTGCATGCTAACTATTAAGGGCTTGGGCTGTATTTTGAATTTCAAACGATTTCCATATATGACAAAAAACATAAGAACAGCAGTCACAATGGGACTTTTCCTGTTGGCTTCGACACCGCTACTTGCGCTCAATCATCAGACAGACAGCATCGGGAAACGCGACCTTACCCAAGAGCTTAGCTACCAACTGACATGGCAAGAGAGTCTGTCTAAAGGCAAAACGCCACTTTGGTTGACAGCCAATCGCTATGGATTAAGTTCGCTCAAGCATACAAACGGTTATCTCCGAGCAGCTATCGAACGCCCCTTGCAACGCGATTCTGCACGTCGCTGGGGCATCGGATACGGCATCGATTTGGTTCTTCCCAATGGTTTCACGAGCCAATTTGTTGTTCAACAGGCCTTTGTTGAAGCCCGATGGCTGCATGGTGTGCTGACTATCGGGGCCAAAGAACAGCCGATGGAGCTGAAAGATAACATGCTTTCATCGGGTTCACAGACATTCGGTATCAACGCAAGACCTATTCCCCAAGTACGCATTGCACTGCCCGAATACTGGATTTTGCCTTTCACGAAGAGTTGGTTGCGACTGAAAGGCCATATCGCCTACGGCAAACCGACGGATGATGCATGGCAACGCAGCTTCACGGAAAAGCAAAACCGCTATACGGAAGGAACATTCTATCACAGCAAAGCAGGCTATCTGATGATTGGAAATCCCGAGCGAAACTTCCCCTTTTCTGTTGAATTAGGTCTTGAAATGGCATGCCAATTCGGTGGAAAATCATATCTCCGAGACGGCAATCGAATGAAAGAAACCAAGAGCAGCAACAGTCTTCGCTCGTTCTGGAATGCCTTTTTCCCAGGCGGAACAGATGTAACCGACGGCAATTTTATCAATGCCGAGGGCAACCAAGTAGGCAGTTGGGTAGCCCGTCTGAACTATGACAACGCGAAATGGGGCTTGAGTTTCTATGCCGATCAATACTTTGAAGACAACTCTGAGATGATACATATCAATAAAAACGGCTGGGGAAAGGGCGCCGACAAGCATCGGCACGTGAAATCGAAATACTTCGCTTATGACTTCAAAGACTGGATGCTGGGGGCTGAACTGCGACTGAAACAGACACCATGGCTAAGGAAAATGGTTGTCGAATACCTCTACACGAAGTATCAGGGAGGCCCTGTTTACCACGACCACACGGCAAATATCAACGAACATATATGCGGACGGGACAACTACTACAATCATTCTCTCTTCACAGGTTGGCAACATTGGGGCATGGTGATGGGCAATCCGCTCTACATGTCGCCGCTTTATAACACCGATGGAACGATAGAAGTGAAGAACAATCGCTTCATTGCATGGCACTTAGGAGCTGAAGGTAGACTTTCCGAAGGCCTGAATTACCGTCTTTTGGCTACCTATCAAAAAGGGTTTGGCACTTATTATGAATTCTATTCCGACCCACGAAAGAACTTCAGTCTGCTTCTTGAGGCCGGCTATACATGCCCCAAAAGTTCGCGATTTGCTGATTGGAGTGTGAAAGGAGCCTTTGGATTAGACCATGGAAAGCTGTATGGCAACAACACCGGTCTGCAGTTCACAATCACTAAATCAGGTGTTCTAAACTTCAAACGCATAAGAAAATGAAAAAGATAACATTCCTATTTGCAGCCCTTCTGCTGCTTACAAGCTGCGAAATCGAGTTCTCCAACAACGGCAAACTCGATGGGTTCTGGCAGATGATAGCCGTAGACACGCTTGCAACCCAACATACATCAGACCTGAAAACAAGTGGAAGAACCTGGGCTTTCCAAGGTCGTTTGCTCGAAATGAGAGATACAAAAGGAGGATATTCTGACCTCTATTTCAGTTTCGAACATCGTGGAGACAGCCTCTTTCTCGACTCACCTTATCTGTCAGACCGCGACGTTGATGACATTAAAATCACGGATGTCAATATCGTAAGGCCCTATGGAGTGAATGGCTTGAAGGAAGGATTTGAAATCGAAAGCCTGTCAAACAATAAGTTGATTTTGCGTTCGAAAACACTCCGATTGCTATTTAAAAAGCATTAAATTCAAAGATTACTTAGTAGCAAAAATCAGACGAAAACATTTTCCCCATGTCTTCTTATATGCAGATTAATGAGGAAATGAATGCCCATATACAAGAAAACATCAACACAGACAAGTGTAACTACAGAATATTGAAAGTCATTGAAAAGCACAAAATTCATTCCACAGAACAACGAAGACATCCCTATTATCAGCCCTAATACTTGATGCTGATTGAAACCTGCACGCATAATCTTGTGATGAATGTGGTTTTTATCCGCTAAAAATATAGGCTTTCGATGTCGCAATCTAACAAGAATAACACGCACAACATCAAAAACTGGGACTATCATCAATGAATATGGGAGGATAAAGAGACCTTTCTCGAAAGCCATTGACATAGGACTCCCCTCTGCCTGTATAATGAAAAGAACACTTATGATGAAGCCTAATGAAAGACTTCCAGAGTCACCCATGAATATTTTCCGTTTTATTTTATGTCCTCCAAGCATATTAAAATATAGATAAGGAAGAAGTACTCCCATTAATCCTGCTATGAGAATAGCATACACAAGCGATGCTTCTACAATATGAGAATAAAGAAAACTCAACAGAATTAAAAATGTTATTGTGGCACAAAGTCCATCAATACCATCGATAAGGTTTATGGAATTGATAACAAACAAAATGAAAAAGACAGACAAGGGTATGGAACACCAAATAGGAATATCATAGATTCCAAGAAATCCATAAAGGCTGTTTATACGCAAACCGATAGCCGAAATCAAGGCTGCGGCTATCATCTGTATGATAAATTTGTTCCTTGCTTTAAGACCTATGATGTCATCCAGAACGCCCATAAAATACACCATTGCCAACGAAACGAGGAAAACAAAACTCCGAAGAGTTACCTGTAAGCTTACATTATTTGTTTGCTTGCTAAGGAAAAACAAAGCAACAAAGGCCGAAATCACCATACAAGGAACGAAAGCGATGCCTCCAAGACGCGGTATCGCCTGACGATGTACCTTACGATTAGTAGGAAAATCAAAGAGCTGATGACTTTGACAGAAATGCAAAATGGCAGGAATGAAAATAAAACCTCCGACAAAACTGAGGGAAAAAGATAATAATATCGCGATATATTGTATTGGCATTGTAATCAGCTTTTATTATTAAAACTCACAATGAAGTCATTTATTGTAAAGAATAAGAACCTATTTATCTAATCATGAAAACAACCTTCTTATTTAAAGGTTCAACTATAAAATCAGAACTTCCTGCCAAACATTGTCTTCAGAAATGTAAGTCCAAGAATACGGATATCAAGCCACCAACTGCGGTGTTCCAAATAGTATAAATCCATTTGAAGACGCATAAGCATCTTTTCCATGGTATCAGTATAGCCGTTATATAGGGTCGCATAGCTTGTAACTCCAGGCCTAATCTGATATAAACAGCGATAACGTGGATCTTCTTTCATAATCTTATCAATATAGAATTGACGCTCGGGGCGTGGTCCTACGAATGACATGTCGCCCTTAACTACATTCCATAGCTGGGGAAGTTCATCGAGATGATGCTTACGAAGATACTTTCCTGTCTTGGTCAATCGCTTGTCATACGTCTGATTAGACAGCATCGGCCCTCTCTTTTCGGCATCTAAAGCCATACTTCTGAACTTGTAAATCGTGAAAGGCCGACCGAAACGGCCTATACGTTCCTGTCTGAAGATAGCCGGTCCACCGTCTTCCTTCTTGACAGCAAGATAGCAAAAGAAAAATAAAGGCAAACAAATAACAAAGCATATCACGGCTGCAATGAAATCAAACAGACGCTTGATCACACGTTCGTATTCATTCATTCCATCAAGGATATAGCCATTGTTAAGTATTGTCATGAAGCGTCTTTACCGATATTGTTCTACATAGATTAACGCAAGATAAGGCACTTTGTTATCTATGAATACGAGAAATATATACTTTTTTGCGTAATCCATTGGGTAAAAGCCGTACTAACAATCGCGTCACTACATTCCAAACAAATGTCGAAAGACCAATGAAACCACGCTTATACATAGCATAGTGAAAGCCAATCTCTTTTACTGCATAGTTCAATCCACCTCTTCTATGAAACGCTTCTGCACTAAATCGAAACCATAAGAGACTTTCTTGGAGGTTATAAAAGACCGCACCACTTTGCAACGCACGTACCCATAAATCATAATCTTCAAGTCTAACCTTCCTATAACAACCCACTTTTTCAATTGCTTCCTTACGAAATACGACCGTAGGATGATTGAGTGGACAACGGTATCGGGCAAAATGCAGGATTTCCTGATGTGTTTCAGGAACTTTTCTCGTAGAAATAATATTTTCTTTCGTTCCCAGAAACTCATCAATCCAACTTCCCACAACATCTATTTCCTTATGCGTTCTCAAGATTTCGAGTTGCTTTTCAAAGCGCCAGGGCTTGCAAATGTCATCACTATCCATGCGTGCCACAATGGGATAATGACATTCTTTTAATCCATGATTCAGGGCAAGTCCGAGTCCAACGTTACGTGGCAGGACAACGCTTACCGTTGCTGCAAATCGAGTCTTAAAAGCCTCAATGACCGCATAAAGCTCGTCGGTCAGCGGTCCGTCTTCAACGATAACCACTTCTGTGGGCAGCAAAGTCTGCTCCAACAAGCTTTCAAGTGCCTGCTCAAGATATTGCGGTTTTTCACGCTGATATACTGATATGAGAACAGAAAATGCCATAAACAACTGATTACAAGCTGCAAAGTTACACATTTTTTCCGAGCAATCAGAATGGCATATTGATTTTCTTCCTCTCCCCACTCCTATCTCTTGAAAAAATCAAACAAAAGCCTTTATAAGGCTTGCGTATTTGAAAATAAAAATACTTTCGGTCGAAATAAGCGCTGTATTCTTTGAGTTGGCAAGCTGTTGACAATCAAATCATTACGCAATTCCAAACAAATTATGAAATAAAAAACGCTATTTTCCACACCTATTTCACGTCAAAACAGCTTGCAATCAGCGTCAAATGAGCGCGTGTTCTGCGTCATAACAGCACGCCATCTGCTTCATATGACAAGGTGATTTGACGCAAATGGGAAAACTAACGCCAACAAAAAGCGAAATCATCTCAAGGAAATTGCCTTTCAAAGAGCTTATTTTCGCTTTCCCTTTTCTATTTACCTCTGTTACAAGACCCCTTTTTTCTCGTAAAAAAATCAACAAAAAAGCAACATGACACCCTTGCATCATGCTGCTTTCCTCATTCATATCGGGTGCACATAAGCACTGAATTCTGCTAAAATCTCAGCTTATAAAGCTTTTAAAGTGATTGCGGGAGTCCCTGCATCAGCTTTTCTTCGGCCAGCTTTTCATACTTCGTACCCGGCTTACCATAGTTGGCATAAGGGTAAATGCTGATGCCTCCACGTGGCGTGAAGAGGCCGATCACCTCGATATATTTCGGTTGCATAAGCTTGATTAAGTCTTTCATGATGATGTTGACACAGTCTTCATGGAAGTCACCATGATTGCGGAAGCTGAACAGATAGAGTTTAAGACTCTTGCTTTCAACCATTTTCTCGCCCGGAATATAACTGATACGGATCTCTGCAAAGTCGGGTTGTCCGGTGATAGGACACAGAGAAGTGAACTCAGGACAATTGAACCTGACCCAGTAGTCATTCTCCGGATGCTTGTTGTTGAACGTTTCCAACACTTCGGGAGCATAGTCCATACGGTATTTTGTCTTGGCTCCCAAGGCCTGAAGGCCTTCATCTTTTCTTTCCATTGCTTACAGATTAAATATTTTCAACACGTTATAACTGATGCCGTTATCATAGACATCCTCGCCTTCATGACGCTTCAAATAATGTACAATGCGTATCGTCAAAGGCAAAACGATAATTTCATACCCCGTCTTGAGCACCACCTGCCACAACATCAGCTTAGGCAATTCCAGCGCAGGAACTACACCTCCGAGGGCCAAAGGGAAGAAGATGAGCGAGTCGGCAGACTCTCCGAAGACCGTACTCAATATGGCACGCGCCGAGAAATGGCGTCCATTGTCGAGTAGTTTCATCTTGCTCATCACGTAGGCATTGATAAAACTGCCCACAAGGAAGGCCACAAACGAAGCTGCTGCAATGCGTGGAGCAAGACCGAAAATGGCATGAAAGCCCGCTTCATTATTCCAATAAGGTGCTCCAGGAATAGCATCACAAAGCGCACCAAGGGCAACAAAGAAGAAGTTCATGGCGAAACCGACCCATATGAGCAGTCGGGCTTTCTGATAACCCCACACTTCACACACGCAATCATTAATGATGTAAGACACTGGGAACACGATTAATCCACCGGTAAGACTAATCTTTCCAACGGATATCTGCTTTGTTTCGAGCACGTTTGCCGTAATCAGACAAACGCAGAAAAGTATGCTGAAAAGCATGAACAGCACACTGACTTGGTTCTTTTCTTTTGTCATTTCTTGTTTTTTACGAGGTTTATCAAGCACTCGGTTCATTTGAATTCGGGTGCAAAGATAATAAAAAAAGTGGAATGAGAAGTGTGGAATGAGGAATTAATGTAATGAAGAAAGGGAAATGGGGAGCAGGGAATGAGAGACTAAAATTTGTGACATGAAAGAAGAATTAATACTGTTTCATTCTTTTATCTGTTGAAAATCCAATCTTTATCTCATTCGGAAGACTATGAAGAAACGGTTGAAACATCATACAGATTGAACCATAAAAAACAATAAAAGAGGTGGGTATTCAGAATAATTTATTAACTTTGCATAATCAAAGTAATGTATATATTCGAACATAAAGATGAACGTTTTAGAGCTTAGTGAACAGGAGATCATTCGCAGACAGTGTCTCCAGGAACTGCGTGACATGGGGATTAATCCCTATCCTGCAGCAGAATATCCTACAAACGCATACTCAACCGATATCAAGGATGAGTTTAATGATGACGAAAAACAACGCGAGGTAGTGATTGCCGGCCGTATGATGAGCCGCCGAATCATGGGTAAAGCCAGCTTCGCTGAACTCCAGGATAGCAAAGGCCGCATACAAGTTTACATCTCACGTGACGATATTTGTCCTGATGAGAATAAGGACTTATACAATAAAGTGTTTAAGAAACTGCTCGATATCGGCGATATTATCGGCGTAAAAGGCTTCGTTTTCAGAACCCAGACAGGCGAGATCAGTGTGCATGCCAAGGAGATTACACTCCTCAGCAAGAGCCTGAAACCGCTGCCAATCGTTAAATATAAGGATGGTGTTGCCTACGATAAGTTTGACGATCCAGAGCTTCGTGCCCGTCAACGCTACGTGGATTTGATTGTCAACGACGGCGTAAAGGAAACTTTTCTCAAGCGTGCTACCATCTTACGCACCATGCGTAACTTCTTCGATGAACACGGATATACCGAAGTGGAGACGCCAACGCTGCAGAGTATTGCAGGGGGTGCGAGTGCACGCCCATTCATCACGCACTTCAATGCGCTTAACATTGACATGTATATGCGTATTGCCACCGAGCTATATCTGAAGAGATTGATCGTCGGCGGCTTTGAAGGTGTCTATGAAATCGGCAAGAACTTCCGCAACGAAGGTATGGACAAGTTTCACAATCCAGAGTTTACCTGCATGGAACTCTACGTGCAATACAAGGATTATAACTGGATGATGAGTTTCACCGAGCAGCTTCTTGAAACCATTTGTAAGGCTGTCAACAACGGCAGTACAGAGGTGAAGAATGGTGAAAACACGGTTTCTTTCAAAGCACCTTACCGTCGTTTGCCTATACTTGAGGCCATTAAGGAAAAGACCGGCTTTGATCTTGCAGGGAAGAATGAAGATGAAATCCGCACGATTGCTACCGTAGACCTGAAGATGGAGGGTATAGATGAGACCTTTGGTAAAGGTAAACTCATTGATGAAATCTTTGGAGAGTTCTGCGAAGGCACCTTTATTCAGCCGACATTCATTACAGATTACCCTGTAGAAATGAGTCCGTTGACCAAGATGCACCGTTCAAAACCAGGCTTGACCGAACGTTTTGAGCTTATGGTGAACGGCAAAGAGATTGCCAATGCCTATTCCGAGTTGAACGATCCTATCGATCAGGAAGAACGCTTCAAGGAACAGATGAAGTTGGCTGACAAGGGAGATGACGAGGCAATGATTATCGACCAAGACTTCTTGCGTGCCCTACAATACGGCATGGCTCCTACATCCGGTATTGGAATTGGTATCGACCGACTCTGCATGTTGATGACAGGCAAGGAGTTCATCCAGGAAGTTTTGCTCTTCCCACAGATGAAACCGGAAGCCAAGATGCCACAAAGCAGTATCAAGGAATGGGCAGAATTAGGCGTTGAAGAGGATTGGGTCTACGTGCTTCGCAAGGCCGGTTTCAACCTCATCAGCGACATCAAGGACGAGAAAGCACAGGGATTGCAACAGAAACTCGGTGAAATCAACAAGAAATACAAGTTGAATTACGAGAAACCTTCCGTTGAACAAATTCAGAATTGGATAGACCAAGCAAATGAATAACTGTGGAAAGATAGCCATTATTGGCGGTGGTTCGTGGGCCACGGCACTTGCCAAATTAGTTGTGAAGCATGAACATCACATCGGTTGGTATATGCGTCGTGACGACAGAATAGCCGAGTTCAAGCGATTGGGGCATAATCCGGCCTACCTGCAAGCGGCGCATTTCGACATCAACGAAATTGAGTTTTCGAGCGACCTCAACCATATCGTGTGCGAATATGACACGCTTGTGCTCGTAACTCCGTCGCCTTACCTGAAGAACCACCTACAGAAGCTCACGGTTCCATTGCACAACAAGTTCATTGTCAGTGCTATAAAAGGCATTGTTCCCGATGAAAACCTTGTGGTTTCTGAATACTTTCACCAGGTGTGGAATGTTCCATACGAGAATATTGCGTGTGTAAGCGGCCCTTCACATGCCGAGGAAGTGGCACTTGAACGCCTTTCCTATCTGACCATTGGCTGTGCCGATATGGAAAAAGCTCAGGCTTTTGCCAATGTCATCTCTACCGAATTCATCAAGACAGAGACTTCAATGGACATCGTTGGCATTGAATATGCAGGCGTATTAAAGAATGTTTATGCCATTGCAGCAGGCATTTGCCACGGCCTTAAGTATGGAGATAACTTCCAAGCTGTATTCCTTTCCAACGCCATTCAGGAGATGAACCGCTTTCTTACAGCGGTTTATCCTGCACAACGCAATATCAGTGACAGTGTCTATTTAGGCGACTTGCTTGTTACCGGCTATAGTAATTTCAGCCGTAACCGTACATTCGGCATGATGATTGGCAAAGGATATTCGGTGAAAAGTGCACAGATTGAAATGGAAATGATTGCAGAAGGCTACTTCGGAACAAAGTGCATGAGGGAAATCAATGGTCATGTTGGTGTGAATATGCCTATACTTGATGCCGTCTACAGCATCTTATACGAGCATAATACGCCACAGAAAGTCATCCAAACATTAACAGATAATTTTAGATAGTCAATGATCTTGTACAATCTATAAGGTCAGGATAATAACAAAAAACAATGAAAAATATCAGTTTAGACATTACAAAAGCTGCACAGTTCCTAAAATCCGGAGCTGTTGAAGCTTACGAAAGTCAGGTCAAGGCCGCCCAAGAAGCTCTTGAAAACGGCACTTGTCCGGGTAACGATTTCCTTGGTTGGCTCCACTTGCCGTCAAGTATCACGTCTGAATTCCTTGATGAAATCCAGGCTACGGCCAACACTTTGCGTGACAAGTGCGAAGTTATTGTCGTTGCGGGTATTGGTGGTTCCTATCTTGGTGCACGTGCTGTTATTGAGGCACTCAGCAACAGTTTCGCTTGGTTAGTAGCCGACAAGAAGAACCCAACCATTCTCTTTGCAGGCAATAATATCGGTGAAGACTATCTCTTTGAACTCACAGAATATCTTAAGAACAAGAAATTCGGTGTCATTAACATCAGCAAATCCGGCACAACTACAGAGACTGCACTCACCTTCCGCCTGCTGAAGAAACAGTGTGAAGCACAACGTGGCAAGGCAGAAGCTAAGGATGTAATCGTTGCAGTGACTGATGCTAAAAAAGGAGCAGCCCGCACTTGCGCCGACAAAGAAGGCTACAAGAGTTTCATTATCCCTGATAATATCGGCGGACGCTTCTCTGTTCTCACTCCTGTTGGCCTGCTTCCAATCGCTTGTGCAGGCTTCGATGTGAAAGAACTCGTTAGTGGTGCACAGGAAATGGAACGTGCATGCGGCAAGAATGTACCGTTTGAAAATAACCCCGCCGCACAGTATGCAGCTGTTCGGAACGGTCTTTACAGCGAGGCAGGAAAGAAGATTGAAATTGTCGTTAACTTCCAACCGAAGCTTCATTTCTTTGCAGAATGGTGGAAACAGCTTTATGGTGAGAGTGAAGGAAAAGACAATAAAGGCATCTTCCCGGCAGCATGTGACTTCACAACTGACCTGCATTCAATGGGACAGTGGATACAACAAGGCGAGCGTTCTATCTTCGAAACCGTGATCAGCGTAGAGGAACCAGAGCATAAACTGCTCTTCCCACACGATGAAGAAAACCTTGATGGCCTCAACTTCCTTGAGGGAAAGCGCGTTGACGACGTGAATAAGATGGCTGAACTCGGCACTCGTTTGGCTCATGTTGACGGCGGAGTACCTAACATCCGCATTAGTGTTCCACGCTTAAATGCCTACTATATCGGGCAGCTTATCTATTTCTTTGAGATTGCATGTGGCATCAGTGGCAACCTACTTCAGGTGAACCCATTCAATCAACCGGGTGTAGAAGCTTACAAGAAGAACATGTTTGCACTGCTCAATAAGCCTGGCTATGAAGCTGAAAGCAAGGCTATCCGCGAACGTTTATAAATGAAAAACGAGATAAAACAATACTTGAAAGAACACGGCTTTGGGCATTTCAGTCCCAAAGCTGTTCTTTTTGATATGGACGGTGTACTCTATGACAGTATGCCTCTCCATGCTATTGCCTGGCAGGAAAGCATGAAGAAGTTTGGTATTCACATGACAACAGCTGATGCTTACGCCACAGAAGGCGCACGAGGTATTGATACCATCCGTCTGTTTGTCAAGCAACAACAGGGCAAAGACATCAGTCTTGAGGAAGCACAACGCATGTATGACGAGAAAACCCGCCTATTCCATGCCATGCCGGAAGCCCCAATCTTCGACGGTGTTTTCAGTATTATGGAGAAAATTCAGCGTTCAGGCATGACGGTGAATGTGGTTACAGGCAGTGGTCAGCGACCGCTTATTGAGCGTCTGCTTCATGACTTCGGACAATACCTTGATGAAGATCATATCACAACTGCCTACGACGTAAAACATGGAAAGCCCTATCCCGATCCTTATCTCACGGGACTCAGAAAGGCTGGGAACCTGCAACCAAACGAAGGAATCGTAGTTGAGAATGCACCACTCGGTGTTCGTGCCGGTGTCAGTGCAGGCATCTTCACCGTTGCTATCAATAGCGGGCCACTGCCAGATACCTCACTTCTTGGTGAAGGTGCCAATGTATTATACGACACCATGACGCAGCTTGTTGATGATTGGGATAATTATGTTTAGTTTTCTGCACATTCTTTAGGGCGTGTGCGCACTTTTAAGCAAAACTATTTTAATATAGCTTAAAATTATTCCGAATGTTTGTTGAAAGTCTTTGTGCATCGTAATTTTGTTTAAGCAAAGACATTTTATGACATGACATCCGAAGAATTTTACACACTTGGCAATGAGTTTCGCCGACAGGGTGACTTCAAACGTGCCATGGAAGCCTATATGGAATCTATCGCACTCAATCCTGAAAGTCCTGCCGTTGAAGCCAAGAAGATGCTTGAAGACATTTATGCCTTCTACTGTAAGGATATGTATAATCCTTAGGATTGCCATAGACAACAAACACATATCAATCACATTATGGGAAAAGTAGTTGGTGCCATCGTGGTAAACGAGGACCGGTGTAAGGGCTGTTCGCTTTGTGTTGTGGCCTGTCCGAAAGCCGTTATCGCCTTGGCTGATAGAAAAGTCAACGTAAGCGGATATCCGTTTGCCGAAGCTGTCCGTCCGGATGACTGCATAGGTTGTGCATCTTGTGCTATCGTTTGTCCCGACGGATGCATTACTGTCTATCGAAAGAAACTTGATTAAACAAGAGCAAATCTATGGAAGAGAAAGAAGTTAAACTCATGAAGGGCAACGAAGCCATCGCTCATGCAGCCATCAGATGTGGCACCGACGGCTATTTCGGCTACCCGATTACTCCACAAAGCGAAATCATTGAAACCTTAGCACAGCTCAAACCATGGGAAACGACCGGCATGGTTGTCTTGCAGGCAGAGAGCGAAGTGGCTTCAATCAATATGCTATATGGTGGAGCTGGTGCAGGGAAGCGCGTACTCACGAGCAGTTCAAGCCCTGGAATTGCATTGATGCAAGAGGGTATTTCTTACATGGCCGGTGCTGAATTGCCAGGCGTAATCGTGAATGTTCAGCGCGGCGGTCCAGGCTTGGGAACCATCCAACCCAGTCAAAGCGACTATAATCAAGCCACACGTGGTGGTGGAAACGGCGACTACAACGTCATCGTTCTCGCACCAAATTCAGTGCAGGAAATGGCAGATTTCGTTGATCTTGCTTTCACTTTGGCTTTCAAATACCGCAATCCGGCAATGATTCTAAGCGACGGAGTCATCGGCCAGATGATGGAGAAAGTGGTGCTTCCACCAATGAAACCGCGCCGCACAGAGGCTGAAATCCTGCGTGAATGCCCTTGGGCTTCTACCGGACGCACAAAAGATCGTACTCCTAACATCATCACTTCGCTTGAACTAATGCCTGAAGTGATGGAACAAAAAAATCTGCATCTGCAAGAGAAATATCAGCAAATTAAAGACAATGAAACACGTTGTGAGCAGTCAAAATGCAATGATGCTGACTATATTGTCGTAGCTTTCGGCAGTGCAGCCCGCATTGCAGAGAAGAGCATGGAGATTGCCCGGGAGCATGATATCAAGCTCGGACTCTTCCGCCCGATTACACTTTGGCCCTTCCCTGAAAAGGAATTGCGCAAGACTGCAGCAGGAAAGAAAGGGATACTCGTGGCAGAAATCAACGCAGGTCAAATGATTCAAGACGTCAAACTGGCTGTAGGCAGCACCATTCCCGTGGCACATTTCGGTCGATTAGGCGGTATTGTGCCTGATCCCGAAGAGATAGTAAACGCTCTAAAGACTAAACTTATTGATAATGAATAAAGACATCATATCACCAGAAAACTTAGTTTACGAGAAACCAAGACTCATGAACGACACAGCCATGCACTATTGTGCGGGCTGTTCTCACGGTGTTGTACATAAGCTTGTGGCTGAAGTCATTGCCGAAATGGGCATGGAAGACAAAGCCATCGGCGTCAGTCCCGTAGGTTGTGGAGTGTTTGCTTACCGCTATATCGACATTGACTGGCAGGAAGCTCCACACGGTCGGGCCCCTGCCTTGGCTACAGGCATCAAGCGTTTATGGCCCGACCGTCTCGTATTCACCTATCAGGGCGATGGCGACTTGGCCTGTATCGGAACAGCAGAAGCCATCCATTCGCTGAACCGTGGTGAGAACATCACAATCATTTTCATTAACAATGCTATCTATGGCATGACAGGTGGCCAGATGGCTCCTACCACTTTGCTCGGTCAGAAGACAGCAACTTGCCCGTATGGTCGCGATGCAGAACTGCATGGTTACCCTCTAAACATCACGGATTTAGCCAGCCATTTGGAGGGCACTTGCTATGTAACACGCCAAAGTGTAGAGACTGTTCCTGCCATTCATAAAGCCAAAAAAGCTATCAGAAAGGCATTCGAAGCCTCGATGAAAGGACTTGGTTCAAGTCTCGTTGAGATTGTATCGACGTGTAACAGCGGTTGGAAGATGACACCACAAAAAGCCAACGAGTGGATGCAGGAGCACATGTTTGAGAAGTATCCAAAAGGAGTTTTCAAGGATACCACCTCACTTTAATCAACAAGGAGACGTATGAAAACAGAAATTATCATAGCAGGTTTCGGCGGACAAGGCGTACTTTCCATGGGAAAAATCCTTGCCTACTCGGGTATGCTCGAGGGAAAAGAGGTTACATGGATGCCTGCCTACGGCCCGGAACAGCGCGGAGGAACGGCCAATGTGACCGTCATCGTCAGCGATGAACGCATCTCTTCGCCCATTCTCAGCAAGTATGACGTGGCTATTGTGCTTAATCAGCCGTCATTGGATAAGTTCATGCCCAAGCTAAAACCTGGCGGAATGCTCATCTACGACGGCTTCGGTATCATCAATCCTCCCACACGTGACGACATCACTGTCTATCGCATTGATGCCATGGACAAAGCCGCAGAGATGAAAAATGCCAAGGTTTTCAACATGATTATTCTGGGAGCACTCCTCAAGGCCTGCCCTATTGTCAGCACAGAAGGCTTGCAAAAGGCGCTCTTCAAGACGCTTCCTGAGCGTCATCACCACCTCATTCCACTGAATATGCAGGCAGTAGAGGAAGGAAGAAAGATGATAAAGTAGGAGCCTCCCCCAACCCTTTCAAGGAGGGGAAAGTTGAATTGAGGGACCTCCCCCAGCCCCTCCCAAGGAGGGGAGACTTAAATTGCGGGCTATAAACAAGGGTTCGCCGGCTTTCCAAGCCTGCGTAAACAGCTCAGAACGAGATTAATCCAGGCTTCATACATGTTGAAAACTGCACCAATCCAAGCCAAGAAATTCCCTCATTCTGTAAAGATTGTTTGCCTGTTTTTAACACTTCCAGAAGATACCAAATAGAAATGAAAATGGAAGAAAACAGGCTTTATTTTACGATTTCAAACATTACGGCGTACAATATGAACCATTGTGCGCCGTAATTTGATGCAGAACACACCGCTTTCTGCACCAAACTACGAGATAAAATGCCAGAGATTACACTGCTTTTCAATACAAAATACAATGTTTTTCAGCGTGATTTTATCTCTTTTTCCACCTCATATTTCATAACTGTTTGATTGACAACGTATTGCAAACTGTCAAAATACGGCGCGTATTTGCAATGAGAAAGACATCCGTTTCAAATACGCGAGCTATGCAAAGGCAATTGTAAAGGAATATGACAACTAAAGAAAAGCATCTAATTTGCCATTTCCGAAAGAAACTTAATCCTTACCAAACGGATTTCATCTTCGCTGTATTCATCGCCAAGTTCATTGATTGCAGCCTCTAAACTGTCGGTTTCGCTCTCACTGAAATAGTCATAAATATCGTCCACATGGTCGTCATCAATGACTTCTTCAATAAAGTAATTGATGTTAAGTTTTGTTCCACTGTAGACAATGGCCTCCACTTCGTCGAGCAACTCATCGAAAGAAAGTCCAAGCGTTTCAGCGATATCATCGAGTGCAAGCTGCTTGTCGATGCTCTGAATAATCTTCACTTTGATGATACTTTTCTTGGCAACAGTACGCACGCGCAGTTCTTCGGGGCGCTCAATACCGTTTTCTTCGCAATACTGTTTAATCAAATCGAGGAACTCTTTGCCGTAACGTTTGGCCTTTCCTGCACCGACTCCCTGTATCTGTTGCAACTCTTCGGTGGTTATCGGATACATCGTTGCCATCTGTTCCAACGACGGATCCTGGAAGATTACATATCCCGGAACACCAAGTTTCTGTGCCATCTGCCTGCGAAGGTGCTTCAACATAGTGAACAGTTCGGGGTCAAGCGCCATGCCTACTGCCTCATTTCCCTCTTCTTCCTCATCATCTCTGAACTCGTTATCGCGTACAATCATGAACTCCGTTGGGTTCTTGATAAAGCGCTTTCCTGCTGCCGTCACCTTTAGAAGTCCATAGTTTTCCACGTCTTTTTTCAGATAACCGGCTATTAAAGCCTGCCGAATGACAGGGTTCCAAAGCTTAGAATCCTCATCTTCTCCTGCGCCGAAGTCCTCCAACTGGTCGTGTTTATGCGAAAGAATATCATCGGTTCCACGTCCTTTCACGAAGTCAATGACATACTCTTGACGGAAGTTTTCTTTCACTGCAAGTATTGCCTTGAGCACAATAACCAAGGCTTTTCCCGCCTCAATCTTCTCTTTCGGATGCAGACAGTTGTCACAGTTGTGACAGTTATCATGCGGATATTCCTCACCGAAATAATGCAGTAACATCTTGCGACGGCATACAGATGACTCTGCATAAGCAGCCGTTTCCTGCAACAATTGACGTCCGATATCCTGCTCAGCTACAGGTTTTCCCTCCATGAACTTCTCTAATTTCTTCAGGTCTTTCTGTGCATAGAAAGCAATACAAAGGCCTTCTCCGCCATCACGTCCGGCTCTTCCGGTCTCTTGGTAATAGCCTTCGAGACTCTTAGGAATATCGTAATGGATGACAAAGCGCACGTCGGGCTTGTCAATTCCCATACCAAATGCAATCGTTGCCACAATGACATCAATGCGTTCCATAAGGAAGTCGTCCTGTGTCTGCGAGCGTGTAGCACTGTCAAGTCCGGCATGATAAGGCGCCGCTTTAATTTCATTGGCCTTCAACACCTCGGCCAGTTCCTCTACTTTCTTACGCGAAAGACAGTAGATAATGCCGCTCTTCCCCTCATGTTGACGAATAAACTTGATGATTTGTTTATCTACATCATTTGTCTTCGGGCGTACTTCGTAATAGAGATTAGCACGGTTGAACGAGCTTTTGAACTCCTTGGCATCCGTTATACCAAGGCTCTTCTTGATGTCGGAACGCACTTTGTCCGTGGCTGTTGCAGTCAAAGCAATGATCGGAGCAGTGCCGATCTTATTGATTGTTGGGCGTATATTACGATACTCGGGACGGAAATCATGTCCCCATTCTGATATGCAGTGAGCCTCGTCAATGGCATAGAATGAAACCTTAACTGACTGTAGGAACTCCACATTCTCTTCTTTATTGAGTGATTCGGGAGCCACATAAAGCAACTTTGTGCGCCCACTTCGCACGTCGTCCATCACCTGTTGAATGGCTGCTTTGTTGAGAGATGAATTCAGATAATGTGCCACTCCAACCTCTTCACTGAGCCCATTGATGACGTCAACTTGGTTTTTCATCAATGCAATGAGCGGAGAAATAACGATTGCAGTGCCCTCCATGATCAAGGAAGGAAGTTGATAGCAGAGGCTCTTTCCACCTCCGGTCGGCATCAGAACAAAGGTATCATGGCCCTCCAACAGATTGCGGATAATGGCTTCTTGGTCGCCTTTGAACTTGTCAAAGCCGAAATAATGTTTCAGTTGCTGTGTAAGATTTGTGTCCTTTGTCATACCATTAGCACGCTTCTTCCCTATCAGTTAATGATAGTTTGGTTTTCCATTGGGTATCCGGACGATGCAATTCATCGCCCGGAAAGATAGTCTATGCAGTCTCGTCGAGCTTCTGCAAATAGGATTTATTCAGTTGGTTCTTGGCATAGTCGAGTGTAACGACAAATTCTTTCGTGCGCTTTGACGGTATCTCAAACATTGCATCCATCATGATTGACTCAACGATTGAACGCAAACCGCGGGCACCTAATTTGTATTCCACAGCCTTGTCGACGATGAAATTCAGTGTATCTTCCTCGAAACTCAACTTGATGCCGTCCATTTCGAACAGCTTTTCATACTGCTTGATGATAGAATTCTTGGGTTCAACGAGAATGCGTCGCAGCGCTTCGCGGTCTAAAGGATTGAGATAAGTGAGTACCGGCAGGCGGCCGATAATCTCTGGAATCAGTCCAAACGACTTCAAATCCATCGGCTGCACGTATTTCATGAGGTCGTTTTTATCTATCTTTGCCACGTTCTGTACAGAGTTATAACCCACTACATGGGTATTCATTCGCTGGGCTATCTTGCGTTCTATGCCATCGAAAGCACCGCCACAAATGAACAATATGTTCTTTGTGTTGACATGAATATAGTCTTGATCCGGATGCTTACGCCCTCCCTTAGGCGGCACATTGACCATAGTTCCTTCCAAAAGCTTCAGTAATCCCTGTTGAACTCCCTCTCCACTGACATCTCGAGTGATAGAAGGATTGTCGCTCTTACGGGCAATCTTGTCTATTTCGTCAATGAAAACGATGCCTCGTTCAGCTGCAGCAACATTGTAATCGGCCACTTGAAGCAGACGACTCAAAATGCTTTCAACGTCTTCTCCCACATATCCTGCCTCGGTAAATACCGTAGCATCGACAATCGTGAAAGGCACATCAAGCAGCTTGGCAATAGTGCGGGCCAGCAAAGTCTTACCAGTTCCCGTGCTACCTACCATGATGATATTGCTCTTTTCAATTTCAACTCCACCATCATCTGCAGGCTGTTGCAGGCGCTTATAATGATTATACACCGAAACAGAAAGGAAACGCTTGGCCTCATCCTGCCCAATGATATATTCATCAAGGTACTTTTTGATCTCCTTTGGCTTTGGAACTTTCTTCAATTTGAAAGGTTCTCCCTTGTCTTCTGCAGCATCCTTGGCACCGACAACGCCTGCACTGCGCACAATGTCATAGGCTTGTTTAGCACAATCCTCACAGATATAGCCATTCAACCCAGTGATAAGCAGTCGTACTTCACTTTCACTTCTGCCACAAAAACTACATGTTTTCTTTGTCATAGCTTACTTCTTACGCACCAAGACCTCGTCAATCATACCATATTCCTTAGCTTCCTGCGCCGTCATCCAATAGTTACGGTCACTGTCCTGCCATACTTTTTCAAATGGAGTATGCGAGTGTTCGGAGATAATCGTATAGAGTTCTTTCTTGAATTTCTGGATTTCTTTGGCCTCAATCTCTATGTCGGAAGCCTGTCCTTGAACACCACCTAAGGGCTGATGTATCATTACACGGCTATGAGTCAATGCCGAACGCTTTCCCTCCTGGCCTGAAACGAGCAGCACGGCAGCCATAGATGCAGCCATACCTGTACATATGGTTGCCACGTCACTGCTGATGAACTGCATCGTATCATAGATGCCGAGACCGGCTGTCACGCTACCACCGGGACTGTTGATATAAATAGAAATATCCTTTCCACTGTCTACAGAATCCAGGTAAAGCAACTGCGCCTGCAGCGTATTTGCCGTGTAGTCATCGATCTCTGTGCCGAGGAAGATGATACGATCCATCATCAAACGCGAGAAAACATCCATTTGAGTGACATTCAACTGGCGTTCTTCCAAGATGTAAGGATTAAGATATTGTGCCTGTGATTTAATCACATCATCAAGCATCATACCATTAATACCCAAATGCTTTGTAGCATATTTTCTGAAATCATTCATATAGTTTCCTTTTAAGTTAAGATAAAAAAAGGAGGTTATCCACCTTATTTATTATCTGGTTTTGCAAAGATAATGCCAAAGAAAAAAGCATCTTGGCTTGCCTCTACATAGACAAAGATAATAAAAAAAGTCGATAACCTCTTATAAAAGAAGTTTTTTTTCGAAAAAATTGATTACTCGCTCATCATCTTGTTGAAGTCATCGAGGCTGATTTCCTTTTCATTCAGCTTAACAACTTTCTTCAAAGCATCAGTCAACTTGATGTCGACAGCGCGGTCAACAAGACCGTCAACATTCTCGCGTTTCTTAAGAATTTCCTTGGCATAGTTCTCAACATACTCGTCAGGAACATTGTTCATGCCATACTGAGCGAATTGAACACGAGCGGTTTCCTTTGCTGCATTGAGCACATCGGCATCATCAACTTTAATCTGATTAGCTGCAACAAGCTGCTCTTTTATCAAGTGCCAAGTGAGTTCTTTGACGCTCTGCTCGTAGTTCTTCTCAACGAACTCCTCGCCTTTATCCTTGTTGTTGTTCAGCATGATGCGCTTCAACAGAGCATCAGGGAACTGAAGTTTTCCCACTTTCTTCTCGCAGTAAGCACGCACATCAAGGATAAACTTATAGTCAGCATCAACGGCAAGCTGCGCTTTCAGACCCTCCGCAATCTTCTCGCGGAATGCTTTTTCATCCTTAACTGTGTCTTTTCCAAACATCTGATCAAAGAGTTCCTGGTCTACCGGATGCTTCTTATAGCGCTGAATATCGGTAATCTGATAGCTGAAGTTACCCTTGAAGTCCTTCACGCGGTCGCGTTCTACCTTCAAAAGTGATGCGATTTCAGCCTCACTCTCATATGCTTCACTTGGGTTAATGGTAATAATATCACCTAATTTTGCACCATTAAAGAGTGCTTTTTGTGCTTCATTCTTGATATAGTTAGGCATAATGGTAGCTGCCTCAACGGTAACTCCGCCTTCCTTTGTATTGCCCTGCTCATCGAGTTCGCGCAAGTCACCCTTCAACATGTCGTTATCTTCGTAGCTTTCTGCCTTTTCATAGCTGCCGCTACGTGATGCAAACATATCCACCTGGCGGTCAATGAGCGCATCATCTACGGTGATTGTATAGTGATCTATCTTGTTGTGACCATTCAATTCAATCTTGAATTCAGGAGCAACAGCGATGTCAAAGGCGAAAGTATAAGGCGCCGGCTTCTCCAAATCCTGTGCTTCCTGCTTCTCTGAAGGCAGAGGTTCGCCCAACATCTGGATTTTATTGTCCTGCATATACTTGTAGATCTGCTCGCCAATGAGCTTGTTGATAGCATCCATTTTGGCTGATGCACCAAACTGTTTCTTAATCAGTCCCATTGGAACCATACCCGGACGGAAGCCTGGGTAGTTAGCTTTCTTGCGATAATCTTTCAATGTCTTCTCGACACTTGCCTGATAATCAGCCTCTTCAACGGTGATAGTCAGCAGACCATTCACCTTGTCAGGGTTTTCAAATGAAATGTTCATCTCTGATGTTTTTGTTTATATTATGATTGTTGTTTTCGCAATTTTCGGGACGCAAAATTACAGATAATTAGTGAATATACCTAATATATAAGAGAAAAATTTGTTTTTTTAACCATCAAGATGGACTGCTTCCCGAGCTATTACAAACAGAAAAGCGAAACAACAAGCAACAACATCAGTTCTCACGCAGCACAAACTGCACCACGTTTATCAGCATATGCCAATCTGCGCTCTTTGGAGAGAGACTGCGAGAGAGGCTTCTACAGTCGGCCTCTCTCCCCTTTTCCGGCTCCCTTTCCCTTATACTTGCTCTGCGAAGCATTGAAGTTATAGGTCACGGTAAGGCTTAAACGACGCGAAAATTCATAGCCTGACTTACATAGATTGATATGATTTCCGTAGGTGTATGTATTTGAGAAATTAGTCTTCAACAAGTCGTTGACATACAAGTTGATGGTCCACGTCTTATGACAGAACTGCTTTATCAGTTGCAAACTAAGGTTAGTGTTCGGTTTTACTAAGTTAACGCCGTAATAACTACTAAAGTTATGATTCAAATTCACATACACATTGAAGTCATGAGGCAATGAAAAACGATTGCGAAGGGAGAAAGAAACCGTCGGCTTATTCATGTTTTTATCCAATGAATAATCTTTTGTTTCAAAATGCTGACAGCCAAAGTTCAACTCATACGTAGGCTGATACCACCCAAATTTGGGCGAAGCGGTGAGCGAAGCATAAAGATATTGATAGCTATCGAAATTGGAATTACTACTTACTCCAATATCCTGTCCGTTGTAAAGTGTAGCTGTCCAGAGCATCTTATCCTTGGTATATTCATATCCAACCTCGGCATTCAGCCACGAATAACTACCAGAAAGGCTTACACTTTGCACTCTTTCAGGACGCAGATAAGGGTTTCCTCCTTCATAAAAATAACGGTTATCATACTGCATTTCATTACGAAGCCAGTTATAACTTGGGCGAGCTATCTTACAAACATAACTGCCTTGAACTCCCCATTCGCCTTTCTGCCAGGCCAAAGATAACGAAGGAAACCAATCGGCATAACGCCTACTGGGACCTGATTGATAGATACCTGCTTCATAATAATTAGACTTTACATGCTCATAACGCAAGCCGGCATTGGCTGAAAAGTTACCAAAAGCAAACTCATATTCGGCAAATCCCGCCGTGTTTCGCTCTTTCACCTCAGTCAAACTATTGCTAACCACCCCACCATCATTGCTATATTGGCCAAACGAATAAGTGCTTGTGAGCTCTGTTCCCACATTTAATGTGCCCTTCCATAAAGGGTAAGAGAGGATTAGTTTGCCTGCCCAAAGATGATTCTTTTGCTCATTATGTGTTGTGATGGTTTGGCTTTGTAGCTGTGAACTGACCTCTTTGCTCTGCTTTCTTCCAGCATCTTTTTTCCACAAGGCCGTCAAGTTGAGGTCTATTTTCATGTTACCCAACTTTCCCAAATAATAGGCATTGGCTTCATGATTGGGTCCTTCGAGCCCATGAGATGTATAGTCTTGGTCGATATGGCCTATCAGATTACCGTTCTTTGTGACGTCTTGTGTGGCCTCAAGCGCATATCCTTTGTCATAAAATTCACGTGAAAGCGTGTAACTGCCACCTATAGAATTGTCGCTGTCAAAGTCGTAACTGGCCCCCCATTTGCCATAAAGTCCGTTGGTACGTTCTTTATTTCGTATATGCTGTTCAAGCAAAATATGGTCTGTTCCATTGATTTCTTCACTGATATATGGGTCTTGTGCGTAGACCGAAGAGTACACATAAGCATCTAAAAAGGTTTCAAACCCACCATGACGATACTTGAGATAGTCTTCTTGAAAGCCTGAAACATAGGTGTTATACTTGATATTATTGTCGGCACGGAAGCTCAAACCATCACCTTGTGGGCGTTTAGTTTTAATGCGAATCACACTTTTCACGGTCGCATCATAACGTGCACCGGGACTCGTGATGACCTCAACCGCCTTGATATCTGTTGACTTCAACTGTTCAAGTTCACTCTTGTTCTGCACCTTCTTGCTGTTGATATAGATTTCGGGTGTGCCTTTTGAAAACACGTTCACGCTGCCGTCATTGCTTACATCAACGCGAGGCAGCTGACGAAGTACGTCAGAAGCCGTTCCCACCTGTGCCAAAAGCGTGTTGGCAATGTCGACAGAAAGTCCACCCGCAACAGGCTTAAACTGAGGTCGATTGGCTTTCACCACGACTTCTTTCAAGGCATGCACCTGCTCTGTCAGCGTCAACGTGCCCGCATCATCGCCGTCAATCTGCTTGAAAAGCGGGGCATATTCCACAGACGTTAGCTTCAACAAATAACGTTGTTCCTGGGGAACCTCAATGTGAAACCGCCCATTTTCATCGGTAACAGCACCCTGAACAAAGGTCGAATCAGTTGGGTTTAACACAACAACATTAACGAAAGGCAGGGGATGTTGCTGCTCATTGACTACCTTTCCAACAACTGATGATGCTGCAAAAGCACTGACAACAGAAAACCACAGAAGGCTCGTTGCGAGAAGTTTCTTTTTCATTCGATTAGTATTTACTTTATCATGAGACGTTCAAACTCTTCAAAAATTGCATCGCCTCTTATTTTTTTTCATATATACTCCTTATACGTTGTAATGCTGTTATTGTGACATCATGATGCAAAAAAAATAGAGATACAACAAATTTTCTTTGTTATACCTCTATGATTCAAGTGCTATCAGCCTTTCAGACAATGCACTATCGCTGGTAAAATATTAATTCTCGTGAATCTTTACGACCAAATCGAGCTTATTGATGCTCTCTTGTGTCTTGTCAATCTTCTTTTGCAGTCTTTTCAATTTCTTTTGACTCTTAGCCAACTTCTTGTTTATTTTCTTTGCCTCCTTAAGCTTCTTAATCGTTGCTTTAGCATCTTTCACGGTGCTTGATGCATCAGAAGTGCTGAAGTCTGTGGTTACAGAATTAGCTGTTGCATTAGCCTCTGCAGCTTCTTTTGTTAGTTTATCGTAGTCAGCCTTTTCCTTTTCAAAGTCTATTTGCAGCTCTTTCAACTTAGCATTAAGCATCAAAACTTTCTTCTCTTGTTTCAAATCTTTCACCACCCCCCCTGTTTGTGTGACAGTGGAGCAAGCAGTTAACACTACTGTACAGATAATTAATAATCTTTTCATCATACAATCTTTTAGATATTTATGGTGCAAATATAGAAAGAAATAACATATCCTACAAACATTTTTGATATAAAAATTAAATAAAAGAAAAGAAATTTCACCTTGTTTCCACTTAAGAAAAGGGAAATATGTTAATTTTAATCATGAATATTTACAACAGCAATGAAATGCCTGAAGAATTTGAAACAAAGACAAACTCCAAGCCAAATGCAAGCCAAAATTCATGAGTTTGCAATGCAATGACAATCAACAAGTTACAAAAGAAGCAGCAAAACAAGCAATGAAATGCCATTGAAAAGCAGTGTGACTTGCGTCAGATTACAACGCATTCTGACTTAAATCACAGCATGGTTTGAGTCAAATAGCAACGTAACATGAATGGAGTTACATGCCAAAGAGACGGAAACGAAAGCGTTGAAGTCATGAAATGGCTTTGCACAAGCGCTGAAAACGCATTTTTATTTCTATTTGACTGCGTTCTGAAGTGTTAAAAACAGAAAAGAAATTAAACAAAAAGCATGAGGCCAAAGACCTAATTATGCCAACTCTGTCCTAACAAGAAGATGAACGTAGCTAATGCAACGACAACATTAACTATCATAGCAAATACAAACATCAACCAGCCGGCAAGCTTTCCATTCGCTACACCAAAGTTAAAAGAACATATAGCTATCACGATTATTCCCACAATAAAAAGAAACTGAATAAGAAACTCTTCAGACGTAGAAGTAAGCCCAAAATAAGCTGGAAACAACTGAAAAACAAACCACCCTAACAAATAAACTATCCATTGATACTTTATGATTTTTTCCATAATATACATGTATTAGTGAAATATAATTCTATGAACCAGCTTGCAATAGGCCTATTATACACATGGGATTACTTACGAGCAATGCTGAATTTTCTTTCATAGGGTTCAGCCTTTCCCATTTTGTTTTGTTTCCTCCTCTACTCCTTCACCTCTCGTAAGCCTCGTCTTCTTCATTGGGTTTGAACTTTCTGTAGACGAAGTTCTCGCTCAGATAGTTCTTGCGTACTACGGGATTGGCTGCCAACTCCTCGGAAGTGCCATGGAAAAGAATGCGACCTTCGAACAAGAGATAAGCGCGGTCGGTGATGGATAGCGTTTCCTGCACGTTGTGATCGGTAATGAGAATGCCGATATTACGATATTTCAAGCGCCACACAATGTGCTGAATATCCTCCACAGCAATAGGGTCTACGCCCGCAAAAGGCTCGTCGAGCATGATGAATTTGGGGTCGATGGCCAGGCAACGTGCTATCTCCGTACGGCGGCGTTCGCCTCCCGAAAGCTGGTCGCCCTTGTTCTTTCGCACCTTGTTCAGACGGAACTCACTGATGAGACTCTCCAATTTCTCGAGCTGTTGGGCATGCGAAAGCTTCGTCATTTCAAGCACTGCCATGATGTTATCCTCAACACTCAGCTTGCGAAACACGCTGGCTTCCTGTGGAAGATAACCTATACCAGCCCGCGCCCGCTTGTAAACGGGGTAGTTGGTAATCTCTTCATCGTCGAGATAAACATGGCCTTCGTTGGGTACAACGTTACCCGTTGTCATATAGAAAGACGTAGTTTTGCCCGCACCATTAGGCCCGAGAAGTCCTACAATCTCACCTTGCTTGACGTTGATGCTTACCCCATTGGCCACCGTTCGTTTGCCATAGCGTTTCACAAGGCCTTCTGTTCGGAGCGTTGTCAGATGTGTTTCGTCCATATTTTCTTTCATTTTGATGCAAAGTTAGTTGAAATCAAGAGGATAACAAAATAAAAAATCAAAAACTATAAGGTTTATAGCAGTTTTTCAGAGGAATTTGGTTACTTTTGCAACAAATAAGAATAAGGATAATCATCATGTTTATTTTCAAGCTGTTCTATAAATACCTCACCACTTTCGGGAGCTATCTGCTGCTGATGGGACGGTCGCTTGCCGTGCCGGAAAGGATGAGAATGTTTTTCAAACGCTATGTCAAGGAGATGTCACAACTTGGTGTCGACTCCATCGGTATTGTGCTTTTGATTTCATTTTTCATTGGTGCAGTGATCTGCATCCAGATGAAAGTCAACATTCAAAGCCCCTGGATGCCCCGTTGGGTGTCGGGATATACAACGCGTGAGATTATGCTGTTGGAGTTCTCGAGCAGTATCATGTGTTTGATTTTGGCAGGAAAAGTGGGGTCGAACATCGCTTCAGAATTGGGAACAATGCGCGTAACGCAGCAGATTGACGCCCTCGATATCATGGGAGTGAACTCTGCAAACTATCTGATTTTGCCTAAAATATTGGGGTTGGTAACGATGATGCCGTTCTTGGTTGTATTCAGTTCGGCCCTCGGAATCCTTGGAGCTTACAGCACAGCTTACATCGGACACATGCTGTCTCCTGATGATTTGACCCTCGGCATACAGCATTCTTTCAACGCATGGTTTATCTGGATGAGTATCATTAAGAGCATGTTCTTTGCCTTTGTCATTGCCAGTGTGTCGTCATTCTTCGGCTATACGGTCGAAGGAGGCTCTGTAGAAGTGGGTAAGGCGAGTACAGATGCCGTAGTTTCCAGCAGCGTTTTGATTTTGTTCTCAGATGTATTCCTAACCCAGTTACTGTCATGATAGAAGTTAAGCACCTATATAAATCGTTCGGAGATAAAGAGGTATTGAAGGATATCAATGCCGTTTTTGAAGACGGGAAGACCAATCTTATTATCGGACAGAGCGGTAGTGGAAAGACGGTTCTCATCAAGAACCTCGTCGGACTGCTTGAACCTACGAGTGGAGAAGTGCTCTATGACAACCGCAACTTCGTCACAATGTCGAAGAAAGAGAAAGTGTTGATGCGGCGGGAAATGGGTATGATTTTCCAAAGTGCAGCGCTTTTCGACTCTCTCTCAGTATTGGAGAACGTGATGTTCCCCTTGGATATGTTCTCAACAATGAACTATCGGGAGCGCGTGAAGCGTGCACAGGAATGCTTGGACCGCGTGAATTTGATAGATGCTCAGCAGAAGTTTCCTGATGAAATATCGGGAGGTATGCAGAAACGTGTGGCCATAGCGCGGGCCATCGTACTCAATCCGAAGTATCTTTTCTGTGATGAGCCGAACTCGGGGCTTGATCCTAAGACGTCATTGGTTATTGATGAACTGCTTTCGGGCATCACTAAAGAATTCAATATCACGACTATCATCAACACACACGACATGAACTCGGTGATGGGAATTGGCGAAAACATCATGTTTATCTATCATGGACGCAAGGAATGGCAGGGCAACAAGAATGAAATCATGAGTTCCACAAACAAGAAACTCAATGACCTTGTCTTTGCAAGTGACCTGTTCAGGAAAGTGAAAGAGGTGGAAACGGAAGGTCACAACACGCACAACGTCGAAAAGAGAGAAGCGAAATAGAAAGTATCTCTACCCAATTCTTCCCTAAAGAATGAGGGATATAAAATGCAGATAAACTTTAAGCTTTATCCTTTTACCATGCTAAGAATCTGTAGTGGCTTATCCGATAAAGTCAATTATCCTATTTATAATTACGTTTTTCTTCAGAAGTTCTATTCGTAAAACATACGACTCCCCTCTCCTTGGAGAGGAGTTGGAGGTGAGGCTTCACCTCATATACCACACTCCCCCACGCTCAACCATTGGCACTATCACCTGTTCCTTGGTCTTATCTCCATAGGAAAACATCAGGAAAGCATTGCCGGTGTGGTGCAAGGTATCAATAGTGGCACTGCGGACAGTGATTTCTTTGATGCCCTGATGTTCTTTGTTCTGCTGTGCAATAAACATCTTTGCATTGTCAATCAACTGTTCACGATAGGAAGAAGGGATGCTGTCAGGGCGAAAAGAGCCATCGACAAAGGCCGCATAATCATCATGAAGCAGATAATCATAATAGATTTTGGCCGTCTTTCCAACAATCTCTGCGGCATCTTTTTCCTGCTTCTTACAACCGAAAAGCAAGCATGAGAAACATAAAAAAAACAGGACTTTCTTCATAGAACCTATAAAAAAGCCTCCTTCCCTGCACGCGGAAGGAAGGAGGAAACTATTTATTTCTGACGGATAAACACATTGATAGGACAACCATGCATGCTCCAATTCTCGCGTATCTTATTCTCCAAGAAGCGGCGATAGTTCTCCTTTACATACTGTGGCAGGTTGGCATAGAACACAAACGAGGGTATCTGGGTGTTCGGAAGCTGTGTACAATACTTGATTTTGATGTATTTTCCTTTCACACTCTGTGGTGGATAAGCCTCGATAATCGGCAACATTACCTCGTTAAGCTTAGAAGTTCCCACGTGCGTTTTACGGTTCAGATAAACCTGTTTGGCCGTTTCGAGCACACGGAAGATGCGTTGTTTGGTCAAAGCTGAAGCGAAAATAATGGGGAAGTCAACGAAAGGTGCCATGCGATTGCGTATGGCTGCCTCGAAAGTATCTATCACTTTCTGCGACTTCTCCTCTACTAAATCCCACTTGTTTACCACGACAACAAGACTCTTGTTGTTCTTCTGAATGAGCTGGAAGATATTCATATCCTGCGCTTCAACACCGCGGGTAGCATCCAACATGAGTATACATACATCGCTATTTTCAATGGCTCGGATAGAACGCATCACGCTATAAAACTCCAAGTCCTCGCTAACCTTGTTCTTACGACGTATACCTGCGGTATCAACAAGATAGAAATCGAAACCGAACTTGTCGAACCTTGTGTAGATACTGTCACGCGTTGTGCCTGCAATCTCGGTCACAATGTTGCGGTCTTCACCAATGAAAGCATTGATGATACTGCTCTTTCCTGCATTCGGACGACCCACAACGGCAAAGCGAGGGATTTCATCTTCAATGGTTTCCGGGTTTTCCTGTGGCAGCTTGTCAACGATCATATCGAGCAAATCGCCTGTACCTCCACCGGTTGCAGCACTGATACACTGCGGTTCGCCGATGCCCAATTTATAGAATTCGGCTGCCTCGTAGTATTCACTGCTATTGTCAACCTTGTTAGCAACAAGGATAACAGGCAGCTTTGCACGGCGAAGAATTGTGGCAACATCCTCATCCCAGTCGGTAACCCCCGTGGTAACATCGACAAGGAAGAGCACCAAATCGGCCTCTTCTGTGGCAACAAGCACCTGACGGCGTATTGCATCTTCAAATATATCATCGGATTTTACGACCCAACCGCCTGTATCTACAACTGAAAACTCCTTTGCATTCCATGAGCATTTGCCATACTGACGGTCGCGAGTTGTGCCTGCCGTGTCGCTGACAATGGCGCGACGAGATTGCGTCAAGCGGTTAAAAAGCGTAGACTTACCTACATTCGGGCGGCCTACAATAGCTACTAAATTTGCCATACTGTTTGTTTAATTTCTGAAGTTATACATTCTTCGGCCCTCCTTTTGACGGAGAGTATGCCCTCTTTCTATTCAGGGCCAAATATTTTTCCTTATTTTCTGTTCTTTCAAACAAGCTTTTTTGCCAACTCTCAAGCTTGTTTCCCTCCCTTTAGGAATGTTGAAGCAGGTTATAAGAGAGGTTCTCTTTTACTCCGGATTATATCCAAAGCTATCTAATTCCCGTTGTGATGAGCGCCAGTCTTTGTCCACTTTGACGAACGTTTCGAGGAAAATCTTCTTGCCAAAGAACTTTTCCAAAGCCTTACGTGCCTCCGAACTAACTTTCTTCAAGGCTATACCTTGATGACCGATGATAATTCCTTTCTGGCTATCGCGCTCCACATAAATCACCGCATTGATATGAATGACAGAGTCGTTTTCCTTAAATCGCTCCACACGTACCTCTACACTATAAGGTATTTCCTTATCATAATAGAGCAAAATCTTCTCGCGAATGATCTCACTTACAAAGAACTTAGCCGGCTTATCAGTAAGCTGGTCCTTATCGAAATACGCAGGTGACTCGGGAAGAAGCTCCTTAATACGTTTCAAGAGCATATCAACACCAAACTTATTCTTGGCAGAAAGAGGCAAAATCTCTGCGTTGG
The DNA here is from genome assembly GCF_900637655.1 of Segatella oris. Lineage (NCBI taxonomy): Bacteria > Pseudomonadati > Bacteroidota > Bacteroidia > Bacteroidales > Prevotellaceae > Segatella > Segatella oris. The sequence continues at coordinate 406,702 of NZ_LR134384.1, forward strand.
GAAGCAGCGAGTGCCATTTCGTTACAATGTCACCAAGCGTTTTTTGGTCGCTCTCATCAATCTTATTCACTAAGAGAAGCACAGGAATCTTCATCTTCTTGACCTTATCAAGGAAGTCCATATTCTTCTCCGGGTTCTCTACAACATCAGTAACATAAAGCAGAATATCGGCATCTGTGAGTGCAGATTCCGAGAAAGCAAGCATCATCTCCTGCATTTTGTAGTTGGGTTTCAACACTCCCGGCGTATCAGAAAACACGATCTGGCAGTCGTCTGTATTGACAATTCCCATGATACGATGACGCGTTGTCTGCGCCTTGAACGTAGCAATACTGATGCGTTCGCCGACGAGTTGGTTCATCAGCGTACTCTTTCCAACATTCGGATTGCCTACAATGTTTACGAAACCTGCCTTATGCATAATGTCATTCTGTTATTGATTGTTTCAAACAGAAAAACGCATCATCTTATTATACAAATAAGAAAGATGCGTTTCTCTGTATATATGGTCTGTCAAGACTACTTCACCATTGCAGCAGAAGCACCGTCATAGGCCCACTTCAAATAAGAAGCACCGTTGACAAAACCTGCTCCAAACGCTGTCAATATAATGTTATCACCTTTCTTGAGGTCTTTTTCAAAATCCCAAAGAACCAATGGCATGCAAGCAGCACTCGTGTTTCCATAGCGCTGAATGTTTACCAATACCTTCTCCATCGGTGCACCAATACGCTTGGCTACAGCTTCTATAATACGCAGATTAGCCTGATGTGTAACGACATAGTCCACATCATCCATCGTAAGATGATTGCGCTTGAGTATCTCTTCACAGTCATCACCCATGGCAGTAACGGCATAACGGAACACGAAACGCCCCTCCTGATAGGTATAATGCATACGATGATCAACTGAATAATGCGATGAAGGACAAACCGACCCGCCTGCTTTCACATGCAGGAAAGGCAGTCCTTTGCCGTCTGTACGATGGTAAGAATCAATGAGTCCGATGTTCTCTTCCTCTGTCGCTTCCACCATAACAGCACCTGCACCATCACCAAACAGCGGACAAGTAGCGCGATCCTGATAATCGGTTATTGATGACATTTTGTCTGCTCCAATAACGATGATACGCTTATGGCGACCGCTCTGGATCATATTACAAGCCACATCAAGTGCATACATGAAACCACAGCAGGCAGCAGAGAAGTCGAATGCAAACGCATTCTTCAGTCCAAGCTTACCCAAGACGATAGATGCCGTCGAAGGATGTATGTAATCTGGGGTGGTAGTTGCTACGAGAAGTGCATCAATGCTATCGGGATCAACACCGGTTTTCTTTATCAAGAGCTTTGCAGCCTTGCGCGCCATATAGGAAGTTCCGAGTCCTTCTTCAGTCAGAATACGGCGTTCCTTAATGCCCGTTCGTGTGACTATCCACTCATCATTGGTGTCAACAATGCGCGAAAGTTCCTCATTATTGAGGACATAGTCGGGCACATAGCCAGCAACACCAGTGATGATAGCGTTGATATTTCCCATTATTCAGCTACTTCCTTAACAACAGCAACCTTGCCTCTGTAGTAACCACAAGTAGGACATACAGTGTGGTAAACATAATAAGCGCTACAGTTTGGACATACTGCCAACGTAGGAGCTACTGCCTTATCATGCGTTCTTCTCTTGAGTGTACGAGTCTTTGACTGTCTTCTTTTAGGATGTGCCATAATCTTTTAACTTTTAATCTTTAACTTTTCTATTCTTCTAATCTCAAATCGGATAGTGCTTCCCAACGTGGATCCACTGCATTCTCATCTTCATCCCCACAACTTCGGGTAGCAGAATGCGCTTCGAGCATACTTATCATAGCAGGGTTGCATTTTCCAGGTGCATGCACATGCTTGATGGGGATATTGAGTTCAATGGATTCATAGACAAACCATGCGATATCGAGTATTCCTTCTTCCTCGGCCACCGTCACAAGATCGTCTTCCTCTGAGTAGCTTTCTCCGAACTTAGCAGCCATTCGGCAATCTGCCTCTATAGGCTGATCCATGTCGTCAAGACAAAGATCACAGGGCACAACGACGCTGCCAACAGTATGAAAGTCCAAGTCAAAATAATCATCAGTGCGGTTCACTGTTACCGTCGTGTGCAGCCGACCATGTTGCACTTCAGCAGTCTCAAGCGACTGAAAAAATGCATCATCAAAGTCGAACTCAAGGACATTCTGCCCTTGTTCCAACGCTTTCAGGTCGATTTTATAGACTTCTGAACTTCCCATACGGGCTGCAAAGTTACAAATATTTTCTGAAATTAACCAATGAAAGCGTTAAAAAAATATTATTTCCACTACGTGTTTAAGCAGCCAACAGCTTTGTCAGCCATTCAAACTACCAACAAATATCTTAATATCAACATTTCATCTACCCACTATTTTTCAACATAATTCAACTTGATATCATCGACATCGCTTGTCTATATTAGTTAAGGTACACATTCGTGCAACGTCTTGAAGCGTGCTGTTTCTCATCATTCAGTCCACAATCTTCCCTTTTAATCAATGTCACCTCCCCTCTTTCTCCACCATAACTTCTTTCTTTCCACTCCCTCAAGCAAGCCGAAGGATTTGTAAACTAAATTCAAATCGAATTTGGAATCGCTGCAAAAAATCATTATCTTTGCCGTAGGGAAGGAAGCATGCATGCCTTCCCTTTTTTGTTGACACGCACCAAATAAGGATGCAATCTGCGTCATATTGCATCCTTATTTGCGTCAAAACACTGCGTGATTTGCGTCAAAATACAAGATAACATGACAGAGAATGCAAGCTGACATGAAGCAAAATGCAATGGATTTCATAGGGAAATGCACTTCTATATGAGTTTACTCAGATTTCAAGAAGCTGCTCAACAGACAGAGATTGTATTCATTTTTTACTATTTTCAATACCGTTTTTCAAACTGAAAACAGCTGAAGAAGAGGTGTTCTAAAGGGAGGAAAACCGGCAACAAGCCTTTTCACGACACAGGAAGTATGATGCGAAACGTTGTGCCTTGCCCCACTTCAGATTGCTTGACGAATATCTTTCCATGATGATATTCCTCAACAATGCGTCGTGCCAGCGACAAGCCAAGTCCCCACCCACGCTGCTTGGTCGTGAAACCGGGGCGAAACACGTTCTTCATGTCCTTCTGTCGGATACCTTTTCCCGTGTCAACAAGGTCAATCACGACCGTCTGTTCCTTTTGCATAACATAGATATCTATGCGACCGCTTCGACCTTCCAAGGCATCAACAGCATTCTTGCAGAGGTTCTCAATGACCCATTCAAAGAGCGAAACATTGAGGTTCAGCATCACTTTTTCAGCCGAAGCATGCAGCATGATGACCACCGTGCGCGATGTTCGACTGTCCATGTAGGCCACAACTCGCTGCAACACAGCTATCAAGTCGGCCTGTTCGGGCGTGGGTTGAGAGCCGATTTTCGAGAAGCGGTCAGCGATAAGCTGAAGCCGTTTCACGTCGTTGTCCATCTCAGAAAGCAGTTTATCATCGGGATAAGCCTCTTTCATAATCTCCATCCAGGCCATAAGACTGGAAATAGGTGTGCCGAGTTGATGAGCCGTTTCCTTGCTCAAACCTACCCAAACATGGTTTTGTTCGGCACGTTTCAAGGTCAGAAGTGCGAAAACAGCAAGGCCGGCAAAGAGCAAAATGACGCCCAACTGGACATAAGGATACCAGGATAAGCGGCGCAGAAGCAACGACTCGGCATAGCATACATCAATATAATCGTTGCGATTGTCAAGCATAATGCGGATAACATGACCGTCAGTGCGCATGCGTTGAGCTTGAGCAACGGCGTCTTTTATACTGTCTGCCTGGTTCTTTCCCTGCAGTTTTACATTGCGATAGGTCTGAACATGCCCCTGTCGGTTAATGACAATCACCGGAATAGTGTGGTTTTCATTGATTACTTTCAATACAAGTGCAAGATCGGTATGCTCATCTGCAGCGTTCAAAGAACGCATTGCTTCGGCCCATACCTCCATTCGCGTGGCCTCTTCCTTGGCCAAATCGCTGATGAGAAGATGAGAAACCACCACGGAAGCAAAGGCTATCAGCACGGCAACCATGATGAAAAGAAGGCGTATGTTGTGCAAACGGTCAGTCCACTTCATATCTTCTACAACGTGTTTTCTCTTGGTTTATTACTTACAAAGGATGTATAAGCATTTTATTCCAACAGTTCACGCAGCCAAACGAAATTCCAATCTGCCCCGCACTGCAGTGTCTTCGCTTTCCTTTCTCAGGCAATAAGTTGGACTTTTTGCTTTTTCTTACCCGTTAATTTGCAGTTTACACAGCAATTCATTAACTTTGCCATAATCTACCGAAACAGACCGAAAACATGCTAAGTTTGCGCAAAGAGAGGTGCAACTTCAAGATAATCGGCCCATGAAGAAAAACAAAAGAGAAGAAACAATCGATTAAAATCTAAAATAAAATGGAAAGAACATGGAGATGGTTTGGCAAGAATGACAAGATTACGCTGGCCATGTTGAAGGAAATCGGAGTAGAAGGCATCGTCACTGCACTGCATGATGTGCCGTTAGGTGAAGTGTGGACACGCGAGAAAATCCACGACCTCAAGACGTATATCGAAAGCTATGGCATGCGCTGGAGCGTGGTGGAATCGCTGCCTGTGACTGAAACGATCAAGTATGGTGGGCCAGATCGCGACCAACAGATAGAGACTTACAAGATAAGTCTGCGCAACTTAGCCGCTGAAGGCATACATACGGTTTGTTATAACTTCATGCCTGTGCTCGATTGGGCACGTACCGATTTGCTCCATGCCAACCCAAATGGCAGCAGCAACTTATACTTCAGTATTCCCGAGTTCGCCTATTTCGACATATATATCCTCAAGCGTGAGGGAGCAAGAGAAAGCTGGGCAACCTTCAAAACCCTCGGTCCTGACGGGCAACCCAATGGCCGTGACATTCTGAAAGAGGTTGATGCATTAGCCAAAACCATGACTCCGGAGAAAGATCATGCCCTTGTTGAGAACATCGTTATCAAGACTCAGGGCTTCGTAAGTGGCAACTTCAAGGAAGGAGACGAGCATCCTGTGGAGCTGTTCCGCGAACTTCTTGCGCTCTATAAAGGCATTGACAAGGCTCAACTGCGTGAAAACATGCGGTATTTCCTAAGTGCCATCATGCCGGTTTGCAACGAATGCGACATGTATATGTGTGTACATCCCGACGATCCACCATTCCAAATCCTCGGACTTCCACGCATTGTGACCTGCGATGACGATATCCAGTGGTTCCTGAATGCCGTGCCCGACAAGCACAACGGACTGACTTTCTGTGCCGGAAGCCTTTCAGCAGGCGCACAAAACGACTTGCCAAGAATGGCAGAAAAGTATGCCAACCGCACATGGTTCGTGCATCTGCGCAGCTGTCATGTGTTTCCTAATGGCGATTTCACAGAGGCAAGCCACCTCGGAGGAAGGGCCGACATCATCGAACTCTGCCGTATCTTTGAGAAAGAAGAGCAGTGCAGGAAGGACAATCCCAATGTAGCGAGACTGCCGATGCGCGTAGATCACGGCATGACTATGCTGGGAGATGAGACCAAGGGCTATAATGCGGGCTACAGTTTCTTAGGCCGTATGTTTGCAATGGGACAGGTGCAAGGCATTCTGGCGACTGTCGACAACGAACAAGGCATCAGATATCAGCAGCCGGGATTTTATGACTAATCAAACTAAAACATATATATCATGAAACTGACAGAACTATTAAGCGACAGCTATAATGCCGGAGAATGGAGAAACAAGGGGTATGAGCTGCCACAGTTTGACATCAGAGCCGTGCGTAAGAATACCTTTGAAAACCCCACATGGGTACACTTTGGGGGCGGAAACATCTTTCGTGCTTTCCCCGCGGCTATCTTGAATGATGCGCTGAACACGGGAAAATATGACCGCGGTGTCATTGTTGCAGAGACCTTCGACTATGAGGTCATCGACAAAGCTTATACGCCTTACGACAATCTTTCACTGCTCGTAAGCCTTCAGTCATCGGGAACGATCGAGAAGAAAGTCATTGCCAGCGTGACCGAAGCCCTCAAAGCCGACCCTCAGTTTGCCGATTGGAAGCGATTGACTGACATCTTCTGCAAGCCTTCCTTACAGATGATATCATTCACTATCACTGAAAAAGGATACAGTTATAATGAAGATGATTTAGCACGTGGCATGACTCCGGTCTTTGCCTTGGGTAAGGTGACGGCATTACTCTATGAGCGTTACAAGGCAGGAAGGCTCCCGTTGACCGTTCAGAGCATGGACAACTGCTCGCACAATGGCAGCAAAGTGCAGGCAGGAGTATTTGCCTATGCCGAGCGTTGGGTGAAAGACGGACTTGTTCCGCAGGAGTTTGCAGACTATCTAAAAGACGAAAGCAAGATCACTTTCCCTTGGTCGATGATTGACAAGATTACTCCGCGCCCCCATGAAAAGGTGAAAGCACTCTTAGCTGCAGACGGATTTGAAGACAACGACTATATCGAAACCACCCGACACACCTTTACCGCGCCTTTCGTGAATGCCGAAGAAACGCAGTATTTAGTTGTTGAAGACCACTATACCAACGGACGTCCGCCTCTCGATTTAGGCGGAGTGCTCTACACAACGCGCGAAACCGTGGATAAAGTAGAAACGATGAAAGTCACCACTTGCCTGAACCCATTGCATACAGCCATGGCTATTTTCGGCTGTCTGCTTGGCTACGAGCTCATTTCTGCAGAGATTGCAGACGCCGACATCCGTGCCTTGGTGCAGAAAATAGGGTATATCGAGGCCATGCCCGTTGTGGTTGACCCAGGTGTTCTCAATCCTTATGAGTTCATTGGTGCCTTCATCAACAAGCGCTTACCCAATCCGTTCATGCCCGACACGCCACAACGCATCGCCTCTGACACGTCACAGAAGCTGTCTATCCGCTTTGGGGAAACCATAAAGAAGTATATTGCGCACGGTTTAGACAAGCATAATCTCATCCTTATCCCCTTGACTTTGGCCGGCTATGCCCGCTATCTGAAAGGCATTGACGACGTGGGAAAGCCTTTCACTCCGTCGCCCGATCCACTGCTCGATGAACTGCAAAGCATCGTTGCCCCACTTGAAATCGGCAGCAAAAAGCAAGACTTCAGCTGTCTGAAAGAGTTCTACAGTCGCAAGGATATATTCGGTTTAGACCTCTATGAGGCTGGTCTTGGCGAACAGATTGAAGCCTTTGTCAAAGAACTCTATGCCGGAAAGGGAAGTGTGCGCTCAGTGTTACACCGCTATACTACGACAAGATAAGCCACAAGAATAAACAGATGAAGCGCTGCATCTCTCATAGATGCAGTGTTTTTTCTTGTGGATAAAGTAAAAAGCACCATGAAAGTATCCCCTGCTTTCTTATGCTTACGCTCACTATACCCATGCAACGGTTCTGCATAAATACGTATATGAATGTATAAATTGCAAATTCTCAAAGTTGTTTACAAATTCTGTTGTAAGCTTTGAAAATTTGAAAAGCAAGACATCCTCATGCTAAACCATCGCCGATTTTTAACGAGTTACAAAATACTGACTATCAAAACGTTACAAAACTCCACAGAAAACACAACATCAAATCATGCTGAAAATCGCTGCAATCTGCGTCAAATCACCGCACAATCTGCATTGAAACACACCATAAAATGAATGAAACAGCAAGGTAAAGTGACTGAGATTGCAAGGCAAGAGGACTGAAATGAGGAAATCCAAGCACTGAAATCACTTCAAAACTGCGCCGAAATTGTCTTTTCATTTCTATTTGGTCGTCCCTGAAAATGTTAAAAACTGACAAGGAACTTTACAAGAGAGCCACAACATCACAGGGCAATTGCGTAGAAACCTGCATATCAGTTAAGCGTTCAAAATGAAATACATACCTTTTCATATCGCTTTATTCATTTCGTTTTTATAATATAATAAAGAAATGTATTAAGCTATATTTCCACCAAAGAATAAGCATCCAATCAGACGAATTGCCTGTGAAAATGTTGCTTTTTCAAAAATATTTTAAAATTTCCTTGTTTTTATCATTGCTTATTGTTATCTTTATCGCCGAAATACTTGTGTGCAGAACAAGCAGTGTTCATAATACCATGCAAAAGAATACTACAGAGCTACCTACATAGAAAGCATCTTGAAGCGAACGCTGCACACGACATGAACCTTATTAAATGCCAATAAAATGAGCTATGGAACAAAGCGATAATCTATCTATGCCATTATCTTTTTTAATGTCATGCCCATTGCCATATGATGAAATGCCTTGTCAAAAAGGCATCAACGGCTATGTGTCGAGCCGCTGCAGACGGTCTTCTTAAAGTTTGTTATCTGCATAAGGAAATCTCAAGAACAAATCAAAGTGCCGATGAACATCGCGATAAAAAAGCGACTGCTGACCTTAGTTTTGCTGCTCTCTGCTTGCAGTCTATGCCCGACTCTCCAAGCAAAAGGTGACTATCCTTATCGAAATGCGAAGTTACCTACCGCTGAACGTGTGGCCGATCTCCTCAATCGCATGACGCTTGAAGAGAAGATCGGTCAGCTGAGATGCTTGTTGGCATGGGACTACTACACGCTACAGCAAAACAAAGTATATCCTTCTGACACCTTCAAGAAAGACATTGCAGAAGGCAACATCGGCATCCTTTGGGCTACGTTCCGCGCTGATCCCTGGACAAAAAAGAGTCTGTCCAACGGACTTACCCCCTATCTGGCAGCACAAGCAGCCAACACTTTGCAGAAATATGCTATCGAACACACGCGCTTAGGCATTCCTCTGTTCTTTGCAGAAGAAGCTCCTCATGGGCACATGGCTATCGGGACAACGGTTCTCCCTACAGGATTAGGGCTTGCTGCCACATGGAATACAGACCTTGCCGAAGCGACAGGGCAATGTATAGCACGCCAAATCAGGTTGCAAGGAGCCCACATCAGTTTCGGCCCTGTACTCGATTTGACAAGAGATCCGCGTTGGTCGCGCGTGGAAGAGAGCATGGGGGAAGACCCTGTTCTGACAGCCTGCATGGGGGCAGCAATGGTGAAAGGCCTTGGAGGAGGAAAGCATTCACAACCTTATGCCACAATCCCGACATTGAAACACTTCGTGGGTTATGGTACGACAGAAGGCGGACAGAACGGCTGTCAGACGATTGGTGGACTGCGAGATATATGCCAAAACTTCTTCCTTCCATTTCAGAAAGCGATTGAAGCAGGGGCAACTTCCGTCATGACTTCCTATAATTCGATGGATGGCATGCCCTCAACAGCCAATGAATGGCTCTATAATGACGTTCTGCGCAAACGTTGGAATTTCACCGGATTTGTTATTTCAGACCTCTACAGTATTGACGGATTATGGCATACGCACCATGTGGCGCACACACTGACCGAGGCAGGTGCAATGGCACTGAAAGCCGGAGTAGACGTTGACTTGGGCGGACGTGCCTATCAACGGTTGGCCGAAGCCGTGGAGAAAGGGTGGGTAAAAGAATGTGTTATCGACTCTGCCTGTGCCCGAATACTGCGTATGAAGTTTGAGATGGGGCTTTTCGAACATCCTTTCGTCAATGTACGTGCAACACAAGATATCAACAACACGGTCGACAAGGATGTGGCATTGAAAGCTGCACAGCAACTCATTACGCTGTTGAAAAACCAAAACAACACCCTACCTCTCAAGAGAAACATCAAGATTGCCTTAGTGGGCCCTAACGCGGACAATGCTTATAACATGCTGGGAGACTACACCGCACCGCAAAAAGAGGGCAATGTGAAGACCGTATTAAGGGGCATTCAGTCTAAAATCTCTATGCAACAGATTAAATATGTGCAGGGATGTGCCATCCGAGATACTGCCAACAGCACTATCGCCGAAGCCGTTGCCGCAGCACGGTGGGCCGATGTTGTGATAGCAGTCGTAGGTGGTTCGAGTGCCAGAGATTTCAAAACGAATTATCAAGCAACAGGAGCAGCCGAAGTGAACGCCCAACAAGTGAGCGACATGGAGTCGGGAGAAGGCTATGACCGCGCCACATTGTCGTTATTGGGACGGCAGAATGAACTGTTAGCTGCCTTGAAACAAACAGGCAAACCACTTGTGGTAGTCTATATTGAAGGGCGTCCGCTGCAGAAGAATTGGGCTGCTCAACATGCCGATGCACTGCTCACGGCCTATTATCCAGGGCAGGAAGGCGGACAAGCTATCGCCGATGTACTCTTTGGTGACATCAACCCTGCGGGCCGTCTGCCTATCTCCGTGCCTGCTCATGTAGGCCAGTTGCCCTGCTATTACAATAAGCGTATGCCCGCTCCCCACGACTATGTAGAGATGAAGGCTGTGCCATTATATGCCTTTGGCTTCGGACTAAGCTACACAACATTCCATTATGACAACCTGAGAATAGAGAAACACGGTGCCAATCGGTTTCATGTCACCTTTGATGTCACCAATACGGGCGATAGAGATGGTGAGGAAGTGGCACAGCTCTACATGCACGATCAGGTGGCATCTGTAGTTCAGCCGATACTGCAATTGAAACACTTCGCACGCATCTTCATACCAAAGGGAGAGACTAAACAGGTGGCATTCGACATTCTCCCAGAAGATCTGACGTTTATCGGAGCAGATATGAACCCTACCATTGAACCTCGTCCGACAGAAGTCTGCATAGGAAGTGCTTCGAACAATATCTTGCTCAAAAGTACCATAAATACAGAATAAACAGGCAATATACCCTTATCGAACAGTCAGCAATTATGAACATCAAGAAAATAATATTGGGCATTATGGTCCTCATCACCTCAACCACAGTCGCTGCACAAGGCGATGTGTACAAGCGCTCGCAAAGCTATGAATGGCCTACCGACCCACTTGTGGTGAGAAAGCTCAAGCAATGGCAAGACTTGAAGTTTGGTGTGCTCATTCATTGGGGGCTTTATGCCGTACCGGGAATAGTGGAATCATGGTCTATCTGCGATGAGAATTGGATTTCGCGTGACACGACAAAGACCTATCAACAATACAAAGAGTGGTATTGGGGGCTGTGCAAGCAGTTCAATCCCACACGATTTGAACCTGAACAATGGGCCTCAACGTTTAAGAATGCAGGTATGAAATACATGCTGTTCACCACGAAGCATCATGATGGTTTCTGCATGTATGACTCTAAACAAACCGATTTCACCATTGCCCAACACGCATTTCGTGACAATCCTAAACGCGATATACTGCGCCATGTGCTTCAAGCATTCCGCAACAAAGGCTTCATGATTGGCGAATACTATTCAAAACCCGACTGGCACTCACAGGACTATTGGTGGGATGTCTATCCAATCAAGCACGGACGCAATGTCAACTACGACATCAAGCAATGGCCCTGGCGGTGGAATGCGTTTAAGAAATTTGTCCATGCACAAACAGAAGAGCTGCTGAGCAACTATGGCAAGATAGACATTCTGTGGCTTGATGGCGGATGGGTATGCAAGAAAAACCAGCAAGACATAGACATGCCACGCATTGCCTCGCGTGCAAGAGAACTTCAACCCGGTCTGATTATCGTCGACCGCACTATTCATGGGCCATACGAAAACTATCAGACACCCGAGCGAACCATACCTGAAAAGCAGCTCAACTTCCCTTGGGAAAGCTGTATCCCGCTATCGAATGACTGGGGATGGGTAAGGCATCCCGCATGGAAAACATCGACTAAAGTCATCAATACGCTCGTAGAAGTGGTGGCAAAGGGTGGAAATCTCGTGTTAGGTGTAGGCCCAACAGCAGAAGGACGCATTCAACCCGAGGCCGTCAGTCGCTTGGACAGCATTGGCCAGTGGCTGCAACGGTATGGACAAGCAATTTATAACACAGTGACAACACCCTATTACAATGAGGGAAAACTGTGGTTCACAGTCAGTAAAAATGGTCAACAACGCTATGCAGTCTATGCACTGCAAGACCATGAGCCTTTACCCAAGACACTCTCATGGCAAGTGCATACGCCCAAAAGTGTCATGCTCCTTGGTACAAAGAAAAGGCTCAAAATGATCAAAACGCATGATGGGAAGGTCACCGTTACCCTGCCGACAGGCATGAAGACCGAGCCTTTTGCATTGCAACTGAACATGTAAGCGAAGGAATCTTCCAAAGGAAAACTGGAATGATTACACGCTCGACACACAAAGAAATAATAATATTCAGCAAGAAACAACTCTTTAAACCTAAGCACAATATGTTTTTATCTAAATCTATTACTCAGATGAAGCAATCGAGATGTCTTTATCAAAGCGTTCAGAGAACGGCTTTGGTAGCTTTATTTCTATTGTTTACAGTCATCACCTATGCACAGAACTTTATGGTGAAAGGCTGTATCAAAGATCAGGCAGGCGAACCTATTGCAGGCGCCACAGTGAAAATCCTTGGCACCTCTTCCGGAGGTGTTTCCGACGTTGATGGCAACTACTCCATCAAATGTTCTGCTACAGCAACGCTTGAATTCAGCTACATTGGTTTCTCAACAAAAGCCATTGATGTGAAAGGAAGAAAGACCATTAACGTGGTTTTAGACGAAGGAAGCCAGAACATAGACGAGGTAGTGGTCACAGCACTTGGTATAAAGAAAGATGCCAAGAAGTTGGGCTATGCTGTCAGCTCCATTGGTTCGGCAGATTTGAACCGCACAGGTTCGGCAAGCATTGCATCCGGACTCTATGGTAAGGCCACTGGTGTGAGAATTCAATCTGCACCAGGAAGCAACTCCGCAATCTCTGTATCAGTACGTGGCCTGTCATCTATCACCGGCAATACACAGCCATTATTGGTATTAGATGGCGTGCCAATCCATAATGGGAACGCCAACAACAGTGACTATTGGACAAGCCAACGTATCACAGCCAATGGCTTGGTTGACATCAATCCGGAGGATATTGAGAACATCTCTATCCTGAAAGGCGCGGCAGCATCAGCCCTCTATGGCTCTGAAGCGGCCAACGGTGTGATTATGATCACTACGAAATCAGCTACAAGAGGCACTGGTACCCACATTGACTTCAATGCAAGCATTGGTTTTGACAAAGTTGCCTACATGCCGGATATACAGAAGAAGTTTGGTCCCGGCTATGACAACTGGGCATTAGGTGACGGCGAAGAAGCTGCAACAGGCTTCCGCAAAGTTTACAAAGACCGTTCAGGAAACGCGATTACGACCCCACGTGCGACCATCTATTCATACGGCCCAGCCTATGACGGCAGTAAATCGGTGACCTACTTCGATGGCAACACACGTCCATATAGCCCCATCAACCATAACCAGTGGGCCGATATCTTCCGCACAGGTATCAACCAGAATTATAACATTGCTATCACAAACGGCACTGAACACAATAATGTGCGCTTCTCTTATACTTATAATCAGACGCGCTCCATGCAGTATAATTCAGAGAACAGCCGTCATAATTTCAACTTAGCCGGGGCATATGACGTTACGCGCGACATCAAGTTGAACTATTCTGTAAGTTATCAACCACAGCGAATCAAGAACCGTCCTTATCGCATTAGCCGTCTGACCAACAACTATTCAGGTATGTTTGGCGGATATACCGACATTGCCTACATTCGCAATCACACTGTCACCAGTCTCGGTTACATGAATAATGTTGCGCAAATCAACGGTGGATCTCCCAATACCATGACTCCCGATGAAACGTTCCTGTATTCTCCAATGGGTTCAACCTCATTGATCAGTGAATACTTCTGGAAAGTGTTCAGCAATAATGAATATGTCAACCATGAACGCTTCATGGGTGCTGTCAACCCCACATGGAAGATTATCGATGGGCTAACACTTAGCGGACGCGTAGCAACCGACATGACAATTGAGAAGATTGAAAACAAATACAACACCGAAAATTCACACACTTTCTCAACCAACGGACAATACAGTGACTATTATGGACTGTCAAACAGCCGTTATCGCATTTATTATGGAGATATCATGCTGACCTATGACAAGACTTTTAATCAAAAACATAATATCACAGCCAGTGCCGGTTGGACAGGTCGTCGCGAAGACTATTATTTCTCAAGTGTCAATACCAACCAAGGACTTACACAGGAGAACTGGTTCCACCTGAATGCTTCTGTCGGCACAAAGAGTGCTAACATGGTGAAAGAAGACCAACTCAGAACCGGTCTTTTCCTTACAGCAAGCTATGGTTATGACAGCTGGCTCTACCTCGAAGGAACCACTCGCCAGGAAAAGACCTCTACACTGAAGAAGGGAAACAATACATTCTATTATCCTTCTTTCAGCGGTAGTGTCATCTATACAGAACTAATGAAGGAGAAAAGACCTACATGGTGGGACTATGGAAAGCTGCGCTTGTCATACGGTGTTGTAGGAAACTCCCCCTCTATCTATCGTGCAAACATGGCTTATAACCAAGGTAGCATCACCCGTTCCACTACTTATACCTATAATTATGTACCAACCGACATTGGTAATGAGAACATTAAGCCCGAGCGCAAGTATGAATATGAAATCGGTATTGAGAACAAATGGTTCAACAACCGACTCGGAATGGAACTCAGCTACTACTATAATGACATCAAAGATCAAATCCTCACCACGACTTCTGCATCTTCAATGGGTGCAAAAAGTATGCTGATGAACGTTGGAGAGCTAACCAACAGCGGTCTTGAAGCCAGTCTCTATGGCACTCCAATCCTAACAAAGGACTGGCGACTCAACCTGAACTTCAACATCGCTTTCAACAAAAACAAGGTCAAGAAACTGGCCGATGGCTTGGATGTACTTTCTCATATGACAGTCGATAATGGCGCAGCAAGCTTAGAGTCGCATGTCGGCGAATCCATGGGCGACTGGTATGCCTACACCTATAAGACCGACGACAAAGGTAATCGCATTGTTGGCAGCAACGGTCTCTACATGACCGACACCTCTACTCGCCACAAAGTGGGCAATGCCATGCCTAAAGCTACTGGTGGTTTCGGTGGAATGCTGAACTACAAGAACTTCGCACTGACCTTCAACTTCGACTTCCGTATCGGAGGAGATGTACTCAACTTGCCATGGCAATACATGATGGATGCCGGTAATATTAAAGATGCTGTGGGCGTGCGCAATGCTGCAACAGGTGGTATTTACTATTACAGCGACACCGATAAAGCCAGTGACAAAGGCTCTCTCCACAGGGTTAATCCTGCGGATATACCCAATTACAAACGCGGAGAAACCAAAATCAACGGTCACCTCGTATGGGACAACGGTCTTATTCAGAAAGGTGTGAAAGAAGATGGCACACCGAATGACATCATCGTTACCCAATTCGAAGTCAATGACAACCAATACGGATGGGGTACAGGTGCAACACAAAGCTATGCCGATGCCATTCAGAAGAACAGCTATGTGAAATGCCGCGAGATTACACTTGCCTATACTCTTCCCAAATTGATTACGAAGAAGTTCCACTGTAACACCCTCACGGTGTCAGCTTATGTACGCAATCCATTCTACATCTATCGCAGTCTCAAGCTCTTCGACGCAGAAGCTACCGATGGAACAAGCTGGATCTATCAGGCACAGATTGGCGGCACAACAGCTACCTCACGCTCGTTCGGACTCACACTCCGTGCAAACTTCTAACATGTATAAAATTAAATAAGAAACACTATGAAAAAGATAATAGCTTTAGCCTTAACAGGGCTTGCACTCTTGTCAACGACATCGTGCAGCGACTCGTCTTTCGATGCCAAATACGAAGACCCGTCCAAGACTTCAACTGTAGGCGTGCCGCAAGTGTTCACGGCAGTGCTCTACAAAGGCAACAAATGGATGAACCCCGTGTATTATCGCTACTATGTTCAGTCTACAACCTCAGGCTTCTACTCAGGAGTTATCGGGAATGCCAATAACCGCGGGCGTTTCAGAGGAGCAGGTGAAGGATATTTCAACACACGCTGGCAGGATTTCTATGACATGCTCACACAATATCGCCTGTTGGAAGATAACTATAACAAGCTAAACGAAACCGAACAACCTTCCAACAAGATATTCCTTTTGTTGGGACGCACTGTCATGCAGGCACAGCTCCACGAAGTACTATCCATCTGGGGAGACGTTCCTTACAAGGGTGCTTCCACAATCTGGAAATCAAGCGACTATGCAGATGCAAAGAAGAAAGACGTGTATGACAGCGATGTCGACACCTATAAACAGATCCTTATTGACTTGAAAGAAGTCGGCGACTACTTTGCTGCGGGCAATCTGAATGCCAATGGCGTTGCCAACTTAAAGCGTCAAGACTTCACGCTTGCCAATGGAAACACCGACATATGGCAGCGTTATGTCAACTCACTCCGACTGCGCATCGCCCTCCACTTGGCTACCAATGGCGAATGTGTCACGGTTGCAAAGGCTGCCATCAAGGAGATTCTGGAAAATCCCTCAACCTATCCTCTGATTGATGACAACACTAAAAACCAAGGTGTTGCTGCCGACACACAGACCGACGACTTCAATTATGGAAAGTCAGTATCGCAAGCTCTCAACAGTTCGCCCTACAGCTCGGGTTCTCAAGCCATGCTTGATGCCATGCACGTTCCGTCTACAGGCTATCCAAATGCCAACTCCGACCCGCGCCTGCCCCTCGTTTACGATCCTAATCCAAGTGGCAGATACGTGGCTTACGACGTGAACAAGAGCAACACCGACATATCCAATTTAGAGAGCGACAGCATCAAAGTCTATCAAAGTAAAGGCATCAAGAGTGCCAACTACTACTGTGTTATCGATTCACAGGCCGTTCAAGGTTGGGCAAACTATCAAGGCAACGAACGGCTTCCGGCATGCTGGCTCAACGCCTCCGAAGTGAGTCTGAGCATTGCCGAGTGTTATCTCAAAGGATATGGTGTTACTGCCAATGCTGCAAAAGCCAAAGACTATTTCATCAAAGGCGTAGTACAATCATTCGCATACTACAAGGAATTGAAGACTAACAGCACGCTCTATAAGGCTATTGACAACACATACTTCAATGACAGCTACGCAGGCAAACGAAAGACAAAGTTGCCCACAGAAGCCCAAGCCCAGGCCTATGCCACGCAGATATGGGACGGAACCGAGCAGGTCGTTGCAACCCAACTATGGCTTAACTTCAGTTTTATGAACGAATTGGAAGCATGGAATGTAGTGCGCCGGACAGGTTATCCAAAAGTGACTTTCGCTACAGATGCACAGGTCAGCAGCTATCCCAAGCCAGCTCATCGACTGCCTTATCCAAGCGATGAACTCACCTACAATGCCGACAATGTGCAAGCAGCCATTACCAAGAATTATAAAGAGTCGACCGGTTTCTATACCAAACTCTTCTGGGCCAACACACAAGACTACTATCAGATGGTTACTGCCCAATAGCGCATTAACCCATAATAAAACCAAAAGAAGTATCAGAGCCTGTCTCTGGTACTTCTTTTTCATCATGTATAGTGAGCAGAATACAGGTGTCAGCAATCCTGTTTTCTATGGCATCTCTGCTCTGAACTTCCCTCTTCCTGCAATGTTTATCGCCTTTGTTTCCTATATTTTCAAGCGCTGTTTCCTAAGGACAGGAAAGCAACACAACAGGCATGATTTCATCGTTTCGCAGACTTCGCCGTGCAATTTGCGTCACTATGCGTTGTGACTTGCGTCAGATTACGTCGCAATCTGCGTCAAAACACCGCACAACTTGAGTCATATTACACGGTAATCTGACGCAAATGACAACCTCTCTCTTAAAACATATGAAAGGGAACTCCTATCCGGCACGCTCTTTCCCTTTGACAATCAGTCTTTATAGGCTATTTCATGGAAAGACAACCTACTCTGTTTGGCATTTCATCATGCGTGCTCATCTTGTCTTACTACTTGTTCACATTGAGAGCACTCATGGAATATGGCGCTGCTTCGGCTCTGATACCACGCGAAGTATTCGGCTGTGACGACATATTGAATACTATCTTCCCCCCCTTCTTAAGGTCGCTAAGCTTCAGATAGTTCACATTCCAAGAGAGCCCGTTTACAGTCATCGCATCTATATATCGGTTGACTTCAGAACACTTCGGAGCATCAATCGTTACCGTTTTTCCCTCTGGCATGTGCAAAACCACATGCTTGAAATAGGGCGTGCCAATGGCATACTCGCCGCTTCCCGGGCATACAGGATAGAAACCCAAGGCCGAAAAGACAAACCATGCAGAGGTCTGACCATTGTCTTCATCGCCACAATAGCCGTCAGGATTGGCGTTATAGAGTCTGTCCATGATGTCGCGTATATGCCACTGTGCCTTCCATGGCTGTCCAGACCAATCGTAGAGGTAAGGCATGTGCTGTATAGGCTGGTTGCCATGCGCATAGTTCCCCATGTCCATGACCTGCATTTCACGTATTTCGTGGATTACTTGTCCGTAGTAACTGTCGTCAAATATGGGTGGGACTACAAACACAGAGTCCATCATCCGATTGAACATCTCCCTGCCTCCCATAAGGTTTATGAGTCCATTGGGGTCGTGGAACACACACCATGTCCAATGCCATGAGTTGCCTTCAGTGAAAGCATCCCCCCATTTATAAGGTGAGAAAGGCGACTGAAACAGTCCATTCTTCAGTCTGCCACGCATCATCTTTACCGTCGGATCAAAGACATTACGATAATTCATCGCCCGCTTTTTGAAAGGTTCCAATGCTTTCTTCGACTTCCCCATAGCCTTGCCAAGCCGGTAGATGCACCAATCATCATAGGCATATTCAAGCGTACGGGCCACATTCTCATTGATATTCACATCATAGGGCACATAGCCTAACTTGTTATAATATTCAAATCCCCTCCTGCCTGTAGAGCCAATGCTCGGATGTACAGCCGCAGTGCCATGCACAACAGCCTTCCACAGCGTCTCGGCATCCTTGGTCTTGACCCCTGAAAGCCATGCGTCTGCAACGACAGATGCGGAGTTATTGCCTACCATGCAATCGCGATGACCCGGTGACTGCCATTCGGGTAGGAAGCCAGACTCACGATAAACATTGGCAAGTGCTTCTTGTATGCGCATGTTTACATCAGGACAGAGCATGTTCAGCAATGGGAAAAGGGCACGGAATGTATCCCAGAAACCAGTGTCGGTGTACATATATCCGGGCAGAACTTTCCCATTATAGGGGCTGTAGTGTATCACATTGCCATCCGAATCCCTCTCCCAAAGCATACGTGGAAACAGCAGGCAGCGATAGAGACAAGAGTAGAAGGTACGCTTGTTGTCGATGTTGTCATCGCCAATCTCTATGCGTCCGAGTGCCGCATTCCAGGAGTTGCGCCCACGCTCCATGATGTTCTCCATGGAATTCCCTGCAGTTTCAAGTTCCTTTAAGTTTAATTGCGCCTGCGCAGAGCTGATGAACGATGATGCCACGCGTGCAATCACAGGCTCACCTCGGCGTGATGTCTTGAAGCCTACGATGCAACCGCGCTTGCACTTGGTGGCAGAGGGCAAAGCATTACCTTCACTATCAAGAGCATAAGCTATGGGATGATCAAACTTAATGATAAAATAATTACGGAAGTTCTTCGGCACCCCACCGCTGTTCTTCGTAGAGTAACCCACAACCATGTTATGCTCCGAGATTACCTTTACTTCAGAAACATCATCAAAAGCATCTATGACCACGCTGGCACTGTCGGTCTTCGGAAAAGTCAACCGTATCATGCAAGCACGCTCTGTCGGCGTCATCTCTGCCCTGATGTCATAGTCGGCAAGATACACCTTATAATAATAAGGCTTCACAATCTCCGACATATGCGAGAACCACGAGGCTCGCTGCTCCTCGTCAAAGACCGGCTGACCAACCTCTGGCATGAGTGAAAACACCCCATAATCGTTTATCCACGGACTCGGTTGATGCGTCTGTTTCAGTCCGCGAATCTTATGCGAAGTGTAAACATATTGCCAGCCATCACCATTCTTTCCGGTCTGCGGAGTCCAGAAATTCATGCCCCACGGCATTGCTATGGCAGGATAGGTGTTGCCGGCAGACAGCTGAAACGATGACTGTGAGCCTACTAAGGGGTTGACGAATGAGGCGTAGTCGTTCTCTTCCACGGCTGACAATATCTGTGCTGTATACATCAGGATGACAGACAACACAAGCCGCTCGTACAGGTTTCTCATAAGTGTGTAGTAAATATTGATCGTTGAACAATGCTATAACATGACCGACAAACACTGCTGTTGGCCATGTTCTGACGAATTAATCCCTATATGTTTTCACTTCAGGCTGTTGAGAAGCGGAGCCTTTCCCTCGTCGATAAGCTTCATGACAAGTTCGGCAAAAAGTCCATTCTGCCATGCAAACCACGGACGAGTGTAATGGTCAGAGTCGTTTACATCGAAGCTCTCGTGCATGAATCCGGTACCCGCATCAGTATGCATAAGCATCGTCATGTACTTGGCTATTTCCTTATCATCCTTAGAGATAAACAGTTTCATCATGATACTCATTGGCCAAGCCATGTTCAAACCGATATGCGGGCCTCCGATGCCCTCGCCAACCTTACCGCGGAAGAACCAAGGATTGTCTTCACTCCAAACGAAACGCAGTGTGTTCTGATATGTGGGATCGTCAAGCGACACATCTCCTAAATAGCCCATACCAAGCAACGAAGGAACATTGGCATCGTCAGCAAGGAGATGATTTCCAAAGCCATCCACTTCAAGCGCATAGATATTTCCATATTTCGGATGATTGTAGACGGCATACTTCTTTAAAGCCTGTTCCACTTCGTCGGCCAAGTCGTTACACTGCTTGGCAAGATCGGCTTCGCGGTTGACAGCAGTGAGTATCTCTGCCGCCTTGCGCAGAGTGGTCACAGCCATGAAGTTGGCGGGGATGAGAAACGGAAAGATTGTGGCGTCGTCCGACGGACGAAACACAGAAACAATCAGTCCGCATGGTTTCACAGGCGAGCCATAGCCGCCCCAACCTACGGTGTCGTAGGCACGGTCAGTGACACGCAGGAAGCGGTAGGGGCCAAGCCCATTCTTACGCTGTTGCTCGCGGAAAGTAAGCAGCGTGTTTCTGATTGCATTCAGCCACTCATTCCCGAAAACAGTAGCATCACCTGACACCTTCCAATATTGATAAGCCAAGCGTATAGGATAGCATTCGCTGTCTATTTCGTATTTGCGTTCATGTATCTCGGGCTTCATGTCGGTCCCGTCACTCTGCCATTCTCCACCTGTTGGGCCATCATTGAAAGCATTGGCATAACGGTCAATATTCGTATTCTTAAATTCTCGGAGGATGACACCCCTGATCATCCGTTTCAGCTGAAGGTCGCCATTGACAAATCGGACATACGGCCATACCTGGGCACCGGAGTCGCGCTGCCACATTGCAGCAATATCGCCCGTGTAGACAAAGGTGTCGTCTTCGCCGTCTTTCACGCGATAGTGGACTGTTGTCTCAAGGGTATTCGGAAAGCAGTTCCCAAACATCCAGGCCAAGCGAGGATTGTCTTTCAAAATCTTCTTCACCCGCTTTATCTCCTTGTCTATGGCCTCCGACTTAAAGAGTCGCTCATGGATTGGAGGACGCTTACTGATGAATGTCGTGGCATTTTCAGCCACGGTGTCCGTGTAACGTTGTGCCACCTGACTGAAAGCAGGCGGTGTAGACATTACTACTAAACAGGTCAAAATAAATGATGATACTCTCATTGTGTTTATGGTTTCGTTATTTTATTCATGTGAATTCAGTTGAAGCATCTGCTTTTCTGCTTCCAAGGGGTTGGAAAACCGTTTTTGAAGCTTTTTCCCCATTTCCAAGGGATTGGAAAACCGTTTTTGAGGCATTTTTTCAGCTTCGGCCGTGGCCGAAATGCAGTTTTTGCCGTTTCTCGTTTTTCGGCCATGGCCGAAACGCATTTTTTTCATTTTTAAGCTTTCGGCCGCGGCCGAAACGCTGTTTTTGTTGTTTTTTACTCTTCGGCCGCAGCCGAAAGTCGATTTTCTCCATTTTTTCGCTTTCAGCCGTGGCGGAAACGCTGTTTTTGCCGTTTTTTATTGATTGTACCCCTACGAAACGCGGTTTTTCGCGTTTTCTGCATTTCGTCGGCCGACGACGAGCATTTTTCAGCGTTTTCTGCGTTTCGTTGGCCGACGACAAGCATTTTTCTGCATTTTCTGCATTTCGTCGACCGACGACGAGCATTTTTCAGCGTTTTTCGCGTTTCGTCGACCGACGATGAGCGTTTTTCTGCATTTTTTGGCTCTCCGAGGGGTTGGAAACACATTTTTTTCAATTTTCGACTCATCCGAGGCCTCGGAAAGCCATTTTTTGCAGTTTTCCACTCATCCGAGGCCTCGGAAAGCCATTTTTTCCCGTTTTCGACTCATCCGAGGTCTCGGAAAGCCATTTTTTCCAATTTTCTACTCATCCGAGGTCTCGGACGATCCTTTCTTTCAGTTTTTTGCCTCCGCCGCCTATCGAAACTTAAACAGATTCTTAAACCCCGCTTCATGTTTTACGAATGATTTATATACATTGTGAAGCGTGCCCTAATTCATCTGAAGTTTTACCATAACCGGATAATGGTCAGAGATATTACGTCGTGTCTTACCCAACCAATAGCTGTTTGTAAAGATACCATAGTGATTTATATCAAAATCTTTGGTGACGAAGATGTGATCTATGCGTGCCATACCCGGATAGTCCTGCATATAATCATTCCAAGTCCCGGCGGGCGCCATACGCTGATGTGCATTGACATAGCAGTCGCGCAGAAAGCCTGACTCTGAAAACATCTTATAGCTTTCATCGGTCTGATTGGCATTGAAGTCACCGGTAAGTATGGTGTATTTCCCTCCTGTGAGTTCTTTCATGCGCTGAATGATAAGGCGGGCACTTTCTCTCCGTGCCACGGCTCCGACATGATCCATATGCGTGTTGAAGAAATAAAACGTCTTTTTCGAAGCCTTGTCTTGGAATTTCCCCCACGTACAAATACGGATACACGCAGCATCCCAGCCTGTTGACGGCTTCTCCGGAGTTTCAGAGAGCCAGAAATAACCACTGTCCAACAGCTTCAGAAGGTCTTTCTTATAAAAGATTGCCGCATATTCTCCGGCTTCCTTGCCATCCTCCCGACCAACACCAATATACCCATAATTATCCAAGCCCTGCAGAAGATCATGGAGTTGATCAGCCAACACTTCCTGCGCACCGAAGATAACAGGCTGTTCGAAATTAATGAAATCACAAAGATGCGGGCATCGTTCTTTCCAGGAATTTCCCTCAGCGATATCATCAGATACATTATAACGGATGTTATATGAGCCTACATATAAAGGTTGCGCCATGAGCGTGCATGTGAATAATAGTGCTATAATAAATACTGTAGTCCTTTTCATTTTATTTTCCTGACTTATTGTTTTTAAGATACCGTGCCTTGATGTCATTTCACTTCTTGAACACTTGCTTCATAGACTGGCCCCGCCAACACTGTGGCATCTTCAGTGAGAAGATATCAGCTATCGTTGCAGCCGTGTCAAACTGCATCATCGTCTCCTTGAATTCCCCCGTATTCTTGATGTCTTTACCAAAGATGATGAAGGGGATTTCGAGTTCCACCAGCAATTTCCCGCCGTGTTTCTTCCCTATTCCGCCATGGTCGGACGTGACGATGATAATGGAGTCATCATATATACCGGCATCTTTCAGCGCCTGAATAATTCTCCCGATATACCCATCTACACGGCTCAGCGTTTTATAATAGGCCGGTGTATCGTGGCCGATGGCATGCCCTGTATGGTCAATCTGGTCGAAGATGACAGCCAGCAGATTAGGTTTCTGTGCCTTGATATACGCTTCTGACATGCGGCAGAGCTGCTCACTGTCTTTTTCATAGTTGGAGGCTACGGCTTCATAATTCACAGAAAGCGTATCAACAAGATAGCGTATGCCGTCCCACTCGGCAAGACAACCGATGACGGCCTTGGGATATTGGCGGTGCAATTCATAGAAAACAGTAGGGAAAACCCCGTGTTCATTCAGCACCATAGACGGAATTTCGGGTACGCGGGAGTTCCAGTTGGTGTATCCGTGCATTTCGGGGGTGGCACCACAGAACATCGTGTACCAGTTTACGGCAGACTCCGAAGGCAGCACACTGCGTTTTTTCAACGTGTAACATCCCCCTCGCATCAGGCTCTGAAGGTTTGGAATGTTTGTTGCCTTAGGCACACTGTAGGCACCCCAACCGTCAAGTCCGATGAGAATGACATGGTTGGCTTTCCATTTTCCCAATACAGGAAGACCGCATAAGACTGCCAACAGCAGACAGATGATTTTCTTTTTCATTGTTTCTTTTTTAGCGTATTGATAGTATTGTATTGTTGAATTATAACCGTGAAGCACCCAAAAGATGATTTCAGTTGCTTTCTTACAGCGTATGCGTTCCCGCCTTGACATGAGTGGTCTGCAGTCTGTCACCCCACATGAGCGTAATTTCCATAGGCGTATTGGTCTTAACCGTTACTTTTGGCTTCTCATCTTTCGATGTTCTCTTTGCCACCTTGATATCTATCAGGCCACTCTGACCAAAGGGATAACGGCAGACTCCATAGGCATCGGTCAGATTAACGTCAATGGTAAGCCTGCTGTCTTCTACGTTTGCACGAATGCCAAAGATATATTCTATCAATTCAGCAATAGGAGGAAGCCCAGTCCAACCCACGAAATCCTTGCGCGCCATAAAGCCAGGAGCAGCATCTTCAGGGGCATAGTATTCCCAGAAAGTACCTGTTTTTCGGAACACTTCCAATACATTATTGTAATGGTTCATTGCAATATCCCATGCCAATTGACGATAACCTTTGTTCACAAGTCCGGAAATGACCATATAATTCGTACCGGGCCATACTCCCCCAACCCAGTAACGGCCGTTACTTTTATATTTTGGATGATCGTAAGAGAGTGATGGAACACGGTGAGGGCGGTTGAACTTGGCAGTGTCCGAGAGGTGACTTACGAGTTTGTCGAGCCTGTCTTTGGGAAGCACATCAGTGTGCAATGCCCAATAAGCATAGATACCTTGCGTGGAACTGAGGCTGTCATTGGCAAACTGATCATAGAGAAAACCATCCTTTTCGCTCCACATATGCTTATTGATATAGTCGGAAAGATTTCTGATATCATCTTCAAATTCTTCGATTTCCTGCCAACGCTCCAAGTAGAATCCCATTTTCAGAAGTATCTTTGCTACCATAATCTGTTGCAGGCAGGCATCGAGCCATATCATATGCCCGTTACTGTAGATGGTGTTATAGCCCTCGGGGACACGTGGCATGTTGTCCATTCCCGTTCCCCAACCACTGCTCCAGTAGGTGCCATTACGCCAAGTACGGTTCAATTTCAGCCATTTGTAATAGGCTGCAAGTACGGGAAAGACCTTATTAAGGCGTGAGTCATCTCCGAACTGAGTGTAATAAAGCCACTCCGACCATGGAAGCAGGTTCGGCCCTGTGCTTGTCGGGTCGTAACGGCCAAAGCAGTCGCTCCCATCTGCACGTATTTCTCTGCATATAAAGCCGTCGGGATGCTGCTTGGCATAAAAGTTATCGAGCGTATTCTGAAAGGGAAAGAAGTTGCGTCCATAGCGACAGAACATCGTGATAAAGGCATCATCCCACATAAAGATATTGCCGTTGTAAGCCGGGGCGATGTAACTTGTAACGAAACCAGAGTCGTCAAGTGGCTGACAGATATTCTTGATGCCCAGCTGCCAGGCCTTCCAATACATGTCAATCTCTGCAGAGTGCCCTTCCCAATAAGGCACAGGAAGTAGCTTTTTAGCCTGTTCGAAAGTGCCGGGCTTATGCTTTACCTGCTTAGTCGTTCGGAAAGAATTCTCTGCAACAAGCGTTTCCATGACATAAGTGTTTTTATATGGCAGCTTGTATAACGGCGAACCAGACGGGATAAGATTTTGTCCTGCCGCGGTGATAACGATGAAAGAACTGATAAAACTGAGGATTTTCCTTTGCATCTTTTCGGTTTGAGGGTTATATTTTCAGTAGTTTCTTGATTTTCCAGAATACTTCTGTATTGTCCATGAAGCCTGTGAACTGTTCTGAGCCAGGGCCAAAAGCATATATGGGGACAATGGTTCCCGTGTGCTCTTTTGTTGAGAAATGTGCAATAACAGTACCAGTTTTCAAGTCTCCCCCATGCACTGTCAGCCCTCCTGTTTCATGATCAGCAGTGATAACGATGAGTGTTTCGCCATCTTTTGCTGCCCATTGCATGATTTTTCCAATGGTTTGGTCGAAGTCTAAGGTTTCTTTCATCAGCATATCAAGCTGATTAAAATGACCGTAATCATCTAACTGTGACCCTTCTATCATCATGAAGAAGCCCTTTTTATTCTGATTTAACAGACTGATTCCTTTGAGAGAAGCACGTGCAAGAAGGTCGCCTCGCTCATCAGGGAGTGGCGTATCAACGTCAAAGGGCACACAATAGACTTTTCCACTTTTGACATTCTGCTGCAGATCTTCAAATGAACGTGAGACATGATAGCCTTTTCTTTGCAGCTCTTTGAAAAGATTTCTGTTGTCATCTCGCTTCTCAAAATACTTTGCTCCACCGCCAAAGACGAAGTCTACCGGACTGTTTATCATCTCTGCAACAAGGTCTTGTTCCTTATCTCTGTCGAGATTATGACTGATAAAATCACAGGGAGTGGCATCCCATAAGCGGCAAGTAACGGCTATACCTGCACTCTTCCCGGCTTCTTTTGCATAGTCAACGAGTGATTTGAGCGGTTTCCCTGCAGGGTCTACACCTACGGCATGATGAGCAGTTTTGTAGCCTGTTGCCAATGAAGTGCCACCAGAACCGGAGTCAGTGATAAGCC
Source organism: Segatella oris (assembly GCF_900637655.1). NCBI lineage: Bacteria > Pseudomonadati > Bacteroidota > Bacteroidia > Bacteroidales > Prevotellaceae > Segatella > Segatella oris. The sequence goes on from NZ_LR134384.1 coordinate 433,784, forward strand.
GATTGGTCGCCGGAGTCATGGAAAGACCTGTTGCCTGAGCGTTCTCAAGCCACAGATGCCCGTGATTGACCGTCCATGCAGCCTGAATGTGCATGAGACTCATGCCGTCACCAATCATGAGGATGACATTCCTTACCTTCTTTCCCTTGGGTGGCTGAAGCCTTTCTACAGGGTAAGGGCGATCTAAAGTAAAGGTTTGGAGTGCGCCACTTTGGGCATATACAAATAAAGTATGAAACAGAATTGCAGCCAAAATAAAGCCTTTTCTGAGCATCATTGATTGTAATTTATAGACGTTCTTAGACATATCTTATAACCATCTGATTTGCAACACATTATGATTTGAGTCAAATCATGCTATAACTCAAGTCATATTATGCTGTAACTCAAGTCATTTCACGCCATGAAGTGAGGCATATCACATTGGAATTTGAGTCATTATATTTAACTGTCTGAATTATAAAACGTTAGAAGCAGTTCTCCCTGGATAGGAAACTTGCGTATGCAGAGGACATGTTTTGACACATTATCCTCTGCATATTTGTTCTCATTCCTTTATTTCCAGAAACATTTTCCTTGCTCAATCAGAAGTCAGAAGCATACCCCTTGTTCTGTTTCAGCTTGCCGTTCGATTTGATTACCTGATTGATTTCATAAGGCAAAACGCTGTAAGTGCCGCCAGGTTCATACTCCTTGGCATCACCTTGCCCCGCACCGATAACGATAACGCCTTGATAGGTCTTCCCGTTTATGGTGAGAGTCTTGCCATTAACCATATCAACAGGGGAGTTGGGATTTGTGCGGTCAACATGTTTGATACCGTGCTTTGCACCTTTAATCTTCGCAAGTGCATCAATATTCCAGTCTGCATTACCTCCGGCAGCCCATCGTTTGAGGTCCATCAATCTATCAGTCCACTCAAAAGCAAGTTCACAACGGCGTTCGTGCATGAGGTTCATCATTGTGGGAGCGGTATAGGTAACTCCTTCATGGGCACGCATTGCAATCCGATTGAGTGGTTCTGCGGCTGCAGCATTCTGTCCCTGCATAATCAAAGCCTCGGCCTTGAACAGCAGTAATTCTGAAAAACGCATCAACGGAACATTGAGATCAGTAGTAGGTCGGTCTCCATTCGTTGAGATGTGAGTGTTCTCATAACCTGTAATCTTTCCATTGGCATCACGCAATATCTTCCCATAAGAGAAGGGATCCATGTATTTCTTAAAGGCGAAGCCTACTTCTATGTCAGAACTTGAGTACCATTTCCAGTTCTCTCCGAAATATTTGAAGGGGTCACCATATTGTAATAAGGTAGCATCACGGCGCTGATCCAGATTGTTGTACTCTGCATAAAGTTCCAATGTAGGCTTCATGTAGCCCCAACCGTTGAACACTCCCCACCCTTTGTTCTCAAGAGAAATGCCAGGGAAGATACTGCCGGCATAATTACTTCCTTTAGAATTGATAGACCAGATATACTCCTTACTCCATTCATTTTCAGCTTTGAAGACATCAGCATAACTGTCAAGCAGACCGCGTTCTCCTTCATTCTGGATTTTATCGACTATGGAAGGTATCTTTGCCCACAGGCTCTTGTCATGCTGTGCCCAGTAAGCATAGGTTTTTACCATGTAACCCAATGCCGCATCTTTCGTGGCTCTTCCATAGTTGTCGGTCGAATAGTTCTTGAACCAGTCAAGATTGTCAGCCGCCTTCTGAAAGTCTTCAACAATCAGTCGGTAGTTGTCCATGACGGTTACTTGCTGGGTTGGAACATCATTCACCTGCTTTCCATAGTCTGTAAAGTCTTCATATTTGACGAACGGTACGCCATTGTCAGGCCGTCCATAGCGATAAGCAATCATGTAATGAGTGAAAGCTCTCATAAAATAAGCTTCGCCCAAAGAACGCTTTTGAATGGCACTTCGTTGTGCTTCAGGGATAAGAAGCGCATGATAGATAACGTTGTTAGCTGCCGACATCGTCTCATACATTTGGTTGTAGACCCATTTGATAGAGCCTTCCGATGAGCCATCCATCTTCAGTTTTGCAAGATTCATCTGGCTGTTACCACGGCTTCTGCCGTAAACAATGTCGTCAGCACCGCCTTGTTCATAGTATAAATCACGTCCCCAAGTCTCTTCATAGCTGTAACAATCATACAAAGTGGTGACAGCCTTGATGTAATCAGCGTCATTTTTCCAGAAGTTTCCTTCATTGGGAGTACCTTCTTTCACTGTGTCCAACCAATCACCGGTGCAGGATGTGAGGATTCCCGCAACCAAAAGAACGGCTAAGCATATATTGTTCATCTTCATAATAGTTCGATTTTTGAAGTTTTAGAATTTTATTTTAACAGCTAAAGATACAGTCCTCGAAACAGGATACTGTCCACAGTCGAAGCCGACACTGCCCACTTCGGGATCAATGCCCGTATAAGGAGTGATTGTGAAAAGGTTATCACAACTCAGTGTAAGGTCGAGTGTGCTCTGTCGACTGTTGAAGAAGGCTATCTTTCTAAGTAGGTCTGTAAATGAATAACTGATGGAAATATTCTTCATCCGAAGATAGGAACCACTCTCAAGATACCAGTCTGAGATGCGTCCGAAGTTGTCGTTATCGTCCGTCATGGATATCCGTGGTACAGCATAAGTAGGCCCATCAAGCGCCTGAAGAATTTTATCAGAACGGTTGAAACTTCCCACGGCTTCATTGAGTGTAGTATATTTATAGGCGTTAAAGAGCTTTGCACCGTATGAACCCTGCAGCATGAAATCGAAAGAGAACTTCTTATAGCTGAAGCCTGCACTGAAAGCGTAGGTCAACTTCGGCATAGCGTTACCACGGAACTCATAGTCTCCCTCACCAATCTCGCCGTCATTGTCTACATCAACAAACTTCAAGTCGCCGGCCTTGGCTTTAGGTTGCAGGCGCTTCCCATTGGCATTGACGTAAGCTGCAGCCTCTTCATCTGTCTTGAAAACACCATCCGTGCGAAGCAGATAATAAGAATAGAGTGGCTTTCCCTCTGCACTGCGATATGGCGTGAGGTCTTTATAACGGTAAGTTCTTTCATATGTCCACACAGGTTTACTTCCGTCAGGGTTGGCTGCACCGATATTCGTGAGTCGGTTGCGGAGTGTTGCAATATTACCGCCTACATAGTAGCTGACGTTCCTGCCGATTTTATCTTTCCACATGGCTGAAATCTCAACGCCACGGTTGTTTACTTCGCCGTCATTGATAAGCGGAGCCGATATACCGATAGTCGTTGGCCAGTTCACATCCTGCGTTTTAATGAGGTTTCTCGTGTTCTTATTGAAGTAGTCTATACTCAGATGAAGATGATTATTGAAGAGAACGGCATCAACACCAAAGTCTGTCTGCTCCGAAGTTTCCCAGGTAAGGTTGCGGTTAAAGGCATTGGCAAGATAGACACCTGCCATGATGCGGTTGTCAATTCCTATCTGACTGCCCACATCGGGAGAGTCGTTCGGATAACGTGTCGACAGTGTTGCAACGCCATAACCATAGCCGATAGACCCCAAGTTGCCTATCTTACCCCAGCTTGCACGCAGTTTCAGCACATTCAGTATACTGTTTTTCTTGAACCATGGCTCTGAAGTGAGCTTCCATGCAGCGGTTACTGAGGGGAAATCTCCATATTTCTTGCCCTTAGGAAGACGGCTCGCATAGTCCCGTCTCAATGAAGCTGTTACGAAATATCGGTCGGCAAAGCTATAGGCACCACGTGCAACGTAAGACACATTACGGTCTTTATAATATTTATCGTTAGGATTGATGACCTGTGTTCCATTCGCAAAATACATCATTGAATTTATCTCGTTTTCAAATCCACGCATCGTTGCGTCATTAAATCTATAACTGTACTGTGATGCTGTGGTTGAAGCCATGAGTCCCATGGTGTGCTTACCGAATATACGGTCGTAGGTTAACGTGTTCTCCCAATCCCATTGAGGTTCACGATAGTTGCTGTAATAAAGCTCATTCGTAAGATTAGGCTTCCCTATCTCCGTACGCTGAGGACGCCAGTAGCGCTGCATGTAGTTGGTCTGCATCCAGGTAAACCGCGAAGTGAAGTTCAAACCGGTAATAGGTTGCACGATGTCTAAGAACGTCGTTGAAGTGAAAGTAGAAGCATGGTTGTTGTCGTAGGCAGCTTCAAGGATACGCATCGGGTTGATGGCATCACCGTGAATGTTGGCATATTCGGCGTAAGCTTTCGGCACAGTACCCATATAACCATTACCTTCATAGGGGAAAGTATTGCGTGGAAACATGAGGGCTGCAAGGATAACTCCCGACTCTGCACTCGTCGTATTCACGTCGTGAACCTTTCTGTCTTTCCAGCTTAGGTCTTCACGAATACGGAGGAACTTGGCAATCTTCCACATCGAATTCAGTCGCGCAGTAACTTGTCGGTTATAGGTATTAACGAGTGTACCGTCAGCATTATTGATTTCCAACGACAACCGGTTGGAAAACTCTTCATTTCCACCAGAGATTGCTATGTTATGACGATTGAAAGCAGCCGTTCGGAAAATCTGTTTTATCCAGTCGGTATTTGTCTTTCCATACACAGGATCCTTGCTGATGACGTTCCAACCTGCAGGAAGCGTGCTTCCTGCCTGCTGATAAGAGTATGCACGGACACGCATTTCATCTTCCCAACTGAGCGATTGCGGCAGATTCTGGGCCGTGGAAAAACCGAACACACCATTATATTCAACAGAAGGTTTCCCCGCAGTAGCCTGCTTGGTCGTAACGAGAATGACACCTGCAGAACCGGCATAGGCCCCATAAATGGCGGCAGAAGCAGCATCTTTCAATACTGTAATTGAGACAACATCACTCATATTGAAAGGTGCTCCGGGTACACCATCAACGACATACAGGGGAGTTTCGCCGTTTGGAGAGCCCATACCGCGAATGGTAATCGTTGGCTCTGAACCAGGATGACCGCCATTAGCAACTACAGATACACCGGGAATCTGTCCTTGCAGCATCTGTGAAACATTGCTTACAGGACGTTTCTGCAACTTGTCTACATTGTCGACAGTAGCCACAGCAGCAGAAAGATCACCCTTCTTGGCCTTTCCATAACCAATGGCTACGATTTCATTAAGCAGAGAGGCATCTTCCTCCAATGTGCAATTAACCGCTCCCGACTTTTTAACTGTGTAAGTCAAAGTTTTATAACCGATAGAAGAGAATTGGAGTGTAGCCCCAATCGTGACGCTCAATTTATAATCTCCATTGAGGTCAGTGATTGTTCCGTTATGAGTACCAAGCTCTCTAACCGTAGCATTGGTAATAGGATCACCATTGCTGTCAACAACACGACCAGCTATACTTACCTTATTTTGCTGCACGATTCCCGTTGTAGTGATATTTGGAATACTTCCCATTACAACCGTTGGGAACAAAAATGATAAACCAAACAAGGCTGTGATTGATATGATACAATACTTACAGCCTCTTGTTGTTCTTTCCTTTTCCATTCAATTAGATTTTTAGTTATTTTCTTAGGCTTGATAAATGAATAGCCGTATTGTATTTTCCAGGCTATCAACAGTTTATAAAATCATCATCATTGCAGCTTAAAAAACAATCTATTGCCCGAACAACCACTAATCAGTCACAGCATCATCAACATTAGACAAAACTGAAGAGAGGGGATAATTCACCCATAATTTGGCTATAGATGTATTTTTAAACATGGTCAAACGATAGTTGGATGTATTTAACTTAGGTTTTTAAATAAGATTATCAGATAGGAATTCGATACAAAGATATGTAAAAAAAAGTAAGAACCAAATAGTTTAACACAAATTAATCTATAACGAAAAGAACGACAAAATCACCACATCAGAGATAAAGAACATATGCTTCACCGCGCGATTTGCGGCACATCACATTCCAACCTGTGCCATATCAGCTTCTAACTTGACACAAATCATGCCGTAATCTACGTCAGATTACATTGCAATCTGCATCAAGTTACATTACAATCTGCGTCAAGTAACCTGGCTTTCTGCATCAGAATGCGAGAGGGATAGGATGCGGATGGCAGGAGAGGCAACATGGGAAGGGAGGCCTTTCCCTTGTAAATGGATGGAAAGAGGACGACAGCTCCCAATAAGAGTTGGCAGAAATAGGGCTCCCTGAAAGGCATAGAGAGGAGACTTGGAAAAAGGACCAACACAAAAAAGGAGCCCCGAGAATATTGTATCCTCGGGGCTCCGGCTGAAAGGAGGCGGCTACCTACTCTCCCGCATTGCATTGCAGTACCATCGGCGCAAGTGGGCTTAACTTCTCTGTTCGGAATGGGAAGAGGTGGAACCCCACCGCAATAACCACCTGATGTCTCGTTTTCAGTTGACTAGTCTGCAGTTGACAGGTTGACAAGTTATCTGTCTTATTTGCTGCTGTCATTACATCAAGCAACTTGTTTACTTGTCTACTCGTTTACTCGTAAACTGTTTCTGTTGACACGTTGACTGGTTGACAAGTTATTTGTCTTATTTGTCGCTTTTGCTTTATCAAGCAACTCGTTTACTCGTCTACCGTCTACTTGTTAACTATTAACTATCAACTCGTTTACTTGTCCACTGTCTACTTGTTAACTGACTAACAATATCTCCACAAGCAAAGCTGTAAAGGACTCAGTTTCCAGTCCATTGCCTTGAACGGCTCAAAGTGTGAGCCTGAAAGAAGAAAGTCTCGGGCAATTAGTAGTGCTCGGCTTTGACGTCGCCGTCTTTACACCTGCACCCTATCAACGTCGTCGTCTGCAACGACCCTCAATGGAGTTCTAATCTTGCGGCTGGCTTCGCACTTAGATGCTTTCAGCGCTTATCCAGTCCAGACGCAGATACCCGGCGGTGCACCTGGCGGCACAACCGGTAAACCGGAGGTCTGTCCGTCACGGTCCTCTCGTACTAGTGACGGCACCACGCAAAACTCCTGCGCCCACGATAGATAGAGACCGAACTGTCTCACGACGTTCTGAACCCAGCTCGCGTGCCACTTTAATGGGCGAACAGCCCAACCCTTGGGACCTTCTCCAGCCCCAGGATGTGACGAGCCGACATCGAGGTGCCAAACCACCCCGTCGATATGAGCTCTTGGGGGGGATCAGCCTGTTATCCCCGGAGTACCTTTTATCCTTTGAGCGACGGAGTTTCCATACACGTCCGCCGGATCACTATGCCCCAGTTTCCTGCCTGCTCGGGATGTCTCCCTCCCAGTCAAGCGCCCTTATGCCATTGCACTCTGTAAGGCCGGTTACCAATCGGCCCGAGGGCACCTTTGGAAGCCTCCGTTACGCTTTTGGAGGCGACCACCCCAGTCAAACTACCCACCAAGCAGTGTCCCCGCAATCGCGCGGGTTAGACCTCAGACAGCCAAAGGGCCGTATTTCAAGGATGGCTCCACACAGGCTGGCGCCCGCGCTTCAAAGCCTCCGGCCTATCCTACACATCGGATGACCGAGATCAATGCTAAGCTGTAGTAAAGGTTCACGGGGTCTTTTCGTCCCATCGCGGGTAATCGGCATCTTCACCGATACTACAATTTCACTGAGATCATGGTTGAGACAGCGTCCGGATCATTACACCATTCGTGCAGGTCGGAACTTACCCGACAAGGAATTTCGCTACCTTAGGACCGTTATAGTTACGGCCGCCGTTTACCGGGGCTTCAATTCAAACCTTCACCTTAAAGGATGAGCTCTCCTCTTAACCTTCCGGCACCGGGCAGGTGTCAGGCTGTATACGTCATCTTTCGAGTTTGCACAGCCCTGTGTTTTTGTTAAACAGTTGCCTGGACCTATTCTCTGCGCCTCATATTGCTATGAGGACCCCTTATCCCGAAGTTACGGGGTCAGTTTGCCTAGTTCCTTAACCATGAATCTCTCAACGCCTCAGTATGTTCTACCCGTCTACCTGTGTCGGATTGCGGTACGGGTACCTACAGGATAAAGCTTAGCGGATTTTCTCGGGAGTATGGTTACCTGCGCTGTCAGCTTCCCCCGAGGGGGAGGCCGTACTGTCAAGGTCGGCTCTCGGAGTGGATTTGCCTGCTCCGATCAACGCCTACGCTCTTCAACGGGGACTTCCGTCGCCCCGCGGCAGTGTCACTGCTCCGTCTCCACGTCGCTCCTGAAGGTAGTAACGGAATGTTGACCGTTTCTGCCATCGCCTTCGCCATTCGGCTGAGACTTAGGACCCGACTTACCCCGGGATGATTGGCATTGCCCGGGAAACCTTAGACTTACGGCGGAGGGGAATCTTACCCCTCTTGTCGTTACTTATACCTACATTTGCTTTACCATGCGCTCCAGGATCTGTCATCATCACCATTCTGCGCACATGGTATGCTCCCCTACCGATACTTTCAATATACATTGCTATCCCGCGCCTTCGGCATCTGACTTATACCCGATTATTATCCATGCCCGGACCCTCGACTAGTGAGCTGTTACGCACTCTTTGAATGAATGGCTGCTTCCAAGCCAACATCCTAGCTGTCATGGGGACCGGACTTCGTTAGACTAACTCAGACAGAATTTCGGGGCCTTAGACGGCGGTCTGGATTCTTCTCCTCTCGGGGACGGACCTTAGCACCCGCCCCCTTACTGCATGGCTGCAGTCCGTGAGCATTCGGAGTTCGTCAGGTCTCGATAGGCGGTGAAGCCCTCTTGACCTATCGGTCGCTCTACCTCTCACGGAGATCGCCACACGCGGCACCTAAATGCCTTTCGGGGAGTACGAGCTATCTCCAAGTTTGATTGGCCTTTCACTCCTACACTCAACTCATCCGGAAGCTTTTCAACGCTTATCGGTGCGGTCCTCCATTCCGTGTTACCGGAACTTCAACCTGGTCAAGTGTAGATCACTTGGTTTCGCGTCTACCCCCTCTGACTTAAACGCCCTATTCAGGCTCGCTTTCACTGCGGCTGGGAGCATCATTACTCTTAACCTTGCCAGAGATGGTAACTCGTAGGTTCATTATGCAAAAGGCACGCCGTCACCGGATATACCGGCTCCGACCGCTTGTAGGCGTATGGTTTCAGGAACTGTTTCACTCTTCTTGTCGAAGTGCTTTTCACCTTTCCCTCACGGTACTGGTTCACTATCGGTCTCACAGGAGTATTTAGCCTTACCGGATGGTCCCGGCGGATTCGCGCAGAATTACTCGTGTTCCGCGTTACTCAGGATACCGCTATGCCGAATCTTGCTTCAAATACAGGACTTTCACCCTCTGTGGTTCTTCTTTCCAGAAGATTCTTTTCACTCGATCCATACAATGTCGCGGTCCTACTACCCCGCAGCTGCGTTGCCACAGTCACGGTTTGGGCTCTTCCCCGTTCGCTCGCCACTACTGGGGGAATCATTGTTTATTTTCTTTTCCTGCAGGTACTAAGATGTTTCAGTTCCCTGCGTTAGCTCCCACGCTCAGCGTGAGTGACCGTCCTTCAGACGGCCGGGTTGTCCCATTCGGAAATCCCCGGATCAGAGATTATTTGCATCTACCCGGGGCTTATCGCAGCTTATCACGTCCTTCGTCGCCTCTGTGAGCCTAGGCATCCGCCATACGCCCTTTCTTACTTTCTTCTTATGAAGGATAAAGCGGGGATACAAGAAGCAACATACATTGCTCTGCCTTCCTCCGGCTTCACCTTCTGAAGCTCATACTTTCAGCTGTCAAGTGAAATCGCATCTTGCGATTTGATTTCTAAGACTGAACTTAGTTTACTTTACAGTTTTTGCTTGTGTCAATATGTCAAAGATCGTATGGAAACCTCAGAATGCACGCTTCAGCATGCACGGTGATGTCCATCTGTGGAGAATAACGGATTCGAACCGTTGACCCCCTGCTTGCAAAGCAGGTGCTCTAGCCAGCTGAGCTAATCCCCCAAGGTAGTAATTCATAATGATTAATGCATGATGCATAATTATGATTACCATTTGATTGGAGTGTTCATCATTCAAGGTTCCATTAATAAGCAAAACTCAAATTTTAGTTTGGATTATGCATTATTAATTATGAATTATGAATTAAAGAAGTAGTCCCAGGCAGACTTGAACTGCCGACCTCCACATTATCAGTGTGGCGCTCTGACCAACTGAGCTATAGGACTGTGGTCTGTTCATGATGCACAATGCATAATTATCATTTCCATGCTCATGCTCATGAATCCCGGTTGGCTGCTGTCCAAGACCTGGGCTTGGATAGCCCGGCTTCCTTTTTCTCTATATCAAAAAACAGGTGCGGCAGTACAAGAAGAACGGCAGAATTCCTTGCCTATCTCTCTTTTATTTATCCCTATTGTCATTACTATTGACTTGTCGACTTGTCAACTTGTAAACCCGTTAACTCGTCAACTTGTTTACTGTCAACTCGTCAACCAGCAGGAAATCCGTCTCCAGAAAGGAGGTGTTCCAGCCGCACCTTCCGGTACGGCTACCTTGTTACGACTTAGCCCCAATCACCGGTTTTGCCCTAGGCCGTTCCTTGCGGTCACAGACTTCAGGCACCCCCGGCTTTCATGGCTTGACGGGCGGTGTGTACAAGGCCCGGGAACGTATTCACCGCGCCATGGCTGATGCGCGATTACTAGCGAATCCAGCTTCGTGGGGTCGGGTTGCAGACCCCAGTCCGAACTGGGACCGGATTTAAGGATTAGATCGTGTTTGCACAAAATCAACTCTCTGTACCGGCCATTGTAACACGTGTGTAGCCCCGGACGTAAGGGCCGTGCTGATTTGACGTCATCCCCACCTTCCTCACACCTTGCGGTGGCAGTGTCTCCAGAGTGCCCAGCATCACCTGATGGCAACTGAAGAAAGGGGTTGCGCTCGTTATGGCACTTAAGCCGACACCTCACGGCACGAGCTGACGACAACCATGCAGCACCTTCACAGACGCCCCGAAGGGCCTCATCATCTCTGAATCGTTCGTCTGCAATTCAAGCCCGGGTAAGGTTCCTCGCGTATCATCGAATTAAACCACATGTTCCTCCGCTTGTGCGGGCCCCCGTCAATTCCTTTGAGTTTCACCGTTGCCGGCGTACTCCCCAGGTGGGATGCTTAATGCTTTCGCTTGGTCACCAGGCTGAAACAGCCTGACAACGGGCATCCATCGTTTACCGTGCGGACTACCAGGGTATCTAATCCTGTTCGATACCCGCACTTTCGAGCTTCAGCGTCAGTTGTGCTCCCGCAAGCTGCCTTCGCAATCGGAGTTCTTCGTCATATCTAAGCATTTCACCGCTACACGACGAATTCCGCCTGCGTTGTGCACACTCAAGTGGACCAGTTCGCGCTGCAGTGCAGACGTTGAGCACCTGCATTTCACAACACGCTTAATCCACGGCCTACGCTCCCTTTAAACCCAATAAATCCGGATAACGCCCGGACCTTCCGTATTACCGCGGCTGCTGGCACGGAATTAGCCGGTCCTTATTCATGCGGTACCTGCAATGAAGGACACGTCCCTCACTTTATCCCCGCATAAAAGCAGTTTACAACCCATAGGGCCGTCATCCTGCACGCTACTTGGCTGGTTCAGGCTCTCGCCCATTGACCAATATTCCTCACTGCTGCCTCCCGTAGGAGTTTGGACCGTGTCTCAGTTCCAATGTGGGGGACCTTCCTCTCAGAACCCCTACTGATCGTCGCCTTGGTGGGCCGTTACCCCGCCAACAAGCTAATCAGACGCATCCCCATCCCTGACCGATGAAATCTTTAATCGTCGTTGGATGCCCGCAGACGATGCCATGAGGTATTAGGCCGACTTTCGACGGGTTATCCCTCAGTCAGAGGCAGGTTGGATACGCGTTACTCACCCGTGCGCCGGTCGACGCCCGGGGAAGCAAGCTCCCCCGTCGTTTCCCCTCGACTTGCATGTGTTAAGCCTGTAGCCAGCGTTCATCCTGAGCCAGGATCAAACTCTCCATTGTAAAGTAAGTTTGAAAGGTAAAAAGCAAAAAGAAAAGACAGCAGAACTGTCTCGGCTTCAAACTCATACCCTAAATAATCTGTTCAGAACGAATCTCCCTGATTTAATAGTAAAAAAACAAATTGAAAGCAAGAAAGCAACGGACTAAGAAAGCAATCACTCACTGTCCCATTCCCCATCACTTCACTGCTCGAATTGATCGGTTCGTTTATTCTACCCAAGACACATATTGCTACATGTCTTGCTTCTTGTACTACTTCTCTGTTTATGTAAATCCTTTCAAAGAACGCTTCTTCTAAGTGGCAAAAGTCTGTCGCAAGACCCCTGCCTTGCTCCTGGAATGCATAATCAATGTTCAAGTGATTTCTTCCTGAAAGCGTTTGCAAAGGTAATACAAAAACACGCCACTTCCAAATGTTTTTAAAGAAAAGTTTGAAAATAACTGAAAATTTTCATAAATCATGACAGAAAGACAGGATTTACGAGGTCAGGAAACAGAACATACCGACAAAAGGCTGACCGCAGAGAGGCTGACCGCAAGCTTGAGGACGGCGACGCAACTGTAAAGAAAACTACACAGAGAACACATCGGCGTCGGCGGATCCCTTTCTTCTGTTTCTTTCCGTCGTTCTTGTTCTTGTTCTTTGTTCTTGTTCTTAGAGAAAGAAAAGCCACTGATTATCAGATAGTTGAAATGTTAATTAATCTAAACTTCAGGGCAAATGAAGAAAAGTGGAGCAGAAGTGGAGAGACTTCCAACAAGATTGAGCAAATAAGCCAGAGCCTTCCAATTGCATTTATGTAAAATATTATGCACAAAAAGCAAACAGAACCAGTCCTTTTTAAAAAGACTAAGAACTGTCGTATATAACAAAAGAGAAGAGAAAACAACGGAAACTTACAAGCAAAGAAAAGGAAATGCGACCCCTTGTGTAAACCTGTGTAACGATTTACTTGACTGCAAACGAAGAATTTACTACTTTTGCAACGTCATGACAAACAACGGAATTATAAACCCACAAACTTGAAACAAAATGAAAACCAGAATGACAACAAGAATGAAAGCCCTGATGTTCATGCTCGCATTGATATTCAGTTTCGCGACAACAGAGACACAGGCACAGAAGAAAACCAAGGTCTACGACATCGTAGAAGTGATGCCCCAGTATCCTGGTGGTATGCAGGAACTGATGCAATACCTTGCCAAGAACATCAAATATCCCCCAAAAGCCGAGAAAAAGGGCATCGAAGGAAAGGTCATGATTAACTTCATCGTTGAGAAAGACGGCAGCATCAGCAATGTAAAAGTCGTCAGACATATACACCCTTTGCTTGACAAAGAGGCCGAAAGAGTCATAAAAGCAATGCCCAAGTGGTCTCCGGGAAAGCAAGAAGGCAAGCCCGTAAGAGTGAAGTTCAACATACCTGTAGCTTTCAGACTCAAATAAAAGAATGAGGAAACTCCACCTTATTATATTAATAATCTCTCTCTTCGTTGCGGGATGTTCTACAAAGAGCACCCGCAACGCTTTCCTCATGCACGTTGACAGCCTGCAGCGCACCAACCCAGACTCGGCTTTCAACCTGCTATATGAAAACAACACGCTGTTTACCACCCCTGAAGACAAGGCCTATTACAGCCTGCTCTATTGCGAAACTTTCCTGAAAAAACCGCTTCTCTTCCAAACAAACCAAACCATTGACACGCTCATCAACTACTACAGACAGCAGGACGAAAGCACTCTACTCGCACGCGCGTTGCTCTGCAAGAGCATCAACCAACACAAGCATGGCTATTACAAAGAAGCCCTCACGAACGCCATTGCTGCAGAACAGCACACTGCCAACAGCGACAAATACCAACAATGCTTCACCAAACTGCAACTTGGGAGCATCAATCTTGCCAACGGCTGCTATCAGCGGGCATTGCAACAGTTTAAGGAAGCACGTCAATCTGCACGGGCATTCAAAAGAAATCAGCCACTGATTGCTCAATGCTATCTCTATGAAAGTCATGCGCACAAACGCTTGCGACACGCTGACAGCACCATGCTGTGCCTGAAACAAGCTTTACCCCTCATCGATAAAACCGACCATCACACCTATGCAGAAGCGATGACAAGCATCGGGGAGTGGTATCTCGACCATCAGGATGATGCGCATGCAGGTGCATATCTCACCCAAGCCTACCCTCTTGACGACTCTTACCACGCTGCAATGGCCATAGGAAATCTGTGGCAAAGAAAGGGAAAAACAGCCATGGCAGAAGACTACTGGTATCAAGCTGCCAACGCCAGCGACCACGAAACGCGCATGGCTGCCCTCGACTCTCTCCTGAAATTCAAGCCCGACAACACTTTTCTTTTGCAGGAATATCGCCGAGCCACAAAGGAAGCACCACATATCAACACCGATGAGATTGCCCAATTGCAGGCCGACTACGAGCATGCTACGCTGCAAAAGCGGGCCTACCAACGCATCAATGCCCTGCTCTTGGGCATCATCTGTCTTGCATTCCTTGCCATCACGGGACACCGCCACTATAAAAACAAACTGAAAACACTGCGTCACAGCCTCAACAATGTCAATGCCCAATACGTTCAATACCTCGAAGAATATCAGCAGGCTCGAAGCAAAATCAGCCTCTTGGAAAAGCGCATCGCCCACTATCAAGATGACAGAAAAGCGCCTGAAAAATGGAACATAGAAAATGAAATGCTCACCAGCGCTTGCGTTTTCAGTCTGCATCGCCTTGCTTCACGTGGACAAATGGCCCCCGAAAGCAACTGGCATGAACTGTCCCGGCTCATTGTCAACCACGACACTCCACTGATAAAGCTGCTCAACCATAGCGACCTCAACGCAAAAGAACGCCACATCTGCATGCTCATCCGTCTGCGGTTCATTCCCAGCGAACTATCTGCCTTGCTCGGAATCAGTCCGCAAAGCGTAACCAACATGCGGCAACGCCTCCTGCAAAAACTATTTCATGAGAAAGGCGGAGCCAAGGATTTCGATGAAAAGATAAGGGCAATATAGGTCTAAAGCCTGCCATGCAATTTTACCACTTCGAAAACCATAGTACGCAATTCAAGTTCTATTGCGTCGTAACTTGATGCAGAATACACCGCAATATGACGCATTTCACAGCTTCATTTGAGTCACTTTACCTTGTAATCTCCGTCAAATTACACGATAACTTGACGCAAATTGCAACATACATTGACGTCAAAAAGCACAGGAATTTCAATCAAGAGAGGTAATGGGTTGAAGTACAGTGCATTACAAAACATTTCTAAAGTCCTCGTATTTCGGGCCGAGAAGAATCTGTTTTTGAATTTACGGGTTATACAAGGACAATTATAAAATAATTGATGAAGATGCAGGGAGTGAAATAAGAGCATAAAAAATAGGGGAAGCCAATCATTGACTGACCTCCCCGAACTATACATATATATCTATGGTGGTAGCTATTATAGATGTGAATTCGTGTTGAGAAAACATGCAGCGGATCACTCCGCTGCAGTCTTTACATAATGTTGTAAGTGCCAATCCCTGGCTGAATAGTCTTCATATTGTCCAAATGTAATTCCCTATCACGTACTCCTTTCATAGAATATCCAAACAATCTTTGTCGTAAAAGACATTGCAAAGATATATAATCTCTCTTTTTTTACCAATAGAAATTATATATAAGGTGATAGATGAAACTTATAGATATGTTCAGAAGTGCCATAAATAAAGAGATTGGTAAAATCAGGACAAGAGAATTAATTTGCCGTTTCATGAGAAATAATGCCCGACTTCAGTATGTTGTTCACGACCTATTAAGGTGTAAGGAAACACCTTTTTCAGTCTTTTCCATTTGGTTTTTGATGTTTTCTTGACTTCAGGCGGTGATTAACTACATGCAGGATGCAGTTGCCTGTCCTTTATTTTCAATGGCAAAGAAGAAGGGATTTTCCTTTTTTTTGTGTAAGTTTGCAAGTATAAATCATTTTTCTGTGCGTATGATGACATTCGAGTTTATCCTTCGTATCTTCGTGGCAGCCGTCTTAGGCGGGCTTATCGGTCTCGAACGTGAATATAGAGAGAAGGCGGCAGGACTGCGTACTCACTTTCTTGTTGCATTGGGTTCGGCTCTTTTCATGATTATTTCTGCCTATGGTTTTGAGGGCGTATTGAAAGACCCCAATATGCGTCTTGACGTGTCGCGCATAGCAGCTCAGGTGGTTTCGGGTATCGGTTTCATCGGTGCCGGAACGATAATTTTCCAGAAAAATGCCGTGCGCGGGCTGACAACGGCAGCCGGAGTGTGGGTCACTGCGGCTATAGGTTTAGGCTGTGGTGCCGGACTTTATGTGCTCTCGGCAGTGGCTACGTTGCTTGTGTTGGTGGGAATGGAGGCATTTAATTATGTTCTTCGTCGGCTCGATCGTCATCATGAAAACGGTCAAGAAGATGTAAAATCGATGAAAGAAAACAGAGATGAGTGAAAGATGATGATGAAGAAGAGAATTCAATGCCTGCGGATTGGCAGTCTGTTGCTGTTGTTCGGTTGTGTGTTTTCAGTTTCTGCTGCCGACAAGGAGAGTGCCACGGCAAGACGATTGGCGCGTGAAGGCTATGTGAACATACAGAAGGAAGCCCCGTCAATTCATGTGAGTCTGATGTACAGTAGGGCCGATAACTTCTGCGGCGTGGTGCTCTATGACGACCTCAAGGAAGCGTTTCTGCATCCCGAAGCCATGGCTGCACTGAAGAAAGCACAGGCTTATTTGAAGCAACTGCGCCCCGACTTGAGTCTGAAAGTCTATGATGCGGCCCGCCCGATGCGTATTCAACAGAAGATGTGGGATAAGGTGAAACAGACGAATAAGGATATCTATGTGTCTAATCCTGCCCATGGTGGCGGCATGCACAACTATGGCATGGCTGTTGATATCACGCTCTGTACGCTGAAAGGTGACACGCTCGACATGGGAACTAAAATCGACTACATGGGCATGGCGGCCCATATTGACCATGAAGACCGGTTGGTAAGTGAGAAAAAGATAAGCCCAAAGGCACGTGAAAACCGTCAGTTGCTGCGCAAGGTGATGCATCACGGCGGTTTTATTCCACTCAGAACGGAGTGGTGGCACTTTAATAAATGCTCGCGTGCAACGGCAAAGAAGTATTATAAAGTAATCCCTTAAGCAGGTTGTCATTCATCAATCAGACGGTTTCATGAAAAGAAATTGCAGGGAAAAAGCAAGCGTTGAGCCTCTGTTTTGCCGTAGAGCATGAGACCATTAGAACTGATGTCGCTATGAATTCTGAATTGTTTATCCGTCAGCATCGCTTGGATGATGTGCGCACGTTGGCCTTCCAAGCCGATAAATACTCCGAGGTTGACATGCCGTTTGCCCTCGAACAGATACAGGGGTGGCAATTGGCACGGCGCAAACTGCCTGAATGGGCAGCAGAAGATGGTGTGCTGTTTCCACCTCATTTGTCAATGGAACAGTGTTCGAGTGAGCAGGCGGCACGTTATAAATGCAGTGTCGTGGAGCGGCTGTTGACGGCAGAAGAACGGCAGAAAGGCATGATGACAGATCTCACCGGAGGCTTCGGAGTTGACTTTTCATATATGGCACGCAGTTTCGGAAAGGCGGTATATGTGGAGCAACAAGAACGACTCTGTGAGATTGCACGCCACAATTTCCACTGCTTCGGACTGCAGCAGGCCGAGGTGGTGCATGGAGATGGGGGCGATTTTCTGCATAGTTTACAAGACAAGCAGGCGTTGATTTATCTTGATCCTGCCCGTCGTGATGCGCATGGAGGCAAGACTTACGCCATTGAAGACTGTTCTCCTGACGTGACTGCGCTTAGTGATGAACTTGTTGAACGTGCCCGCTTGGTGATGATAAAGCTTTCTCCGATGCTTGATTGGCACGCTGCCGTGGTGCGAATGAAACATGTCTGTGAGGTGCATATCGTCAGTGTCGGTGGTGAATGCAAGGAGCTTTTGCTCGTCATGCAGCAGGGAGAAGCAGGAGAAAAGCGCCTTTTCTGTGTGAATGATGATGATGCCTTTGTCTGCAGGATAGGTGAGGAGCCCCGTCAATGGCCTTTGGTTGAGGATTTAAGGTCTGTGCGTTGGCTTTATGAACCGAATGCTTCGTTGATGAAAGGAGGATGTTTCGGCAGCCTTGCTGAACGCTTCAAACTGCAGGGAGTGGGGCAGAATTCTCATTTATTCGTGTCTGAGAAGCGTGTGGAAGACTTCCCGGGACGCGGTTTCTGTATAGAAGATATCATGTCGATGAACAGGAAGGAACTGAAAACAAAACTTGCAGGACTGGCGAAAGCCAATATAGCGGTGAGGAATTTTCCGTTGAGTGCGGTCGAATTACGCAAGAAATTGCATCTCAAGGATGGTGGTGACACCTATCTTTTTGCAACCACTGTGGGCACTGTTCATACCTTAATAATATGCAAAAAACAAATGTAAATTTGGCTTTTTGGCTGAAATTGGCTATTTTTGCATATTTAGAAGATAAATTAAGAGATACATGTCATCACTTGAGATAAGGAAGGTTGAGAACCGAAGAGACTTAAAAACCTTCATCGAATTCCATTATGAGCTTTACCAAGGGAATGAATATGATGCACCGACACTGTATAGTGACGATGCAAAGGTGCTGAACCCGAAGAAGAATGCTGCCTTTGAATTCTGCGAAGCAGAACTCTATTTGGCCTATAAGGAAGGCAAGGTAGTTGGTCGTGTGGCTGCTATCATCAATCATAAAGCCAATGAAAAGTGGAACACAAAGGCCGTAAGGTTTGGTTGGATAGACTTTATTGATGACTTGGAAGTGAGCCGTGCACTGCTCGATGCCGTTGGGAAATATGGCAAGGAGCATGGCATGGACAACATTATCGGGCCACTTGGCTTCACCGATATGGACCCGGAAGGCATGCTTACCGAGGGTTTTGATCAGCTTGGAACCATGGCAACCATCTATAACTACCCTTATTATCCCCGCCATATGGAGCAACTTGGGGGTTGGGAAAAGGATAATGACTATGTGGAATACAAGCTCATTGTGCCTGAAAAGATGCCCGAGAAGTATCAGAAAGTGGCAAAAATGATTGAGACACGTTATGATCTTCATGTGCGTGCGCTGAAAAGAAAGGAGGTTTATAAAGGGGGATATGGTCATAAGATTTTTGAAATCATCAATGAAACCTTTAAGAATCTCTATGGATATTCAGAGCTGACAGACAAGCAGATCAAGCAATATGTAGACATGTATCTGCCTTTTGTTGATCTCAACTGGGTGCCGATAGTGGAAGACTGGAGTGTAACGCCCCATAAATTAGTGGGAGTCGGCATCACAATTCCTTCGTTGACGCGTGCATTACAAAAGCTTCATAAGGGCAGGTTGCTGCCTTTTGGCTGGTGGAATGTACTTCGTGTGTTGAAGTTTCATAAGACAAAGGTTGTCGATTTGTTATTGATTGGCGTTCTGCCTGAGTATCGTGTGAAAGGCGCCAACGCCTTGTTGTTCTCTCATTTGATACCTATTTATCAGAAATATGGCATTGAATGGGGGGAAACTCATGTTGAAATGGAAACTAACGGAAAGGTACAGTCGCAGTGGCAGTACCTTGAAACCGTGCAACATAAACGTCGACGCTGTTACAAGAAACTGATTTAAACATTCAGAGAAACCCCTTTAGATATCCTTAGAAAAGACAAATATGCCAGAGAACGAAACGATAAATGAAATTAAGAACGGGCAACAGGAACAGCCTGTTGCCTATACTGATGATAATATCCGACACCTCTCGGATATGGAACACGTGCGAACGCGCCCGGGTATGTATATCGGTCGTCTCGGAGATGGCAATCTCCCGGAGGATGGTATCTATGTACTTTTGAAAGAAGTAATTGATAATTCAATTGATGAATTCAAGATGAAAGCCGGCGACCGCATTGAAATCGAAGTGGAAGACAACCTCAGGGTGAGTGTCCGTGACTATGGACGAGGTATTCCGCAGGGTAAATTGGTTGAGGCAGTCAGCATGCTTAACACCGGTGGAAAATATGACTCAAAGGCTTTCAAGAAGAGTGTCGGACTGAATGGTGTAGGTATCAAGGCCGTCAATGCTTTGAGTTCGCACTTTGAGGTGAAGTCATTCCGTGATGGGAAAGTGCGTGAGCTGACATTCGAAAAGGGTGTGAAAAAGAGTGACAAAACCCTTGATACGAACGATGAAAACGGTACATATATCTATTTCGAACCCGACAATACGCTCTTCAAGGACTATAGTTTTCACAATGATATTGTCGAGACTATGTTGCGTAACTACACCTATCTGAACAGCGGATTGACCATTATGTATAATGGACGTCGCATCAAAAGCCGCAATGGTCTGGCCGATTTGCTGAATGACAATATGACGAACGACGGTCTGTATCCTATTGTTCATATCATCGGAGAAGACATAGAAATTGCCTTCACACATACCAACCAATACGGTGAAGAGTATCATAGTTTCGTCAATGGACAGCACACTACGCAGGGGGGAACACATCAGAGTGCGTTCAAAGAGCATATTGCAAAGACGATAAAGGAGTTCTTCAACAAGAACTATGAGTATACCGATGTGCGCAATGGACTTGTTGCAGCCATTGCATTGAATGTTGAGGAACCTGTGTTTGAAAGCCAGACGAAGATCAAACTCGGCTCAACCCAGATGGCTCCTGATGGTGAAAGCATCAATAAATATGTGGGCGATTTCATTAAATTGAATGTCGACAACTATCTCCATATCCACCCCGATGTGGCAGAAGTGATAGAGAACAAGATCAAAGAAAGCGAGCGGGAACGCAAGGCAATGGCTGGAGTGACTAAGCTTGCACGCGAGAGAGCGAAGAAAGCGAACCTGCATAACAGGAAGCTTCGTGACTGTAGAATCCACTTCTGTGATGCCAAAAACGACCGTAAGGAAGAGAGTTCTATTTTCATTACCGAGGGAGATTCGGCCAGTGGAAGCATCACCAAGAGTCGTGATGTGAATACTCAGGCGGTCTTTTCTCTGCGTGGGAAACCACTCAACTCATTCGGATTGACGAAGAAAGTGGTGTATGAGAATGAAGAATTCAACTTGCTTCAAGCTGCACTTGATATTGAAGAAGGACTTGATACACTGCGGTATAATAAGGTGATTGTGGCTACTGATGCCGATGTTGACGGCATGCATATCCGCTTGTTGATAATAACTTTCTTCCTTCAGTTCTTTCCTGAACTCATCAAGAAAGGGCATGTTTACGTGCTTCAAACCCCACTTTTCCGCGTCAGAAACAAGCGCACGAAGGTCAAGAACAAGCAGGTAGTTGCTGAAGCAGACACCCGATTGGACAAGAAAGAGAAGAAAAGTGACTTCATCACGCGTTATTGTTACACCGAAGAAGAACGTATCAACGCCATAAAAGACCTCGGGCCGGAGCCTGAAATCACACGATTTAAGGGGTTGGGAGAAATCAGTCCCGATGAATTTGTACACTTCATAGGCCCTGACATGCGTCTCGAACAGGTGACGCTCCATAAGAACGACCAGGTAGGGAAGCTGTTGGAGTATTACATGGGTAAGAATACAATGGAGCGACAGAACTTCATTATTGATAATCTTGTTATCGAAGAAGATCTCCCCGAGGCTGATACCGACCCATTAGATTAATGCCCTTAAGCGGTGAAAAACCGCTGGGGCCAATGAAAAGAACTATATAATGAGAAAAGAACGCTATACAAAAGTCCGCACTCATGCACTCCATCAGGGAATGGCATGGGCCATTTTGTTTTTTATCCTGCTGTTACCTCAATCGTCAATGGCACAGCGAATAAATCTCGGAAGCGGCTCTCCGATGCGTAAACTGCAGATTGCAGAAATGGCCATCACTAATCTCTATGTTGACAGTGTCGATGAAAAGAAACTCGTTGAAGACGGTATTCGTGGCATGATAGAGAAGCTCGATCCCCACTCTTCCTATTCAACAGCAAAGGAAACCAAGCAGATGAATGAGCCTTTGCAGGGTTCGTTTGAGGGTATCGGCGTACAGTTCAATATGGTGCAAGACACGTTGTTGGTTATTCAACCGATAGTAAACGGCCCATCAGAACGTGTCGGTATTCTTGCCGGTGACCGCATTGTGAGTGTCAACGACACGGCGATTGCAGGCGTGAAGATGTCGAAAGAGGATATCATGAAGCGGCTTCGGGGCGTCAAGGGCTCAAAGGTGAAGCTTGGAATTGTGCGTCGTGGCATTGCCGGTACACTCAAATTCACCGTCATCCGGGATAAAATTCCAGTGAAAACTCTTGATGCAGCCTATATGATTCGGCCGCAGGTGGGTTATATCCGCATAGGAAGTTTCGGACTTACTACGTATAATGAATTCATGGATGCCGTTGAAGGACTGAAAGTCTTGGGCATGAAAGACCTCATTCTCGACCTCCAGGAGAACGGCGGAGGCTATCTTATGGCTGCTGTCCAGATTGCCAATGAATTTCTTCATCACGATGATTTGATTGTCTATACACAAGGACGCAGGGTGCCTCGGCAGGACTATCGCGCTGACGGAAAGGGCAAGTTGGTTGATGGGAAGGTGCTCGTACTCATCAATGAATACACAGCTTCAGCTGCTGAAATCGTCACGGGGGCCATCCAGGATCAAGACCGTGGCGAGGTCGTCGGCCGCAGATCTTTCGGTAAAGGCCTTGTACAGCGTCCGATAGACTTTGCTGACGGCAGTATGATCCGCCTCACGATAGCCCATTACTACACGCCTTCGGGCCGTTGCATACAGAAACCTTATAAGAAAGGTGAAGCGCTTGACTATGCCATGGACATTGAAAAACGCTTCAAACATGGTGAACTTTATAGTGCTGACAGCATTCATTTTGCCGACTCCCTGAAGTATAAGACCTTGCGAAAGCAGCGCATTGTCTATGGTGGAGGGGGCATTATGCCCGATTACTTCGTGCCTCTCGACACCACACTGTACACGCAGTTTCATCGCCAGTTGGCTGCCCGAAGCTATATCATCAATGCAAATTTGAAATATATAGATAACAACCGAAAGCAGCTGAAAAAGCAGTTTGCTACCTTTGGTGACTTCAATGCCCGCTATGAAGTGCCTCAATCGTTTGTCGATGACGTGCTCCAGATGGCAGCAAAAGACAAGATAAAGCCCAAGGACGACAAAGAATTGCAGGCCACCCTGCCCCAGTTGCGCCGCCAACTCAAGGCGCTTGTGGCTCGCGACTTGTGGGATATGAGCGAGTATTTCCAGATTATCAACGAGACCAATCCTATTGTGGAGAAGGCTGTGGAGCTGATGAAATGACAAGCAAACGAAACAATCTAACTCTCTATCACTATAAACAATGACTTTTAATTACAAGATTTTACACATGTTGGTGGTTGCAGCAATGTCGGCTGCAATGCTCTTTTCCTGTCATTCGGGACAGCAGGATGCACGCCAGATGGCTGAAGCTATCGAAGATACTGCATCAAGCAAGGAAGCTTACTTCCGTACGATGACGAAGATTGCCTATGCCAAATATCTGAAAGGTGAAACGCAATCGAGCCTTGAATATGCCTATATCGCCCTCGGACGTTCTATCGAAGAAAGGTTTCAGAACTATGAAGCTACCCTCGCATTCCTTATTGGAATCAATAAAGCCAACATAGGGGAATACGATGATGCTGTGCCTTATTTCCGTCGTGCTATCAGCATTTTCAATGCTATGCCGACACCCCAAAACCAATGGAACGGCCTCTATCAGAAGGTCTATACCCTGCTCAATACCGAATTGGTGATGCAGAATGCGGGGAAATATGATGAGGCTTTGCGCATCTTGCCCGACCTTAACCGCTCTTTTCGCCTCTTGGCGGAGTGCCCGGATACGGCATCTATGAAGGCCGGAGCCAACAGTACGTTTGGTTTTATGCCCCGCTCGGCTTTCAAATTAGCAAAGTCAAGTGAGACGACAATTCTTGAATTGCAACAGCAACAACAGGAAACTGAACTCAGAACCATGCGTATAGCCCTCATCATGGGTGGCGTTATCGTCCTGTTACTCATCTTTATCGTGTTCCGTATCGTGCGTTATAACCGTATTATCACACGTAAGAATGCATCGGCGGTGGATACTATCAACCGACTCCTACAATACCGTAAGGCGTTGATGGAAGAGCGCAGTCAGCATGAGCAAAGTAAAGAAACTGAGGATGAGACAAAAGATTCTGAAACAGAAGAAAGTACTGTTGAGGATACAACCAAACAGGAAGTGGATGTTGATCATGAACTTTTCGACCGTATTGCAAATATCATCATGGCTCGTAAGTTGTTCCTCCAACCGAAGCTGACACGTGAGGATATCATCAATGAAGTGTATGTTCCGCATAATAAGTTCGCCCAACTTTTCACCCGGTATGCCGGTATGAGCTTCACGAAATTCATCAACGACCTACGCTTGGAATATGCCGCACAGTTGCTTCGAGACCGTCCCGACTATACGATTGAGGCCATTGGAGAAGAATGTGGCATGCCGATTGCGCAGACTTTCTATCGTAATTTCTCTGATAAATTTGGTGTTACACCTTCTGATTTCCGTACTTTATCACAGAAAAAAGACAGAGAAAATCAGGTGAAATAAATAAAAAAGGGGCTAAAAATCAAGGAAAATACGCCGAAAATGAATATTTGTGAGAACATGTGAACTTTTGTGATACCCTCTTTCTGCTGTAATTTCTACTTTTGTATCGAAGGTTTAAGTTTTAGACTATTAAGTACTCAACTTTGTAAATTACAGCAACCCGTGAGGGCAAAAGTTATTTCATTTTTCGCATTCAAAAATTATTTGTTTAGAGAGTTATAATGAATCAGGTTCCATCATGGCAACATTTTGGGTATAACCAAAAACTTCTGAAAGAGTTACATGATGGACAACATAAAAGATATGCGGCCTGTAGAAGGTCGCATATCTTTTGCTTTTACAGCTTAGTAGTCATCAATAGTGACCACATTACTTGGGTTATACTTTTAGATTTCAATGAAAAATAAAATGGATTTACTTGCAATTATAAATACTTTGTATTACATTTGCATACACACATAATGATAAATGAATATGGAACATACAGTAACACGACAGGCCGCATCATTCAGACTGAATGCAGAATTGCTTGATGTTTTGAAGCGTAGAGCTAAGGAAGCCAACCGCAGTCTTAACAATTATGTTGAGAGTGTGTTGCTTGATGCCATGTATTTCGAGCCCAACGAAGAGACTATTGCAGCTATTAAAGAGGCTAAGTCAGGGAAAGAGCTTGAAACCCTTGATTTGAATGATTTTGAAAACTATATTCAATCTCTGTAGATTTGATGGAATTAAAGCTCTCTGGACAGTTTAAGAAAGATCTTAAACGGTATAAGCATAATAGGGAAAAGCTACGGGATTTAAAAAGAATCTTGACTTGTTTACAGGCTACAGGAGCTGTACCTTTGGCTTATAACCCTCATAAATTAACTGGAGAATATGAAGGATGCCTTGAATGTCACATTCAGAGCGACTTCCTTTTAATTTGGTATGACAAGCAGAAGCCTGTCATAAAACTATTGCGTTTGGGGACACATTCCGAACTTTTCAAGAAATACTAACGCATGATGTGTTAGTATTTTCCATCTCAAAAGAATGTTTTTATATTGCTTTTGGCTTTAGGTAGTTGGCCAACTTCCGTCTTTCTATCCCTCTTCCAACGTTTTCAGCAGCGCTAAAGCCTTGTTTTCATTGGCCTCCATAATCTCTCGTTCACCCGGTCCTTTGTCGTTGATGCCGCAGAGATGCAGGATACCATGGATGATGACACGGTGGAGTTCATCATCGTATTCCTTGCCGAATTGCTCGGCATTCGTGCGGACTGTGTCCAGACTGATGACGAGATCACCGCTGATAATGTCGTCTTCGTCGTAGTCAAACGTAATGATATCCGTGTAGTAATCATGGCCGAGATAGTCGTTGTTGACCTCGAGTATCTTCTCATCATCAACAAACATGTAGCCAATATCACCCACTTTCCGACCGTAGGTTGCTGCGACAGCCCGTATCCATCGATTGATGAGGCGTTTCTTCATCTTAGGCATTCCTACGCCGTCTGTGTTATATGTAATCATAACAATATAGTTTTTATCCTCTTACTGCCTTTTTATTTCCGTGGCTTTGCTATCCACTCGTCGGCATTTTTACCGAAGAAACGCAACTCTCTGATGAGCGTACTGCTGATACTCGACAGCGAAGGGTCGGCAAACAACAGCAGAGTTTCAACGCCACTCAGCTTTCGATTGATTTCAGCCTGTTCGCGTTCGTATTCAAAATCCTTAACTGAACGCACACCACGGACGATGAAATGTGCACTCTCACGACGTGCCATGTCAACAGTAAGGTCGTCATACGATTTCACTTCCACGCGTTCCTCATCCTTGTAAACGGCTTCAATGGCTTTCACGCGGGCATCAATTTCCTCGCTCGTATGCTTCAGTTTGCTCACGGCAACGGCTATCACTATCTTGTCGAACAGCGGTAGTGTGCGGTCAACAATGTTCTGATGACCGATAGTAAAGGGGTCGAAAGTACCCGTGAAGAGTGCAATTCGCTTTTCTGTTTTCATCTTCTGCAAAATTAATATATTCTTTTTTGAAATGCAAATCTTTTTATTCTGAATTGTAATAAGGCCTCACCCCCAACCCCTCCCCGAAGAGGGAGGGGAGTAAAATGCCTTGAAAATGGAGCCCAAATAAAATATAATTAGAGAACACATCACTCCCCTCTCCTTGGAGAACCAACGGTCGCTGTTCGTTGAGTGAAACTCAACGAGGAAAGCAAAGGGTTGGGGGTGAGGCCTTATTTCTATCACTTTACCACGCAAAATGCCTTTAGTTGCCTTGCTTCTTGACGCAGATTACACGGTCATTTGACGCAAAACGCAACGCTTCTCAACGTGATCTTGCATTGTGATTTGACTTGAATGCTGTAATGGCTTGATTGTCAAAGCTTTGCGAAGTGCTAAAAAACAACGCGCATTTGGAACGAGGAAAGGTTTCGTTTCAAATGCGCGTATTTTATAAGTAGATTTGTAAAGTTACTTGAACAGAATTAAAATATAATTCGTTTCATGAGATTAGTCCTTTGATAAACATTCAAATAATGCTTTTTTTCTATATGAAGCAAGCTGCATCTTTAATGCACTTCGGGGGATTGAAAGCCAAGCCCCGAAAGGCACATGCGGTGCAAGCAATGCTGCAAGAACTATCTGATGACTTTCGTAAAGCTACCGTTTTGCGTGGTAATCTTCACGATATATGCAGTGCGGGGAAGGGAAATCGTAACGTAATCCTGGCCTTGCGCTGCCTTGTTTGCAACCGTCATACCATTCAGGTTGTAGACAGATACACGCTGTAGGCCTTTCTGTTTCACCTCCAATTGACCGTCTGCAAATCTCACGGAAGCCGTTTGGGTCACGTCGTTGATGCCGGTTGGCCCATTATAGGGATAGCTGTTATAGGGGCCATTGATGATAGAAACGAAGAAAGGACTTCCTGCTTCGGGCCACAAATTAACCTCTTTGCCATCCACTTCGCCCATCAATGCAAGCTGATAACTACGGTTATTGATGATTTGCAAGTCGCTTTTACGTAGCCAACCGCTGAGAATAGTGGCCGATTCATTATCTGAATTGAGAGTCATTGTAGCAGGATAGGTGCTCAAAGGAATACGACGAGCATCGTAGGTGTCAATGAGGCAGAGAGTAACAGGGCCGTTATAATCAACATTCTCTCGTCTATGAGCAACACAACCCACCTTGAACGGAGTGTAATAGTTTACGTCGATGTGCTCGTTCGGAATACTTGATCCAGAGTTGTCCTGCACAA
The DNA here is from genome assembly GCF_900637655.1 of Segatella oris. Lineage (NCBI taxonomy): Bacteria > Pseudomonadati > Bacteroidota > Bacteroidia > Bacteroidales > Prevotellaceae > Segatella > Segatella oris. The sequence goes on from NZ_LR134384.1 coordinate 461,754, forward strand.
AACCCATGACTTGGCGCAGTGGTTCACGACTTACATCGCGGTTTTCCACTTTCACGACTGTAGCTTCCTGCATGTTGAAGTTAAGTACAACGCTCTTCTCATAAGTGTAATTTTTGATGACAGTCACGCGCAAAGTATAGTTTCCTGCACGCATTTCTTCGGATAACTGGAATGGCAGTTTGACGTAGGTTGTGGCAAACTCCTCGAACTCTACACTGTTTGGGGTCTCGAAAGTGGCTAAAGGATTTCCGTCATTGCCGAGGAATTCAAGTTTGACTACACCGTCAAATATCTGCCCATTGAGTTTTCTCAAGGCTAAACGAGCCATGTTTGACTCTCCCGCATAGAGCGTCTTGTCGAATGTCGGGACAGCAGCGAGCTGGAAAGGATGCTCTTTTGACGGCAGTTCGCGATAGGTGATAGCGCCCTTTTTGATTTCAAGCACGATGCGGGGTGTCTTCTTCATCTTCGTCCATGCGCCGAATGTGGCGTCTGAATTGCGTGCAGCAGCAATGGGAAGAAGCGTATAAACGCCGTCAGACAGCTTTGTAAAGTCGAGCTTGATGTCCACATTATCAACCATAAGTCCGCTTGGTGACATCTTCCCATCATAGCTGGCAAACTTCGAGAAGGTATATCCGCCCATGTCGTGGAAAGCTGTCGGGCAGGCTTGAACTAACGAACCATCAGCTGCATAGATGCCAATGCCGAAGTCACCACAGAAGGGATTATTGCTCTGATTGACGAAATGATGATACACAACATGGCTTTCGGTCGTTGTGTTTGTAGGTTTCTGGCCGACAAAATGCATATCGCCTTCGAGGTTGAAAGCCAAGTTGGGCGCGTTTCCACGCAGTTGTTCGTCGATAGGTGCAGTTCCATCTTTTTTAGGATGGGCTGCAATGACCACCAATTGCCTGCCGAATGTCAGTGCTCTTCCATTGAATTCTTTACCTGAATTGGCCACATTGAGCGCCGAAAGAGAGTAATATCCGTCGGCTTGTCCGTCCCAACCGAAGTTCATGTGAACCATTCCGTTGCGATCGAAACCGTCGGCTACCCACGCATGTCCACTGGCATTGTTGCTTGCATTGCCCGAGATATAGAGGGGAAAACCTTTTCGAAGTTCGTTCTGTATAATCTCCAAGAAATTCGAAGAGCCTTCGTCCTGCTTGGCTACCATGGCTACATCGTAGTCGAAATTTGTGCGTAGTGCCTGTTCAGCGGCATAGTTTGAAGAACTGCTTGCATAAGGTGTGTACTGCATATGTACTGAAATGCCGACATCATTCATCAGTTTTGCCACGGCATCTGCCTGTGTATTGTTATATTTTCCAGAGCGATAATCGGGCAACATCTGCCCCCAATTGTATTCAGATTGCGAGAAATCGGCCGAGCGTTGTGTGTTGTCGTATTTCAACTTATAGGTGTTTTGACCTTTACCTCGCTTGGGCCATTGGTGAAAATACATGATTTGAGCCATTGCAGTGGCTACACAACCGGTTACATAGTGCGTTTGTTTACTGTAAGGATAGCCTTGGCCCCAGTGTGATTTGAGCAGAGGGCGTACCTCATCGCCTGCAGAGCGCGTGGCAAGTGCACGGGGCTTGGTAACGGGGTGAAGTTTCAATTGGTCATAAACCTGCTGATAATGCTTCAGAAGAAAGCGTGCTTCGGGGTTCAGACGTGTTGTATCTAAGCTTCCATTACGGCTGTAAGCCAGCACTTCTCCCATGGCATCATTGCCCGAAACGATGACAAAACCGTTGCCGTGAGTATCGTTATAGATATAATAAGGGGTGGAAACATGAGACCTTGTGGCGCGTGTTGGCACAGCTCTTAATGCTTTATGATCTATTTTTATATACCGTTTGGCAATGTCAAGTGCGGCCTTTGGCGTTATTTCCTTAGCATAAGCGTGTGTTGTGAAGAATAAAATAACAAGCTGAAAAACAATCAATAGGAATTTTCGATAAAGCCTGTTGCCTGCCTTGCAGGGGCTGAATGAATTGTGTTGTAATGTCATTTAAAGTCCGTTATAATGAAAAATCGCTGCAAAGGTAGGCTTTTTTTCAGACAAACTGGCATAAAACTTGTTTTTAAATGCTTTTTACTTCCGCTGTGAAGTAAATGGAGTGGTGATGCCCATGATATCAAGATGCCTTTTTCTCTCTGTTTGGAGACATGTGACTTGCCTTGAAAATAAAATTCCCCGACATAGCCAATGCAGGACTTGTCGGGGGATATTATTTTGTAGTGTGAATGCTCTTCGCGTTTTACTTACCCTGCTTTCTCTTATAAAGAGGTGAAAGCAGTGATTAAACCGAATATCACTCCTGGTGCATTTGCTAAGGCCAGTGGCAGGTCGCGCTTCTCTTTGAAGAGTCCATAGCATACCCAAAGCGTGCAGTTGATAGATGCCATGAATGGTTGAATGAATGTACCTTTCTGTCCGTCAAGGTTGTTTTGGATCTGTGCAATATAGAAAACATACATCAAAACGGATGTAACCATACCAACCCAACCTAAATTTGTGAAGAACTTCTCTTTTGTCATAGTCTTGATATTTTGTTGAATGATTAGAAAACTACTTTCATAACGGTCTGCTTCCTAACCGCTATAACGGTAGTCATAATAAAATATTGTGTATGAATACAACTTGCTTCATGACATTTTATTTTAGTGGTGGCAGTAATCGTGATAAGCTATTGTGTATGAATACAACCTATGTGTAGTGCTTCATAGTTTGTTTTTCGGTCATTTCCCCTTTATTCCGTAATCAAGACTATACGTTTCTTTCGTCCTCTTGAAACCTGTTGTGTGGACCAGCCTGGGCTTGAACCAGGGACCTCCAGATTATGAGGCTATTTGATGTATATTTCATAAAATTATAAATAATATTAAATGCTTGAAAATAAATAAGTTATATTATTTATTTGTTCCAAGAAATATCTTAAATTTGCAGCAGTTTTTATTCAGAAAGTTCACCAAAAGTTCACGGATGATTTCGTGAATCCCCTGTTAAAAGGAGAATTATAATGGAAAAAGTCAAGGGAAAGTTCACGGAAGTGGGAAATATGTCTCAAAAGTATCGAAAGAGGGGAGAAACCTCGCTTGCAAAGTTCGTATCTTCCAACGGGAAAGTTACAGGTACACTTATGTTGGATCCCAGAAGAATGGATGGTGATTATTCCCAAACTTCCCCTGTCGCTATTCGTATAGCATATGCTGGTAAGAAAGTTTTTCTGCGGATAGGGAAATCATATATAGGAACAGATTGGATAGAACTATGTGAATGTGAGAAATTATCACGAAACAAGAAAGCCTCAGAACGAAAGGAATTAAAAAAACAGATGGAGAAAGTGGCTACTCTTGTAAATCAACTCATCGATGAGGGAAACTTTTCTTTGAGAAAACTCCAGGAACGACATCAAGGGAGGAAAGATGACGATAGTACAATCTACTCCATTTGGGAATCTTTTATTGTATCCAAGCGCGACGATGGCAAGGCAGGAACAGCTCGATGCAGTGAGGATATATTAAAGAGGTTTGTACGGGATATGGGAAAAGATGTATCTTTAAGTGATATAAGTCACAACTTTATTCTGGATTGGGTAAAGGTAATGAAGAAAAATGAGCTTAGTACAACATCCATTGGAATATCATTGCGTACATTCCGCACCATTGTAAATATCTGCATTGACCGTGGCTTGATTAAAGGAAGCACCAAAGAAATGTTCAAAGACACGGGCTACAATAAGGTGTGTAGTCGTAAGCATGAGTTCCTTGATATTCCTACCATGAAGATGCTTTATGACTTTTGGGAAAGAGGCGAAGCCAAAGACGAAAAAGGCAAGGAGTTATTCTTTCCAAAAGAGAAACACGCCGTCTTTCGTGATTTAGGGCTGTTCCTATTTATGTATCTGGGTGACGGACAAAATTTGGCTGACACCTTGCGACTGACTTATGATGGTTGGTATTTTGCTACACATGGAAAGCAACTCCGATTCTTGCGTCATAAAACGAGAGACAGAAACGAGAGTGCTAGCGAGGTCATCTTTCCCATTACTCCAGAACTACAAAAGATTATAGACAAGTATGGCAATGAGCCTAAACTTGACAAGCGTGTGTTCCCGATTATGAGTGAGTGGATAACTCCAGAACAAGAAGTATGGGTAATCCAACGATATAATCGCTATATTCGTGAGCATATGGCGAAGGTGGTAGAGCTGCTTGGCATAGAACAAAAACCTTCATCTACCTGGGCTCGACATAGTTTCGCTACCAATCTGAATAATTCTGGTATAGTACCATACAAATATATTAGTGATAGTATGGGGCATAGTGGAAATGGAGATATAACATCTAACTATATTGGTGCCTATCCTTTGGATAAGATGTTGGAATATAATTGGTACCTTTTGAACGAAGAAAGACAAAACAAAGCTACTGATAAGCAAATGGTCTTGGAACTATTGAAAAAAATGAGTGAAAAGGACCGAAAAGAATTGTTCGCGTCTTTGTAATGAACGAGTTGATTTGAAAAATATGCCACAGGTGGCATATTTTTCAAATTACACGTCTTGTTTTAAAATAAATACTGTATCTTTGCCATTGAAAAAAGTGCTCCATGGGGCAAAAACTTAAAATATGAGAGCAACAATTCCCAGAGACGTCTATTTGAAGCAGCTGATTGACGGACGAGAAAATGGTTTTATTAAAGTAATCACAGGTATGAGAAGGTGTGGCAAGTCCACACTTTTACAAGTTCTTTTTCGTGATTATTTGTTGAAACAGAACATACCTGCTGATCACATTATCTCTATTGCTTTGGATGACCGCATCAATCAAAAGCTAAGAAATCCTGACGTTTTGTTGCCATATATCCGCCAGCAAGTCAGGGATAACCAGTTGTATTTTATACTTATGGATGAAATACAGATGGTAGATGAGTTTATGGATGTTCTAAACAGCTTGTTGCATATTGAGAATGTGGATGTCTATGTAACAGGTAGCAATTCTCATTTTCTCTCGAATGACATCGTAACAGAGTTTCGGGATAGAAGCGATGAAATACACATGTATCCATTCTCTTTCTCTGAGTATTATGCAGCCGTAGGCGGAGATAAGCAGGGTGCATGGAAAGACTATTATACCTACGGCGGGTTACCTCACGTATTGACTTTAGTAGGTGATAAGAAGAAAAGTGACTACCTTTATAATGTTTATCGCAAAACCTATCTGACTGACATAAAAGAACGACATGAGATTAAAGAGCATGAGTTTGAGGAATTGGCAAAGATGCTGTCTTCTTTTATAGGTTCATCCTGTAATCCGAACAAATTGACTAACACCTTTAAGAGTAAAGTGAATGTTGATTTGTCCTATCCCACAGTAGTAAAGTACATTTCCTATCTAAAAGACTCCTTTCTGATAGAAGAAGCAGAACGTTATGACATCAAGGGACGTAAATACATTGGATCCTTGTCCAAATACTATTTTTGCGATTTAGGAGTAAGAAATTCCATTTTGAATTTCCGTCAACAAGAAGAAAATCATATTATGGAGAATGTTCTCTATAATGAGTTGCGAATGAGAGGTTATAATGTAGATGTCGGCATGGTAGATGTTAAGAGAAAAATTGACGGGAAAAGCATCCGCCAGCAATATGAAGTTGATTTCGTGGTGAATGAGGGAAGCGACAGGTACTATATACAGTCTGCTTTTGCCATGCCAAACATTGAAAAGGAGCGTCAGGAAAAGACTTCTTTTTCATTTATCAATGACTCCTTCAAGAAAATTATCGTCGTGAAAGATGATATTAAGACTAAACGGGACGAACAAGGGATCGTAACCATAGGCTTACTCGATTTTCTGTTGGATAAGGACAGCTTAAAACTGTAACTTATGGAACCAGAATGCAAAGTAGATTTTCTAACATGGTATCAAGCCAACAAGATAACGGCAGACCGCATCATCAACGATTTGAAGAAGCAGTCGTTTGAAGCGGTAATGCACCTCTATGCTTATACTGCCAAATCATTGAAACTGGAACATATTGTGAGTCAGAGGGACTTCCCCATTCTGTTTTCCAACAATTACACGAGAGTTGGTGACACCATTGTAACAGCGATAGTATTTCTGTTCAGTGAAGGAAACATGAGTTTTATTCGTCTAAACAGGATAAAGAACACATTAAAATACTGGCTATTTTGTGGCAATCTGTACGAAACGATTGTCTCAAAAATCATCGTCAAGACTGATGAAGCCCGTGAACGATTAGAGAAGAACGCCTATTCCGATTTACAGCAGCAATTAGTTGAGACCAGTATGCGAAATGGCATCAAGACTCAGGATGATTGGAATCGATTCTTTGGATTGGAGATTACACTCGATGATGAATGTGAAATTGAAAACAAGCCTAATCCCATCCCAACCGAACTCCAGACGGAAGAAGCCCGACTGATTCATGGCTTGGCGATTACACCCAATGACAAAGGTGATATCGAGAACAAACCTGTTCCCCTGCCAGCCGAACTTCAAACAGAAGCTGCCAGACAGATTCTTGACAAAGCAATTTTGTTGAGGTTATGTGATAATGAATATCACTGGCAAAAGACAAACTCCTTGTTAGCCTATTTCGCTGATTGTGCCTGTGAACATTTGAAGCTATCCAAAGCGGAGCAGGACGGCAAGAAGAAAACATATTGGAAGCCTTTTGAAACCCTATTCGGTGTTTCCGGACTGGCCAATTACAAGAACACCTATACCAACAAGACGGGCAAGCTGCCTATTGACCATGAAATCGTGGAATCTATATTCCGCTAAAAGAAGAAACCCATAGCCCGTGTAAGTCAGCCTTGCATGGGCTTTTTCATGCATTCCTCTTACTATACAAGCATTCCGTTCCATAGGAGGAAATGCGTCCATACCCATATAGTTACCATGTAGTACCTATATGGGTATAATGTCATGTAATTCCATGATACTTTTGCAGCAAACTTTTAAAACCAAGAGACATGCAAGGAAATTTCATAATGCTGCAAAAGGAAGACCTCAAGGAGGCCATTGCAGAAGTATTGGAGACAATGGTGGGTAAGAATCTGCTGAAAGAACCAACTCAAACTGCATCCACCGAGTATTACACCCGTGACGAGCTGTGCGCCCGTTTGCACATCACCTATACCACATTGTGGCGCATGGAAAAGCGTGGCGACATCCATGTCCATAAGATTGGCAGACGCAACCTGTATTCTAAGCAGGAAGTGGATGCACTGATAGCAAATGGACTTTCTTCTGATTCTGTAAGCAGGTAGTATGGCTATGGCAGAACTTAGTAAGAATATCCCCAAACCGCCAGAGGTGGATTATATTATTTCCTCTTTTCAGCAGTTGCAGGAACAAGATGCCATTGATGCGGGTAGCTTTCATGTGGCATCCATGAACGACTGCTTGAAGGCGGCCAAATCTTTGCCGCCTCTTGTGGTTCTCTATCCGAACATTGTCCTCGAAGGTGATCTTTGCATCATCTTCGGACAGTCAGGCATCGGCAAAATCATCTTCGCCATGCAGGTGGCAAGGGATATTGCCGCACAGGGGAAGCGCGTGCTCTATACCGACTTTGAGATGACACTGCGTCAGCAGGCCCTGCGGTACGAGGTTCCGGACTTCCCTCCTACCTTCTTCCGTGCGGAGATGGACAGAGACAATCTCGTTGATGATGTATTGAAGGGAATAGAAAAAGCAGCCGTGGCGAATCTTGCGGAAGTGGTGTTCATCGACAACATTACCGCACTCAGCCAGTCGCTTGACAAAAGCTCTGACGCGGGCTCGCTCATGGCATCGCTGAACGCCTTGAAACGGAAGTATAACTGGACGCTGGTCGTCCTCAACCATGTTCCCAAGATGTTCTCCGGTTCAGTCCCTCTTTCCCTGTCGGCCATACAAGGCTCCGCCAAACTCAACCAGTTGATAGACGATGCCGTGGGACTGGGGCAGTCAGTCCGTGACAAGTCGTTGGTCTATGTGAAGCAGTGTAAGTGGCGCAACGGCGAAGTTGTGCTCGATGCCGACAATGTGGCTCTGTATGAGCGAGCCAAGAACAAGGACGGCAATCTTTGCTTTACCTTTCGCGGCTATGACACGGAGGCCGCCCATCTGGAAACAACAGGTACCAGCGGGCGTGAGGAACTGAAATCAAGGGTCAGGGAATTGTCCTCGCATGGCATGAAGCAGCAGGACATAGCCAGGGAATGCGGTATCACCCAAAGCAAGGTGTCAAGGCTCTTGAACCGTTGATTATTCACTTTATGCAGTTTATGCAATATGCATAAGTGCATAAACTGCATAAAACGCATAGCAAAAATGGGAAATCAGGACTTGAAGAGAATATCGGCGACTAAGGCTGCGCCCAATGATCGGATGTTGATAGAGATACCCAAGCAGGATATAGGATGCCATTATTCTTCTCTTACGGATTATCTAGATAAGACTACTGGTTATGATTCCAAGATATTGTCGGCTATTGATAGTTTAATTATGAGATTTCATCTGGGAGCCGTTACCAAACTTGTGAACGGACATTATGGCACGGTGCTGCCTCGGATTAACCGGAACAACAAGGTTGTAGGAGGAAGTGTGCAGTACTTTGATACTGAGAGTGGAGCAATCCTGCAAAGAGAGTCCTTAGTGGAGCATCTTTATAGCTGGTACTGCTTTGACTATTATACGGATGATGAGGTCTTCTTTGGCGAGCATCTGCTTTCAAACAAGCCTGTCGCCATTGTGCAGGAGGAAAAAACAGCCTTGCTGGGTACGCTGGCGGAACCGGCCGTTGACTGGTTGGCGGTTGGAGAAGGCTACAATCTCACCAATAACATGATGAGTAAACTGGCTGGCAAGCGGGTGGTCCTTTTCCCTGATGATATAAGCTGTGATTATTGGGAAGAGCAGTTCGGGGCAAGGTTCAAGGTGGACCGTGGCTTTGTCCATCGGGACATTAACCGATACCTGATTGACAGAATCAGAGGTCGTGGCAGTCCTTGAACTCGGGGGGGGAAGAACAGGGCTCTGTCCTTGTTATAGCCCACTATAACTACCCGCTGCGCTTTCGTAGTTGTGAGCCCAAGGCCAGCCTTGGAGAACCGGCGGGGATGACTCTCCCCCTGCACCCTCCACTCGGTGGCATCTGCCCCCAAGCCCCCTTGACCTGAGCGTGACCCTCTCTCTGGACTCTCCGCTTAGGGAGCCTCCCTAAGAACCTTATGAAAAGAAAAAAAACAATCATTTAATTCCCTTTTGTTATGACACAAATGACATCGGTACACATCAAGCCCTGCAATATCGGGCAAAGTGAGGCACACAACCAACGGACAAAGGCATATCTCGACCACATCAATGCAGAGAAGCTTTATATTAGGAAAGACCTGATACCTGAGAACCAATCGTGGACATCGGAACTGCAAGGCGATATGACCTTGCGGCAGTATTACGATGCCATTGGCAGAATGGTGAAGGAAAAGACGGGCAGGGCCATGCAGACCAAGGAACGGGAGCGAATCAACAAGAAGACGGGCAAGGTAACCAAGATAGCCGGCTGTACTCCCTTGCGTGAGGGCGTCGTGGTGTGCAAGGCAGACACCACCATGGAGCAGTTGCAACATTTCGCAGACCTTTGTCGACAGCGTTTCGGCATTACGGCCATACAGATACACCTCCATCGTGACGAGGGGCATTGTCTTGATCCGAATGACACATCTACATGGAAGTCTAACTATCACGCCCATGTCATCTGGGACTGGATGAACCACGAGACAGGTAAGTCCTACAAGCTGGACAATGAGGACATCAGCCTCGTGCAGGACATGGCGGCCGAGGCATTGGGAATGGAGCGCGGCGTTTCCAAGTTGGAGACGGGCAAACTGCATCTGGAACGGAATGACTATATCGTGGCTAAACAGAAGCGTGAGTTGGATGAAAGCAAGAAACAAGCGGAGAAGCTGGCAAAGGAGAACGAGCAGAAAGTTCTCGCCTGTGAAAAGTTGGATAGGGAAATCCACGACAAGCAGGAAAAAGCCAATCGAGAGAATGGCAGCGCCATCCTGTCGGGCTTGGCCAACCTTGCAGGAAAGGGCAAGTATGCACAATTGGAGGCGGAAAATGAAGAAATGAAAAAACAAGTTGCTGCAATTCCACAAGTGGTTGCTCAGCAAGTAGAAACCTTAACCATTACCTATAAAGAGGAGATAACTAAGGAGCGGAATCGTGCTGATTTCTGGCTTGCTGAATGTAATAAACAAGAGCGTATCTACAAAGGATTGCTTACCAAATCGAAGAATCGGGAGGTTGACCTCAAGCAAGAGTTGCTGCAACGTGATAACATTATCGCTACAATGAAGGCTGGGCTAACAGATTTCCTACGAGGATTCACTATCATTTGCCAAAATGCCATTAATGCCGTTATCGACTTTGCCCATGACACTAAATTGCAGCACTTTACCTTCCCTCAGGCTACAGCCATCAACGAATATCTTTCTAAAGAGTCAAGCGACAGGCGTAATGGTGCCACGATTCTGGCTCTCCTCACCCGTCCCTTTCTCAACTTATTCGAGCATCAGAAAGGGAAAGTTGAGATTGAAAATGTTGCCAATAACTTCGATTGGTACAAGGAAAAACAAAGGTGGAAGCAGCAAGAGGAGGTAAGAGACTGGCCAAGGTTCAGAAGATAGATAAAAGGATTGGGTACTCTGCATCAAAATTGCCAAGTACAGTTTTTTTAAACCTTTTTCCTGATAGATAATATCGCATATTAGTTAGTTTTGCCCTTGCAATGTTATATCATCGGCGCTGCTATTAGTTCGGACATTATTACTATGAATAATCGGCGCAACCCTCATAATGAAAGTTGTGCCGATTGTCATAAAATATTTTTTTTGTTTATTACGTACTGACTAAAACTTAAATTGGGTAGGTCTTGAAATCTTCGGAATAATTTGTATCACAAACCTTTTGTTATTCTCTTCAACTTCCATATCCCTATTTATTCCATTGAACCCACTACCTGCTATAATTACCTCCGTATTATAATTTCTAAAGTCAAATCCTTTTAACTTCCACCTTCGATACAATGCTAAGGCACGATGATAGCTTAATTCATACATTTGAATGTTATCCGCATTGTAGGTATTCTCTTTTAACTGTTCCCAAGGAATGGCCGCATTCCCCTCTATTACGAGTTGAAAATTAAGATTCGGATTTTTTTCATGTAAGCGTTGTACGATTTCCTGCAATGAATTTCCAACTCTATCTACTGTAGCTATATATTCTGGTTTAATCACATCTTTGTTAGGATTAAATATCTCCACACCTATAAAATCTTTGGCTACAAACATTTTCTTTTCTTCAATATATTTCAAATCTGAAGATTTACTCAACTCTTTAAATTGAGTTTCCAATTGAAGAATTTGTTGAAGTTGCTCATTAGTAGCATTCGCTTCCTTTAAAGCAGTATTTAACTGAAAATTCGTTATTTTCATCTTGCAAATACACACAACAAACAAAACCAACATGATGAAAAATAAGCTTGTCATCAAGTCTGAATAGCTGAGCCAAAACGAATCCTTATGTCTTTTCCTTGCCATAGTTATTTTCTGATTTCGTCAAGGGCTTTTGTCATAGAATCTATAGCTTTCAGCATCGACTTATGTAAATCGATTGATTCCATCTGTGCATCTTTATAATCTTTGCGGAGATTTAAAATTTCGCGTCGCAAATCCTTATAACACTCTGCTTGAACTTGCGTATATTGCACCATCGTGTCAAGCACTTCCTTAAACTTGTCAAACGTATCAAAGAAATCTTTGTTGTTAGCTATGAAATTCTTTATGTATTCCGTTGATACAGTAAGTTGTGTTGATAGATTTTCAGAGACCGTCTTACCCTCAGATATTAGCATATCAAATTCTTTTCTCCAGACATCTCTAGCATCTCCTCCTGTCGGGAAATGGATTGTTATAGCTTCCTGAAACTCTCGTTGGAGTTCTGTTGTTTTATTCTGATTGCTGATCACAACCGAAAGTCCAGTGGCAAAATCATTGAAATTACCAATTATCGTTTGTATTTGATTTACCATTCCCGATACGTTTACAATGGTCGAATTAAGTTGTTTCTGATATGTACGGAATACATTGAGTGAGTCAGCAGATTCTTTTAACTGTATAAATGTTTCCGCTATCTTGTTCGCTGTCTGCGTCAAACTTAGTTTGTTTATTTCAGACAAAACGAGATGTTGTTTTTCAAGGTTGTCATTTAACAACTCGGCAGAGTCTGCATAAGCATCGAGGTTACGCCCGAACTTATCTACAAAATGACCAAGAACTCCTTTTAAAGAGTTTAAACTTGAAGCCATACTATTTGACAGTAAAGGCATCAATTCTCTTCTTAAAAAATTAATATACTCTTCTGTGCCCTCATTGGATTTAGAAACAGCATTCTTATATGATATAGCACTGTTATAAACAGTAAATCCTAAACCTAACAAACTAGCGAACATAGCAGCAACCACACCATATAACAAATGTTGCAATCCGTCCAAATTACTAGTCGTGCCAAAAATCTGATTAAAATCAACACCTATAAGCCCTGTTATAATACCCACAAAAGTTCCTGCCAAACCTAAATAGAGAGGCACATTCAAACTATTTTGAATATCATCCTCTAATGCGCCTTTTTGGTTATCACTAATATCTCTAAGAACACTCAAATCGGCACTTGTTCCTGTGTTTTTACAGAGGTATTCATTGGTTCTATGGATAATTTTCCCCAACCGTCCTTTAGGCATGCCTTCTTTTTGAGATACTATTAGCGACAAATTGATATAATCCTCATCCAAGCCTTCTTCTATCCTTGAAGGAATATTTTCTAAAAATTTTTGTAAAGACGACTTATTTCGCAAGACATCAGAAGTCACAGATGTTTCTTTCAATGAAAGGTTGTCTACTTCTTTGAACAAGTCTCGCAACTCTGTAATATTTTTCTTAGTCTTTAAGAAACTGAAAACTTGTAATGCAATGACTACTAAGACGACAGCCACAGCAACAATTAAACCGATATATTCTTGCATATTATTCCTTTGTATTTAAGTCATAAAACAAATTGCCTATTTGTACATTCTTTTCTAACTTACCTTTTTTTCTTAATCTTTTCTTCTGCTCTTTTTCTTTGAGCCTTTTAACTTCAATTTCTTCTTCACTCATAGGATTGTAGCCTTCCATCCCCTCGGGATAATTCCCCTCAATGTACAGCTTTACTAATCCTGCATGAGAGAGAGGCTTTGAAATATCCCGAAAATCAGTATTAGTATTGTAATCCAATAAAACTATATCTCGTTTTTTACTTTGTTCTTTTATCCTTTCCACAACACGATGAACTTCCGGCACATTGTCTAATACCCATTTATATGTAGGTAGATAAATCAACATTCTTGCCTCAAAGTAGTTTAACAGCTCTTTACCATAGGCACCTTTACGGTGTCCTTTAGGTTTGCCAAACTTTCTTACCGTTCGCTTCAAGTTTCGCATTGTATCATTTTTGAACGTCGGAAAATCAACATCCACACTGTCAAACACTTTCAATCCTTGCCACACTGCTTCTACGCAAGTAGCCTTTAATTCATTCGTGAAAGGAATTGGGATATTCCCATGAGGATAGAACGGACTTAAAATTTTAGCATACCTCGTTTCTGAATTGGAAGTAATATCCAAGATGTCGGCATCTGGATGTTCTTCCTTGATTCGTTCTATTTTCCTTTTTCTGTTTTCTATGTATATCATATATTGACAATATATTTTAATGGAACAAATGTTTTTACCATAACTTCCGCTTGATGTGGTTTGAAGTCCTCATCGTTTTTTGAAACGAAATGTCTTTTTGTTGCGTCGAAATTCACTCTCTTCAAATCCAGCAAGCTACCCCCATGAGTATGAAGTCTGTCTGCTGCATTTATGTCCGAGAATAATGTGTCCTTCAATAAGGCAACATCTATTTTGATGCGTAAGACCACCATATCACTACCAGATTGTTGTAAACGATATTTCATAGGATGGTCATCGCAAAAACTCAAACGGACATAATCCTGCAATCCGTATTTCTTGTCCAACTCTCTTGAATCGTAATCACCACCCTGGCGGGGGATATTTATATTATTAGTCTCGCAATAATGCCATGAAAATAGACCACCGTGTCTCTTTATTGAAGGAATGTTCCTTTTATCTGTAAAATGATACAAAAAACGAATATCGTTGCTTTCAAGTACTTGATAAAAATCCTCCCAGTTTTCTTTTCTCTCAGCTGACAGTTTTTCCAAACGTTGCCTTTCAGCCTGTTCCGCTTGTTCTTTCTTTCGAGCCTCTGTAGCAAGCCTGTCCGCCTCCTCTTGTCGTTTCTTGCGAAGTTCTTCCTCTTGGCATTCCTTCTCTTTTATGATTTGTTCTTCCTCTGCTTTTCTCTTACTTTCCTCTTCTTCTTTACGTTCTTGTTCTTCTTTTACTCGTGCAAGTCTTTTTTTTCAAGTGTATTTTCTAATTTTGTTAGGGCTTCTTGTGCTTGAATATAATGTTTCCTTATGTTTGCATCTTTTATCCTTATAATTTTATTGCGCACAGCATCTAAAGCTTCTTTTGCATCTTTTACTTTTCCTTGCGTTATAAAGCTTTCTGTATCCATCAACAAAGTCGTAATTTCTTCTTTCAAGAGCTTAAACTCATGAGCTTCTTTTTTCAGCCTCTCAATTTTCAATGACTTTAAAGTGGGTAATTCTTCTAGTTTCCTAATAGGAAATACTATAGGTACTCGTTGAGTACTTCTTTGTTGAATCTCTATAGAATACCAATCTGTCGAAGAAGGTGTCAAACGTTCCTTTTCATTCTTTGCATTCAGTTTCCTTTTGTCAAGTTCATCGCATATAGATATACGCCAGTTCGGGATAAGGATTTGCTTAGAAAAGTTCCAATTTCCTACTCTTTTCAATGCGCACGGGCAGTGCCTCTGGCTTATTCTCGAAGAAACAGTATGCAGCCAATGCCGCACAGAGATTCATGAGGAAGTTATGTACGGAGCGATGGCGTGAATGAACAAGGTTGGCCTTGTTCTTGAGCAGTTCGTTGATGCATTCTATTATATATCGCTTGCGCAGCATCATCTTGTCCCACAAGGGCATAAGCTTGTTTTTCATGTTTGATTTGATCCCGTGAACGAGATGGATGCCTTGGTTGAAGCGGTTCTCAAAGAACTCTTGCTTGATGTAGCCCTTATCGGCAAATACTTTGCCGTAGAGCACCTTGGTGAAGACCTGCCACACCCTAGGGTCCCTGTCGTCCACGTTTGCGGGAGTTAGGCAGAACGTGAGTACATCGCCCATCTCGTTGCACAGCAGATGAAGCTTGAAACCATGACACCACCCCATTGTTCCCTTTCCGTTCTTAGCAAGTCCATCAAACACCTTGTTGAAATTCCTTCTCATGTTGTGGCATACGGGAATCATCGTGCTGTCCACGAAACTAATGCCCGTGCACTTTCCAAAACCTTGGATGCGCATGAAGGCCATCAGCTCGAAGAACACGCGAGGCATGAGTTCCACGAAACGCGTGTAGGACACGGCCTTAGGGAAGTAGCTTGCCAGATGCTCCTTGATGAAGAAGAGGTAATAGTGCTTGAAGTTGCGGAAAGAGCCAAAATGATAGCACAACAGGATGGTCATGATTTCGCTCTTGGACATCTGTCCTTTACGGTTTCGCATGCGCTTATATCCCTCGTCTATGGGGGCGATATGTAGGTTTTTAGTTAACTCTGCATCTAAATTCTTGCAGAACTCATCCAATATACAAAATATTTCTGTAACTTTGTCTGTGGTAATCATCGCTATATATGTTTTGTAAGTGATTGATTTTCAACTATAAAGTTACAAAATAATAGCGAGATTACCAACTTTTTAGAGAACTTTCTTATCCCGAACTGGCGTATTACTTATATCCTGCGTTCCAATCTCACCCATTTTACCGCGCAATCTCACCCATATTACACGCTAAAATGGCTGAGATTAGCGCGCAATATAGCTGAAATAAAAAACGAGGAGAAGGCGTGTTGAATTTTAATTTTGCGGCGATCGGTTCCGAATCAGACTTCCTCGGCCTCGTAATCCCATTGCGAACGGCGCAGGTCGACGTTACCATTGGCCTTGAAGCACACGTTTTCAGCAGCGAGCAGTGTCCGTTGAGCGGGCCAGTTGGGGGCAGTTCGACCCACACTGTCCACCACCCTGTGGCACGGAATGGCCTTATCGGTCATGCCGTGTAGCGCACGTCCCACCTGACGGGCATGCGAAGGATAGCCCGAGAGACGCGCTATCCGACCGTAGGTGAGCACATATCCGCGCGGAATTTGGCTGACGATATTCGCCACTTCCTGCCGGAATAGTTCGAAATCAAAATGAGCCATGGGAGAAAGTTGAGCGGTTCTGCGACTTGGATTCAAGCCATGCGCTTAGAATCATGAATAGGTTGTTGACCGTTTTTCCGGAGACTGGCCTCGTCGGGAAGTCAATTTTGAGTCCCAAACTGACAGTTGTCCGAATGTTGTCTGCCTGATATTGGCATGTTTGCCCCGTGAACGGAAGGTCTAGAAACCGCATATCGGCACGGTGATGCCCGCCCAATCCGAAGCCGATGTCGTAGGCGAAGCAGAGCGAAACGGAGCTGATGATGCGGATATCCACGCCGATTTTAGGTTTCAGGGCAATGGCTGGACACTGCACATCGTAGTTCATTTGGACGTGACTGCCGGGATATGCCTGTTGCAACACATGGGTTTCACTGCCTTGCATGCGCTTCAAATTGAGGAAATTTGTCTGTATTAAGCCACCGATATGAGGCTGAACAACCCATTTTTGTGGGCAGAAATACCACTTGATGCCGCCCTCCAGACCGAGCATGTTCACCTTTTTTAGCCCGATACCTGCGGCATATTGCGTGGCAATACCGTCCTGTTCGTAGTAGAGGTTACCTGTCAAAACGAGGTGAGGATTGAGATAATAGTCGGCCGAAAGGGCGAAATAGTTGCCTTCTTCGTCGCCTATATAGAAGTCTTGCCCATCGGATGTGTCGTCAGCGAGGGTCGTTCCACCGAAGCTCGCCTGCAAAGCCCAGTGCTTGGGTGCGCCATTTGGGTTGCCGGAAGCCATGCCGTTGGAGGCCGAAAGGCAGCAGACGACGCAAAGAAAAGCTTTTATCGGGTTCATTTTTCCTTACTTTTTATCATTTATATTGCCTGTATTTCATTATTCTATGCTTGCGACGTTAACTTCAACGTGTCTGCCCATTGATACCGCTAAGTTTCGTCCCATTACTTTATTCCTGCGAGGCGTTTTGCAGGGCATCGGCCGGCGAATAAGCCACCGTTTTGACCACACGGCAGGGATTTCCCACGGCAACCGAGCCGTCGGGAATGTCCTGAATGACCACCGAACCGGCCCCAATCGTGCTGCCATGACCGATGGTTACGGCTCAGTAGAAAAGAGATGGGGAAATTTCCTTAGTTAATATATTTTTCTTTCCTTTGTATCATGGAAGAAAAAAATCTATATCAATTAGCCGAGTTCGTTTTACCAAGCGATATATTACATTATTTCTCTATTGTCAAGATAGAGCCTGATTCTTCTTTGTTGCGCATTTACCTTGATGAGAAAATGGAGAAAGAACTTTCAGAAGTTCTTCATTTTGAATCCAAAGGCTTTATGGATGCTGTCGAGGTGACAGACTTCCCGATTCGGGACCATAAGGTAATTTTGGTTCTTCGTAGACGTCGGTGGATAGATACCCGTACAGGTAAGAGTTTCTCCCTTCCCCTGCAGATTGACATTACCGCCTCCGGCACTCGTTATTCCAAAGAGTTCGGAGCTTTTTTAAAAGAGACGTATGGAGACGTCCCCAGTGACCTGCCGTACGCTTGAGGAATTCTATCATATCAATGGACATAGTTTTGAGAAACAGTATAAGGAAATATTAAGTGGTTACAGGTCATGGGAACAGTTGGCTCATGCACAGAAGTGGCTTCTATTTGAGAATAATATCGGCAAGAGCATAGCAATAGATGAAACATCCTTGTCCAATGGCGAGCTCTACACGATAGTAACCAATAGGGACAGACACGGTAGGTAGGGATGTCTTATCGCTATTATTGCGGGTACAAAGTCCTTGGATGTCTGCAAGGTACTGGATGAGATAGATGAAAAGAAGCGGGAAGACGTAGAAGAGGTTACCTTGGACTTGTCCGACAGTATGCGTAAGATAGTGAGACATTGCTTTCCTAAGGCTAAACGAGTGATCGATCGTTTTCATATACAGAAACTTGCAATTGATGCCGTGCAACAGATGAGAATAGAGCATCGCTGGGCTGCCTTACAGGAAGCAAATGAGGAGAAAGAGAATGCGAAGTTAGAAAAGCGAGCATATCAATCTGTGACTTTTGAGAATGGAGATACACGTAGTGAACTGCTGGTAAGAAGCAGGTACCTGTTATTCAAATCATCGGAGAAATGGACTGATGAGCAGAAGCTAAGAGCCAAGATACTATTTAGAGAATATCCTGACATCAAGAAGGCTTACGGCTTATCACATTCGCTAAGAATGATTTTTGCAAAGAACACCGTCAAAGACGCAGCTAGACTATCATTGGCCAAGTGGTATAATAAGGTTGAAGAAGCTAACTTTCATTCCTTTAATGTCATTGCAGCAACTATCTACGAACATTACGATGACATACTAAACTTCTATATTAACAGAGCTACAAACGCGGCTGCTGAATCCTTTAACGCAAAAATAAAACTATTTAGGGCTAACGTAAGGGGAGTTGTGGATAAAAGTTTCTTCCTTTTTAGGATTGCTAAACTATATGCTTATCCACACTAAATATCTACTGTCCCCTTACATCTTGTTGGTTACGAAAAAGCGCAGACAATCGCCATACGCCTCACGGTTCACCACAAACCATCATCAAATATGGGATGTCTGCGCCCATATGGGTGCAGTCCCAATATTGATGATATGCTCTTTTACTTGCGGTGGTGATTGTGAAGCTATTGAGCAATATGTCTTGGACATAGGTTTCCCCAATCCGAATACAAAAGTATAAAATTTCATTGAAAAACAGTAGAAAACACCTGAAATAAAGCTCCTGTATATCAACTTTACAACAGTTTATCTCTAATTTGACCTACTAATTGGGTTGTTTTCCGTTTTCAACAGTTCACAAACATACTTAGTGGGAAATACTATTTTCAACTGGAAATGTGCATCATGTTCTCCTTTAGCGGATACTCAATGAGATAAAAATATATATAAAATCTCTGCAATCCCATGAGATCTCAAAAGGTCGCTGATGAAAAGTTTCCCTTTAAAAAGGTCACCTAAAGGTCACCTTGAAAAGCAAAAGCACCTACAAAATCTTTGTAAGTGCTTGATTATTAATGTGGACCAGCCTGGGCTTGAACCAGGGACCTCCAGATTATGAGTCTGTTGCTCTAACCAACTGAGCTACAAGTCCGAGAAAATGGTTTTCCGCGTGCAAAGTTAGTGGGTTTTGAGCAAATAACCAAATAAAAGCGGGAAAAAACGAAAGAGAATAAGAAATAACGATATGGAAATGATGTAGAAGTGGGCCACCAACAGCCTTTTTATGGGATAGTTACAAAGATATGAAGGATAGGGAACTGCAAGAATGAATATAGGTTGTTGTTGTGAAATAGCCTTTAGGATTAACTACATCAGTAATAACTGCTTTAAAATGAATATAGGTTGTTGTTGTGAAAGAGTCCCAATTTGCCGATACGGATAGCATAGAATTGCAAGAAAGAATATAGGTTCTTGTTGTGCCGTTGTTTGGGAAATATCTTCTGATTTTTGACAGATTAATCAGAAATAAAGATTGCTCAACAATGAAAAAAGACTACCTTTGCATAAGATATAGCTGCATTCGACAAATCGGAGGCAAGCTTCTTTGCATAAGATATCGGAGCATTCTGGGTGCTTGAGGATAGGAAATAGTCACACACTGTAAGGAGATTAAGGGTATGAATACTATATTTTTAAGTGAGGAAAACAATGCGATTGCACCTTGTGTGGCTACAATCGGCTTTTTTGATGGTGTACATCGCGGGCATCAATACCTCATTAAGCATGTCATCGACAAAGCGAAAGCCTGCGGATTAGCTTCAACTGTGATTACATTTGACCGACATCCACGGCAAGTTCTGCACAGCGATTATGTGCCACAGCTGCTGACTACGCTCGAGAACAAACTGCTCTTGCTCTCAAAAACGGGGATAGACAATGCAGCCGTACTGCCTTTTGATGAGGCAACGGCACACTTGTCGGCCTTTGATTTCATGAGACAAGTGTTGCATGACCGACTGAATGTCAAGCAACTTATCATCGGTTACGACAATCGTTTCGGTCACAACCGTGAGGAAGATTTTGAAGATTACGTGCGTTATGGCAACGAACTCGGTATTGAGGTCATCCATAATCAGGCCTTTGTGCTGAATGGTGTCAATGTCAGTTCTTCGGTTATCCGCTCTTTCCTGCAGGCCGGAGAGATTGGGATGGCTACGCTTTGCTTAGGTTACTCCTACACTTTGGTTGGCAAAGTCGTACATGGTTTCGCACAAGGACGCAAGATGGGCTTTCCAACGGCCAACATAGACACTACCGAGAGCGGTCAGTTGGTTCCGGCTCCTGGGGTATATGCCGTGAAGGTTAAAATAGAAAACACGGTTACTTTGCTTCATGGCATGATGAATATTGGCATGCGTCCCACCTTTGATGGCTCGAAACTGACGCTTGAAGTCAATATCTTCAACTTTCAAGGTGACCTCTATGACAAGCAGTTGCAAGTGGTTTTCATTCACCGCATCCGTGAAGAACGTAAGTTCACCAACGCACTTGGACTCGCCGAACAGCTTCAGAAAGATCGTCTGCAAATAGAAGAACAATTTAAAAAAGAAATAGAATAATGAACAAAACAGGGAAACAAATCCTTCATGCAGGCCTTTATTTGGTCGTTTTCATACTAATACAGTTCTTTGTCCAGATTGTTGTCGTGGGGGGATATATGCTGTTTAAGCATTTGCCATTAGCAGATTTGCGAACGGTAATCGCTGAAAACACGGCTGTTACGATTGCTTCAACCATCATCTCCAGCCTCATTACGATCGCTTTATTCTTAGTACTTGGCTGGACTTCAAAATCGCGTGACTATCTGTCTTCGCGCCCCTGGACTACGCTGATGTGGGTAGTTCTTGCGGCAATCGGCATTATCATTCCGGCTTCCGGACTTGAAGAACTGTTCAAAGTGGATATGCCCGAGCAGCTTGAAGTGCTTTTCACACGAATGATGCACGAGCCTTTAGGCTATGTGGCCATAGGAATCTTGGGACCGCTTGCTGAAGAAATCGTGTTCCGTGGTGCTATTCTGCGCACGCTTCTCAAGCTTTTCGGGAGCAAACCTTGGATTGCTATCGCGATTTCCGCAGCCGTTTTCGGACTTGTCCACGGTAATTCGGCCCAGTTTCTGCATGCATTCCTGTTGGGTTTACTCCTGGGTTGGATGTTCTACCGCACAGGAAGTATCGTGCCGGGTGTAGTGCTTCATTGGGTCAACAACACCATTGTCTATGTCATGGCCAATCTAATGCCGGGCTTTGAAAATGCAACCTTGAGTCAGCTTGCAAACGGGAAGCCTGTTGTTATCGCTCTTTACATCTTCTTCTCACTGTGTATTCTCGTGCCCGCATTGGTGCAATTGAATAAAAGGTTGGCAAGAGCAAAGATGTGAGAACAGCCTCACTCCTAACCCCTTTGCTAAGGAATGAGAGAGAAATAAAGCCTCTCCCCCAACCCCTCTCCGAAGAGAGAGGGGAGTAAAGTGACTTGGAAATGGAGTCTTTATGCGGTACAATTGGAGGATATATCACTCCCCTCTCTCTTCGGAGAGGGGTTGGGGGTGAGGCTTCTCCTTACTTCTTCAGTGCTCGCATGCTGTTCATTACGGCCAGCAATGCCACGCCACTATCGGCAAACACAGCCTCCCAAAGGGTTGCCATGCCGAGAACGCCAAGCAGCATCACCAACACTTTCACGCCAATGGCAAAGATAATGTTCTGCAATACAATGCGACGCGTGCGCCTACCAATGGCAATAGCCTCGCCCACCTTTAGCGGATCATCGGTCTGAATGACCACATCGGCGGTTTCTACTGCCATGTCTGCGCCCATCTTTCCCATGGCAAAGCCGACATTACTCAATGCCAACACCGGCGCATCATTTATGCCGTCGCCAATGAAAGCGACCTCTCTTCCGTCGTGTTTCAATGCTTCGATGTGCGCAACCTTATGTTCGGGGAGCAAGTCGCCATAGCCTTTTACGTAGTCTTTTGCATCTTCAAACTGCACAACAAGGCGGTCGATAAGTGCCTGCTTGTCGCCACTGAGCACCTGCATCATCTTGATTCCCTGGGCTTTCAGACGCTTCGGCAGTGTAAAAATGCCGGCTTTCGGCGTGTCTGCCAATAGGATATAGCCCTTGAACAGCTTGTCTTCGGCCACGGCAACGATAGTTTCGGCCACGCTTTCCAAGGCTTCATCATAGTTCACTCCCTCTTGTTTCAGCAGCTTCAACGTGCCCATCAGACACGTTTTATACTTCATTCCGTAGCCGGGAACATTCTCAATCTGGTTTTTGTCCACATCAATCAGCTCCTTTCCCTGCATGGATTTCACGATAGCTTGGGCGATAGGATGACTGTTCACGGCTTCAACAGCAGCCACAAGTGCCATGTCTTCTTCAGAGAGTCCTACCGTTTTCTCCACTTGGAATGTTCCTGTTGTCAGCGTTCCTGTCTTGTCAAACACAGCCGTATCAAGCTTTGTGACGGCATCCAGACTGTTACTTCCCTTGAAAAGTATGCCTCGCCGACTCGCAGCACCGATGCCGGCGAAGTAGCTCAAAGGTACACTGATGACTAAAGCACAGGGACAACTGATGACAAGGAACACCAAAGCGAGGTGCAACCAAACGGAGAAATAATAATTGAAAGCGGTAAACAGCGATACCATCCACGGCACTATAACCACCAAGAAGGCCAAAGCAATGACTGCAGGTGTATAGATATGCGCGAAACGATGAATGAAATTCTCGGTAGGAGCCTTGCGTTCGGTAGCTTCCTCAACCATTTTCAGCATACGACTGATGGCACTTTCATTGGCTTTCCGCACCACACGGAGCCATACAACGCTGTCAGTGGCTATCATTCCCGCCATGACTTCCTGCCCCGCTTCTATCAATCGCGGCATCGATTCGCCTGTCAGTGCAGCCGTGTTAAAGGTGGCTGAAGACTCAAGAAGACGCCCGTCAAGGGGCACACGTTCGCCTGGGCGTACTTCAATCTTTGTGCCAATCTCCACATTCTCGGGTCGTTCTTTGCGTCCATCCGGCATTCGTGCAAAGTCAGGACGAAAGGCAAGAAGACTCTTGATGTTGTCGCGTGCACGGTCAACAGCCCTGTCTTGCAGTCCTTCTCCAATGCAATAGAGCAGCATAACGGCTGTTGCTTCGGGATATTCTCCTAAGTATAGGGCGCCAACTGCAGCTACCGACATCAGCATAAACTCGCTGAAGAAATCGTGTTCATGCTTGATTGCCGTCCATGCCTTGTGCATGACGGGCAGCCCTACGGGCATGAAGGCCACAATATAGATAAAGAAGATAAGATAGGGATTAATGAACCAGAACATAGGAAGTTTGTCGAGAAGTAATCCTATGACCAAGAATACCGCCGATGCGATGATGAGTCCCCAGTTCATTCCTTCCTCTTCATGTTCGTGATGATGTGCTTCGTGTGCCATATTTTTTTTGTTTTGATTTCTGTTGGCAAAGGTAAGGAAAAGGTTTTGCAACCGAGTTGCAAAGTAGAGCAGGTTGTTTGATTTTCCTCTGCGGCCTCTTCCACGGCTTTCGGATAGACATAGTTGCAAAGTAAAGCAGGTTGTTCGATTTTCCTTTACAATAGTTCTTAAATAGCAGGAAAATTCAGAATAAGTTTTCCCTCAGCCCGAAATATGCAAGCTTTGAGGGTGTTTTGCAAAGTGTTGATTATTAAGTAATTACCTCATTTCTTTGAAATTAATGTACATCTTGACGTCAATGTGTGTTGTTATTTGCGTCAAATGGCGGTGCAATCTGCGTCAAGTTACAGTGTAATCTGCGTCAAATGGCGTGGTAACTCCATTCACTTTACGCGGTAAAGTGAATGGAGACAAAGCCTCACCCCCAACCCCTCTCCAAGGAGAGGGGAGTGATGTGTTCTCGAATTATATCCTATTTAGGCTCCATTTCCAAGGCATTTTACTCCCCTCCCTCTTCGGGGAGGGGTCGGGGGTGAGGCTTCTTTTCCTACTTATCTCTTGCCTATTCGCCTTATTTGCACTATCTTTGCAAAATATAAATTGTTAGGCATGACAGAAGATTTCGACATAAGAGAAGAGCGTCTATCGACGGAAGAGAAGGACTTTGAAAACGCACTTCGCCCGCTGAGATTTGCTGATTTCAACGGACAGAAGAAAGTGGTTGAGAACTTAGAGATATTCGTTGAGGCAGCTAAATATCGTAGCGAGCCGCTCGACCATACGCTGCTTTATGGGCCTCCGGGACTCGGAAAGACCACGCTGAGCAATATCATTGCCAACGAACTTGGCGTGGGTTTCAAGATAACCAGTGGGCCGGTGCTCGACAAGCCGGGTGATCTTGCCGGTATATTGACTTCGCTTGAACCCAACGATGTACTCTTTATAGACGAAATCCACCGTCTTTCGCCTGTTGTTGAAGAGTATCTTTACTCGGCCATGGAGGACTATCGCATCGACATCATGATTGACAAAGGCCCTTCGGCACGGTCTATCCAGATTGATTTGAACCCCTTCACACTCGTTGGAGCCACGACACGCAGCGGTATGCTTACAGCCCCTTTGCGTGCTCGTTTCGGTATTAACATGCACTTGGAATACTATGATCCCGAGACATTGGAGCGCATCATACGCCGCTCGGCCATGCTTCTGAAAGTGCCGATTGACGATGAAGCCGCCATAGAAATCAGTAGGAGGAGTCGCGGAACGCCCCGTATTGCCAATGCGTTGCTGCGTCGTGTGCGCGACTTTGCACAGGTGAAAGGCAACGGAACGATAACCAACGAGATTGCACATATAGGACTTCAATCGCTCAATATCGACCAATACGGGCTTGACGAGATTGATAATAAGATCTTGCTCACTATCATTGACAAGTTCAGGGGTGGCCCAGTGGGTGTCAGTACGATAGCAACTGCCATTGGTGAAGACTCTGGAACCGTTGAAGATGTCTATGAACCATTCCTTATTATGGAGGGTTTCATCAAACGAACGCCCCGTGGTCGCATGGCAACTCCATTGGCCTATGAGCACTTAGGGCGTAATCCTTACATGGGAAATGTCATGGAACCCAGGCTGTTTGAATAGGAAGATTCTCGCTTTCAAGCCTTTGCTCCAATCCTTCCTCGAAGGAATAAGCAGGAAAGGAAGCCTCTCCCCCAACCCCTCCCCAAAGAGGGAGGGGAGTAAGGTGTCTTGAAAATTGGGAACTGATAGGCTAAATCTGAATACTATTCAGCATATGTAGAGCGATAATTTTATGGGTCATAGAATGTAATATATCTGTATATAAATGATAATACACATGTAAATGACTCACAGTAGTGGATATAATAGGAAAACATATCACTCCCCTCCCTCTTCGGGGAACCGTAGGTCGCTGTTCGTTGAGCTTGCGAAACGAGGAAAGCAAATGGTTGGGGGTGAGGCTTTTATTATCATTTTATCTCTTTTTCTCTTGCATTTTTCAATCTAATTGCGTAACTTGCGCAACGTAAAATCTGCAATGTTATAGAAATGAAGACTATCAACAACCCATTCATTACCTACGGATATAAGGGTAACCGCTATTTTTGTGACCGCGAGAACGAAACAAAAAAACTCATCGAAGCCTTGCAAAATGATCGGAATGTGACGCTGATTTCACCGCGACGTGTAGGCAAGACCGGACTCATCAAGCATGTTTTCAGTCAGATAGAGAGGCAAGATAAGCATGTAAAATGCTTTTATATCGACATCTTCGCTACCAAGAACTTAGAGCAGATGGTGCAACTTATGGCACGAAACATACTCGGTCACCTCGATTCTACACCGCAGGCAGCACTGAAAAGACTGCAAGAGTTCTTCGGAAGCCTGCGTCCTACGGTGAGTTTTGACCAGCTTACAGGGCTGCCTTCAGTCTCTTTGGACATCAAACCCACAGAGGAAGCGCAGACACTGAAGCGGATATTCGACTATATGCAGCAGTCGAAGTATCGCTGTTACGTGGCAATTGACGAGTTTCAACAAATACTTTCCTACAATAATCAAGGCATAGAAGCCACCTTGCGGTCGTATATTCAGTTTCTTCCCAACGTTTATTTCATCTTTGCGGGCAGCATGCAGCACCTCATGGAAGAGATGTTTACCTCGGCAAATCGGCCATTTTTCCAGAGTTCGCAAATCATGTTGCTCGACAATGTGCCTGCCGATAAATATCTTTCCTTTGCCAATGGTTTCTTCAAATCGCAGAAACGGAGCATCAGTGAGGAGGTGTTCAGTCAGCTATATCATAAGGTAGACGGCATTACATGGTATGTTCAAACCATTCTGAACCGTGCTTATCAGTATGCAGAAGCAAGTCTTACAGACGATTTCTTCGGTCAGATTGTGGATGAACTCGTTTGCGAACAGAAACCGGTTTATGAGAATTACTATGCTTCATTAACCGAAATGCAGGCTAATCTCATTGAAGCTGTGGCCAAGGAAGGCTGTGTTGCCGCACCACTTGCCCACCAATTCATTGCCAAATACGGGTTGAAGGCGACAAGTTCGGTGCGAACGGCGTTGAAAGCGCTTGTTGATAGGCAGTTCATTTACCGTAAACCGGAAGGCTATGTGGTTTATGATCGGTTCTTTGGCATGTGGCTTTCGCGGCTGTAGGAAGCCTCACCCCCCAGCCCCTTTGCTTTCCTCGTTGAGTTCACTCAACGAACAGCGACCGTTGGTTCTCCAAGGAGAGGGGAGTTAATAGTGTGCAAATTGTAGTTTTAATTAACTGTACTGCGTATGAAAAAAATGTTTTATTGTCTGGCAATGATAGGGTTGTTCTCTGTCAGTAGCTGTCGTTCAATTCAGCAAAGTGAAGGAATAGGACAGGCCGATTCTATTCATGTGGAATATTGTGGTATGGCAGGAACAACGCGATATGTCATTAATCACAGCGATACAATCATGATGTTGAAAGGCAATTTCCTTCACGATATCCATGGAGTTGAGTGTCCAAGCCTCTTTGAACCTGTCAGAAAGGTTGCTTCTGACGATGTTCCGGTCATTCAACGATTGGCTCATCAGCTTTTTGTGGAACGCTCAAAGCCAGATACTTTGTGGACAAAGCCTTATCAATATGGTATGACTTGCCTGCCCATTCTTTCTGTTCATGTGTTTAAGAAAGAAAAAGAAACAGTCTATCGTTACGATACAGGGGAGGAAAAGAATGGCATAGTGTATTCTACCTCCGTGCAAATCAAGTACTCACCTGCCTTTCTTGAGTTTACACATCGGCTGAGAAAGTGTTTCTAAAAAGCCTCACCCCCAACCCCTCCAGTAAAGAATGAGAGAGAAAGGAAGCCTCACCCCCACCCCCTCCCCGAAGAGGGAGGGGAGTAAAAAGCCTTGGAAATTGGGAACTGATAGGCTAAATCTGAATACTATTCAGCATATGTAGGGCGATAATTTAATGGGTCATAGAATGTAATATATCTGTATATAAATGATAATACACATGTAAATGACTCACAGTAGTGGATATAAGAGGAAAACATATCACTCCCCTCCCTCTTCGGGGAGGGGTTGGGGGAGAGGCTTCTTATTACAAGTTAATATCCATTTTGGCTCCAGCCATGACCCAACAGCCAGGTTGTTTCACATTACCTACATCCACATAGCTTCGGTTCAAGAGGTTGTTTCCCTCGAGATAGAGGCTATATTTCGGCATATTCCATGCCAACCGAGCATCCAAAAGGCCGTAAGAGCGGTAACGATGCAACACTCCTGCAGGATCTTTATAGCTGCCCATGCGATGCTGAAAACGATAGTTTATACCTAAATCCAACTGCTTCCAAAGGTTCAGTTGCAGGTTTCCGGTTACCTTGTTCTTTAGATATTCCAAAGCATAAAGGCTGTGAATGCCGGCTGCTTCAATCTGATGTTGTTGAATGAAACAATAGCCGAGGTTGAATGTTTTCAGGAGTTTCTGTGTGGGAAGAAGCTGCCGAAAATCAACATTCAAAGCCATTTCAACGCCCAAGGCATTGATTGTTCCGAAGTTAACTGACTTCCAAAGCACTGCTCCTGCAGCGTCTTTTTCACCATCGTCAATCCAGTCGATGAGATTGGTATGGTGGTTATGAAATCCACTTACACTGCCCGAAAGTCCGTTCTTGCTGTATTTCACGCCCATTTCTACGGCAGCAAGCTCTTCAGGTTTAAGGTTGGGATCTGCTTTATGCCCTCCAACCGAATAGAAAAGTTCAGTTACTGACGGCATACGCAACGACGTGTTGTAGCTTGCATAGACTTTCCAAGCATCACCAAGTCGGTAGCTTGCATTGACACTTGGATAGACTTTCATGTTCATTTCAGCCCAACTGTTCTTCACGGCAACCACTCCGGCCGACATCGTAAAGCGTCCGATGAGCAGGTTATGCTCTGCAACAAACTGGATATTTGTACGATTAAATCCCACCTTATACATCACATTGTCTGTGCCTTTCACATGTTTGGGGTGAGAAAGTGGGTTGCCAAGGTTTGTACTTACCAAGTCTTCGTTGCGCAGTTCGGCTCCGAAAGCCGTGCGGCCTAACGTCCAGTCGAAGTAGGCATTGACGTTAACGCCGTAGACATCTGTGCGATGATAGTTGAAAGGATAGCGGTCGGCACGGTCTCTGAAGAGTTCAAATCGGTCGTAATTATGGTTCCAGTAGATGGCCGGATGCCATTTAATTGTGCCTTTTCTTGTTTCAGCTTGCAATGCCATAAAGGTCTTGAAGGTATGTTCAAACTGGTCATCATACTTGGCACTATAGTTCGTACTCGAGCCAAAGTCTTTGTTGCTAAGGCCTGCATGCCAGCTCATGGAAAGGTCATCATCATTATAAAAGCCCTGATAAAAAGCCTTTTGAGTGCGTAAGTCTGTGTTTAACTTGCCCTCTTTATTGCGGTTATAGCCATCAGTTCGAGTGAAAGAAGCCGACCATTGATTGTTCCATTTGCCCCTCGCTACATTGATTCTGCCCCCCGAAGTGACTGTTCCGAAGCTGCCACTTGCAGCATGAACCGAAGCACTTGACCGAGTGTTGGCTTTCGTGACGATATTGATTGCACCGAGTAATGACGAAGTTCCATAGACACTTCCTGCCGGTCCTTCGAGTACTTCAATGCGTTCAATCTCACTGATATCAACGGGAAAGTCGGCTGCATTGTGTCCCGTTTGCGGGTCACCGATGTTGATACCATTCAGAAGAAGCGTGATTTGCTCGTAGTTCCCCCCGCGAATGCTCACGTCAGTCTGCGCCCCTAAAGGCCCACGTTGACGCACATCTACGCCCGAAACCAACTTCAAAAGGTCGTTAACACTGTGTACTGGCGCCGCTTGAACATCCTCCCGGCTCAGTACAGTTACCATTCTCGACTGCTGACTTTGTGTCAGCGGAGCCCGCGATGCCGTAATACTTACACCATTAAGCAACATGGCTTTGCCCCCTTGATAAAGCGAAGTGTCGGCCTTCTGCACGTCATTGCTGATGCTTTCGGCTTTCGCACAAGTGAGTGTTGCCACGCTTAATGTACCTACAATCACTTCTCTTCCAAGGCATGAAAAGAGTGCATAGCCCTTGTTTGTGAAGTGCTTGAAGCGGATACGACAGCGCTTGTTGAAAACTGTTTTGTTCACGTTTAAATTACTTTTTAGCGTTTATGCAAATGCAAAAACGATTGCAAAAGTAGTAAAAAAAGATGAAACAAGGAGTTGAATAAGCAGAAATTTGGAAATAACGAATATGGAATAGGGAAACAAAGCAGGTGTATCAAAATGAGAAAAGAAATCTGTTTCCCTTGATACTCAATACATTATAAGGCGCAATAACAGTTTGATTGTTCGGCATCAGTAGGTGTTTGGTAGCTGAATTGGCTACCATAAGGCAACCTTTCCAACCCCCTTGACTTCGAAATTAGCATGTATTCCCATCGCTTTGAATGCTCTCGCAATTGTTGAGAACGTAAGGTTCTTTCCCCCTTCTATCCTTGAAACCTGTGCTTTCTTTATGCCCATACGTTCTCCTAACTGCTCCTGTGTGAGGTTACATGACTGCCGTGCTTTCTTGATGGCATCTCCCATGAGGAAAGATTTGAGTTCTGCCTCATATTGATTACGTTCAGGTGTACCTTTTTCACCCAACACTTTATTGAGCATTTCCTCGTGACTATATAATTTTTGTTGTATCATCATGTGATTACCCTTTATTCATGAAATATTCTTTTCTCTTGGCTTCAGCCTTCTCAATCTCTTTTAGTGGGGTTCTTTGTGACTTCTTTATCATCCCGTGGGTAGCTATAACCAAAGTGTCTTCTTCTGTATCCCAAAATGCAAAAAGCCTGTAGGCATTTCCATTATACAGCGTACGGAATTCCCAAATGTCTGTATTTTCAAGTTTCTTGAAGAGGCTATTGTCAAGTACATACATGCTTTTGCCAATGTTATATACCACCTTTGCTTTCACTTTCTGAGGGAGGTGGCGAAGAAAATCAATGGCTTCTTCTGTATAAACTATTTTGAATCTTGGTTTTTGTTCCATATAATACTATGGTACAAAGATAATGAAAAGTTTCTATAAATGTAATCTTTTAGAGGCTTTTTTCTATGTTTATTATTCATAACCCCATTTTTCTATTACTCCAAGCACTGTTCAATTTCGGCGAATTCATCAATGATATAATCAGCAAGGGCAGCTTGTAAGTCCTCCTTACTGCCGTTACCATAGGTCACACCGCAGGTTTTTGTGCCCGCATTCCGACCCATGAGAATGTCGAAAGCAGTGTCACCAACGACCAAGGCTTCGGCAGGTTGCAGGCCGAAATGATGTAGAGTTTTCAGCACAGGCTCGGCATTCGGTTTCGCTTTTTCAACGTCGTCGGCACCCAAGATGAGGCTGATGTAAGGCTCAAGATGCAGTTCTTCAACGAAAGCTGCCAAGGAATGGTGGCCTCTGCTGCTGGCAATCGTCACCGTAAGACCGTCATCATGCAGTTTCTTTATGGTTTTTATGACACCCGGGAAGGCTGGAACAGCTCCATGAATATTATTGCGTTCGAAGATCTCCCGATATGCAGATGTGCATTTTTCTGCCATTTCATCGGTCATATCCATTAATGCCAAGAAGCATTGTTTCAATGGAAGTCCGATGGTTTTTGCACATTCTTCTTCTGTTTTCTCTGGCAGACCGACCCGCTGAAGCGTCTCTCTCATCGTGCGGGTGATGAGCGTTTGCGAGTCGCCGAGTGTCCCGTCAAAATCCAATATCACAATCCTTGTTTTCATCTTCGTTGCAGTTTTGTCCGCGAAGTTACACATAAAAACGCAGAACACAATTGCTTTTCAGTCATAAAATAACGCTGACTTCTGGTTTGGATTATGCAGAACGTAAATCAATGATAATCAGAATGTTATCTCATTCCATCGAGGTTACAAGGTGTTTTCATGTCAAAACGTCTTGTAACTTGCGTCAACTTACCTTGTAATCTGCGTCAAAACACACGATAACTTGAGTCACTTTATGCGGTAAAGTGACTCAAGTTGCGTGATGCGGTAAGGCAAAGAATAAGGAAGGTACAAATTACTGTTTGAATAACTTCGGTACAAACTCGCTCAAATAGATGCGCCAATTGCGCCAGATATGCCCGCCTTCAGTCTCCATATAGGTATATTTAAAGCCTTTGGAGTCAAGATAATGGCGCAAATCGGCATTGCTTTTATAGAGGAAGTCCGTGCTTCCGATGCCTATCCAGAACAGCTTTGGCCGTTTCATGAAAAGCGTGTTGAGCTTTTGTTCACGGTTGGCATAGATTTCTTCTATGCCTCCTTGCTGTTGTTTGTCAATGGCTGCAGAGAACAGTCCGATGTAATCGAAGGTGTCGGGATGGTTGATTGAAAGGTAGAGAGAATGGAAACCACCCATTGAAAGGCCTGCAATGGCGCGATGAGCCTTGTCATTTTGTGTGCGATAAGTACGCTCCACAAACTTCATTAAGTCAGGAAAAGCCTGTTCGAAATAGCCATCCATGGTCTTCGGGAGCTGCATTGTAGGCACTTTGAAACCTTCAGGCGTCTCTCCCGGGCAGGCTACCTGCGAGATGTTTCCATTGGGCATGACGACAATCATGGGCTTTGCTTTGCCCTCAGCAATGAGGTTATCGAGTATCTGTACAGCCCTTCCGAGTTCCGACCAAGCCTGTTCGTCACCGCCCATACCATGGAGAAGATAGAGCACGGGATATTTTTCGCGACTCGTTTCATAACCCGCGGGGGTGTAAACGGTGCATCGGCGTGTCGTCCCTGCCGTCGGACTGTCATACCATATCTTTGAAACCGTGCCATGAGGAACGTTGTTCACCTTGTAAAGGTCGGCTCTTCCGCCGTCAATGAAGAATATACTTGCAACGTTAGCAACGTCTCTCAACACATAAACATTTGACGGGTCAGCCACCTTTACGCCGTCAACAACCATGTTATATTGGTAGAGTTCGGGCTTCAGGGGCGTCTTTGTCGTGTAAGTCCAAAGTCCTTTTGCATCTTTGTTGAGGTCGGCAATGCCCGCCACATCATACTCTCCATGAGGCGTTTTCACTTTCTGTGTGGGCAGAAAGTCACCGGTTACCTGCACCTTTTGAGCCTCGGGAGCCATAATTCTGAATGTAACCGTCTTGTCGGTGTTTACTTCCGGCGACATAGGTGCTTGTGCATTGAAGATGTTTTGCTGGGCAAAACTGCTTGTCGTCAGCGTTGCCATGCAGAGTATCATCAGTTGTTTTTTCATGCTGTTTCCTTATGATTGTATTTGTTATTCGGTTCTTTTTGCGGATAAATGATATTGTTTCGCAGTGTAAAAGTAGTAAAAAAATGAACTACATCCTATCTTTCTACCGTTTTTTTTTAATAATTTTGCAGGAATGAAAATAGGTGTTTTTTGTTCTGCAAACAATCAGATTGATGCGGATTATTTTAGGTTAACGGAGGATTTGGGAGCTTGGATGGCACGTGAAGGGCACTCCGTTGTGTATGGAGGATGCAATTGTGGCCTGATGGAAACTATCGGGAAAGCTGTTCACGACGGTGGACAGATGGCTATAGGTGTGGTTCCTCGCATTGTGGAAAAGGGCGGAAGAGTGAGCAGTTCGGTGGATGTCAACATTGCATGTGACAATCTCAGTGATAGAAAAGACTTGATATTGGCCCAAAGCGACGTGCTGATTGCGTTGCCTGGTGGCATCGGAACGCTCGACGAAGTGTTCACTGTGGCAGCCAGTCATACGATAGGTTATCACGCTAAAAAGGTGATTCTCTACAACATGAACGGCTTTTACGACTCGCTTATCGTCATGCTCAATGACCTGCAAGGGTGTGGAATGATCCGTGGAAAGTGGACAGATTATATCCAGGTAGCAACGAGTTTAGACGAAATAGCAGCGTTGATAGCTCGCATATAATCAGAAATAATGAAGAAAGTTTACCGAGTTTGTCTACCATTTTTCATCTTTCTGTTGCTGTTTTCCTGTGGGACAATCCGAAGAAATGAAACCGAAAGGCAAGCAGGCTTTCATGAAAGGCAGTTCAAAACGGGCGATCTCTTGTTTGCATATGACCCTCGCGGCAATGCGATTACAGCTGTGACAAGTGGTTATCACGGCTTAAAGATTGACCATGTAGGCTTTGTTGTGAAGCAGAAAGATACGGTTTTCGTGGCTGAAGCCATATCCTCTAAAGGCGTAACATTAACGCCGTTAGCAGATTTTCTTGCGCATAACACGATGCAGGATGAGCACTATCCGTCGGTGGTTCGCGGGCGATTAAGAGTTAAATTCAATGAAACGGTGTTGCGAAAACGCCTGAACCATTATCTCGGATTGCCCTATGACTCTCTTTATATGCCTGATGACAGTGCGATGTATTGCAGTGAACTCGTGCAGAAATGCTTTGTTTTGACCGATGGAAAGACTGTATTTCCAACTATTCCCATGTCGTTTCATGATGCCGATGGGCACATTACGCCTTATTGGAAAGCCTTTTATGCACGCCATGGACAGTCGGTTCCCGAAGGAATGCCAGGCACTAACCCTGGTCAACTGTCAAGAGAAAAGGTGGTACACATAAGACTTTCTCGGGTATTCTGAAAAAAGTCGGCGAATGGCATGGGTTGAAATCCCCACCATAATGAATGAAACTCTTGGATAGTCTTTAGGAATTTGCTTTTAATTTTGCACCGAAATCCTTGCTCACATAGTTATAGATGTCCTTGCAACATTCTGCAGAAAACGCCTTGCCACAGGCTGTCAAAGCATCCCACTGCGCTTCAGAAAGGCCGTGTTCGATGTCATTTCGTGTGATGTTCTGGCGCATCAGCCCATATATAAAGCCGGCATTGAAGTTGTCACCTGCCCCGATGGTGCTCACTGCTTTCATGCTTTCAATGGCGTATTCTTTCTTGAAACCGCCCTCGGCATACACAGATATAGGCTCTTTGCCACGTGTGCAGATGAAGTTTTTACAATAGAAACTGATCTCCGAACGATATACCTTGTCGGCATCACTCTGCTTATAAAGTATCTCAAAGTCTTCGTTACTGCCCCGCACAATGTCTGAAAACTCAAGGTTTTCAATGAGGTTTGGCGTGATTTTCATCACTTCATCACGGTGTGCCGCGCGATAGTTCACATCGTAATACAGTATTGCACCCTGCTTATGAGCATACTCCAAGAAAGCTGACATCTGTGGGCGTACGACAGGATTGAGGGCAAAAAACGAGCTGAAAAGCACGATATCATCGCGGTTTATCTCCGGGTAGGCAAAGTCGAACCGGTCGTGTGGTTGGCTCTTGTAGAAGATGTAGTCGGCATTGTTGTTGTCATCGAGGAAGGCAAGCGACAGTGATGACTTGCTGTCGGAGTACATATTGACGTTCTCTGCATTGACTCCATTGTCACGAAGAAAGTCAACAACGTAGCTGCCTATGCGGTCGTTGCCGGCTTCACTGATGAAAGTGGTGTTCACACCTGACCGCCCCAACGAGATGATGGCATTGAAAGCCGAACCTCCAGGCACTGCACTGACGGGTTTGTTGTCCTTGAAAATGATGTCGAGTGTGGTTTCTCCAATTCCTATTACCTTACGCATGCTGATTTCTGAATTTTGATTTTAGCTGCAAATATACGCGAAATCACTGGCAAATGCAAATTTTTAAGTAACTTTGCATGCATGAAAATCTATAACACAGCAACGCTTTCCAATGGGCTTCGCATCATTCATCAATCGTCTGATTCGAACGTGGTTTATTGCGGATATGAACTGAATGTGGGCACACGCAACGAGGAACCAGGGCAGGAAGGCATGGCGCATTTCTGCGAACATGTGACGTTCAAGGGCACGAAACGGCGTAGGTCGTGGCATGTCAGCAATGCTCTTGAGAGCGTAGGTGGCGATCTTAATGCCTTCACCAACAAGGAAGACACCGTCTATTATGCGGCTATTTTGAAAGAACATACGGCTCGGGCAATCGACCTGTTGACAGACATTGTGTTTCATAGCGTCTATCCACAGCATGAAATTGACAAGGAAGTGGAAGTAATTTGCGATGAAATCGAGAGTTATAACGACTCGCCTGCCGAACTCATTTATGACGAATTTGAGAATATTCTCTTTGCCGGTCATCCCTTAGGACATAATATTTTGGGTACAACAGAACGTGTGCGCAGCTTCCGGACTGCCGATGCACAGCGTTTCACACAGCAGTTCTATCGTCCCGAAAACAGTGTTTTCTTCATTTATGGAGATGTAGATTTCAAACGGATTGTGCGGCTTTTAGAACGTGCCATGAGCGATTTCATGCCGTCAAAGCCTATCATTGAACCTGCACTAAATCAGCCCTTACCTCCGAATATCCCCGATTTCATCGAGAAAAATCACGGCACACATCAGGCTCATGTCATGATAGGGAACCGTGGATATGACATTCATGACGAACGAAGAGTAAGCCTTTATCTGCTTAACAACATTCTTGGTGGGCCTGGAATGAATGCCCGTCTTAACCTCTCTCTGCGTGAGCGGCATGGCTTAGTCTATGTGGTTGAGAGTTCAATGGTAAGCTATGGCGACACAGGAGTATGGGCAACTTACTTCGGTTGCGACCCGAAAGATGTCAGGAAATGCCTGCGCTTAGTGCGTAAAGAGCTTGACCGCGTCATCCAACACCCCCTCTCTGAAGCGCAACTTCGTGCTGCCAAGAAGCAGATTAAGGGACAGATTGGCGTGGCATGTGACAATCGGGAGAACTTCGCTCTCGATTTCGGTAAGAGCTTTCTGCATTATGGTTGGGAGCGCGATATTACTTCCTTGTTCCGTCATATCGATGAAATCACAGCTGAAAGCCTGCAGCAAGTGGCCGTAGAAATCATGAGTGAAGACCGTTTGACCACTTTAGTGATTGACTGATTTGAGCGGTGTAGTTCTGCATTTCCCTTGTTTTGAATATATTTTACAAATGCTTTCGCACAGCTTGCGTATTCAAAAATAACTTTCCTTCGGGTGGAAATACGCGAGTTTTGAGAATGTTTTGTAATGTTATGAGCATCAAGATGTTACCTCTCTTGATTGAAATTCATGTGCTTTTTGACGTCAATGTATGTCGTCATTTGCATCAAATGGCTGTGTAATCCGCGTCAAGAGGCGTGGTAACTCCATTCACTTTACACGATAAAATGATGCAGATTGTGGCGTAAAGTGGCTGAAATGGCAAACTAAAGGGATAGAAATGGGGGCATCGAAGCCATAAAATGGCTTTGCACAAGCATGGAAATGGACTTTTCATTTCTATTTGGTCAACTTTTGAAGTGTGGATTTTTAGGATATAAAATTTACAATATTGGGAATAAAGAGCGGTATGATTTCGGCATTTCCTGTGGTTTCTGATGAGGTTACTCCTATTCCTGTGGAGTTTTGTTCCTTAAGATATAAAGCATAACTTACAACGTATGAAATGGGTTGAAGTCCAAAATCGAGAGGGCCTGCGACTCATCTTTGAGTCCAGGCCCTCTGTCGTTAGTATGTTATGAAAAATTTGAGAGAAATGAAACTTCACAGTTTCGTTTGTTGTTTTAATTAAACATGATTTATAGAGAAAGCATAGAAATGTTCTATTTTAATATGGACTGAGTCGGCGTCTCGACAGCTTCGATACTGCTATGTTGAATGGTATCGATAACGGCGGAGTCGCCTAAGGCTACCGACTTGCCCTTATGTGTGACGGCATTCATATTACTGCTCGGCACCGTTGAGGCCGAATTGTCTGTCATGGAAACCTGCGCCGCATTGCCCAATGTGAGCATAATGGCCACGATAGCAGCTGCCTTGAACAGCGGTTTGAGCTTTTGTTGCAGCGTGATGATATGGGCTTTGACCGGCGTAGGTTCATTGATGAGAGACAAAATGCGCTCGTCGAAGTCATCACCCAGCACGTCTTTCCTTAGCTCGGCTGTCTGATAGTCGAACAGAGGCTTGTATCTGAGCAGTTCAGCCGGTATGTCCTTTTGGCTGAAAAAGGCTTTGAGAATTTGTTCTTCTTCAAGAGAAGTCGTGCCTTCCCAATAGCGCTCAAGTAGCTGTGTGATGTATTTATAATCCATAATCTTCTATTTCTTGGAACCTTTGTTTGACGGTCTGACGTGCTCTGTAGATATTGATTTTCACCTGTTCTTCGGTTATCCCGAGCACGTCAGCGATGTCTTTGTAGCTCTTTCCTTCGAAATCTCTGAGCTGCATGCAGCTTCGTTGTTTCTCCGGAAGACTGTCTACGATTTGCTTTACCACCTTGATACGGTCGCGATGGATAATCTCCTCGTAGGGATTATAGGCGCAGTCTGGTGCTGTTTTGTTGTCGAGAGAGTCGTTGTTGTTGCTGAGTTTCTTGACAGCATCAAGTGCTAAATTGCGGCAAATGGTGAGACTGAAAGCCTCGATGGACTCTATTTCGTTCCAAACTTCGCGTTTATTCCAGACTTTTATCAGTGTTTCCTGCACGATGTCTTCGGCTTCTGCGCTGTCAATTGTAATGCGTAGCGCAAGCCGGTAGAGTTTATTCTTCAGCGGCAATACATCGTTTCGAAAGCTGATATTCTTCATCTGCGCTCTATATTGTTGACGAATTGGAAGTTGATTTGTTACAGAACACTGTTAGTTTTAACCTTCATTAAGAAATATGTATGGGGACTATTCGGTGTAACTGGGCTTATAAACTATTCAAGATAGGTATATCCATAGAGTCCGGAACGGTAGTTGTTGAGGAATTCCTTGCCTTCTTCAAGCGATATTTTACCGAGTTTTACGCTCTTGGTAACCCATTGTTCGAGCTGACGTACAAGCTTTTTAGGGTTGTATTGCACGTAGTCGAGCACCTCTTCTACGGTTTCTCCGTCAAAGATTTGGTCGATATGATACTTCCCATCCCTGACAGATACGTGGGCAGCATTGGTATCTCCGAAAAGATTATGCATGTCGCCGAGAATCTCCTGATAGGCTCCTATGAGGAAAACACCAAGATAATAGGGTTCATTCTTCTTCAAGGGGTGGAGTGGGAGCACATGCCCCACGTGGCCATCTGTAACGAAATTGGCGATTTTCCCGTCGCTGTCGCAGGTGATGTCCTGTAGAGTAGCATTGCGTGTTGGTCGTTCTGTGAGTCGCTGTATAGGCATAATCGGGAACAACTGATCGATAGCCCAGCTGTCAGGAAGACTTTGGAAGAGAGAGAAGTTGCAGAAATATTTGTCGGCAAGTAGCTTATCTAAGCTTCTGAGTTCCTCCG
The DNA here is from genome assembly GCF_900637655.1 of Segatella oris. Taxonomy (NCBI): domain Bacteria; kingdom Pseudomonadati; phylum Bacteroidota; class Bacteroidia; order Bacteroidales; family Prevotellaceae; genus Segatella; species Segatella oris. The sequence continues at coordinate 501,087 of NZ_LR134384.1, forward strand.
GAATGTGTTTCATTGTCTTTACCAACGTGTTGATTTCATGGCATACACTCCAGTACATTGCCTCGATTTCAGCCCGCGTCTTCAAGTCAACGATGCCGTGAGAGAATAGCTCAAGTGCCTCTTCGCGTATCTGTTCGGCATCGTGCCAGTCCTCTAACATCGAACGAGAGTCAAGGTTATCCCAAATCTCGTAAAGGTCTTTGACGAGCTGGTGATCGCTTTCTTTGGGCTCAAATGCTTCATTCATTTCTGGAAGACTGGCTGCTTCGAGCACATCAATGACCAAAACGGAGTGGTGAGCTGCCAGACTTCGCCCACTTTCGGTAATGATATTCGGATGCTGGATATCGTTCTTATCAGCTGCATCTACAAACGTATAAACGCAGTCATTGACGTATTCCTGGATGGAATAGTTGACAGAACTCTCGCTGCTTGATGAGCGTGTGCCGTCGTAGTCGACGCCAAGTCCACCGCCACAATCAACAAAATCAATGTTATATCCCATTTTGTGGAGGTTCACATAGAACTGTGCGGCCTCGCGGAGTGCGGTCTGAATGCGGCGGATTTTCGTGATTTGGCTGCCGATATGGAAGTGGATGAGCCGCAGACAATCGTGCATTCCCATGGCATCGAGTTTCTCTAAAGCCTGCAACAACTCTGCACTGGTGAGGCCAAACTTAGAGGCATCACCCCCACTTTCAGCCCACTTGCCTGATCCCGAAGATGCCAATTTGATGCGAATGCCAAGGTTAGGCTTCACATTCAGCTTCTTGGCAGCGCGTGCAATGATGTCTAATTCATTGAGTTTCTCAACAACAATGAAGATGCGTTTACCCATTTTCTGGGCCAACAACGCCAGTTCAATGTAGCTTTCGTCCTTATATCCGTTGCAGATAATGAGCGAATCGCTTTTGCACTGCACGGCAATGACAGCGTGAAGCTCGGGCTTTGAACCGGCTTCAAGACCAAGATTGAATTTCTGTCCGTGGGAGATAATCTCCTCAACCACGGGTTGCATCTGGTTCACCTTAATGGGATAGATGATAAAGTTCTCGGCTTTGAAGTTGTATTCTGCCTTTGCTTTCTGGAAACAACTAAACGTTTTCTCTATCCGGTTGTCGAGAATATCAGGGAAACGGAGCAGTACCGGTGCCGTAACATCACGCAAGGCAAGCTCGTCCATGACGTCGCGCAGGTCGATTTGAGTGTTGTCTTTACAAGGCGTTACATAGACATCCCCATTCTCATTGATGCCAAAATAAGAGGTTCCCCAACCATTAATGTTATAGAGTTCCTTTGAATCGTCAATCGTCCACTTTTTCATTCTCTGTCAAAAAAACGTAATTTTAAGAGTCGTCTGTATCTTTTTGCTGTACTGTTAAAGGCACAGCATGTTTCTTAATTGTTCAACTGATATTTTAATCTTCTCGTAATCATCCAGCAGGTTGACGTCGAGCACGTGCTTTGCCTTGCTGTAATAAGGCTCACGTTGTGCTAATTGTTCACGTATAAAGACCTGCACTTCATCGGCTGTTTTATTCAAGAGGAGAGGTCTTATGGTTTTTCCCATCTTCAAATGTCCGTAGAGAACCTCGGGCGTTGCTTTCAGATAGACCGTCTCTCCCTGCCTGTTCATGTAGTCGATATTGTCGAAAAAGCACGGCGTTCCACCGCCACAGCTGATGATAATGTCTTCAAATTCGGCCACCTCATGCAGCATGTTATGCTCTATTTTGCGAAAACCTGCTTCACCACGTTCATCGAAAATCGCCTTCACAGTCTTGTGCATGCGGCTTTCTATGTACCAATCGAGGTCATAGAAAGGCATGCGCAGTTCTTTGGCGAGGGCTTTCCCGACAGTTGTTTTGCCGGCACCCATGTATCCGATGAGTATGATTCGCCTCATTTACTTCCTTTTCCTACCTTTCGGTTCGGGTGCATTGTTCACGATTTCCATACATTCTGCGTAGCTCAGTTCGGCTGCTTTCTCGTGTAAAGCCTTTGGCATGCGGTAGTTCTTACCGTCATATGCGATGTAAGGGCCATAGCGACCGTTGAGCACTTCGAGTTTAGCGTCCTCGTCGAAAGCCTTGATATGTCGCTTCTGTTCCTGTTCGCGCTTTTCTCCAATGAGTTGAATGGCCTCTTCAAGTGTTACTTTCATGGGGTCAGTTCCCTTGGGGAGAGACACATATTTCTTGTTATGCATCACGTAAGGACCAAAGCGTCCGGCACCGATTACTACGTCGCTGCCTTCAAATTCGCCGATAGTGCGCGGCAGTTTGAATAGTTCCAAGGCCTCTTCGAGCGTTATTGTCTCAATGCTTTTGTCGCTCGGGAGCTGTGAAAAGCGCGGTTTTTCCGTGTCATCTGCAGACCCAATCTGAACTACCGGGCCAAATCTTCCGATCTTAACAAACACAGGTTTGCCTGTCTCGGGCTCTTTTCCGAGTTGTCGTTCGCCTGCTTTGTGCTCCGAACGGGCGTTCATCACCTTGTCAACCGTAGGCTCAAAGCTCTTGTCGAAGACTTTCATCATCGTGTTCCACTCCTCTTTTCCTTCGGCAATCCGGTCGAACTGCTGCTCTACTTTGGCTGTAAAGTTGTAGTCCATGATATCAGGGAAGTTGGCCATCAGAAAGTCATTGACGACTATTCCGATATCCGTTGGCAGCAGTTTTCCCTTTTCACTGCCCACCATCTCCTTGCGTTCGCGGCTCGTTACTTTCGTTCCTTTCAGCGTATCGACAGTATATGTGCGCTCTTCTCCCTTTTTATCGCCCTTCTGAACATACTCACGTTGCTGTATCGTCGATATAGTTGGAGCATAGGTTGACGGACGTCCGATGCCCAATTCTTCGAGTTTATGTACCAAACTGGCTTCCGTGTAGCGGATTGGACCCATGCTGAAGCGTTCTGTGGAAGTGATTTCGCGGCGTTCAAGCACATTACCCACCTGCATTACCGGCAGCATGTGCGTAGCTTCTTCCTGGTTGTTGTCGTCTTCATCGGTTGATTCGCGGTACACTTTCAGGAAGCCATCGAAGGTAACTACCTCACCGTTGGCAATGAACTTGGCCTGACTGCCGGCGATATCTATGGTTACCGTGGTCTTGTCAATCAGCGCATCAGCCATCTGACTGGCTGCTGTTCGCTTCCATATCAGTTCATAAAGCCGCTTCTCCTGTGCTGTTCCGTCAATCTCTGTTTGGCTCATAAAGGTCGGACGGATAGCTTCATGCGCTTCCTGTGCACCCTTTGCATGCGTGTGATAGTTGCGGGTTTTGCTGTATTCCTTGCCCCAAAGCTTGATAATCTCATCCTTGCTGGTGTTGATTGCCAATGAAGAAAGGTTCACAGAGTCGGTTCGCATGTAGGTGATACGGCCGCTTTCATAAAGGCGTTGCGCCACCATCATCGTCTGGCTGACGGTGAACCCCAACTTCCTTGCAGCCTCTTGCTGCAGTGTAGAGGTGGTAAAAGGAGGCGCAGGTGTGCGGCGAAGCGGCTTCTTTGTAATGTTACTTACGGTGAATTTGGCATCCTTGCACTGCTCAAGAAAGGCAACAGCCTCTCCATGAGTCTTGAAACGAGTGTCCAATTCGGCCTTTACTTCGCTCTGACTTCCGTCAGCATTGGTGATGCCGAACAGTGCATTGACACGGTAATAAGGTTCGCTATGGAAAGCTTGTATCTCGCGTTCGCGTTCAACAATGAGTCTGACAGCCACGCTTTGTACGCGACCTGCGCTCAACGCGGGCTTCACTTTACGCCATAAAACAGGGGAAAGTTTAAAGCCGACTAAACGGTCGAGAACGCGTCGTGCCTGCTGAGCATTCACCAAATCCATATTCAAATGACGGGGTGATTTGATAGCATCAAGAATGGCAGATTTCGTGATTTCATGGAACACAATGCGGTTTGTCTTTGCCTCATCAAGCCCCAACACCTCGCAAAGGTGCCATGAAATAGCTTCTCCCTCGCGGTCTTCATCGGAAGCCAACCATATCTTTTTCGCTTTCTTGGCATTCGACTTGAGTTCAGAAACCAGTTTTTTCTTCTCGTCAGGAATCTCATAATCCGGTTCCAAAGTCTTTGGATCAATACTCAGTTCCTTTTTCTTCAGGTCACGAATGTGTCCGTATGATGACATCACTTTGTAGTCCTCGCCCAGAAACTTCTCAATAGTTTTGGCCTTTGCCGGGCTTTCTACGATAACTAAATTCTCTTGCATACTCCTTTATGAACATTTATTCAAGGGCGCAAAAATAATGAAAACTTTCACGTTACACCTTATTATATGGTGTTTTTTCTGTTTTTTTAAGAAATGGTTTGTATCTATCTGATAGATGAGAAGCATCAGAAAGCGTACCATGGTTATGGTATTTTCTTATCTTTTACGATGTTTTTTCATATGATTTCCAATTGTATTCACTATATTTGCAACGCTATTTCGGATGTCATCATTGTGATATAGCAATTTAAAATAGGATTATTAACGAAATAAACTTTATTGAAAATGGGAAGAATAACAACGTTGATACAGGCCGTACTCAATATTTCGGCCTCATTGAAAGGCTTTGGAGTTCATTTAATTCGTGTCGCAATCTTTATTATTTTCATATGGATTGGTGGGTTAAAGTTCTGGAATTATGAAGCCGAAGGCATCGTTCCGTTCGTAGCTAACAGTCCGTTCATGAGCTTTTTCTATGAGAAGGAAGCACCTGAATATAAAGATTACAAGTTGAAAGAAGGCGAATTCAACAAGGTGAAGCATGAATGGCACCAGGAGAACAACACATATGGCTTCTCACATGGTTTGGGATTGCTGATCATGTCCTTTGGAATCTTGACGCTCTTAGGCATTTGGTTCCCGAAAATTGGCTTTGTTGGAACAGGTCTCGTCATATTAATGACCTTTGGAACGCTTTCGTTTCTCGTCACAACCCCCGAGTGTTGGGTGCCCGATTTAGGCAGTGGTGAGCATGGATTTCCTTTATTATCGGGTGCAGGACGATTGGTGATCAAGGATACGGCAATTCTTGCGGGGGCAGTAGTTGTGCTGGCCGACTGTGCACAACGCATCTTGAAGAAGAGATAAACGGGCTTAGTGCAATGATGCACAGCCTGTTCTTGGGAATGGAAAAGGTAAGCAGGAGCACCCGTTTACAATATCCATCATCGGCATGATAAGTGCTCCCGACAGGTCATGTAAATCATGTCAAATTCCAACGACTGTTCAGGGGCGTTGCAATATGGGTCATTTTACGCGCTCATATGACGCATATTACACGATGAAATGGGTCAAATTGCACGCTCATATGACGCAAGTTACAACGCTTGTTCATGTGGATATTCAGGGGCGTTTGACTAAGAGCAACTAACTCCTTGATGTACAATGGATTGCTACTCGTATGAATTCGGGGCTTATTTCCATTGACAACGAATAAAGGGGAATACATCATGATGTGTTCCCCTTTGTCATATCATGTCGACAGAATTGTCAAAACAGCATGCAGGTTGAGGCATTATTTCTGCAACAACCAGTCTTTCAGCTCCTGAAGCATCGTGGCGTGAAACTTGAAGTTGGGTCGGATGCCCCAGCCATGTCCGCCACTTGGATAGACATGCAGCGATGCAGGAACGTCGTGTCTGTAGAGTTCCAAGTAATAGTTGACGCCATTTGACGGCATGACGGCCTTGTCGTCATCACTCAAGGCAATCCATGCGCGGGGTGTTACCCGTGTCACCTGCATGTCGCTGCTGTATTCTTTTTCATCCTTTTTCGTAGCATCTTTACCCAAGAAGTTATCATGACTGTGTTGGTGAGCATAGCCGTTAAGCATCGTGATGACAGGGTAAAAGAGAATTTGGAAGTTGGGTTTTGCATCGCCGGTGCTGTGTGTTGCAATCACAGAAGCCAAGTGACCGCCAGCCGAAGACCCCATGATGCCGACATCATTGCGGTTGATATGCCATGAAGAAGCATTGGCACGGACGAGCCGCATGGCTGCTTCGGCATCGCTTATAGGCACTTCACGGTTGCCGTTGGGCATGCGGTATTTCAGCACAATAGCTGCAATTCCCATGTTATTGAAGAAACCTGCCCAGTCTTTTCCCTCGTGGTTCATGGCCAATTGAGCGTATCCTCCGCCGGGACAGATAATGATAGCCCGACCCGTTGCAGTCTTGGCATCGGGCAGATAGACGTAGACTTTCGCCGTATCAGTGGCATTTCCATTGCTGAAAGGGGCATTCCCTTGCCACAGATTGACTTCCGTGGGCTCTTGTGCCACGGCATTTCCAATGCTGAAAAACACCATAACGGCCAGCATCAAGTGTTTTGTTCTCATATCTTTTTGTTTTTCTTTTTTGTTGTTTTAGCCTTTTATAGTTGCAAAGATAATGAAAAAATCGTAATATTGCAGCAATAATCAATGAATAAGAAAACCGATGATGCTTTTAGAAAGAATGGCAGTCTGTCCGCTTTGCGGTTCTTCTCATTTCGTTCTTGACAGCGAAAAGAGTCGCCGTTGCAGGGATTGTGGCTTTGAATATTTTATGAACCCCAGCAGTGCTAACGTGGCATTGATCTTCAATCAGCAACAGGAACTGCTCGTTGTGAGGCGGAAAAACGCTCCCGCAAAAGGCACTCTCGACCTTCCCGGAGGCTTTGCTGATATGAATGAAACGGCAGAAGAGGGGGTTATCCGTGAGGTAAAGGAGGAAACAGGCCTTGAAGTTACGGCACTTCGCTATTTATTCAGTTTCCCCAATCAGTATGAGTTCAGTGGTGTAACCTTGCCCACGCTCGACCTTTTCTTTGCTTGTGAGGTGGCCGATGAGCGTCATGTGAAGGCTTTGGACGATGCAGCTGAAGCCTTTTGGATGCCGTTAGAGAAAATCAATCCCAATGCGTTCGGTCTTGACTCCATACGAAGAGGAGTTGAAAAGTTCGTGAAAGCAAGGAAGACAACAACTTGATTATTGTGGCAGAAAGCATGTTTCATGTTGTATGCACCAGTCTATCAGTTCCTTTACAGCAGGCAACAGCGACTTTCCTAAAGGCGAAAGACGATAGCTTTTCCCGTTGAGTATCATGATATTATCCTCTACAAGGAGGGTAACTGCAGCCAAGATTTGATTTTGGTTCAGCCCTTTCATCTCTTGACAGAGCTCATCTGGTGTCATCATTTGCCTTTCGCCCAGCAGCTGAATGACCCATAATGCGTCGGGTTCGCAAAGCCTTGCGAGGACATTGCGAACCGGACAAGTGGGAAAAAGCGTGTCGACTACCATTTCAATTCATCATTCAAAATGTTGCCGTCTGTTGCATCTTCTGCAGTGAAAGTGTTGCCCTTGTACTGCACACAGAGCATTAACAGCTCGCTGTCTCCGGTGTTTTTGAGTGCACGTCGACCCTCGGGAGCCACTCGGATAATGTTTCCTTCGGTCACAGAAACCTCTTCTCCGTCTACCTGGTAAAGGCCTTCGCCTTTGAGAATGAAGTAGAGTTCTTCGTGATTCTTGTGAGTATGCAGGAAGCCGCTATCCTGTCCAGGCGCAAAACTCTGAAAGGAGAGTTCACTTCCTGTGGCATGTAAGGCCTGGCCTGCAAACACCTTACCAGGAATTTCAATGTTACCAAGTGGCAATACATAGTCCTTGATGTCACTTAGTTTGCCTACATTTACTACTGTAAAGTTCTTTCCATTCTTGACAGTTTCAATTGTTTTCATAATCTTGTTCTTTTAATTTATGGTTTGATATGTCAGTTGTTTCTGTTGCAAAGGTATTTGTAATCAGTGGATTACACAAGTAGGTACAAGAATGTGAGATAGTTACTTAGAGGTAAGTAATGGGTAGTGAGGGCACAACGAGATAGAAGTTTTTACATTGTTTAACCATAAAACTTTCGCATTCTATCCCACGGAGTTTAACTTTGTGCATAGAAATAGAATATGGAAGAATATGAAAAACAATGAAATTCGCAATGCACTCTATCCTAATTGCCCTGTACGCAACGTGCTTTCACGTGTGGGAGACAAGTGGTCTATGCTGATATTGTTCACCTTGGAAAGTCATCCTACAATTAGATTTAAGGAATTGCAGCGCAATATTCCCGATATTTCGCAGAAGATTTTGACAGCAACGCTCAAGACACTTGAGGCAGATGGATTGATAAAACGTGAGGTCTTTCCCGAAGTTCCGCCTCGTGTGGAGTATTCATTGACTGCGAAAGGCCTGTCGCTTCTGCCACTTATTGACAATCTTCTCACGTGGGCATCAGACAACATGGAAGACATTATAGCCTCCCGAAAGCAGTTTTATCTCAAATAACATGACTGCCTATGGGCGGTTTTCTTTGCTTTATGATTCAACATCATGCAAAGAAACAACTTCTTATTTTACTTTTATTCCTCTGTCTTTCTTGATAAATTCCTCGATAATCCTTATATTTGCAGTAACCAATAACCTACAAAGCCATGGATGTGAAGACTGTTTTTGAACTGCGAAAGCAGGGGAGAATCGAGGAAGCTTATGCTGCAATCCGACCTCTCTACGCACAACATAAGGGACATTACACCACGATTGCCATGTTTTGGATAGGCGTTGACATGATGCGTTTGCGTTATCAGCAGCGACGGTTAGAGGAGGCTTACAAGATATTTCAAAGTCTTTTGCGCCTCTACCCCACCATGGACGACCGCGATTATAAGGGACAAACGGCCATGATGCGTGCTGCAATACTCGTCTTCGACCACCATCCTGCATTCTCAATGCTTGACTTTATTACCGCCTGGGGCATCGAACGGCTCTCTGAAGAGGATTGGATGATGGGCCAGACGAATGGACATCTCGTGCCATCGACGGCAATCCGCATCGTCGGTAAAGTGTTTAAGGAGGTCGAAGCAAAGCCAACGGTCGACATGGCACTAAGGGCTGTGCCGATATTGAGCGAGGCTTTGAAGCACAGTCCCTATAACATGAACTTCCAACGCCATAAGGCTTTAATTTATAAAATCATGGGAAAGAAAGACAAGGCCATTCATATTTACCGCCGATTGATACAAAATCATAAGCGGCAGTCTTATCTCTTTCATGAGTTTTCGAGGCTTGTTGACGACCCACAACAGCGGATAGCCCTGCTCTGTAAAGCCATTTCAACACAGCGCGACGAGCGTTTCAACCAGCATATGCGCTTCGTTTTAGCCGGCTTATTGTATGATGTCGACAAGTCGCGGGCACGCTATGAACTTGACAAATGCTTGGAAGCACGCCGAAAAGCGGGCTATACGATTACGTGGGACATGCAGAACTTAGAGGCAACTCTGGCCGAAACACCTCCGGTAAGCGAGGCTTCTCAGCGCGAATTCTACCGCAGTCAGGAGGCTGTTGTGTGGAGAATATAAGCTGAAGTGCCTATCGGTTGCACTTCTTTACTATCCTCTGAGCTTTCTTGAGTGGGAATAATTCAGGGTCAAAACGGTAGCCAAGCCATTCCATTTCTTCCAAAGCTTCGGCCGAAGCAGGTTTTTCCATCAGCAGACAAAGGCGCTGATAGCCCGAAACTCCACCGCAGTCGTTGGGCGGACAGGCCCGTTCGCCCGCAAGAAGTTTCACTTCTTTCTTCTCATCTCCATATCCGTCGTGGTCTACAAGCGCTACCGTGTGGAGCCAACAGTCGCCATAATCATATTCGAAAGTGACTTTATCGCCCTTCCGTTTCAGCAGATCTCCAATGCAATAACGGCGTCCGTCCTTATTATCCGGAGGCATTGTACCGTCTAAAATCTCTTGCATAGAGGAAACATAGAAAGTGGATTGCCAGCCTTGGCGCACGATAAACTGATGTAAATGCTCTTCAGTCCAGCCCATGGAAAGCAGGATTGCGGCGGCCAAAGAGGGCAAAGTGATTGTTGACGGCACTTCAATTTCGCGCCATATAGCGGGTTTAATACCATCGAGGGATATGCGGAGGCGGTATTTCCATACACCAATTGCCGGCTTATAGATAGCAATGGGATGTGCCACCCAGCCGTCAAAGCTCTGCCAGTCGTAGTCATCGAGGTTGAGTCGCTCACAGAGTTTTCCCTCGAAATCGTCTTCTTCATCTTGCCACTCCCCATTTCCAAGCCATAAATCATCTTCATCTTCGCCTATGCTCTGTGGCGTTATGTAGTTCAAGGGCTTGCCCAATACGGGGTGACAGGCTTCATCATGGAAAGCCGTCTGACCATGGAAAGGCTGTTCTTTGGCTGATGTTGTTTCCTGTTTCTTGTTGTTTTCCGTTTCAGGAAACATCGAAAGTGCCGACACAATGTCTTCGGCCGTTACGTGCTTACCGCTTGCCTGTTCAGTCACTAACCTGAAAAAATCTTTTAAGGGATAGGCTTCTATGGCTTTTTTCAGCCCACCTTTAATGTTTTTCTTGGTCTCAATTTCCACCTCATGACATCGTTTCTCAAACTGTCTCACCGTTTTGTCGGTTCGCAGTTCGGGCATTTCAGTCAGCCGTTTGTCGAGTTTTCGGCTCATGGAAGTAACACATTGCCAGATATCTTCAAGGTATAAGCGGAGTCGCAGGGCATCGGCAGCAGCATCGGCCGTACAATAATTCACGACAAATTCGCCGAATTCGTGAGCTTTTGTGACCGACAACAACTTCTCCTTTACGAGTTTTGACCGATTCTCTTTTATAAAATTGAACAGGTCTGTAATACATTTGATGAAATTCTTCCTGCTCATATCTTCCCGAATACTGGTTTGGTTACTTGCAAATATACTATAAAATTCTCTATTCCACGGCATAATTTGAGTGGAAATCTGGGGCGTTCTGATTAGATTTTCGAGTTTTATTACACCGCATTTTCAGTCTTGTTTCCTTTTTTCAAAACCCGATGTTTCCGCCCATTTTCGGCTTTCTTTGTGCTTTATTTCAGTTTTTCTTCTCCCCAAGGAATGGCTTCATGCGTGTGTTCTTGACATGGAAATGTAGTTTATTAGGAAGTTGGTTGTAAAGTGAAAATGTCAAGATTATTGGCTGAAAAAACAGTTGTTGAAAACTGACCAAATAGAAAAAATCAAGCCTCAAAACCTACTTTGTTTCACAATTTGACAGCGATGAAATCGGCATTTTTGGCATTTTGTTTCCCCTTTTGCGTCAAAACAACATGCCATTTGCACCAGAAAGCATTGGCATCTGCATCACTTTGCGGTGTGATTTGATGCAAATGACATCGTGATTTGACGCAAGTGGCATTCCTGTTGTACGTTATTTTGCGGTCTGTTTTCTTGCTTTTTGTATAACTATTTGATAATTAATGATTTATAAAGTCGTTGAAAACTGCGCGTATTTCGAACAAAGTGGTTTGGTGTTTCAAATACGCGAGTTATGCGAAGGCTTTTGTTAAGTAAATTCAGAAAAGTTAAAAATGCAGTCCAAAGAGGTGTTTTTGGAAGAAAACTTCTTTGGAGTGACGAAATCGGGAAACGGAGCAGGAAATGTAAGAGGTTACAAACGGCAGACTGTGTGTAGCGGCGAGAACTTGCTTTCTGCCTCTGCCGATATCGGTAAAAAGGGTGAAAAGGAACGGTTGGAAAAGCAGTAAGACCTCTGATTCAGCCTTTGACAAAAGCCTTTATGCGTTCCAAATGCTCTAAACCCTGCTTTCTTCCTATCGCGTAAACCTGCTGCATCTGCTTTGGATTGTGCGAAGTGTGGCTGATGGGAAGCTTTTCTTCGGGGGCAAGAACAAGCGTATGACCGAGTTTTTCCTGTGCTTCTACATAGCGGAGTTGCGCGTTATACATCACATGTCGGTTGGCCAAGGCAGCTATCATGTTGGGATAATGGCGCAGAGAAAGGCGCATCAGCGGCATGAAGGCTGTGGGCTGCTTGACATAATCGCGGGGTTGGGTGAGGATAACGAGATTACGTTGATAGCCCTGTTGCTGGAAATAGCGGAGCGGAATGGAGTCGGAAACACCGCCGTCGAGCAGTTTTCGTCCTTCAATTTCAACCACACGCGACACCAAAGGCATGGAGGCAGAAGCGCGTATCCATTCACACAGAGCGTCTACTGGCATATCTTGATGGGCCAGACGATAGACAGGTTGGCCTGTTTCAACATCCGTGCAGACCATATAAAAGTCAGTTTTACTCGCTTTGAACGTTTGGAAATCAAACGGGTCGAGTTCTTTAGGTAAGTGGTGATAGGCAAATTCGGCTCCGAAAAGGTCGCCCGTGCAGAGCCATGAGCGCAGACTGCAATAGCGCCAATCGTGAGAAAAGCGTTGATTATAACGCAGGGCACGCCCCGGTTGACGGCTGAGATAGTTGCAACCGAAGGCAGCTCCGGCCGAAACTCCAATCAGACCATCGAAGTGGATGCCGTTTTCGATGAGCACATCTACAATCCCCATGGTGTAAAGTCCGCGCAGGGCACCACCTTCAAGCACGAGTCCTGTCTTGATGTTATTATCTGCTGTTGCGTTCATTTCTATTGTCTCATTGGTCATGATGATACATTATTCGTGCAAAGATAAATATTAATTCAGAAATAATTGGTATTTTTGTAGGCCAAAACTTAAATGTGATGATGAACACAACGATAGAGATAAAGGTGGTTGAAAACTTGAGCGATTTGAAAAAGTTCGTTCAGTTCTACTATGATTTGTATCGTGATTGCGAGCAGGCTGTGCCGTTTTTGTTCAGCGATGAGATGAATACGCTGCGCAAAGACCGTAATCCCTCGTTTGAATGTTGCGAAGCTTGCTACTTCATGGCATGGAGAAACGGACAGATTGTGGGGCGTATCGCTGCCATTATCAACCATAGAGCCAATGAGAAATGGAACTGCAAGGTGGTGCGTTTTGACTGGTTTGACTTCATTGATGATGAGGAAGTGTCGGCTGCTTTGTTGCATGTGGCAGAACAATGGGGGCGTAAGCGAGGTATGACGGAGATTGCAGGACCACTCGGTTTCACGGATATGGATCGCGAAGGCCTGCTCATTGAGGGCTTTGACAGCCTTTCAACGATGTATATCAACTACAACTATCCTTATTATCAGCGGCATATCGAACGGCTTGAAGGCTTTCGAAAGGATAATGATTATTTGGAATACCGCATCAGAATACCAGAAGTGGCACCGCCAAAGGTAGGGAAATTGGCCGAAATGATCGTGTCGAGGTATAATCTCCATGTGCATAAATTCACGCAGGACGAATTGATTAACAAAGGCATGGGACGCAAGGTGTTTGATATTCTCAATGCCACTTATAAGGATCTTTATGGTTTTTCGGAACTCTCCGACAGGCAGATAGATGCCTTGGTGAATGATTATATACGGAAGGCTGACTTAAATCTCGTCACAGCTGTAGTCGATGGAAACCGTAACAACGAAATGATTGGCTTTGGAATATCCTTTCCTTCATTCTCCAAGGCATTGCGGAAAACGCGTGATGGACGGCTGTTTCCATTAGGGTGGTGGCCCTTGTTGCGTGTTTTGAAATGGCATAAGACCGACACTGTCGACCTGCTTCTTATCGGCGTTCTGCCTGAATATCGACGTAAAGGGGCCAATGCACTCATCTTCAATGACCTCATCAACCATTATCGCGCCTATGGTTTTAAGTGGGCAGAAGCCATGCCGCAGATGGAAAGTAATACGGCGGTGCGCAATGAATGGCAATATTTTGATGCCGAACAACATCGTAGACACCGCTGCTATCGAAAGGAAATAGGTTGAAACGGGGCTGAAGCTGTTGTTTGTTGTGGAGCAAACAGGAAATCATTCGCTTGCTTATGCTGACCTTTGTTGTATGCAATGTTGATGAGTTTTGCCGTGTTTTGTGCAAAATATCGCCATTTCATCGTGTTTAAAAGCAAAGAAATCATTTGCTAAGGGCTTATGCTGTCTGAATTTTATAGCCCTATATCATGAAGAAAAGTGATAGACATTTTGTGATGTTTGGTGCGAAAACTCTATCCAATCACTGTGCATAATTTAGCCACTTCGCTTTCAAACGACTCTTTGAGTATAGCCTTTGCCTTGATAGCCGACCTGTAATTATAAATGGTTTGTGGGGAGTAGAAGAGCAGGTTTGCTATTTCTGCGCTTTCGTTTACGCCCAAACGAACGAGTGCCATGATGCGTTGTTCGGTTGTCATTGCATGCGAACTGGGTTGTATTATCTGGCAATCGGGCAGCAGAAGTGCGTTGAGTTCCTGAGGAAAGGTAGGGTAGAGGTCGAGGAAAGCGCGGTCAAAGCGTGAGAGAAATGTAGCTGCATCCTCTTCGGAAAGACGCTCAGAAGACAACTGACTGAGTAGTTCTTGGGCTTGATTAGCCTTGATTTTTCGTTTCACGAGCGTCTGTTGCTTCTTTAATCTGTTGATATATCGAGAGCAAAGGTCAATATATAGCCGCACAAGTCCTTCACGTTTCTTGTTCGTTTTAACGAGTTGTTCATTTAAATCATGAAGTTGTTCGTTAAGAAAGCTTTGCTGTTTGTTCATTTCAGAAAGGCGATTGTTGGTCTCTTGTAGCTTATGTCGGCTCTGTGTCAGTCGGTTGTTTTGCATAAAGATGAAGCCGATGGCAGCGATAAGGAACACGGCCAGCAGTGAAATGGCAAAGAGAGTGTTGCGTAAATTGGTGTTGCGTTCGCTGAGTTGTGCCTGATAACTGTCGACAATGGCTGGCAAGCGGTCGGATATTTCGAGAATACGTAGGCGGTTGTTATAGAACTTTGCGTTCTCAAGAGAGATGTTAATGTAACGTTGTGCGGCTGCAATGTCAAGATTACCATGGCCGTGTTCGAGAATATACATGGCCAAAACTTGGAGTGCAAGGTTCTCCATTGTCAGACTACGGGCATCACTAATGCATGCCATTACAATGTAACGTTCGTAAAGAGAGATTTCATTTGGGGCCGAATATGTACAGGCTAAGGCGAAACATGCCATGGCATGAACACGTGAATTCTCTGGAGTCATGGCAATAGCCTTAAGATAATGTTGCTGCGCCTCTATTGGATCATTGAGAATATAGCCACAATACTCGCCCTGATAATACTCATAAGTGCGGTCTGTTTTATCGAGAAAAGGCATGGCAAGACTAAGATTTGTGCGTGCATATTGGCGGTAACGAGGAGCATAGATGGCATCGTTGCAGAAGTCACTCCAGTAGGAATAGATGCGGAAATGTGTCAAATAATAGTTGAAAAACTGTCGTCTGCTGAGGTCTGTTGTATCTACAAGTTCGATGGTTTGCAGCGCCTCACTGTATAATCCGCCGATAGCCAGCAGCTCAGCCTTATGAATAAGGTTGTCGGCATAATAGGTTTTATTATGTAAATTATTGGCAAATTGCAGTCCCTTCTCTACGTAAGTCATGGCTGAATCAAATTGAAACACATGGTAAGCTTCGTAAAGTTGGTCGCAGAGTTGAAGCTTTTGGAGTCCATTTCTCTCGTGATTTAATCTTGTCTTTAGCGTCTTTATTTCTCGTTCTTTGCCTTCAATTTGTAGAGATTGGAGCTTTAATATGCTATCCAATCGGTCGATAAGATGGTCATTAACTACTGCCTTCATGGGGAGAAATCCCATGAGTAAGCATGTCAATAGCATTAGTTTGTTGTGCATTATATAATGTCTCTTATTTGTTATTCAAACAAATGATTTGGTCATTTTATAGCAAAAGTAATGAAATCTATTATATTTTGTTGTTCTACTTGAATGAATTTAATAAATTTTATAATATCAAGAGAATCAATACTTTATGCAAATAATGATTTCGTTACAATCTACCTGCACCCTACTAACAAGCAGATTGAGGTTCAAAATACATTACCTTTGCGAAAAAGTAAATTAAAAGAAACCTAAATTTAAGATTATGCTGAATTCTAACAACCGATTAACAAGTAGACTTCTTGTTATTCTTTTCATGATGTGCATACCTCTTATAGGAGTTGCACAGAATGCATTCTCTGTTGAAGGTGTTGTGAAAGATGCCAACGGAGAGCCTATTATTGGTGCCAGCGTTGTAGAGAACGGTACACAAAATGGTACGGTTACCGACATCGAAGGTGCTTACAAGTTGAAAGTTAAGAATGGAAACGCCGCCTTAAAGATTTCATATTTAGGGTATAAAACACAGACAATTGCGTTGAATGGACGAGGAAAACTCGACGTGAAACTTGTCGATGATGCTGCTAATCTCGGTGAAGTTGTTGTGATAGGTTATGGCACTATGGACAAGAAAGAGCTTACTTCTGCGGTGTCACATGTGTCATCTAAGGACTTCACTCGTGTGGCAAGTGTAGACCCTTCCATGATGATTCAGGGTAAGGTTCCTGGCGTTTCAATTACCAATACGGGTGCAGGTGACCCGAATAATGAGGCAAGTATTCAGATACGTGGAGTCTCTTCACGTGCTGCAGGGCTTGGTCCTTTGATTGTAATTGACGGTGTTGTAGGGGGTAATTTGACGAATCTTAACCCCAATGACATTGAGAGTTTCGACATACTTAAAGACGGAGCAGCCAGTGCTATCTATGGAACGCGTGGTTCAAATGGTGTGATTCTTGTCACAACTAAAAAGGGAGAACGCGATGGAGTGCTTCATACTTCTTACAATGGTAACGTGTCTTTTGATGTTATTAAGCATGAACTTGACATGTTAAATGCCGATGAATACCGTGCGAATCGATTGGCTTCTGGTACTGGTTATGACCTTGGTGCTTCGACAGATTGGCTGAAAGAAGTAAGTAGAGTGGGTGTACGCACGCAGCATACACTAACATTAAGCGGTGGAAACGCACGTTCAAACTATCGCGCTTCTATTGATTATCGTGATGCAAAGGGTGTTGATAGATACTCTGGTCG
Organism: Segatella oris; assembly: GCF_900637655.1. Taxonomy (NCBI): domain Bacteria; kingdom Pseudomonadati; phylum Bacteroidota; class Bacteroidia; order Bacteroidales; family Prevotellaceae; genus Segatella; species Segatella oris. The sequence goes on from NZ_LR134384.1 coordinate 517,981, forward strand.
CCAAGAGTATGGCGCACGTTTCTCTGTAAACCATACCACAAAGAGTGGCTTGTTTACCTTCAATGCCAATCTAGCGCCACGTATAGTATATAGAAAAGGTGCGCAGTGGGACGTCTTTCGGAACGCTATTGAGGCTAATCCTACGACGCCAATCATGGACCCTCGTCAGCCAAACTTATATTATAACTTCAAAGGACAGATGGCAGGTTACAACCCTGTTGAAATGGAAAAGTTAGAAAAGCATACGGGAACAACGAAGCTGTTAGACTGGGATGGTACGATAAAACTCAACCTCTTCCCGCTTCTTTTGACCAATCCCGGTAAGCAAGTACTGACAACTCAGCTCACGTTTGCAGACCATCAGTATGACAATTACAATCAATGGTTCCGCCCTTCTACCAGCACTTTAGCTATTGAATCAGGTCGAACGGGTGAGGCATCTCAGGATTACTCCAAATCTTCTTTACACAGTTTAGAGTGGATAACGAATTATAGTAACTCGTTTGGTGACCATAATGTAAAGGTTATGGCAGGCTACTCGTATCAATATAACAAGTATTCGGGGTTGAATGCAAGTAATAAAGACTTCCCCAATGATGCTTTGGAAGACAACGATCTCGGTTCAGGTACGTTTGCAAAAGACGAGGGTGAGGTCGACATGGGCTCTTATATGAACGACAATAAGCTTATTGCTTTCTTCGGACGCGTTAGCTATGACTGGAAAGGTCGCTACATGATGACAGCTTCTTTGCGTCATGAGGGCTCATCAAAGTTTGGTAAGAACTACAAGTGGGGTAACTTTCCAGCTGTTTCTTTCGGTTGGCGTATCTCGGATGAACCCTTTATGCAGGAGACAAAGAGCTGGCTTACAGACCTTAAACTGCGTGCAGACTACGGCATAACTGGTAATCAAAACTTCGATAGTTATAAGTCTTTGAACACTATGTCGGGCTTCGGCTACTATATATATAATGGTAAGTATTACCAGGTTTGGGGCCCAGGAAAGAACGTTAACCCTAATCTTCGCTGGGAGAAAGGCAAGAACTGGAACATTGGTCTTGACTGGACACTCTTCGGTGGCAAGCTTTTTGGTTCGTTCAACTACTATAATCGCAAGCAACAAGACCTCTTGGGAGACTACAAAGTGTCTATCCCTCCTTACTTGTTTGACCAGACTTTTGTCAACGTTGGTACCATGCGCAACAGTGGTTTCGAGTTCGATATCACATGGAATGCTGTAAAGACCAAAGACTTCAGTTACTCTTTGAATGTCATTGGCGCTACAATGAGCAACAAGTTTGTTAGCTTTAGCAACAACAACTTTGAGGGACAAGACTACTATGACGTAGTAAGTCCACAGGATCCTTACCCATTCCACACGCTACAACGTATCGAAAAGGGACGCCGTATCGGTAGTTTCTATATGCTAAAGTATGCCGGAGTAGACCCACAAGGCCGTTGGATTGTTTATGATAAAGAAGGAGATAAGGTGCTCGCGGATAATGCAACAGACGATGATCGCCAGTTCCTTGGCAACGGACTTCCTAAGTTTACAGGTTCAATGACCCACACTTTCCGTTACAAAAACATTGACCTCTCGTTGTTCTTCCAAACAGCTTTGGGCTTTGATATCTTCAATATTCACGATTTCTACTATGGAACGAAGAACTTCCAAGGCAATGTTATGGACAAGGCTTATAGCAAAAACAAGATCATTTCGCAGAATCCTATCGTCTGTGATTACTTCCTTGAGCCAGGCGATTACCTCAAATTATCGTCTATAAACCTTGGATATACGTTGAATTTGAATAAGAAATACGTTGATGCTATACGTCTTTATGCAACGGCAAGTAACCTATTCACCATCACAAAGTTCTCGGGAATAGACCCTTCTAACTATCAGTTGAATGGGTTAAATCCTGGTGCTACGGGTTCACGTACTTACTTCCCGTCTACCCGTCAGTTTATGATTGGTATGCAACTTGATTTCTAATAAACTACGAACCTATTATTTTCATTTCAATATGAGAAAGACTTTTATTTATGTGGCAAGTGCTTTACTGGCGGCTTCTGGCCTATCCAGTTGCACTAATCTGGACGAAACACTTTACGACCAGGTAGCCTCTGGCAACTATTATAATACAAAGGAAGATGTTATTCGTGCCGTCTTACGTCCTTTTGAGCATGGATATTGGAGTATACAAAGCCGTCAAGTACTCAATGAAGAGACTGCCGATCAGCTCATAACGCCTACACGTGAGGACTGGTGGGATGATGGTGGCCGCTGGGCTCGACTGCATCGACACAAGTGGTTGACTACAAACGGAGAGGCACAAAGCGAATATAACGGCTGCTTTCAAGGCATAATGCAAGCTAATCTCGTGATAGAAGACTTGGAGAAACGCTCTGCTCGGCAGTTTGGTTTCAGTGAAGCTGAGTTCAATAACCTAAAGGCTCAGAACCGCGTTCTGCGTGCTTGGTTCTATCTTCGATTGCTCGATGCGTTCAGAAATGTGCCACTTGCGGTTAGCTATTATGACACTTCAAAGAATTCTGAAGGTCAGGTTGAACCTCAAAAAGTTTATGATTTCATCGAAACAGAACTCAAAGAAGCTATTCCTGAGCTATCAAAGAAGACCTCACTCGGCGGTAATCAGAATCTCGAAGGCGAGTGGACACAAGCTGGTGCGGCTTCGTTGCTCGTGCGTCTTTACCTCAATTCAAAGACCTATATAGGCAGAGAGCGTTTCAACGACTGTGAAAAGGTGGCACAAGATATCCTTGATGGCAAATATGGTGTTTACAAAGTAGCCGACCGTTGGGATGCCGCTTTCGACTGGAATAATGAAACTTGCGATGAAGTTATCTTCGCTTTCCCAGGTGCTCCGGGTTATTCTCACTGGCATTATTCGGCAGATATGTACATGTGGACAGTCCCTGCAAAGTCTAACGAGTGGCTACATGACAAGAAAAACAAGGCTGGTGGCCACAACATTAAATACTCTTGTTCACCCAGTTTCAATTCAGATGGCACTCCATATCATTTCGAATTGGGTATGCCTATCGCCCGTTTCAAGGACTATCCATCAGATGTTCGTCTGAAGAAATACCGCAACTTAGGCAACAGTCAGCGTGAAGGTATGTTCGTATATGGCAAGATTCAGTACACCGATGATGAGGGACATACTCAGTATTTAATGGACCATAACAGCAAGTTTGTACTCGACTTGCGCGATGCTGTGGGTCGTTTTGGTGGCATGGATGGTGATAGATGGCTCGCATCGGGCGACAGTAAACTCGAAAACGGGGATGATAACTCCGGGTGGATGTTCGTGAAATATCCTCTCTATCCCGATGGAGATGCAGGCCAGACGCAAGCAGATTATGCCGAGATTCGCCTGCCAGAGATTATCTATAGCCTTGCAGAGTGCAAACTTCGCAAGGGAGATGCGGTCACTGCTGCTAAGCTTTTGAACAGTGTTCGCAAGCGCAACTATCCGTCAACCGACTGGGCTACGGCGCTCTATGCACCCGAAGGAAGTGCTCATCTCGATATGAAAGAGATGTTGAATGAATGGGGTCGTGAGTTCTTTGCAGAAGGACGACGCCGTGTTGACCTTATCCGCTTCGGCAAATTCCTTGACTCTTGGTGGGACAAAGATGCTGATGCAGACAATCACATGCTGATTTTCCCATTGCATCCTGATATCCTTGGTGCCAACAAACACCTTGTTCAGAATCCTGGTTACGAATCCGGCAGATAATAAAAAAACACACATGATGTTTTGAAGTAAGTTTCTGAGACAGAGGGAGGTAGGCTCCGTGTGAGCCAATCCCTCGTCAACGAGGCTATGATTTCATGCAAATTGTACGATGAAATGGCGCAAATTGCGCGATGAAATGGTACAAATCACACGATAAAATGACCTAAATCACTTCACTACTTCACTAAGAAATAAAAACAACTAAACTTTTGTGATATGAAAAAACTATTCAAATATGGATTGATTCTGTTTGCAGCGGTCTTCATGCCAATGCTGTTTCAGTCATGCAAAGACGACAAAGATATCGTCATTATCGATGAAGAGTTGCCGTTAAAGGTTGACCATGTCTACATGGTTGGCGATGCTTCGCCCGTAGGTTGGAATATAAGCGACCCGTTTGAACTAACCCGTGACGCTTCAAATAAATATGTTTTCACTTATCATGGCGTGTTAAAGGCGGGCGAAATGAAGTTCCCTTTGGCTAAAGGTGATTGGGGAGGACTGTTCATTTACGCTCCGGCTGCCAACACAGAGATTAATGCTGATGGTGTAGCTAAAGACGGAATAGACATCCGTAAGGGTGGAGACGATTTGAAATGGAAGGTGACTAAGGCTGGAATCTATCAGCTTTCACTCGACTTAAAGACACGAAAGATTGAGGTGAAATATGAGGGTGCAGAACCTGAAAAGTCTCTCACTTCAGCATGGCTCACGTTTATTGGTGATGCAACGCCATGGGGATGGAACAATGACCCGGCGGTGATGGAGAAGTTCCAAAAGACTTCTGACAACCCACTTCAATTTACTTATGAAGGTGTTTTGAAAGAAGGCGAGTTCAAAGTTGCCTTTGATCAGACCGACATTCCAGCCTGGTCTAACTATCTTCAGGCTCCCGAAGCAGGCGTAACCCTTAACCATGAGGGCGTTTCTAAAGACGGAATGGTGAAAGGCGGCGAGGATAATAAGTGGAAAGTAACCGAAGCTGGTGTCTATAAACTTGTCTTCGACCTGACCAATAAGAAGATAACCGTGGCCCACTTTGACCCAAACATTCCTGTTGTTACTGAATGGGATACGAAAGTTCTCTATATGATTGGTGATGCAACGAGTGCTGGATGGTCGGCTGAAAACCCTGTAACCATGACAAAGTCTGGTGACTATCTGTTTACGTTTGAAGGCGAATTGAAGGTTGGTGAGTTGAAGTTCACCCCCAACAAAGACGGCTTCAGTGGTTCAAAGCCTTGGTTCTTGGCTAAGGAAAGCGGTGCGGTCATCAACGAACATGGTGCTTCTGTTGCCGACATTGTTTATGGAAGTGATGACAAAGGCACACCCGATAACAAGTGGAAGGTAGAGAAAGCCGGTAAGTATAAGGTCACTGTAGACATGACAACGCATAAGATTAAGGTTGAATATCTTGGTGCTTGATATACAGAACGTATTTAGTAGAGAGAGGTTTTGCCCCTTTTCATAAGACATTGCACAGCCTCTCTCCCTTACAAATCAAACAAAACGAAAAGAAATGAAAAAGTATATTCTTGCCAGCTTGGCTTTCGCAACATTGCTTTCTGGCTGTAACAGCAACGAATGGGACGTCACAAGTGACCTTTCAGTGGATAAAACTGATCCGACAATTGGGCTTACTCCTGTTGCAGAAAAACCCGGAATGGACTATGCTCCGCTTTATTGGAGTCTCTATGGCAACCTGTATGACCAGGAACAAGCAAGGTCTTTCCCTAACATTTTCACCCCCAACGATTGGGATACAGCCATTGATTATGTAGCCACTAACCTCAAACCTTATGGTTATGATATGCTTGTGACCGATGGTTTTGCATCGATGAGTGGTGAGAATGGCTATATGACACGTTATAGTCACACCCAGAAAGACAACAATTCTCCTGAAGTTCGTCTCTCAGATATCGTTGCAAAGTTGAGTGCCAAAGGCTTAAAGCTCGGCGTTTATGATAGTCCTTTCTGGCTGCATTACGACAATGGAGACGCTGTTATCCCTGGAACAGACGGGATAAAGGTTAGTAGTTTGCGCTTCAATCCTAAGACAGACAAGGTTCTTCACCCTGAAAAAGAAGACTACTTCTGGTGGGTTAACACCTCACATCCAGGCGCAGAACAGTTCTTTGAGGGCTTCTTTAAGCACTATGCAGACTTAGGTGTGCACTTCGTTCGTATGGACTTCCTCTCTTGGTACGAGGATGGCATGAACTATACTGACGTGATTGATAAGGGATATGGACGCGAAAACTATGTTCGTGGCATGCAATGGATTTGCAAATATGCCCAGAAATATGGTGTATATGTATCGCTTGTAATGCCTCATTTGAAAGATAATGCCATCATAGAAAAGTATGCTGGCAACATGGTTCGTATTGATGCAGACGCTTTAAAGGGTGGATGGTTCCGCTTTTCAGAAAACAATCGCGGTAATATTCGTGGCGGTTGGCCAAACTCAGAGACTGCTTTCGACGGCTTTGTCAACTGGTCAAAGATCTCAGGTCGCAAGAAAATACGTCTTGATGGCGACTTCATTCGCATAGGTTCTTACGCAAACGACGATGAGAAGATGAGCGTTGTATCACTTCCTTTGATGGCCGGTGGCCCAGTTGCAGCTACAGATATGCCGACTGGTCATGACCTTTCATTCTTCCAGAACGCTGAACTCTTGGCGTTACAAAAGGATGGTTTCGTCGGACTACCAGTCGCTCGAGACCTTTGGAACACTGATGGTGAGATGTGGTATGGCCAGATGAAGGACGGCAGTTGGGTCATAGGACTCTTCAACCGCAGTGCAGATACAGCCTTACGCAGCTTAGAACTCTCAAAGATTGGACTCACTGGAACTTGGAATGTGCGTGATCTTTGGAAGCATGCAGATGAAGGAAAGGTCAGTGAAAAGATAGAAGCTTCAGTGCCTTCTCATGGTTGTAAGATTGTGAAGTTAACGAAAGCAAACTGATAAGGCTTAGAGATTACGACTTGGGTGCATAGTAATGAAATACAACCTGTTATTATTGATTGCTTTGATTCTCGTGGTCTTGCCTGCTAAAGGCCACGTGATTGACGAGGAAGGAGCGCCTTCCTCGTCAACAAATCAAAGGCTATCGGCCAACCATTCGCTTCGAGCGCCCCTCTATTGGAGCGTATATGAGCACTGCTGGTTAAAGGAAAAGGCGGGTGAACAGCATATAGACATCACGCAAGCTCAATGGGATTCCATTATAAACTGGGTCGCAACAAATCTCAAACCCTATGGTTATGAGATGATATGTACCGATGGTTTTATCCCTATGTTGGCTGAAAACGGCGCGCCATATATGACGCGTTACGGCAGCATTACACTCAAAGAGCTCATCAAGAAGTGTAAGGCTAAGGGGTTGAAAGTGGGTGTTTATGACAATCCTCTATGGATTCATGGCGACGATTCGGTTCATGTCAGAGGCACAAAAGATGTTACTATTGGCGATCTTCGTTATCGTTCGAGCGACAAGGTGCTTCATAAGGACACAACAGATCGCTGGTTTTCGTGGGTCGTTGTTACGCGTCCGGGAGCCAAAGCCTATATAGATGGCTTCTTCAAACACTATCATGACCTTGGTGTTGACTTCATTCGGATGGATTTTCTGAGTTGGTATGAAGATGGTTTTGACCGGAATATGGGTCGCGTTGGCCGTGGATATGGTCGTGATTCCTATGCGTTGGCGTTGCAATATATCTGTGAATCAGCCCGTAAATACGGTGTTTTCACGTCGTTGGTGATGCCACATCTCTATGAGAAAGCTATGCTTGAAGCGCGTTATGGCAATATGATTAGGGTGGTAGCCGACACAGGTGATGGTGGTTGGAAGCACTTTTCAGCGGCTCATCGCGGTCAGTTCTTTCCCACATGGCCCAATTATGACAACATGTTTGATGGCTTTATCTATTGGTCTTCGCTATCAGACAGGGACAAAATCATCTTAGATGGTGATTTCACTCGGCTCAATACGTTTGCCAATGCCAATGAAATGGAGAGCGTAATCTCGTTACAATTGCTCGCCGGTGGCCCCATTGCAGTGGCTGATCTCCCATCGTCGATAGGCAATCGCGTGTCTTTTTATCAGAATAAAGAACTGCTTCGACTCAACAAAGAGCGTTTTGTCGGCAAACCTTTATCCGTTGATCATCGCGATGTTCGCAGTCAGATTTGGGCCGGAAAGCTTACAGATGGCAGCTGGATTATAGGCTTTTTCAATCGCGAAGACACGCCCCAAGTAAGACAAATAGACTTTCGTCAGCTCGGCTTAAAAGGCAAATGGCGCATCAGAGACATGTGGAAACACACTGACGAACGCCCCGATGAGGCCTATCAAGTGACGCTTGCGCCACATGCATGCAAGGTAATTCATCTGACGAAAGCAACGAAAAGTCGTTGACATCTCAATAGAAAATAATATAGTTATCACTCAATAGCGGAGATAGCCATAGGTTTGTTATGGCATCTTCTGCCTACAATAAAGGATAAAAGATTGTTCATTTTCAATGTAAAGCCAGTGTTGTGCTTTGCAAAAGAGAGTTGAACTTACTGAAATTTAATTAGGAAATAGTAATCAAAAGATATGAAACGAATCAAGAACAGCATTGCTCTTGGAGCAATCCTCCTCATGCTTTCACCGAACGTTAAGGCACAAACGGTGAAGTCACCCGACGGGAATGTCGTCCTCACTTTTGCCTTAAAAGAAGGTGGTGTGCCTACGTATACGTTAGATTATAAGCGTAAACCCGTTATAAAGCAATCGGAATTAGGACTCGAACTCAAGCGCGATAAGCATGCAAGTAAGGAGATGAACGAAACCGATTTATTAGCAGGATTCAACGAAACCGGTCATAAGGTGTCTACATTTGACGAAACTTGGAAGCCCGTTTGGGGCGAAACAGCCACGATTCGCAATCATTATAACGAATTAGAAGTAGATCTTAACCAGCCAAGTAGCAAGCGAAACATCGTGATTCGATTCCGTGTATACAATGATGGCATGGGATTGCGCTATGAATTTCCACAGCAAAACGAGCTCAACTATTTCATTGTGAAGCGTGAACACACGCAGTTTGCCATGGCTGGAGACCATACTGCCTACTGGATTCCTGGAGATTATGACACACAGGAATACGAAACACAAATCAGTAAGCTATCGGAGATTCGCCAACGGATGAAGGCTGCCATCACCGATAACTCCTCTCAGACTCAATTTTCGCCTACAGGCGTGCAGACATCTCTACAGATGAAGACGGCCGATGGACTCTATATCAATCTTCATGAGGCTGCTTTGGTAAACTATCCTGCCATGCATCTTGACCTCGATGATAAGAATATGGTGTTTGAAAGCTGGCTAACGCCCGATGCAGTAGGCAATAAAGCCTATGTACAAACACCCTTTAATACGCCTTGGCGCACGGTGATTGTCAGCGATGATGCCCGCCAAATGTTGGCAAGTAACCTTATTTTGAATCTCAACGAGCCTTGTAAGTTGACCGATACCAGCTGGATTCATCCAACAAAATATTGTGGAGTTTGGTGGGAAATGATAGCTGGTGGTAAGCCATGGAGTTACACTTTTGACCTCCCTTCGGTGCATATTGGTGAGACAGATTACACGAAAGTGAAGCCTAATGGACTTCATCCGGCGAACACAGCCAACGTGAAACGTTACATCGATTTTGCCGCAAAGAACGGACTTCAGCAAGTACTTGTCGAAGGATGGAACATCGGTTGGGAAGACTGGTTTGGCCATTGGAAGGAAGATGTGTTTGATTTTGTGACGCCATATCCTGACTTTGATATCAAATATCTTAATGAATATGCACATAAAAAAGGTGTAAAACTCATGATGCATCATGAGACCTCAGCCAGCACAGCAAACTATGAACGTCGCATGGAGAAAGCCTATGAGCTCATGAACAAGTATGGTTATGACGCCGTTAAAAGCGGATATGTAGGCGATATCATTCCACGTGGCGAATATCATTACAGCCAAAGCATGATTAACCACTATCTTCATTGCGTTAAAGAGGCTGCAAAACATCACATCATGGTCAATGCTCATGAGGCGGTTCGACCCACAGGACTTTGCCGTACCTATCCAAACCTTGTCGGAAATGAAAGTGCTCGTGGCACGGAATATGAGGCGTTTGGCGGTAGTGAGCCTTATCACACGGTGATATTACCCTTTACTCGTTTGCAAGGGGGACCCATGGACTACACTCCCGGCATATTAGAGACGAAGTTAAACAAGTGGTGTAACAACCAAAGTTATGTGCATACAACGCTTGTTGGGCAACTCGCGCTCTACCTAACGATGTATAGTCCGCTCCAGATGGCAGCCGACTTGCCTGAAAATTACGAGAAGTATGACGATGCGTTCCAGTTTATTCGCGACGTAGCTTGTGACTGGGATGACTCTAAATACCTTGAAGCTGAGCCAGCACAATATATTACTGTGGCCCGAAAAGCAAAGGGAACGAACAACTGGTTCATTGGAGGTAAATGTGATCAGAATGGACATAAAAGCACCATTAAACTTGATTTCCTCGACAAGGACCGCAAGTATGCCTGCACAGTCTATGCAGATGCCCCGGATGTAGACTATGAAAAGAATCCTGCAGCCTATATCATTACGAAGAAAACTGTGAAGCGAGGAGACACACTGAAGCTCACCATGGCGCGTGGCGGAGGTTTTGCAGTAAGCTTGTTGACCGAGAAATAAGTTTTAGGAAGATAGGAATTCATAGAAAAGAAGTAGGGAACGGACGGTGCATCTGCCTCCCTACTTCTTGCATTTCTGAGCCAACCGTGTAAAAACTTGATTTATAAGGACTTACAATCTCATTCATTTCAATGAATGATTTGCGTCATTATACACGATAATCTCTGTCATATTGCGCGGTAAAATGAATGGAATTACAACGCAATCTGACTGATATTAGAACGTAGCATGTAAGTTGTTGGTTATCAAGTTGGTATCCTACTGCATGGAACGCCTGTCTTTCGGTATTCCTAACTGCACTTTCACGCACTGTAATTTCCATGCAGCGATGGGCTGACAACGACGGAATGGGGCTCAGAAAATAGTGGAGGAACTGTCGTTTAGGGCTGCATATACCGCTCCACATTGTCATTGAAGATAGGGCATTCAACCGACTGAGCCTTCCCCTCACGGTAGACAAGGCGGCAAACATGGAGCAGATCGGGCACATTGGCATGCAGCAACATGATCTGACGCGTCAGGATTTGGGTGGCAAACATGCGCTTCATCAGGGGCGCGGAAAGCCAAACGGGGAGTCTAAACGGGAGCACTTCGCTCCTGTAATGGCGCAAGTTGACGCCCCGACCGACTACAATCTTCATACATTCGCGCACCGTCAGCACCGCACGGCGCAGGAGATGGGTGCTGTCCATCAGCCTTTGCACGCACTCGTCTGCCCGCTTTGGGTCGGCTTCGGCAAGGGCAATGATAGTCGAAATCACACCGGCATTGATGCTCATATGCAACCAAATCCACTCTAACATGTCGTGGGGGCACTCGCTTTTTATGCCGGATTGGAGGAAAGAACGGGTGATGTCGTCGTAGTTTTCGACAGAGGTTCGCTCGCGGGATTCAAGCATAATGTGGTCGAAAACCACGCTTTCCAGTCGGCAATCTGCCTTGTTCAATCGTCCTCCTGCAACGGGATAGCCCAACAGATAAGGCCTTCCGGCCATGATATGTTCAATATGTTCGCGGCTTTCCCATACGCCGCAGAAGAGCAATATCGTTCCTTCGAAGCGGTTGTCGCGAAGGGTTTCGAGCGCTTCTTCAAGGCGGAGGGACGACAGACTGACGATGATGAAGTCGTAACGGCTGCCGGGTATGGCGCGAGTTATAGGATAATGGTCTTCCTTTTGCTGCCCTTTCTTGTCATGGCGACCGTCGAGCAGCGACACAGAAAGGCTTTCGGTGGCATGGTTCTGCGACGTGGGACGAATGTAATGTGCCACGTCGTGCCCGCTTTTCCGTAAGATATAGCCATACGTAGAGCCGATGACACCGAGCCCGAGGATTAATATTTTCACGCGAATATAGCTTTAATAATGAAGAAAATTCACACTGTAAAGGTAGTCATTCGACAAAGAATATCAGATTTGTCAATCGAAAAAATAACATTATTTCAAACAAGTGGTCAGTCGAAATACCAAAAACCGAGTAATAAAACAAGGTATGTCGGGCCGTCACAGATTGCCTATTAATAGGTATTGTCAATAGAAAATTTCTTTATACCTTTGCATTCGCAAACAAAATAAAAATCAAATTAAACTTCTTTATGTTATGAAAAGAAAGATTGTTTTATTCATCATGGCACTCTTGTGTGCCCTTCCAATGTTCTCAGAAACGGGAGAAAGCATGGATAAGAAACAAACGGATGCCAACGTCTACGGTCATGTTATTGAGTTGAAGACGGGCGAACATTTGGCTTATGTGATAGTATCAGTAAAAGGAACAACGCTTTCCACGACTACAGATGCTACCGGACATTACTATATGAAGAACCTTCCTGTCGGCAAATATGTAATCGAAGTGAAGGCAATGGGATACAGAACAGTCACCCGGGAGATTGAAACGAAGATGCATCAATCGCAGGAAGTGAACTTCACACTTACCGAAGATGCCATTGCTTTGGATGAAGTCGTACTGACTGCCAACCGTTCTCAGACCCTGAGACGTGAGGCCCCGGCTCTTGTCAACGTGCTCGATAATAAGCTTTTTGAGCAGACTAACGCCATGTGTATGGCTCAGGGACTCAACTTCCAGCCCGGAGTGCGCACGGAAGACAATTGCCAGAACTGTGGCTTCTCACAGGTGCGCATCAACGGACTTGACGGACATTATTCACAGATACTGATTGATTCACGCCCTGTTTTCACTTCGCTCAACGGCGTATATGGGCTTGAACAGATACCTTCTAATATGATTGAGCGCGTAGAAGTGGTGCGCGGTGGTGGCTCTGCACTTTATGGTGCATCGGCCATTGGCGGCACAATCAATGTTATCACCAGGGAACCTATTCGTAATTCTGCCGAACTCAGCCACACAACCACATCCATTGAGGGGCGTGGAAAGTTTGAGAACAACACGACAGCCAACGTTTCAGTAGTCAGCGAAGACGGCAAGACGGGCATCTATGTCTATGGACAACACCACTACAGACCAGGCTTCGACCACGACCGCGACGGCTATACCGAACTGCCACAGCTGCGCAATCAGACATTGGGATTAAGCTCTTTCTACAAGTTTAACCCTTATTCAAAGATCTCATTGCAGTATCATAACATCAGCGAATTCCGCAGAGGAGGAAACAAATTAGACCTTGCGGCTCACGAATCCAATATCACAGAGCAGGGCGATCACGACATCAATGCAGCTAACTTGGGTTATGACTGGATGTCAAAAGACTATAAGGATCGTCTGAAAGCTTACTTCTCATTCAGCAACACCGTGCGTAAAAGCTACTATGGTGGTATAGGAGAAGGGAAGCCGGATGATATAGAAACCGCTTTGAAAGCCTATGGACGCACTACTGATTTGACTACAGTTACAGGCTTGCAGTATGTGCATCAGTTTGACAAACTGCTCTTTATGCCTTCAGATCTGACACTCGGTGCAGAATATAATTATGACGCATTGAAAGACAAAATCATTGGTTACAACCATCTTTTAAACCAGAAGACGAGGATATCGAGCGCCTATTTCCAGAACGAATGGAAGAACCAACAGTGGAGTTTGCTGTTGGGTGGACGCTTCGATAAACACAACCTAATCCATCATCTCATTTTCAGTTCAGTCCACGCGTAAACCTGCGTTATAACCCCACAGAAAACATCAATCTGCGTGCCAGTTACTCGAGTGGTTTCCGTGCTCCGCAAGCCTTTGATGAAGATCTTCACGTAGGTTTCGTGGGTGGAACTCGCCTTGTAACCCGCTTGGCTAAAGACTTGAAAGAAGAGCGTTCGCACAGTTTCAGTCTGTCGGCTGACCTTTATCAGACCATAGGAAGCGTGCAGACAAACTTCCTTGTCGAGGCTTTCTACACGCATCTGACGGATGTTTTTGCACTCAAAGCACTCAATGAGAAAGACAGCGAGGGCAACAGTGTGCAGGAACGCTATAACGGAAGCGGAGCGAAAGTATTCGGGTTGAACCTTGAAGGCAAAGCTGCTTTCACGTCATGGTTCCAACTTCAGGCCGGATTGACATTGCAACGAAGCCTTTATGACGAGCCTTTGGAGTGGGATGAAAAGGCTCCCAAGGTGAAGAAAATGATGCGTACGCCTTCTGTCTATGGCTATTTCACGGCTTCACTGACCCCATTCAAGAACTTCTCTGCATCGCTTTCGGGCAATTACACGGGCAAGATGCTCGTAGGACATGCCGAACATACGCTCGAAAATGACACTGTTGTAGATCCTGAAGCAGTGAATACGCCATCGTTCTTTGTGCTCAACACGAAGGTAGCCTACGACATTCCAATCTCTAACTACGTTAAGTTGCAGGTGAATGGCGGTGTTCAGAACCTCACAAATGCTTATCAGAAGGACTTCGATAAGGGTTGGGGACGCGACTCAGCCTATATCTATGGCCCAGGATTGCCACGTTGTTTCTTTGCAGGAATTAAGATTATCTATTAAATAAAAGACAATATAAAATAGCTGATCTCAATTTGGAAAACACAGCAAGGCCTTTCTCTTCATACTGAAGGGGAAGGCTTTTTATTTCATGGCTCGGTACATGATCAGGGCTGGATACACATAAATGAGGGAGCCAGAACATCGTTCTTCTTCTTTCGAAGCATTGTCTTAGCGTTGCAGTTGAAAAGAAATTGATGATATATCACCCATATACGACGTTGTTTTCCCTATTTTTTTGTAATTTTGCAAACGTAAAGTTATTCCTTAATTCATGAATACAGAAAACTTATCTCTTGGGAAAAAGGTCGTTGTAGGCATACAGTTTTTGTTTGTTGCCTTTGGTGCAACCGTCCTCGTTCCAATATTAGTAGGCATTGATCCTGCTACAGCTTTGCTCACCGCCGGACTCGGAACGTTTATATTTCACTTTGTAACTAAAGGGCGAGTCCCCATATTCTTAGGTTCTTCTTTTGCTTTTATTGCACCGATTAATGTGGCTTCAGAGCAGTGGGGATTGGGCGGAGCATTGGCTGGATTGACGGCAGTTTCCGTGGTTTACTTTGGCATGAGTGCCCTTATAAAATGGCAAGGAAGAAAACTTCTTAACCGTATTTTCCCACCAGTTGTTATCGGGCCGGTCATTATTCTGATTGGTCTTTCACTCTCGGAGACTGCTGTAAACATGGCAAAGTCTGATTGGTTGCTGGCTTTCAGTTCACTGTTCACGGCCATACTCGTGCTCACTTTCGGCAAGGGGCTTATGAAACTCGTGCCTATTATCTCGGGGGTTGTCGTGGGATATATCGTTGCTTTGTGTATCGGCAAGGTCGACTTCTCGGGTGTTGTGGCTGCTTCCTGGTTCTCATTCCCTGTGAAATTCGATACGATTACACATTTCAGTTGGGCACCATTCCTGTATATGCTCCCTGTAGCTATTGCTCCTGTGTTAGAGCATATCGGTGATGTTTATGTGGTCAGTGCCGTGGCAAAGAAGGAGTTTGTGGTCAATCCGGGCCTTCATCGCACCATGCTTGGCGACGGACTTGCCTGCCTTGCCTCTGCATTTTTAGGCGGGCCACCCGAAACAACCTATTCAGAAGTGACGGGTGCCATGTCGATAACCAAAGTGACAAGCCCTGCCGTAATCCGCATTTCGGCTGCGACAGCATTGTTTTTCTCGGTCATCGGCAAGCTCAGTGCCTTGCTTCAGAGCATACCGAAGGCTGTTCTTGGGGGGATTATGCTATTGCTTTTCGGCACGATAGCAAGCGTCGGCATTCAAAACATGATGCAACGTAAAGTCGATATGAACGACACTCGCAACATCATTATCATCTCAGTGATGCTTACCATGGGGCTTGGCGGCGCCGTGCTGTCAAGTGGAAACTTCGCCATTTCGGGCATAGGACTCTCTGCTATCGTGGGAGTTGTGCTGAATTTAGTGCTGCCCAAAATGAAAAAGACAGAGGAGAAGAAAGCAGAATAGCCTTAGCTTATCAGCACAGCAGGCGGCAGAAGCTTTCTAAAAAAATAACGTTTGATGAAACAATGGCAAAGATAGAAGTACAAAACACGCAAGTGAAAATCATTTCATATAACGATGCAGACTATATCTCCCTTACGGATTTAGCAAGGCACAAAAGTGATGAGCCATCTGCGGTCATAGCTAATTGGATGCGGAACAGAAATACTATAGAATATCTGGGCATTTGGGAACAGTTGTATAATCCATTGTTTAATCCCCTCGAATTCGAGGGGTTTAGAAAAGAAGCAGGCCTAAATGCATTTACACTCTCACCTCAAAAGTGGATAAATGCTACTCATGCAGTTGGAATTATCGCGAAATCCGGACGCTATGGAGGTACATATGCACACAAAGATATAGCCTTTAAGTTTGCTAGTTGGATTTCTGTTGAGTTTGAACTATACATCGTTAAGGAGTTTCAACGCCTGAAGGAAGAGGAACAGAAAAAGATTGGTTGGTCAGCAAAAAGAGAGTTGTCGAAAATCAACTATCGTATTCATACGGATGCAATCAAGCGAAATATTATTCCAGAAGAGGTTTCACCACAGCAAGCAAATACGATTTATGCCACTGAAGCAGATGTGTTGAACGTCGCAATGTTTGGCATAACAGCGCATCAGTGGCGTCAGATGAATACTGAAAAGAAAGGAAATATCCGTGATTATGCAACTATAAACGAGTTGATTTGCCTCTCGAACATGGAAAATTTGAATGCATTTTTCATTGATCAAGGGCTTCCACAGAGGGAAAGACTTATTAAACTAAATCAGATAGCTATTCAGCAGATGAAAGTACTTGAGAGTGGAAATGAACCTTTATTACTAAAGTAATATGGTCTTCAGCCTGTTTCCATAGCTGAACAACAATCATTAAACTTGAAGATCAACCCTTGGTAAACCGCGAATTACATTATTTTATCTTCCCGTCATAAGGCCCGTTGTGCTCTAATTTGGAGGTACACATGGCGGCTGCAAACTTCCCTGACTCTTCAAAATCGGCCCCGAGGCTGCGCATGTAGAGGTAACCTGCAGAATAAGTGTCGCCACATCCCGTGGCATCTACAACCTCCCGTGGCTCATATGCAGGAATTTCATAGAACCTTTTGTCGGCATAGATGAGGCTTCCATAGCTTCCCAACGTGATTACTACCTCTTTCACGCCCAACGCTGCAAGCTGGGTGGCCACCGTGCGTGGGTCTTTCGAGTTGGTGATAACCTCCATTTCGTGTTCGTTGAGCTTTAGAATATCGGTGCAAGAAAGGATTTCTTCCTTGTCTTTCCAATTGACAGCACAGACGTTTTCGCCTCTTACTTCGCGCAGATAGCCCTGTACATCAATCGAAATCCGACCCTTTGCAGACAGATATCTGACTACTTCGGGCGGGAAATCATCGGCCAACAGACTGCCTAAATGAAACACCTTGGCCTCTAAAGGCTGCATTTCGGCCAGCGTAAATGGGTCGGCTTTGGCCAACACTCGCTGTGTCCTTCGGTTACTGTCTGTGCCATATCGGTTTTCAAAATATACACTGTGCAGACTGTCATAACACAGCACATCAATGCCTTCACGACGCATACGATCGACCTCTTCGCGCGATTCCGGGCCGATTTTCGTCACTAATTGGAATGCAATGTCATGGGGCAGATGGTTGATTCCATGTGCCATATAAAAGGCAGTCCCGCCTGCCATAGAGACAGTTTGACGGGGAGTGATAATCTTGTCACGGGTAATATGCCCGATGCAGCATATATCTTTCATTCGCGATTGATTTTTCTTAGTGTTTACAAAGGTACAAAAAATATCGTAACAGGAAGCCCTTTGTCTTGCTTTAAGCATCTTTGAATTTGTCAACTTCTTTCACATCAGATTTGCAATCGCCTCGAAAAATCATTATCTTTGCCGCAGGGAGAGTGCACAAGTGCTTTCCCTTTTTTCGTGTTATCTTGCGAAAGAGAGGGTAATATGCAGCAAATTGCATGGTGTTTTGATATGGAATTGCCTCGCAATTTGCGTCATTTCATCGTGCAATCTGTATCAACATGCGTAGTCAAATGGTGCAGATGATGAAGTAAAGTGAAAGGAATGGCCAGACAACAAGATTGACAAGGCGAAAGAACTCCATTCTCCTTGTCAATCTTTTTGATTATTTTGTTAAATAAACATAAACGAAAGAAACCCTTGGTTTATGCTGTGTAATGAGAGGGAGGCAGGCGAAAGATTCATTGCAGTGGCTTAAAAAGTCGCCGCACTTTCACTGGCGAGGACTGTAAGTAAGGCTTTTTCCCCTTTTAGGGAGGGGCTGGGGTGAGCATTAGGCCTTAGTGAAAGCCTTCTGTTTCTACTTCCCATTCGTCCTTTACCGCCTTTCCTGCCTTCATTCCTTTTGCCACAATACGGTTCAATCCGGGTTGAAGCGTAATGTGGAAAGTGCAGAGCGAGATGTCGTTGGGTGTGAGAGCAGGCAATGGTTTGCCGTTGATGGTGAGCGTAACCGACTTACAATTGGAGAACACCCATAAGTCGATATCTCCCTTTTTGCGTTCCGTGCATCGCTTTCCTGCAATATATACCATTGGTTCGGGGTTCCAGTTGGCCTTGTAGAAGTAGTAGGCATCCTTCTTTGTCTTGCGGTCATGCGTCACAAGTCCTTTGTCGTTGATACCCGGCCGGTCGCCTTCTGTGCGATGAGCAGCACCGAAATCAAACATGTTCCATACGAAAGAGCCCCAGAGGAAAGGCCTGTGTGAGATGATATCCCAATTGCGGATGTGGTAGAAAGTCTGCCAGTTTTCGGGATGCCACCAGCTGTTTGGTTGAGGCTGGATCAGCGAGTCTTGCTGTTGTCTGACGGAGGCGCCAGCTCCATATTCGCTCAATGCGATGCAAAGTTGCGGGTACTTGGCATGCATTTCGTCAAGGAATGTGGCTAAGGTTGAGGGCGTAGAGCCATACCAACCGTCGTAACGGTTCCATGCCATCACGTCGGTAATGAAGTTCATTTCGCCCATTTGGTTGCTCGCGCAGGTAGTGAGTCGCGTGCTGTCTTCGGCATGTGCCAGCGTGTTTAGCTCGCGGATATAGTCTGAAGGATTGTCACCTTCGTATTTAAGTTCGTTGAACAATCCCCAGAAACAAATGCTTGGGTGATTGAAATGCTGTCGGATGAGTTCGCAAAGTTGCGCTTTTCCGTTGGCACGAAAACGCTCGCTGTCGACAAATCCCTTGTCGGCATAGCCGCCTGGCCCAACAAATGGGATTTCAGCCCAGGTCACAATGCCTGCCCTATCCATTTGATCGTAGGTGTAGCTTGAATGTGGATAATGGGCCAGACGCACGGCATTGACGCCCATTTCGCGCATCAGTTTCACGTCTTCCCGGATATCTTCCGGCGCGAGGGCATTGCCCACAATGGCTCGGTCTTGATGTCTGCAAACACCATGCAGCTGTAAATGGCGACCATTGAGGAAGAAACCGCGGGCAGGGTCGACTTTATAATAGCGTAGGCCCAAGGGCTGTTCAACCTCATCGAGCAGTGTTTTACCCTGCCACAGACTCACTTTCACCTTATATATAAAGGGGTCTTGCGTGCCATTCCATAGATGAGGACGGTGTATGATGAATGGAATCGTGTACTTTCTCACCATGGCTTGCGCCTCAAGACGGATGCTCTTCTGTTGCTTGATAATGGATTTGTCGCCTGAAAACACTTCCACGGCAACCTCTACCTGCTGTATTTTATCGGTAGGATTGTCGAGCATGACATCGGCTTTCACGTCGGCCTGCTGTGCATCTACTTTCGTTTGGCGCAGGTAGATGCCTGGCGAAGCATAGTCAAGGGGCGAAATACAGACGTCGTTTGTCAGCAGTAAAGCCACGTTTCTGTATATTCCGCCATAGAAATTGAAGTCGCCCACGAGCGGCATTACATCGAGTTGCTCGGCATTGTTGACGCGGACGAGCAGTTGGTTCTTGGCGCCATAGATGAGTTTGTCGGTCAGTTCGAAGATGAAAGCGCCGTAACCTCCCCGATGTTCTCCAATGTGTTTGCCGTTCAAGAAGAGGTCAGTAGTGGTGTTTGCGCCTTCAAAACGGATGAAGATGCGGCGTCCCTGCCATGATGCGGGCACGAAGAGTGAACGGCTGTAGTTGCCTATTCCACGCTTGTAATCGGGTTTTCCGCTGAGGGCATCAACGGCATTCCAGGTATGAGGAAGGGTGACTTTATGGCCGCTTCCCTTATGCACTTCATGGGAAAAGCGAAACAACCAGTCGTTATTCAGAGGGATAACGGCGCGCTGGGCGCTTGAAATCGTGGTCACAAAGACCAACGAAAGCAGCAGAAACAACCGCTGTATGGAGTTGCTTCTGCTGTGTGTAAAAGAGGTATAGTTGAGCATAAACAATCTTTTTTAAGGGTTATCACGGGTCACAGTACAGCGATATTGACCGCTGAGCGCTTGGTCATTGGCCGTGAGCGTGATGCGATAGATGCGGTCGCCCCACACCTTAGAGAGTCTCTGGTCGGTCAGTTCAACGGCTTCAACAGTGGGTTTGAACACGTTGGCATCATAGGAAAGCGTGGCTTTTACCTTGTTGATGTGCAGCTTGATGCGTCCTTTCTCGCTGATATCTACGTTTCCCCAAGTCATGAAATTCAGCTGATTGGGAGCCTTTTTCATTTTTAAGCGATAGTCATCTGTAATGACAAGACTGTTTTTCTGGAGCTGATAAGCGCGTATCCAGCTGTCTACAGCAGCCTCTTCCGGATAGGCTTTGGCAATATCTGCAGTAAAGATGCAACGCTTTTCATCGGCACGAACCTGCGTTGCATGATATTGAGTTCCAAAGCTTTCGGGCTGTCCATTGATGATGGGAAGATTGTGATAGTTGCTCTGCATGGTCCATATCGTGTAGCGTTCGCTGCTGAAAGTCTTCTTGGTATAGGTGCCCACGCCAGCATCAATCAGCAGAGGAACGTTGTCAATGGCAAGGATGCAGGTGCCCACATCATTATGGTTGTGGCTTTCGTTATTGTGTCCTCCCTTGGCAGCGAGGAACATATTGCCGGAGCGCATGTAGCAGAACTGGGTCTCAGGATACCACATAAAGCGTGGTGGACGATAGGCCGTTGTCTCGCTTTTCAGCTTTGGAAGGCTGCGCAGATTTTCGAGTTCTTGATACAGGTCGAGCCAGGTGGAGGGCAGTTTCGGAGGATAAGCCTTCGCACGCATAACTGCCATAGCCTTCATGACAGGGCTGTTGACGGCGACACCATAGCGATAAACGAGCATCGTATTAAGTTCGTTGGCTCGTGCAGAAGCGTCGGCAAAGTTGACAACCCATTCGTCTCCGATGTATGAAGCAGCGATATATTCGCCCATTTTCTTGATTTGTGGCTGCGAAAAGAAGTTTACTTTGCCCCCTGTGATGAGTGACAAGCCAGAGAGATATTCAAAGAGTTTGCCGGCTGCATGCCCCCAATAGGAGGGGCCCTCCTCGCATGCTCCGTCGCTTTTAACGTAGTTCAGGTATTCATCTACAGACTCCATGGAAAGACGGATGGCTTTGGTGAGTTCTTCAGGATTGTTTTCCAAGAGCATGAAGCAGAACAAGGCGTTGGCGTTACACCATGGTGTCCAGTTGTTGAGCAGACGGTCTTGTTTGTAATTTCGTGCCATCCACCAGAAGTCATTGCGTTTGAAGAAAGGGTCAAGTTCGCGTCGTTGCAGTTCATAACGCAGTCGGTTGGCGATTATCGGGTCGACTTTATCAAACTCATCTTTCATGAAATAATACGTCCAAGCAAGCAGTTGTGCAATATCTCCTTGACGTAGTTCGAGAATTTCCTCACGATAATCAGGTAATGCCCTGTGGCTTTTCTGGTAGGCAGCAAGGTGGGCAGACTCAGCCCAAGAGGTCATTTCGCAGAAGAAGAACACGCCGTTAATCAAGTCATCTACAAAGCGTCCACGTCCTTCTGCAAGTTCAGCTACGAGCAAACGACTCAATACGTTGATGTTTTGGTTGTAGGGTTTTTGCATGGTTGTACGGTTCCCTGACCGTTCATAATCAAGGAAATCTGTGGCCCGGACAACCTGCCATTGATAGTCAAGATAGCGCTCGCCAGCCTCTATAATAGGCTTTTTCTCAGCACCAAGTAAGGTTTCCCAACCTGCACGGTCGGCATATTTGGGATAAGGAACCCACTGTTGATGCATCACAAGTGAACTCTGTATGAGGGCTTCTGAGGCGTTGTTTTGTAGTAGATTTCGCTTTTCATAGGCCTGCGAAGTGCACAGAACCGTGAAGAATAAGCATATTATGAAAATCGTTTTCTTCATCGTTTTAGCATTAAATCAAAAAAGATTCCCGCACAGATTCACATCTCGCGGGAATCACCATTCATGTACATATATAACCTAAAACTACCAATCTGGGTTTTGAGTGAGGTTTCCGTTCTTTTCTATTTCGTCTGCCGGTATCGGCCATAGATAGTCACGTTTCGTCACAGAACGCACGTAGCGGAACTTTCCTGTGATATCGGTTTCTTTCCGTTTGTCAAGAGTTTCCAAGAGTTTCCAGCGTTTGAAATCACTGAAACTCCATCCTTCTCCTGCAAGCTCGACAGCTCTTTCATGCTTGATTCTCTCGAATACTTCATCCTTGGTCGTTGCTTTCAGATAGGCAGGCCCACTGTTGATGCCAGGCATCTCGACACTCTTGCGTGCTCTTACCTGATTGATCAAGGCCACAGCTTCGTTCTGATGGCCTAATTCATTCTGACATTCTGCCATCATGAGTAATACGTCTGCGTATCTGATCAGTGGAAAGTTGATAGGTGTGTGAGCGCGGTTGTTGATGGCTCCTCCCATATTTCCCTCGGGAACAAACTTGCGCCAGAGATAGGTTTCATAGTTACCATTGACGCGGATGTAGCCTTTTCCACTCGTAATAGAGGGCGCAATAACAAATTCGCAGTCCTCTTGTGCATTGGCAAACCAGCCGGTATAGTTTGTATAAGGCAAGATTACGGTTGCATTCATGCGTGGATCGCGCTTGCCATACATTTCCAACAGTTTTGCTTTTCCTGCCGGGTAAGCCTTCACTTTGCCTTTCTCCATTGTGGCACGGAAGGTTTTTACCTTGACATTATTATCGGTCTTGATGCCTGGGAACCAATCATCCCAGTCGAAAGGACGCCCATCTTTATACTCATAAGTGTCTACAAAGTGTTGAGAAACCATGACATTGTTCCAGCAACTGCCAAAGGTTTCACGGGCTCCCATGTAGAAACACATCGGCATTCCATGGTCTGTGCCGACTCCCCCCATGTTCTGAATGGCGAAAATCATTTCAGATGACTCGTCACCTCCTGGCTTAAAGAGTCCTGCATAGTCGTTATAAAGCGCGTATTTCCCTGAAGCTACGACCTTCTCAAAGCACTCTAAGGCTTTCTTATACTCTTTAGCATAGAGATAAACCTTACCGGTCAATGCAATAGCTGTATATTTTGTAGCACGCCCATAGTTAGCTTTATCCCAAGCTTCAGGCAGTTTATCGGATGCTTCTGCAAGGTCTTTCAATACAAACTCGCGTACCTTTTCAATTGGTTCACGGGGATTTTTCATCTCACTATAGCTTTCGCTGACAATTACCGACTCGTCATAGACAGGCACACCACCGAAGAAATCCATCAGTGTGAAATAGTAAAGTGCACGCATGAACTTAGCTTCAGCCTTGTATTGAGCTTTCAGTTCATCAGTCATCTCACAGCGGTCAACATTCTGTAATACGCCATTTGCACGTGCGATGCCTTCGTAAATACCTTGCCATTTGCCTAATACTTTTCCGTTTTTCACGTCATAGGTACCACGTTGTACAGGCTGATACGATGGTGGGTCATATCCCATAGCGATACCTCCTAAGCCATCCAATGAGAATTGGAGACCGAAAACATCCGGCTCCTGCATTTGACTATAGACAGCCATCATCGCCTCCTTAGCATGCTCTTCGTTCTTATAGAACTGCTTGGAGCTTAGTTGATCGGCAGGAACTCTATCCAGATCGTAGCAGCTATGCAGGGACATTGCCATTGCAATAGCAGCAATCGTTATATATTTGATTTTCATATTATCATGTATTTAGAATGAGACATTCAGACCAATTACAGCCTGTTTCATTGAAGGATATGCCATTCCACTTACTTCAGGGTCGAAACCCTTATACTTAGTGAAGGTAAAGAAGTTCTCCAAACTGCCGTAAATGCGCACCCGTTCGATATGGATCTTTGCAGTCAGTGCCTTAGGAAGCGTGTAACCTAATTGGATATTGCGTATCTTTACGAAGCTCTTGTTCTCCAAATAGAAGTCGCTATACTTCGTGTTCTGCTCGTCCTGATATTCCACAAGGCGGGGATATTTTGCATCAGTGCGGCCTTCATACCAGCGTCCATCGGCTATTTCTTTGTTGATTTGGTAACCATAGCGCACAGTAGGAGTGTTGTATGCCGCATGCTGCCAATACACCTTGGCACCGAATGCGCCTTGTATCAAGGCAGAGATATCAAAGCCTTTCCATGCAGCATTAAGGCTCAAGCCCATGATGAACTTAGGATTGGGACCGTCGCTGACAATCTCTTTATCGTTGTTGTCAATGACACCATCACCATTTACGTCCTTATAAAGCAGGTCACCTTTCTTAGGTGTGCCGAAAGCTGCAAATGGATTGACTTTCTTTCCGTCTGCACCTATAGGCGCATTATCAATGATTTCCTGAACGCGCTTCATGTCTTCATCGGTCTGCAAGAGTCTTTCAACGCGCAGAAGATACTGAGAATTGATGCTGTGTCCTTCCCAAATAAGGTTTGCACCACTGATAGCCATACCCCCTTTATCCTTGCCTTTGAACTTGTTGACTTTGTTCTTGATGAACGTGAAGTTGGCAGTTGCACCATAACTGAATTCATTCACACGGTCTTGCCAACCCAAAGTAAACTCTACACCTTGGTTGGTTACGGTTGCACTGTTTACCTTTGGAAGGCTTGTTGTACCGTGCACAGCCGGTGCGGGAAGGTCAATCAGGATATCGGTCGTACGTTTATTGAAGTAATCAAACGTTCCCGTCAGTTTGTTTTTGAAGAAACCAAAGTCAAAACCAAGGT
The DNA here is from genome assembly GCF_900637655.1 of Segatella oris. Lineage (NCBI taxonomy): Bacteria > Pseudomonadati > Bacteroidota > Bacteroidia > Bacteroidales > Prevotellaceae > Segatella > Segatella oris. Next base: position 543,144 of record NZ_LR134384.1, read on the forward strand.
CGAATACATTAGTGGTTTCCCATGATAACTTTTCGTTAGCCAAGGCTGTCTGTGCCATACCTGTCACCATTGTATTGCCTAAAACATAATTCAACGCGCCTTTCTTGCTCGTGTAAAGTGACTGTGAAGCATAGTTACCAACAGCATTGTTACCCAATGAACCATAAGAAACACGAAGCTTCAGATTGCTTAACTGACCATTGAAAGCACCCTCCATGAACTTCTCTTGATCCATACGCCATGCTGCAGAGAGTGATGGGAAATATCCCCAACGCTTGCTTTTCTGGAAGCGTGATGAACCGTCGGCTCTGAGATTGAACTCCATTAAATAGCGATCTTGCCAGTTAAGGTTAAGTCGGCTGAAGTAAGAACGCATGGCCCATTCAGACAATCCACCGTTAGCGCTGGCCTGACCTGTAGCACCATCGAGCACACTCATGCTCAAGTCAATCAGGTCTTGCTTGGTAACATTGATGTCTTTTGAACGGTAAAGCTCCTGACTGGCACCCAACATGAAGTTCATGGTGAGGTTGTTCTTGAAGTATTTACTGTTGTATCTGAGCACTATATCATTGAAATAGCGTTCTATCTTGCTGTTTTTATTATAGATATTGAACTTCGATTTGGTCGTGTAAGTCTTTTGCTCTGTCTGGAAGTTCCAGCCTTCCTGCACCACAGGCTTACGCATAATGTCCTCGTCGAGCAGTTCATATGAGTAGCTCAATGCCACAGAAAGTCCCTTCATAGGCTTGATTGTGGCAAGGAAACGAGGGTGGAAGTTATTCTTACGGTCGGTTCCTGCCCACTTATATGCACGTATCAATGGGTTGTTGTTAGCACTCTGTGCAGCGTCTTCCTCATTGTTCATAGCACCAAACCTGCCGTCGGGAGCACGGAAAACCATACCCGGAGTCGTTGCAGAAGTATAGGTGAAGACGTTGTCAATCTCGTTATATCCGGGCTGCATGTCTGATACATAGCTGCTCATCTGGAAGCCGATGTTGAGCCATTTGGCTACATCTGCATCGAGGTTCAAACGTCCGTTGTATTTCGTAAAGCCTGCATTGTGCATTACACCGGGATTATTCATGAAGCCGAATGAACCATAGAAACGTATCTTGTCTGATCCTCCGGAGACAGAGATGACATGGTTTGTTGAAGCAGAGCTTTTGAAAGTCTCGTCCACCCAGTCTGTATTAGGATACTGCAAAGGGTTCTTACCTGCGTCATTGCGCCATGCATCGATTGATTTCTGGCTGAAAGGAGCTTTCTTCCCACTGTTAGCATAGCCCTCATTAATGAGTTCCATGTAGCGTGCATAGTCTGAAACAGGGGTCAGAGTCTTGCGAATTGACTCGAAAGAAACATAACCATTATAGTCAACCTTTATTTTACCACTCTTTCCACTCTTGGTAGTGATGAGTATAACACCGTTGGCTGCTCGCGAACCATATATGGCAGCAGAGGCTGCATCCTTAAGAACAGAGATCGATTCGATGTCTTGTGGGTTCACAGTATTAATGCCGGCTTCTGATCCATCGATGATAACCAATGGCGCAGCAGAGTTCAATGTGCCTTGACCGCGCACCAGAATAGACGCGTTGTCATCACCGGGACGGTTGTGATTTGAAGTCACCGAGACTCCGGCTGCTAAGCCAGCAAGTGCCTGGGAAACGTTAGTGAGCGGACGACTTTCGGCAAGTTTCGACACATCAATTGACGAAACAGAACCTGTCATGTTTACTTTCTTCTGTGTTCCATAGCCAACAACAACCACTTCATTCAGCAGTTTGTTGTCTTCTGCCAAGGTAACATTCAGGGTTTTCCGTCCTCGGAGTTTGATTTCCTGTGTCGTATAGCCTACGCTCGAAACGATAAGCACGGCATCCGCTGATTTCACTTTCAGCGTAAACTGGCCGCTGAGGTCGGTCACGCAGCCGTTAGATGTTCCTTTTTCCATGACCGTAGCACCGATCATTGGGCCCATAGCGTCAGATACATGGCCTGTTACTGTCACCAAATCCTGTGCAGTAGCCATTGGCATTTGGCCGTTCTCGCTCGTCCCTGTCATTGTAGTTCCGGCATGAACTGACATTGAAGTCAATGCAAGCGTAGTACAGAATAGGGCCTTTTTCCAAGGTACATTACTGTTTTTGTTTCTCATAAAGTTAAATAAGTGTTAGGTTAATAATTGGAAAGTCCCAAAAGATTATTACGTTATTTTGGTGACAAATTTAGCATATTAGGGCATAATGGAATGGTAAAATTGTTCAAAAGAATTACAAATTTGTACAAAAGCATGTATTTATTTGAATTTTATGGAATAATGCCTAAAGTTCAGGAGCAAAGCGGTTTCTTCGGAGTTGCCATATGTTTCATGCCTTTTAAAAGTTGATACAGCCAATAGGAACTTTTTGATGAACATCCCTGAAGCTTGACTGGAGACTCATGATGAACTGCAATCTGTATTATTTCACATTGTGATTTGCATCAAGTTACGTTGTAATATGACGCAGATTGCAGCGTAAAGTGAGTCAAGTTACAATGTGATTCGCGTCAAGTTACAGCGTCATTTGATGCATGTTGCTATTCAGTTTGTTTTAAGATGTGCTGAGGCTTCAATCTTTTCCGGGCTTATTTATACTCCATTAGATTGCTGTTGAGCCCGTGTTTGAAGGATTACTTTATGGTTAAATAACTTTAAAAGCGAACAACCAAAGACTTATCTTCGTATATTTGCGAGGAAAACACAGGTTTAATTTTATTACCTTAACATAGAAACACATGATGAACATCCCTACCGTTTTTTGGCTTGTACCATTGGCTTCGGCAGTGGCATTAGGCATGGCATGGTATTTCTTCTCGTCGATGATGAAAGAAGAAGAAGGTACATTGAAGATGAAAGAGATTGCCGAACATGTCCGAAAAGGTGCAATGGCCTATCTTCGGCAACAATATAAGGTTGTCGGTATCGTCTTCATAGTGCTTGCTTTGGTCTTTGCTTTCATGGCATATGCCTTGAAAATCCAGAACCCTTGGGTTCCCGTAGCTTTCTTGACAGGCGGTTTCTTCTCCGGACTCTCGGGCTTTTTCGGCATGAAAACAGCCACTTATGCCTCCGGTCGCACAGCAAATGCAGCCCGACAGGGCTTGGACAGAGGTTTGAAGGTAGCTTTTCGAAGTGGTGCCGTCATGGGACTTGTGGTTGTTGGATTAGGACTTTTAGACATTGCGATTTGGTTCTTCATCCTCAGCAGCGTATATCAAGAGGGTAATATGGCCTTGATAACCATCACGACAACTATGCTTACATTTGGTATGGGCGCTTCTACGCAGGCGCTGTTTGCCCGTGTAGGCGGTGGCATCTATACCAAAGCTGCCGATGTGGGCGCCGACCTTGTGGGCAAGGTTGAGGCTGATATCCCCGAAGATGACCAGCGAAATCCGGCTACTATTGCTGATAATGTGGGCGATAATGTGGGCGACGTGGCCGGTATGGGTGCCGACTTGTATGAGAGCTACTGCGGAAGTATCCTCTCAACAGCAGCACTTGGTGCCACAGCCTTTGCTCTGAACGGCGACATGCAGTTGCGAGCTGTCATCGCTCCGATGATTATTGCAGCCGTAGGTATATTCCTTTCGCTCATCGGTATCTTCCTTGTCCGCACGAAAGAAGGGGCTACAATGAAAGAACTGCTCCATGCCTTGGGACTCGGAACGAATGTAAGTGCGGTGCTGATAGCCATAGCTTCTTTCATCATTCTCTATCTTTTAGGCATTGAAAACTGGCTCGGACTGTCGTTTTCTGTCATCAGCGGACTCGTGGCAGGCGTCATCATCGGGCAGGCAACAGAGTATTATACCTCGCAAAGCTACCGCCCAACGCAGAAGATTGCAGCATCGAGCCAGACCGGTTCGGCTACAGTTATCATCAAAGGTCTTGGCACGGGTATGATTTCCACGTGCATTCCAGTGCTCGTTATCTCTGTCGCAATCCTGCTGAGTTACCTTTGTGCCAATGGTTTCGACATGAGCATGCAGGCCAATTCGATTAGTCATGGCCTCTATGGTATCGGTATTGCTGCGGTCGGAATGCTCTCTACGTTAGGCATTACGCTTGCAACCGACGCTTATGGGCCTATTGCCGACAATGCAGGAGGCAATGCCGAGATGAGCGAATTGGGCGAGGAGGTGAGGCATCGTACTGATGCTCTCGATGCCTTGGGCAACACAACAGCTGCTACGGGCAAGGGATTTGCTATCGGAAGTGCGGCATTGACAGCCTTAGCTTTATTGGCTTCATATGTTGAAGAGATAAAGATTGCCATGGCACGTGCCGTGGAAGAAGGTCGTCATTTCATGGATGCAGCAGGACAAACCTTTGATCCTTCGAAGGCAACAATGCCCGATTTCATGGACTTTTTCCAAGTAACGCTGATGAATCCCAAGGTGCTTGTAGGCGCTTTCATCGGTGCAATGGCAGCATTCCTCTTCTGTGGTTTGACGATGGGTGCAGTCGGACGGGCTGCTCAGTCAATGGTAGAAGAGGTGAGAAGACAGTTCAAGGAAATCAAAGGAATACTTGAAGGTAAGGCCACACCTGACTATGGTCGCTGCGTGGAAATATCCACTCGGAGTGCTCAAAGAGAGATGATTATACCGAGTCTGCTGGCAATTGCTATCCCGATTGTTGTCGGAGTAGTGCTCGGGGTGGCTGGTGTTCTGGGCTTGTTGGTAGGTAGTTTGTCGGCCGGTTTTACGTTGGCAGTGTTCATGGCGAATGCCGGTGGCGCATGGGACAATGCGAAGAAGATGGTCGAAGAGGGCAACTTCGGGGGCAAAGGCTCTGCAAGTCACAAGGCAACTATCGTCGGTGACACTGTCGGTGACCCTTTTAAAGACACCTCCGGGCCAAGTCTTAACATCCTTATCAAGCTGATGTCAATGGTAAGTATTGTCATGGCAGGGCTCACCGTGGCCTTTATTTAAGGCCCCTTTCTATTACTTAATGTATAGAAAAATCTGATTTGTATCGCTGATTTGCGAGTTTTCGGTGACTATTCAAGCCACCGAAAACGATTAACAACAATTATCATTTGCACTTTCAAATTAAGAACGAAGTCACAAAAGCAATGCACTTTGGCTGCCAAAACATTTGAAAAAAAACAGAAAAGAACCTGTTTTTTCACAGTATTTTATATATCTTTGTATCATTATTTATACTTTTAAGACACATAATTATTTTATGAAAAAAACACTATCACACATGCTTGTAGCTGCTTTCTGCATGCTGAGTACAACGCCGGCAATGGCGCAGTTTAATCTTGGAAAAGCTGTTGGAGGGGCTGCAAAGGCTGTAAAAGCTGCCACACTGACCGACGCTGATGTCGCAAACTACGTGAAAGAGTACATTACTTGGATGGACCAACACAATCAGGTTTGTGCCGACAACAACCCTTATGCCATTCGTTTGAAGAAGCTTACAGAGGGTTTGACCAATGTTGAAGGCATTCCATTGAACTTCAAGGTCTATTATGTTACCGACGTTAATGCATTTGCTTGTGCCGATGGTAGCGTGCGTGTATTCTCTTCTTTAATGGACATCATGACTGATGATGAACTCCTTGGCGTCATCGGTCACGAGATCGGACACGTTGCCCACAAGGATTCTAAGAACGCATTCCGTACAGCTTTGCTCACTTCTGCACTGAAAGACGGTGTTTCTTCAACGAATGGTAAGGCTGCAGCGCTTACTGATTCACAGTTCGGAGAGCTTGGAGAAGCATTGCTGAATGCCACTTATTCACAGAAACAAGAGAGCAATGCAGATGCTTACGGCTATGAGTTCTTGAAGAAGAACGGTAAGAACCCTTGGGCAATAGCCTTGTCGTTTGAGAAGCTGAAGAAGTTAGAAGAGGACGCAGGTTACCAGAAAGACAGCAAGTGGAAACGCATGTTCTCTTCTCATCCCGACCTTGACAAGCGCATCAAGACCATGAGTGAGCGGGCAAAGAAAGACGGATTTGAACGTCCGGAGAATAAGATGCCTGAAAAACCAGCTGTAAAGGTTGTTGCAAAAGGAAAGAAAAAATAAGATAACCCAATTGTTAAAAATATTTATATGAAAAAGAAAACAACGATGCTCCTTATGTTCATGTTGTGCTTCGTGGCTCAACAGGCATCGGCTTTTCGTATCAAAGCAAGAGTACCGAGTAGTTCGGAAGGTAGTACAGACTATTCATCATTGATAAGTACAGTCGTAATTTGCGGAATCATTCTTTATATTGTATTAAAGAATTGGTCAAAGATTAGAATATTGTTCCGCGGTATTGCTTCCGGTGCTCGTATGGAAAAGAATACGGACTTGACAGAAGATCAGCAGCGAAAACTGCTTTTAAGTGGTGTCTTCTCTGCGCAGAAAGCTACTTTGTTTAATGTAGTCAAGACAGGAATGGATAGCAACGAGCGCGATAAAATGTTCACTCAGGGTTGGGGTATAACTGATAAAGCATCAGCAATTGATACACTTGATTATCTGAGACTCTCTGGTACACGTCGCTATTTCCCACAGGTTGTTGAGTCTTTGAAACTCAAAAACAAGCAGGAAATACAGCAGTATATCAACGATACCTTTGAGAATGAAGAAGATATGCGCAATTGTTGGGAGCAGGTTCAGTATGCTTTCGAGTCTATGGAGCCTCTGATGAAGGAGCAAATCATCAAGGACGAGAACGACTTTGTACGTATTGGTCCGGATGCATGGGACGCTGGTCGACTCGTTTTCATGGCCAGATTGTGTCGTGAGCATAATTATATCACTGATGAACAACTATGGCAATACATTGATGCTGCTGACGAGATTGCTCACCGCACACTTACCAATTGGGAAGATTTCGGCAAGAGTTACATCATAGGTCGTTGCCTATGGTGTGGCACGGCCAACTATTTTGAGGTAATGGCAGGCCATGCCAAGAAGATGTACACCAACACGAAGAGTCCTTGGAAGACTTTCCCTTTCGCGAAATAAGCACGTATTGAATAAAAGAAACCTTTGAATAATCCTTGTCGGCCGTAAGTAAATGGCTGACAAGGAAACTTAAAAACTGAATTCTAAACAAGAGAAATAAGTTCTATGAAAAAGAAAATCATCTTCTGTTTGATAGCGATGTTAGGCTTGTTTTCACAGCAAGCATTTGCCCTGAGATTTCGTGTCAGGGTGCCCAGTGGGTCATCCGAAAGTTCCAACGGAGTTGTTACATGGATTGTCTATGCTGTAATCGCAGTGGTTGTTGCCGTCACCCTTTACCGCTACTTCTTTAAGATCAGGGGCTTTCTCCGCCAGTTTAAGGGAGATTTCCTAATGGATGAGAACTCTTCTTTAAGTAAGGAACAACAGCGAAAGATGCTGTTGGGTGCCGTATATGCAGTGATTGATAAAGGCTATCTGAATACCATTAAGACGGGACTTGAAAAGGAAGAGCGCGAAGATAGGCTGGAAAAAGACTGGAACATCTGTACGCATGACTCTGCTGTAGATGCTTTAAACGGGCTGAAAATTGCGTGCACGAAAGACTATTCCCCTAATATCGGTGAGGCATTCAAGCTGAAAGAGCAGAAAGCCATAGAGAAATATCTCCGTGAAACCTTTGTAAATCCAAACGATGCAAAGGCATGTGCTAAGCAGATTGAACGTGCTTTCAAACATATCGGCAATCTTGTCAAAGAGGGAATTGTAAGGGATGAGGCCGAGTTTTCACGTATCGGTGGTGTTGCGTTTGAAGCTACCCGCTTAGTAGCCATTGCCCGCATGTGTGCAGAATCGAAGTATATCAGCGAGCAGGAGATGTGGGAATACGTTGATTTCGCCGATGAACAGGCCCACAAGTCACTCATTTCCTGGGAGGATTACGGCAAGAGTTATGTCATCGGTGATTGCCTCTGGGGTGCCGACAGCTATGATTTGGGCCAGAGTTCTAAGATTATAAGAAAGCTCATCAATGACCCGAAGAGTCCTTGGAAGTTATTCCCTTTTGAGAAATAAGTATGTTTCCAAACTGTTTTGATAGGTAGGAAAGTCTGTAATATGAGGCTTTCCACCTATTATTTAAAGCTATCATTTGTTGGTTTCCCTGTTATATGCCGGAGTATATACCCCCTGCAAATGATGTACGGCAATAGCCAAAATTTCCTCGTTTCATTGCCGTATGTTCTGCAAATATCGTATATTTGCAAGTAAAAGAGAAAAATAAACAATGAAACAAATCATCAATCACTTCACCGATGACGACCTTTACAAGCTTTCCATGTGCTGTGCTGTCATTGATAACTATCCTCGTGCACAGGTAAAGTATCAGTTTGTCGACCGCAACGACACGGTATATCCCGAGGGCTTTGCCGATGAATTGCACCGTCAGATCGAAGCTTTGGAGGGCGTAGTCATCACCGATGAAGAGATCGACTTCATGAAGCGACGCTGCAGTTACATGCCACATTGGTTCTTTACCTATCTCCGTGGCTACCGTTTTTCACGTGATTGGGTGAAGACATGGCAGGATGAAGCGGGACATCTTCACGTGGAGTTTGAGGGCAGTTGGTCGGACACTATCCTCTTAGAGGTAAAGGTTTTGGCCATCATCTCCGAGCTTTTCTACATGATGACGGGGCAAACGGCGAAGCTTGATTACAAGAGTTTGTATGACAAGACATGCCATAAAGCCGAACGATTGTTGGCAGCCGGCTGCGTATTCTCTGATTTCGGAACACGTCGTCGCGCTTCGTTTGAGGCAGAAGACACCGTGGTAAGTGCACTGAAAGATACTGCACAGCATTGCAAATGGCCTGGAAGACTTGTCGGAACAAGCAATGTATATATCGCCATGACCCACGATCTGCAGCCTGTGGGCACTATGGCTCATGAGTTTGTCTGCGCTATCGGTGGCATGTTTGGGCCTCAAATGGCCAATCACTTGGCAATGAATGCGTGGCGAAACACGTTTCGCGGTGCTCTCGGAACCTATCTCTACGACTCTTTCGGCTGGGATATCTTCTCACTGAACTTTTCAGAAGACTTCGCCAATCTGTTCAAAGGACTGCGCATCGACTCGGGAGATAACCATGAACAACTGTTGAAAATCGTTGAAAAATACCGCTCACTCGGTATTGACTCGCGGTCGAAACAAGTGGTGTTCTCTAATGCCTTGGACACTGATACGGCTGTCGAAATCCAGCAATATGCCCAACATCTCTGCATGCCTTCATTCGGAATAGGCACGCATTTCACTAATGATTTCGAAGGAATAGAGCCCATGAACATCGTCATCAAGCTTGTTGCATCGAAGATAACAGAGTGTTGGCCTTACTATAATGACACGTGTAAGCTGTCAGAAGATCAGGGGAAGCATACCGGGAAGCCCGAAGTGATCAGACGATTCATGGAGGCTTTGCATATGTAAAGTTACCCACCCCCGCCCCCGCCCCAAGGGAGGGGAGAGCGAACTGAGGGCAATACACGCAGGATTTTATATTCCTTACTTCACATATTCAACAACAACGCCTTTTTGTTTACAAGGGAGAGGAGGATGAACTGAAAGCAATTCATGCAGGATTTTTATATTCCTTACTTCACATATTCAACAACAACGCCTTTTTGTTTCCAAGGGAGGGGAGAGCGAACAGAGGGCAATCCATGCAGGATTTTATATTCCTTACTTCACACACTCAACAACAACGCCTTCCTGTTTCCAAGGGAGGGGAGAGCGAACTGAGGGCATTCCATGTGAGCCTTCACATCATTTACTTCTCATATTCAACAAACAATGCCTCCTGTTTCCAAGGGAAGAGAAGCTGCTTCGTGAGTATTGATATGGTAAAATGAATGGATTAGCAGACTGAAGTCACATTGAACCACCTTGTAACTTGCATCAGATTATCGTATAACTTGACGCAGATTGCAAGCCAAGAAGATATAGGTGAGAGCATCAAAGCCATAAAATGGCTTCTCGAAAACAGAGAAACGGCACTGCAGAAGCATGGAAAGTGTGTGTTGATTTCTGTTTGGTCTTGGTTAGAAATGTTAAAAACGAGGAGAGAATGCTTACAGAAACAGGTTAGAGAAAGGGCTTCTTTATCTATAATTCTCCATTAAAACCAGTTGTTTAAAATTATTTACGGTGGCCGGAAAAGCCACCGTATACTTGCCAAGAAATCTGCAAGTAAGGTTTCTTTCCCCTTGAAACCTTAGAACACTATACGCAAACTTGCGAAATGAAGTAAGGCAGAAGGGGACTGAAAGAGAATATATGGAATTCTGTGTTGGCGATTATTCCACGTTCACCCTAAGCGGTTTATCCAATCCCTCCATGAAAGAAGATATTTCAAGTTGCCATGCTTTCTGGTTGCTAATGCCCGAACCTATCCATCCTGCACCGAAATAATAGGTAACCTTTTCATTGGGACGGATGGTTGTTTCGCAAATAGCGTGACCGGCAATTCCCTTACCCAAGCGGGTGTTTTTCAGCAAACGTGAGCGCACTTTGCCTTTGGGAAAAAGCGCTGCAACATAGATTTGGAAGCCATGACCAGAGGGGTTGTCGGTAGGATCGGCATATTCTACGAGGTTTCTCCCTAAATGTACCGTCTCACTTCCCTCGTCATGAACGACAAATCCGGAGCAGAATGGCTGCGGACGACGCTGGTTCTCATACCAAACGATGACGCGATTGAAGCTTGACCCCTTATCAAGTGTAATCAAACGGTGCTCAACAAGTCCTTTCTCGTCATTCACATCCGTGGGCTGATAGACGAACTCTGCACGGAAACGCAGTGGCCCATTATCTAACACACGGTAGGAACTGAAGCAGTAGGGCATGACAATACTGTCGCCATTCATCAGTGCAGGTGCGCCACATCCCAACGTTGGCCCGACATTATAGCAATCAAGTCCGTTGCCATGGTCAAGATGTAACGAGAAATCGCGCTTGATACTGTCAGCAGCTTCGGTTTCTCCCTGCCTGCGAAGTCGCTTTTCCTCCTGGTTGGCTGCATAGACATTGGCATAGCGATCAGCAACAACCAAATAAGGAACTGACTTCAACCATACGTCAATTCCAAAGGCTTTCTCGCCTGTGCGCTGCAAAGCCGGGCCGTAAGCACGATAGGCACAACGGTCGTTTTCCCATGTGAAATCGTCCACACGCCAGGCATAAAGCTGTCCGTCAACAGCACTCTTGAAGTTGCGGGGGACGCCCTTAGTGACAGTAAACATGGTCTTTCGCTTTGGGAAGACAGCTGCATCAACAAGCAACAAGCTGTCAGACGTGAGCTGAGAAGCCACTTGCTGGCCGAAAGCATTACGTACAATCAACGGCGAACCATAGGCAGACTGCAACCGCTGATAAACCTTACGGACATCAATTTCGACTACTTCAGAACGCTGCTCCGATGTGGAATTGCTGACTGTAATATTGACTTTCTGCCCTCTCGAAACCATCGGGAGGAAGATTAAGGAGCAGCAGGTAAAAAGCCGTACTGCCCCTCTCACAGATTTATTTCTGAATAGTTTTCTTGCCATTTTGAATTACAACACCTTTATAATTCCTGTCAACGCGCTGTCCTTGCAGATTATAAGGCACGCCAGACTGTTGCTTATGATTGTCTGCAAAACGCTTTGTCAAGCCTGTTGGGATAACCTTTCCTGCTGTATCTTTCAAGATAATGTCATACAGGAAAAGGCCATTGGTACTCGTCAGCACAACATCTCCGTCGGCTTTCACCGTTCCAATGCTCTCTTGCACGAGTGCACCATCTTCGGGTTCAGCAAACCCCTGCTTAATATCTAAATTGCATTCTGTTTTGAAATAGTTCTTAGCTGTCCTGCTTGTAGGCTTGCTATGCACAACAACCGTCTGCCCTTTCTTGCAGTTTGGGATAACAATGGCAATGCCCCTTGCATTCAATCGCAGCATGCGATGCGCCTCATCATGACAGATCATGAATTTACCTGCACCCAAAGCCTTACATACTCCATTCACATAAAGGCCGAAATGAAGACCTTTCATGCCTTCCAATTCCTTACCATTGGCAGAAAGAGGGGTGGTATATGTCTTGATTTCTTCAAACTTAGGCTTCTTTGTACCACTTGCACTACCGATATTCTGTTTGTTGGAATAATAATTAAGACCAGCATTAGCAGCATCATCCCACTTGGTATCCTTCTTCAGATTGTCTTCATCCGTGGTAGACATTACTGTAAAATCCCAAGTTTTCTTTGCTTCTTTTGCCTGCGCATCGAGTTCTGTTACCCAATCGGGCAGATAGCCCAAGCGCTTTTTCAACTGAGCAGCATAGAGTGAGCGAGGACTTACTTCCTGTCCGTTTGCCTCGTCACGTTTCGTCTGTTTGTCAGCAAAAGTCACTTTCGTACCATGCATACCTACTATGGTTGGAGGCAACGTTTTGTACCATTTTCCTGTACCATTCTCCCACCATTTAAATGGCATTTCAGCAGGATTAATGGCCGTACAATCAAAGTTCCATAAGGTAAGATCGTCGAGATGATTGGGTAACTGCGACTTATCGCCACCCATACGCAACTGCATGAAACCACCCTTACAGCAGTCAAAGAGCGACGCGCGAGGCTGTGTAGCATGGCTTTCAAAGCAGTCGTCAGTACCCCAAGTGCAATTCCAGATAACGTTACCGATACTGTGTTTTGATATACCGCAAGCATGATACTGGCCCAAACCAGTGCGCTGATCGGCAAAGTTCTTGTCACTTGTCAAATAACCATGCGTGTTATCATAGACGTTGGCAATGAGTCCACGTGACGAACCCGCCATACGAACGGCTGAATGTCCACGGTTTCCGGTAATCTCAACATCGTAACATATCACGTTGGCACAGTCTTGGAAGGTGGCACATTCAGTGATGTTTTCAAATCTTACACGGCGCATCCATGAGTTGACAAGACGCACAAAGTTGATTGGTTTATAGGCTCCATCGTCCTGCCAAGAACCATGATGCTTGAATTTATCTTTGGCTTTACCACGGAAGGTGAGGTCTTCCACGCCCACACCCTCATGATGTTTGTATTCAATGACTTCCCACTCTTCGCCTGATTTGACAGCACGCATGATGGGTTCCTCAAAGGTAATGTCCGTTCCAGAAATGGATTTAATCTGATGATAGTCGATAACGGTGACACCACTCTGTGTGAGATTGGTCATTGTAGACTCGGGATTACGTCCTAAAAGCTCCTCTTTGATAACCTTTTCATCTTTATTTGGCTTCATTTTCAGACACACCCACTGCCCAACCTTTAGTTTTGAAGCATTGTCAACCGTAACTTTAAACGTACCTTTTGCAGCCGTTCCTTTTACCTTTGCATAGGTTTCAGGGGTACTTGTGCCGTTATTTCGAATGGAAAGCAGTGTCGGAGAACTGTACAATACCTTTTCGTTTGCAGGCAACATTGGCGCGTCCATCGTGAGAATAGTCTTATCGCGACCTGCACCTTTCAATATTACCTGTCCCATAACAAGGTTGAGACACACTGACTTCTTCTTGCCAGTTTTAGCATCATCAACGTCATCCGCAGTTGTATGAAGAATAAATTCACCCTCCGGGAAATAGATAATGGCGCGAGCATTGGCTTTCTTTCCTATTGCTGTAATAATCTTTTCCAGTGCTTCACGGTCTGACTTTCCATCGTTAGGGATAGCCCCATATTTCGTTACATCATAGGTCGTATAGCTCGAATGGTTCTCTTCAGGCAATGACAAGCCATGTTTATAGCCTGCATACGAGAAGTCTAAGAGCACATTCTTATCGGAATTAGTACCGAATTCGTTCCAAGCTGTAGTGTTTGCTTGCTGTGCATAAAGTGGCGTGGCTGCCAACAGGCAGCCCAACAACCATAGTTTTCTTGATAGTTTCATTTTCGGTATTTGATTAGATTGTTTAGAATAAGTTGCTTATACCATGGGTCGTCAATTTCTTTCAACAGTTCTCCAAGCCTGCAACAGAGTGCTTGATAATCAGCCTTTCGTGTCTCCGGAGCGATGTTATGCATCTGATAAGGGTCGTTCCAATCATCAAAAAAGAGCACTTTCTTCAGCTTATTCTTGCGATCAATGTAAAAAGCTAATGTGTAACGGCTTGTCTTTATACCACGCGCAGAAGGGAAATAATCAGTGACAACACCGTCTTTCCCCTTGTTACCGTCCATATTCTGAATGTAAAGCGCAGCGTCGGGACGCTTCATAGCAGCGTGACCATTGATGAAAAGTGCCGAGTAGTCGCGACCTTGAACCGTAGCAGGAATATTCTTACTCAAGCCCGCCAGTCCGAGAACTGTAGGCATAATGTCAGGCGAAGACAACAGAAGTGAATCAACTCTTGGTTTCAGATGCCCTGGATAACGAGCCATGAAAGGAATATTCATCGACTCTGAATAAGGTGAATTTTTAGGGTCATCGGTTCCTTGGCTACACATGGTTTCGCCATGGTCTGAAGCAAACACGACAATCGTGTTACCCTCCAGGCCTGCCTCTTTCAAGGCATCAAGGATCTGTCCGAAGGCTCTGTCTACTCCACTGACAGATGCAAAATAGTAAGCAGCCGACTTAGATTTATCCATTGTTCGCACAGCATTGTCGCGCACAAGCAGACTGTCGATGGGCTTATCCTTATATAATGCATAGTCTTCGGGCATGCAATCGTCTTCAGAACGATACGGACTGTGGGGCGGGTTCATGGCCACCATCAGGAAAAATGGACGCTTTGCATCGCGCACTCCACCCTTATTGCGTATATAGTCAGCAGCAACATGAGCTTCATGTAATGGTGACCATTCATGAGGTTCATGCTTTTTGCCATTCGTATCCCAGTAATGTGGGTTCTTATGCACATCAAATGTGCCATAGGAATACCAAAAATTAAATCCATGTCGGCGCTCTGCCGGCGTGTAAGCATCCCACACTGGCAATTTGTCTTCCACGTAATGTCCGGGGTGTTCAGGGTCGTTGCGCTCCGGACGGTCGGCATGTAGCTTTCCAATATAACCACAATCGTAGCCAGCCCGACTGAAAACATCGCCCATACAGACTGTTTCTGGACGGATATAACTAAACGGACGAGACGAGTTGCAATTTACAGGAACACCGCTTCGGTTAGGATACATACCCGTCATAAGACTCCCACGATGAGGACTGCTCAAAGGGAAGTTGCTCATGGCAGAGGTTAACACCACAGATTCCCGAGCGAACTCATTCAGACGAGGCGTATGGGTAGGATCGCCTTTGAACTTCACATGATTAGAGAAACCGGGCTTCTGCCATACCCCCAAGGCTGCATTTCGGAACTGATCAGGGAACACATAGATTACATTGGGCGGCACAGTTTCACTGCCCATGGCATAGAATGCCTGCGGGCATAAGGCCAATACGCTGGCAAAAAACTTCATATTCTTCATTTTCTTCTCGTCAATGCTTCAAGGAAATAATAATCTGCATAATTTAATGGCACATCTATCTCATTGTTATGAGGAATGCTTCCTACAGAATGCATCAGCAAGAAACAACCGTTCTTGCCCAAAGCTGGACGATAAGCGGGCGTGGAAAGTGAGCGTATAATTCTGTCGGCCAATGTTGCATAGCCGTTATCCGGAAGGTAGGTGTCCATTTCATAAAGTGCTGAAGCTACACAGGCGGCTGTAGAAGCATCACGAGGTTCGTTGGGAATATTAGGTGCATCGAAGTCCCAATAAGGCACAAGGTCATCTGGGAGATTAGGATTTTGCATCATAAAATTCAGCGACTTAACAGCTCGGTCAAGGTATTTACGGTCGTGAGTATAGCGATAACAGGTAGTGTAACCATATACAGACCACGCCTGTCCACGTGCCCAAGCACTGTTGTCTGCATAGCCCTGGGCTGTCTGACGGTGTAACACAGCACCTGTTGTAGGGTCATAATCCACAACGTGGAAACAGCTACCATCTGGACGATACTGGTTCTCCATAGTCTTATCGGCATGTGAAACCGCGATTTTCCAATAAGTAGAGTCACCGCTCAGACGTGTTGCCTCAAAAAGCAATTCAAGGTTCATCATATTGTCAATGATAACCGGACAGCTCCAACCGCGCTTTGACTGCCAGCCTCTGTCAACGTTCCACGACTGGATGACACCTGCTTTCTGACGAAAGCGAGTGCATAGTGATTTGGCAGTTTGAATAATGACTTTCTTGTATGCCTTTGTGGGATTGAGTCGATAATTGTTCAGATAACTGGAGCCAATCATAAAGCCCACATCATGGTGCCACTTAAGATATTGAATAGAATCCAAAGCCTCAGTGAAACGTTTTGACTGCTTCAGCCACGACTTATCGTTGGTAAGCTGGTAGAGATAAAACAGACTTCCTGCAAAAAAACCCGAACACCAATCGTCTGTTGGAATATAGACCATGCGTCCAAGCTTATCGATGGTCTTGGGAATGCATATCTTCCCATCCCGTCCAACCTGATCAAGCATCAGTGAATACTGGCGTGTTGCAAAGGTAATATCCTCGTTAATCACGCTGTTCATGTCTTTGTCTCCAGCATAGCTGAGGCTTGGAACCAATAAAAAGGCTCCTGCGGCAAGTAGTAATTTTCGTATATTCATATCATAGTTTGTTTAGTTCAATATCATAACTTAATCCGTCCTTACACTTTATTTCGATTGTTGTGGTCTTGTCGTTCAAGTCAATCAAACGGACATCAGCAGTCGGAGTGAAACTCCATTTGCCCAACAAAGTCACGCGAACAGGAATTTCCTGACTTGCATTCTTAATCCAAGGACGGCCATAGATACTGCGTTCAACACGCTTCCCGTCTTTATAGACATCGTCACTTGGTCCTTGATAAAGATTAAGATCGGGCTGGGCAACGGTCAATACCATCTTTCGTTTGGCCAATTGACGTATCATTGCGAGACAAGTTGTATCTGTCTGGAGCAATGGCCCGCCTGGAAGTATCGACTTCGGTGTTTCGAAGATGACATAAGACAGTGTCTGTGTGGCATCATGTCGAACGATATGTGCATTCTTATCTTTCTTAATTACTGTATAGAAAGGCTTGGTTTCGATAGCTTTCAACCTTTCGGGAGATGTTTTGGGCAATACGGCATACTCATAACCGGCATTTTTGGGAGCCTTTCCATGGTTGATATACAGAGAGGCCCACTGCCCTTCATCCGGCTTATCTGTGTCGTTGTTTCGTGCCTGCTGACGAACAAGACCTGTGAAGACACATGGATTGGGAGAATAATAACCCGTGCCCTGTGGATCCAACCAAGTTTTGCTGCCACCCTTATAAGACTGCCAATAAGCCAAAGTTTGTGCATCGGTAGCTGCCGACTGGAAGATGGTTGTCTCGGTGTTATTCTGCTTATCATTGTTCTCAATGTCACTTCCAAGACAGATAATATCGCCATTGAAGAAGTGGTATGACTTACGTCCACGGAATGAACCATTGTATTTATCGTGCTCATGCAACTTCATACCGAAGTTACCATTAGCCCCCAACTGAGATAAACCACCAGCGAAAGCTTCATCAGAGAACAGCATTTCCTCAACACCTGAAGAAATATCGACATTGCGAATCTTTGCTCTCAAATCATCAAGTGGCAAATGAATGCTCGTTGCACCAGGGATACGGTTCCAGTCGTAGCCGTCTTCCTGCCAGCCACTCGTCTTTGGAGTTACATCAACACCATTCGGAGCTGTCGACACATACAGACTACCATAGCCCAAATAGCGACCATAGAGATTTTCTCCTGTATAGTGTTCGCTACTCCACAGATAACGACTCATACCACGAACAACAGCCGACCAATTGTCTCGTCGCTGTACAGAAACACATGCATAGCCCAAGCTGAGATTACCTTGTGGGTCTGTTTCCGGCTTGATGCCCTTCAGGTTAAACTCGCGATAGATTTGCTTTTCCTTGCTGTTTGTTGCATTCTGTGTCAATCGCATATAGACAGAAGCCATTGTTTCGTCGAGTTTATTGTCACGATTAGGTGTTCCGGCCCATGCCATAAAAGCATAATGGATAGGTGTCAGACGGCCTTTCCCGTCGGGATGACGGCCAGACATTGACAATGGGAAATTCAGTTTGTTGCAATAGAAGCGCATAGCAAGAAGCGCATTCTTTACAGTCTGATGTGCTAATTCGCCCACAGCAAATTCGGTTCCACTAAGAATATAAATCATCTGAGTGGCTCCATTCAGACCTCCTACAGCATAAGCGGGATAGTTGTTGCAGTGATGATAGGCTGAGCCATCAATCTTGAAAGAGTCCATTAAACCTGGCGCTGGACGGCATCCCCAGTCAAGCCAGCGAGAACATGAACGGAGATATTGCACCTTCTCAGGTGAATCGTCCATTAACATGATGCTTGCCATACAGCCTACAGAAGCAGTGTTAAATGTATCCATGTCCATTCCATTGCCTGTTGGTTTCACATATACCTGACGCAACTGACCATACCAAGTCATCGTTGCTACGGCTTCATCCAACTTCCCTTCGGCTTTCAGCACATCCTTCATCAGGAAATAAGCAATATACATGCTGCGGAGACTGTAGCCATAATGGTGGATATTCCCCCAGCATGAGCCCCATGTCACACCTTGATCGGTGATATTCTCATACATCAGCATGAACATGTTGCGCAATTCCTTCTTGTCTTCTTCCTCCTTGGCATTGTTATAGCCAATAGCAATCTGCTGCATGAGCTTGAAATAATCATTCATTTCATAGCCCGTGCGAGTAAGAATTTCCTTATCCCACTTGGGAAGCATGCGCTCATAAGCCTCTGCATGACGCACATACCAGATAGGAGTACCCGTAATGAGTCCTTTCTTTTTCTTGATTTTATAGCTGTCAAACTTATCTCGCATGCTTTCCATTTGCTTTGGATAAAGCTTGGCAGGTGTATAAATCAAACTGCGGAAACGTGATTCCATCACGCGCATTTCCTGTACCTGCTGTGCTGTTACAGGAGTCAAAGGAATATCAGACTTGCGGACGGAGTTCTTCAAAACCTGAAGCCAGTCGTTAGTTGTTTTAGCATTGACGAAAGGTACTTGCTCGTCAGCTGTCTGATAACGAGGGTCAACCTTGATAGCTGTAATCATGTGAT
The DNA here is from genome assembly GCF_900637655.1 of Segatella oris. Lineage (NCBI taxonomy): Bacteria > Pseudomonadati > Bacteroidota > Bacteroidia > Bacteroidales > Prevotellaceae > Segatella > Segatella oris. Next base: position 562,323 of record NZ_LR134384.1, read on the forward strand.
CCACATATAGTTTACCAGCCACATTAGGTGCTTCAACCACAATCTGATCCATACCTATCTCTGGTTTACCTTCCATGTCGCGTTCATAGCATACCCATGCACCGCGCCAACCTTTGAAATTGAGTTTCATCGGGAAAGAAGTGCAAGTCTTACCCTGCTTGCAAAATCTGAAAACAACAGATTTTCCGGCCAATGGCTCCTCATTATAGAGCCACACAATGAAAGCAGAGAGGTAGTTGTCACGACTGCCCTTGATGTGCGGATCAAACTGCAAATCTTTGCTGATCATCAGCTTTCCGCCTGGCTTAAATGTCCATTCCAACGACTTCTTGCCATTTCTGAAATGACGATCAGAAAGGACTGTCGCTGACTTTTCGGCCTTGAGATATTGTAAATCCTTTGGCGTTTCAAATGAAAGCATGCGAGTATCATCATACATCTGCGCATGCAAAGATGACGAAAAAGCCAAGCAACAAAGGCCTATAAGCGCTCGTTTCAATCGATTCTTATTCATACTCTTAATCAACGACTTCGATATTCAATTCTCTCACCACTTTACTCTCGGCCTTATAGTTGCTATTTGTTGCAACGAAAACAGCCTTGTAAGTTCCCACCTTATTATATATATGGGTGTAAGAAGACAGACTTTCGGTCACATTTTTAATGGAAGTACCATAGTCTGGAGAGCAAGCATTGGCCATAATCATATCAGAAACCAACCAACTGTACTTCAGTTTAGCCCCACCGTTTGAGCTATGAATAGAGAAATCTCCCTTTGATGCTCCTGCAAGGTTCCAGATACCACTTACATTATTGGTTACAGTTCCATACTCACGATTAGCAGTCATTGATTTTTGATCAGCCAGTTTGTGGTGGCACATCATGTTGACGGGTGTGAAATTGAAACCATTTGCATAGAGCGTTGTAACAGAGCCATCCTTCATTGTATTTTCAATCTTCATACCAACGAAGTTTACACGAGGCTGTGCTGCTGTATTTAAGGTAGGCTTATAGCAAGCTGCTATTGTCATACGCTTACCAAGATAGGGCGTAAAATCAACCTCATACTTAGTCGCATGAGCTGCATTGCTCGGTGCAGAAGGCAGACTTGAAGGGTCAACAAGGTTATTCCATGCGAAACCCTCTACCAAAACAGAGTCTTCCTTGAAATTATTCTTTGCCAAACCAGTGAAAGAATCCGAGATATAAAGCTTCATCAAATTAGCTGCTGTGGCTGCATTTCCATACTGATACCACACAGAGAATGTCAGCTTAGAAGAAACTATATCCTCTAATGCTACTTGATCGCGATCTTTATAGATATACTGATGTCCTGCTTCTCCACTGAAGAAAGTGATAAAATCAGGATCCCCGTTCAGAATGAAATTCAACTTAGAGCCCTTCTTTACTGTAATCTTGTCGCCCGATTGCTGTACATTATTATTGGTTAGCACTGAAACACTCAAGGCTGCTTGTTCCTTTAATTCGTCTTCGCAACTTACGAATGCAAAGGCTAATAGCGGGAGCAATAAATATATATATCGTTTCATGTCGTTTGTTTTTTATTGGATTATCATATTTTTAATCACTATTAAATCACAAAAGGCATAGGAAAGACACGGTCTTTCCTGCCTTCATGAGTCCTACCATCCAGGGTTGTTGGCTGTGATTTTCTTGTTAATAGCCATTTCATTTGATGGAATTGGGAAATAGTTATAAGCATCTGACACCTGGAAATAGGTGTAGACATTCGACGGGCCAAGGTTCCAGTTGGTGCCACTCTTTGCCCTTGCTGCCAATTCATTCATATTCTTTTTGAAGTCACCCCAACGAATCAAATCGAAACGACGTGTCATCTCAAAACACAATTCCATGGCACGTTCATCCTTAACGGCATTGCGGAAATTCTCCTGATTAAGTCCTGAAAGAGATGAAATACCGGCACGTTTGCGTACTTCATTAATGCACTGATAAGCCAAAGCGGTAGGACCACCATGGATTTCATTCTCACATTCGGCAATCATCAGCAGCACATCAGCATAACGAAGGATTGGGAAGTTGACCAATGTAAAGTTCTTATTCTTCTTATCCGGTTCATATTCGCGACGCCATTTAGCACACATACGGCTGTAATCCGTTGATGCTGTAGCCTTCTCTCGGTCACCAACCTTAGATGTTGAAGGCTTATCACCGTAACTGTACGATTTACTGTAATACTGATTCTTTACTTCTTGAAGCTTACCTTTCTCAAACATACGACCATCAACGCCATTACCTGTCTTTGATTGCGTATAAGAGAATGGTGCAATACTCCAGTTCATGCGGTTCTTATCCGAATTAGCTTCATAGAGTTCATAAAGCTTCGGCGTGCTCCAGAAGAAGCAATAACCAAATCCGGGATCAGCTTTCCCCTTAAGTTCTATCTTACTTGAGAGGTCGGGAGCCTGTATACCAATGATATTTCCAACGCGTCCTTCCGTACGGGTATCGGTACTATAGTTACCTGTAAACTCCGCTTCCCAAATACTTTCCTTACCGGTTGTATTGTATTTATCAGAACATTGATCAATAAAGTAATCCCAATAATTGGGTGCAAGCGTATGTCCTTCATGCATAACTTTCTGTGCAAAGGTATCAGCCTTTGTGAAGTATTCTTTACGCACGGTTTCATCAGGCGCAGTATTATCGCGATAACATTCACCCGCACGAAACATATAAACGCGTGCCAAGATACCCCAAGCCGCAGACTTTGTCAAGCCTCCAGGCAAATAACCCACTTCAGAAGCTTTCTTAAGGTCATCTACACTTTCCTCCATTTCCTTGCAAATGAAGTCATAAATCTCTGCTTTCGGTGTACGGGCAATCTGCAGACCTTTCACAGATTGTGTGGAACTTGTCTTGAGAGGCACATCCCCCCAGCACTGAACAAGATTGAAATAGTAGAAAGCACGCAGGAAACGAGCCTCTGCAGTCAGTCTTTTTGCAGAAGATGTTGATAGTTCCGACACTTTATCTATTTCTTCCAAAAAGATATTTGCACGGTTCACCCCAACATAGAGTGTATACCAGAAAGCTGTAACTGCAGGGTCACTGCTGTTGGCATTGTTACAGATAAGTCCTCTTGTCGATGGTGAACGTCCTGGTCCACCATAAGCCTCAAGGTCATCACCTCCTACAAGAAAGAAATAATCATTACCATAGAAAGAAGTCTCTGTAAGCGGAGCATAAATTCCTTTGAGAAATGTTTCAGCTTCAGCTTCGCTCTTGAAATAACTTCCAGAGGTCGTGGATGTTGGCTCTTTGTCTAAGAAATCACAGCTTGAAGCCAAAGACATAAAGGCCAACATTATAATAATATGTATTTTAGATACTTTCATAATGCGTCGTAGTTAATAGTTAGAAACCAAGATTAATACCGAAACTGAAGCTTCGGGCACGTGGATATGCAGAGAAATCCAGGCCCGGAGTCAGGGCACTCTCCCTGATAGAAACCTCCGGATCATAACCGCTGTAGTTGGAAATTGTAAATAGATTCTGTGCAGCAAAATAGACTCTGAGCTGTTCGATACCCACACGAGAAATCATCTTACGTGGCACTGTGTAACCCAAAGTCACCGTCTTCAGACGCAGGAATGAGCCATCCTCAATGATGCGTGAAGAGAAAACACGGTTTGAACTTGATGAAGTTGCACGTGGAATGTTACTTGTTGGATTACTCTCTGTCCAGCGTTCTGCATAGCTGGCATACTGGTTAAGTTCACGTGTGCGGTTCCATGAACTTTCAAACATCAAGCGGTTGGCGTTTAACACATCGTTGCCATAAGACCACTGAAAGAAGATACTGAGGTCGAAATCGCGATAGTTGAAGTTGTTGGTGAAACCACCTGTATGCTTAGGAAGACCGTTACCGATAACCGTACGGTCATTACTGTCAATGACACCGTCACCATTCAAATCACGATATTTAGGCATACCAGGCTGTGTATTGGCTTCCGAAGCGTAGTGAGGCACGTTAGATTTCAGCGTATAGGTATTGCCCGACTTGTTAAAATCCTCGTACTTATAGGTTCCTTCATAGATATAACCATACATGGAACCCATAGATTGACCAACCTTAGCAATGTAACTGCTCTGTGAGTTGAAGTTCTGGTCGAACTGTGCTGCCGTAAGCAATGCGGTCTGGTTTTCTGATAGTGCCAACACCTTATTGCGGTTGAATGCGATGTTGAAGTTAGTTGTCCATGTAAAATGCTTGGTTTTGACATTCGTAGTGTTGAGTGTCAGCTCGAGACCTTGGTTTCTAACCTTCCCGATATTCTTTGTTGCACTGATGAATCCAGAAGACAAAGGAAGACTTGATACCAACAGAAGGTCGCGTGTCACCTTGCGATATAAATCGACAGTCAAACCAATACGATCGTTAAGGAAACCGAGGTCTATACCCAAGTTCCACTGCTCCGTGGTCTCCCACTTCAAGTCCTTGTTAGGGATTGAAACCGGAACCATACCTACATTCGTATTATCATTATTATAAGGATAAACGCCACTTGGAACACTTCCCAACGAAAGCAGGTCGCCCGTGCGGTCTTTCAATAACTGATAAATACCATAGGTGTCATATTCTCCTACGCGGTTATTACCTGTAAGACCCCAGCTCAAACGCAGCTTTCCACTGTTCACAATGTCCTTAACGGGCTTCATGAACTTCTCTTCTGTGAAGTTCCAAGCTAAAGAACCGGATGGGAAATAACCAAAACGATTACTGCCACGGAACTTTGAACTGCCGTCAGCACGCATGGTTGCCGTAGCATAATACTTTGACTTATAATTATAGTTGAAACGTCCGAAATAAGACATCATCGCCCAAGAAGACTTCTCCGAACGCGTAATCGTAGGTGTACCGTCGCTCATTCCTGCCATACCGAGGTTTTCATTAGGAATGCGGATAGTCTTGAAACGATAGTATTCATAATCCGAATTCTGCAGAGAGAATCCCAACAGAGAATTGAAATAATGGCGCTTCTGCAGATTAGTCTGCCAGGTCAGCGTATTCTCATTCAGCCAAGTGGCACGCTTAGCACGGATAACCTGTGCATTCACCTTTTCTATAGATGTGCGACCACCATAACGGGTTTTCGAGTTGTTGAAGTTATCAGTATCCATGCGATTATCTGTATAACCACCGGAAACCTTGAAACGCAATCCTTTCATCAGCTCATACTCTACAAATCCATTGAACTGCATATAGGTCGTCGTACGCTTGTTATATTCGTTGTTCAACGACATAATCGGGTTGAAACGATAGTCGTTGGTGTTGTTCACATCATCATCGGTTGCATTTTCAACAAGGGAATGAAGCGGAACACCCGGCTGTGTAACCGGACGATAACCCCACACACTGTAAAACAGGTTATTCATACCAGAATGTGATGCCTGCGATGGAGACTGCCCCATCTGACGAGCCTGAGAATAGTTGATATTGAAGTTAGCCTTCCACTTCTTATACTTGATTGTCGTAGCCAAACGACCCTGAAGACGATTGTAATTAGACTTCAACACGATACCATCCTGATCGAAATAAGACAAGGAAGCTGTATAACGAACCTCTTCGCTACCACCTGTCAGACTCACATTGTGGTTCTGAAGCGGTGCAGTCCGGAAGATCATGTCCTGCCAATCATACTGGGGAACATTCTTATAATCATCCAAAGTCCATTGCTTTCCATCATAAAGTGAAAGATAAGACTTTTCAACAATCTTCGGATACATTTCGTTCTGAAGTGCAACGAATTGATAAGCGTTCATCATTGGTATCTTCTTCGTTACGCTCTGCCAGCCGAGGCTGCCGTCATAATGCACCTTCGGCTTGCCCACTTTACCGCTCTTCGTAACGATGATGATTACACCGTTTGCACCTCGTGCACCATAAATCGCAGAGGCCGAAGCATCTTTCAACACGTCGATTGATGCAATATCCGACGGATTGATAGAGCTGGCGATACTCGGATCTTCCACTGGAAAACCGTCGATAACATACAAAGGAGAATTCTCCTGCGTCAAAGAGTTATTGCCTCGGATGACGATATTCATGCTTCCACCGGGCATACCCTCATTTGATGACACGTTGACACCTGCCAACCGACCACCTAAAGTCTGGTCGAACGAAGAAACAGGAGTACTCGTCAGCGAAGTGATGTCGGCCTTGGCAACAGAACCTGTCAGGTCGCGTTTTCTCACTTCCTGATAGCCAACCACCACGACTTCATCAAGCACCCTGTTGTCTTCCTGCAGCGTGACATTCATCAACTTGCCCGGTTGGGCCTTCAGTTCCAAGGTTGTATAACCGAGGAAAGAGAACGTAAGAACAGCATCCTTACGATTGGTTTGCAGACTGAAAAGGCCATTCACGTCGGTAACGACACCGGTTGTTGTGCCCTTAACCATCACACTCACACCCGGCATAGTCTCTCCCGTATTGTCTTTCACAACCCCGGAGATTTTAATTTGGGCACACATTATCACTGATGTAAACATCAAAATCAATGACAAAATGCTTCTTTGGGTAATTGTTTTCCTTATATTACTCATGACTAATAAAAAAGGTTATATATAAATTGTCAGTTTGTTTTCGCAAAAGTAGATAAAACGTTTCGTCTGATATAGAACTTTCATACAAAAACATTCCAAATTTGTACAAAACTCCACGAAAGCCACTTATTTCACCATCACTGCTCTCAGCAGCCCCCACTCTGCTGCCTTAGATGAACTACGGGGTTGGCGCTTTTCAGTCGCCACCCCCGTAACCTCTACAGACAATGCCCAAAGCATCGCTGTTCAACAAGACTCTTTTATATGCTTACAACCTTTTCTTTCAATCTTCTCAAGAGCCAGAAGTAGGCCGGAATAAGGAACAGATCGGCCATCAACCAAGCCACAGGGTCAGCATAACAGACACCCAACCAAGCCATTGCCGGCACCATCCAGAGACTCACACCGCAGCGGGCCAGCATCTCCATCACCCCACTCATCATGCTCAGATTGCTATACCCGAGTCCTTGAATGCTGTAACGCAAAATCACAAGCACGCCCAATGCAGGATAGAACCAGTTGGAAATACGCATCAACTGAGCAGCATTGGCAATCACTTCCTGTTCACCACCGTTGACAAAAAGCATCATCATCTCATCGGCGAAAGGATAGATGACTGCCACTGTGAGCACGAAATAGGCTGTCATAAGCCACATGGCATCGCGCACACCGGCCTTTACACGGTCGAGCCTCTGCGCTCCAATGTTCTGTCCGCAATAGGTAGCCATGGCAACCCCGATGTTTTCAAGCACGCACGTGAAAAGGTATTTCACGCGTACCGCCGCCGTAAACGAAGCCACATATACCGTTCCAAGCGCATTGTTGGCACTTTGCAACATAATGATACCAATAGCCGTGATTGAGAATTGCAGCCCCATCGGGACGCCGTTGTTCAGCAGAATACTGATTTTCTTGTTGTCGAATTTGTTTTCCTCACTCGTCGGAACAAGCTGCCTCATGTTGCGTCTGATGAACCTCCAGCAAAGCCATGAGGCAAAAGCCTGACTCAGGAATGTCGCAATTCCCGCACCTTCGACGCCTAATCCCAAAATCAGAATAAGCAACACATCAAGCAACACATTCAGCACAGACGATATGATGAGAAAATAAAACGGCTGCTTAGAGTTGCCCAATGCACGTATCTGCCCTGCAAGAAGATTATAGGCTATCGTGAAAGGAATCGTGCAGAATTGCAGGAAAAGAAACACGTAAGCATCATGAAACACATCGGCCGGTGTGTTTACGAGGTTCAGAATCTTCTCACACAGCACACAGGAGAGAAGTGTAATCACCACGGCCAACACGACAGCTATGCGGATTGCATTGCTCACATAGCATCGCATCTTGTGGTGATCGCCCGCACCAAAGGCCTGTGCTATAGGAATAGCAAAGCCAGCACACGCACCGTTGCAGAAGCCCATGATAAGGAACATGATACTGCTTGAAGCTCCCACAGCAGCCAATGCACCGACCCCTATCCAGCGTCCCACAATCACCGCATCGATAATCAGATACAACTGTTGGAGGATATAGCCCAAAACGAGGGGCGTAGCAAATGTCAGAATGGCGCGGAAAGGTGCACCGGAAGTCATGCTCAATTCGTTTTTCATCATCTTTTGTTTGGGTTCCATTTGGGATTTGTTCATTGATTTGCTTATATTTCCTCAATTGCAATGCAATGGATTTCATTCGTCTGCAGGATGCTCTTTTCATCTGCAAAAATACGAAAAACAACACATAAATGATTATCTTTGCAGCATGGAAATGATTGCCTTGGAACATTTAACCATCGGATATAAGGGCAAAGCGGTGGCTGCCGACCTGCAAGCAGCCCTGCATGCGGGCGAGTTCACGTGCTTGATAGGCCCGAACGGTGTCGGGAAATCCACGCTGTTGCGCACGCTCTCGGGTTTTCTTCCTCCGCTGAAAGGCTGTGTAAAGCTCAACGGAGAAGACATTTCTTCGCTCAGGCCCCATGAACTCGCACAGCGGATTGGCCTTGTACTCACGACAAAAGTGGATGCAGGAAACATCACGGTGACCGAGCTTGTCAGCATGGGACGCTATCCTTACACGGGTTTCTTTGGTCATTTGCACGATGCCGACTGCCAAATTGTCAATGAAGCCATGGCCATGGTGGGCATAACACCACTGAAATCTCGACTCATCCACACGCTGAGTGACGGCGAACGACAGAAGACAATGATTGCAAAGGCATTGGCTCAGCAGACTCCGGTGATATTCCTCGACGAGCCAACGGCCTTTCTTGATTTCCCGAGCAAGGTCAGCATGATGCAGCTGCTGCACCAATTGGCCCACAGACTCAACAAAACCATCCTCCTTTCCACCCACGATATCGAACAGGCTTTGCAGGTTGCCGACCGCCTTTGGCTGCTTGACAATGGCGTGCTCCACGTAGGAACGCCACGTGAATTGGCCGACAATGGCTCACTTGCACGCTTTATCGAGCAAGGGAAAATCATGTTTGACGCAGTAAACATGCGCATCAACATAGGATAAAGCCTTTCACTTTTCTATCTTCTTCCCCTTTTATCTTCCTTAAACTCCAATTCCAACTGTATCCATTCCGGTGCGGCATCCCCGTCTTCTCCACCGGGATTAGACACCGAAAGCCCCATGAGACGAATGGCATGTGCATTGTCATAATGAACAAGATGAAGCAACCGCTTGGCCAAGGGAAGGATATCATCCTTGGTTTTCAACAGCTTTCGTCCCGTGATGCTGCGCGTAATCTGCTTGAAATCGGCGTATTTGATTTTCAAAGTCAATGTCTTTCCTTCGAAATTCCCCTTTTCGATACGCGCCGTAAGCTCAAGAACCAAGTGGTAAAGTTCTATCAATAAGGCCGAAGGCAAACTGATATCTTCGAGAAAAGTCTGCTCACAACCCACGGATTTCCGCGTGCGTTCAACCACGACAGGACGCTCATCAATACCTCGGGCATAGTTATAGAACGCCGGGCCTGACTTTCCAAAGACCATCTTCAGATGCTCGAGCGAACATGCCCGCAGTTGAAGCGCATTGAATATCCCCATGCGATGCATGCGCCGTGCAGTCTTCGGGCCAACGCCCCACAGGTCTTCCACAGGCAGTTTTGCCACGAAGTTCATCGCCTTGTCAGGGTGAATAGTACAGAGTCCGTCGGGTTTTCGATAGTCAGAAGCTATCTTCGCCAAGAGTTTATTATACGAAATACCCGCCGAAGCCGTAAGACCTAATTCGTCTTTGATGCGTTGTTTAATCTCTTTGGCAATGTCGACAGCAAGCGAAATACCCTTTTTGTTGACGGTTACATCAAGGAACGCCTCATCAAGAGACAGGGGTTCGATGATATCTGTGTAGTCATGGAAGATGCCATGCAACTGCTCCGACACCTCCCTGTAATGCTGATAGTTGCCTTCTACGACGATAAGTTCCCTGCATAACCGCTTGGCTAACTGCACCGACATGGCCGAACGAACACCAAACTTGCGTGCTTCGTAACTGGCAGTACACACAACACCGCGCGCACCGTCATAGCCCACGGCTATTGGTTTGCCGCGGAGTTCGGGCCGATCTCTTTGCTCTACGCTGGCAAAGAAAGCGTCCATGTCGATATGAATGATTTTGCGCATAAGTATAAAAGCCCCTTTCTATCTCCTTCTGTGGAAGAAAATGCGAGCCTAAAAGCTCCTTGATAAGAGCACAGTGGCTTTCAAAGCCCTCGTAACTGACCAAGCATTATATTACATTCAACAACACTTTCATTATCAACAACCTACAAATATCATTCCAATCTGCATCAAATGAGCCTGTCATCTGCGTCAAATCGCACTGTAACTTGATGCAAATGACGCGCTAATCTGCGTCAAGTTACGCGGCAATCTGACGCAAGTTACAAAACAGTTTCATACTGCAAAGATTACGCCTTCATTGCTTTACTTTTACCTTATCCCTCTTCTCTTTTTGCTTTTTTACCTTTTCCTCTGCTTCCCTTTATGATTTTTTGTGTATTTTTGCAGGCAGAAACAAGGATAAATGCAGGCAGGAAAGATTGCCCGCACACAAAAAACATAAAGAAAAATGGCTTTGAAATGTGGAATTGTAGGCCTGCCAAACGTGGGAAAGTCTACGCTGTTCAACTGTCTGTCGAGTGCCAAGGCACAGTCGGCAAACTTCCCTTTTTGTACGATTGAGCCGAATTTGGGTGTGATTACGGTGCCCGATGAGCGACTCAACAAGCTTGCTGAGATTGTTCATCCGGGGCGGATTGTACCTGCTACGTGTGAGATTGTCGATATTGCCGGGCTTGTCAAGGGTGCTTCCAAAGGCGAAGGACTCGGCAATAAGTTCTTGGGAAACATTCGTGAATGCGATGCAATCATTCATGTCATCCGCTGTTTTGATGACGATAACATTGTGCGTGAAGGCGGCATGGCGGTTGACCCACTTGAAGACAAGAGCATCATTGACACCGAGCTACAGCTGAAAGACCTTGAAACGATTGATGCCCAGCTCAGTAAACAGCAGAAAGCTGCGGCTGCAGGCAACAAGGATGCCAAATTGATGTGCACGGTTCTGGAAGCTTATAAGGCTGTGCTTGAGCAGGGAAAGAATGCGCGTGAGGTGACATTTGAAAGCAAAGATGAGCAGCAGGCAGCCCATGATCTCTTCCTGTTGACCACGAAACCTGTGCTCTACGTATGCAATGTAGATGAAGCAAGCGCTAAAACGGGCAACGATTATTCACGTCGTGTGGAGGAAATGGCAGCCCAAGAAGGAGCTGAAGCCATGGTGATTGCAGCCAAGACCGAGGAAGATATCGCTTCTTTGGAAACCTATGAAGACAAGCAGATGTTCCTCGAAGAGTTGGGATTGGAGCAGAGTGGTGTCAACCGTCTTATCCAAAAGGCCTACGCTTTGCTTAATCTTGAAACGTTTATCACGGCAGGCGAAATGGAAGTAAAAGCCTGGACGTATCACAAAGGCTGGAAAGCGCCACAGTGTGCAGGTGTAATTCACACCGATTTTGAAAAGGGTTTCATCCGTGCCGAGGTCATCAAATACGATGATTACATTAAGTATGGCTCGGAAACTGCAGTCAGAGAAGCTGGTAAACTCGGTATCGAAGGTAAGGAATACGTTGTGCAGGACGGTGACATCATGCACTTTAGGTTTAATGTGTAATACCAAACACACCCTAAAACCCACCCCAACCCTCCCAAAGGGAGGGAGTAAGAAATTGAGTATCTCTCCTTACCTTTATGGAATTTAAGAAGTATGCATTGGCTAAAGTTCCATACTGTTCAGAATTCAATGCCAGGAGTTGGGAAGAAAATCTATAGAAGAAACATATATAGAACCTCATAAGTAACAAGTATAATATCTTTGATTATCACATATAAATAATTATTTCTAAAATTATATACTAAGCCTACAAATGCGCACTCCCTCCCTTTGGGAGGGTTGGGGTGGGTTTCGAGGTTGGTTATATTTATTTTTTCTTATGCTAAACTACATCATCTGGAATCCCAATATCTATTTCTTTCAGATAGGGAATTGGGGCATTCGCTGGTATTCAATATGCTGGCTGATTGGACTTGTCGGTGCCTATTTCATGGTACGTTGGTTGTTCTACCATCAGAATATCGCTGTGCGGACGGTGATGGTGAACGGGAAAAAGCAGGAGGAAAACGTATTCGATCCGCTCTTTCTCTATTGTTTCTTAGGCATATTGATTGGTGCCCGGCTCGGTCATTGCCTCTTCTATCAACCCGATTACTTCCTCACTTCGGGCACACACTTCCTTGAAATGTTCATCCCTTTCAAGAACATGCCCGACGGTTCATGGCATTTCGTGGGCTATGAAGGGTTGGCAAGCCACGGGGGAACCCTCGGATTGATGTTCGCCTTGTGGCTCTATAGCCGCAAATATAAGGTGAAATTGTGGCAGTTGTTAGACGATATCGCCATTGCAACCCCTATCACCGCCTGTTTCATTCGACTTGGAAACTTGATGAATAGCGAGATTATCGGCAAGGTGACTGATGTGTCTTGGGCTTTCATCTTCGAAAAAGTAGACAAATATCCGCGTCATCCCGGCCAACTGTATGAGGCCATTGCCTATGCCGTTATCTTCTTTGTGGGTTGGTATTTCTATCGAAAGCGCAAACTTCCTGTAGGTAAAGGTTTCTATTTCGGCCTTTGCATCACGCTGATTTTCGCATTCCGTTTCTTCATTGAATACACCAAAGACATTCAAGTGGGCTTTGAGTCAGGCATGCTCTTCAACATGGGACAGCTGCTCAGTGTGCCCTTTGTGGCTCTTGGCATCTGGTGCATGATGAGAGCACGAAAGTGAAACAGGAGCCTCTCCCAGACCCTCCAAGGAGGGGAGTGCTGGCTTGTAGTTTCACCAACTCTGCTTAATTTTGACGGTGTTCAATAACCTTTATAGCATGTAGCTACGTAAATACATGGATAAACACTCTGCTGTGATAATGGTAAATGGCATTTCATGCATATATAGCTACGTGAATACATGAATAAACTCCCTCCGTTCGAGATAAGCAATTGAAATTATTCAAAAGCAAAGATTTATCCCCAATTAGTGCACCCAAAATCTGTTTGCATGGTAATTTGCCGTAGATTACGCTGCAACTTAACCCATTTTACCATGTAATCTACGTCAAAATGCGTGGTAACTCCATTCACTTTACGCGGTAAAGTGAATGGAGTTGCATCGCACAAGGAAGGAAAACAAGGCCTCACCCCCAGCCCTTTGCTAAGAAGGAATGAGGGAAACAAAGCCTCACCCCCAGCCCCTCTCCAAGGAGAGGGGAGTAATATGTTCTCTAATTATATTGTATTAAAAACTTCATTTCCTAAGCATTTCACTCCCCTCTCCTTGGAGAGGGGTTGGGGGTGAGGCTTTAATTTCCCTCTACACTCCTCGAATATCGCAATCAGTTCGTCGACTTTCGTGGCACGAAGCATGGCGATACGCGTTTGTTTGAAATCGGGAATGCCTTTGAAAATAGGACTCGAAGCAAGGTGACGACGCGTGTGGATAATGCCTCGATACACATCGATGCGTTCCACATTAATACGGAGTTGTTCCTCAAGAATGTCGATTTTGTCGTCTATGGTCAAAGGGCTTGACGTGGTGTTATCAATAAAATCGCGCATCTCTTTGAATACCCATGGGCGGCCAAATGTGGCACGTCCCACCATAACCGCATCTACACCATAATCATCAAAGGCACGTTTGGCTTCTTCGGGAGTAGTGATGTCGCCGTTACCGATAATGGGAATATGTATTCGAGGGTTGCTTTTCACCTTGCCTATCAAGGTCCAATCGGCCTCACCGGTGTACATCTGGGCACGCGTGCGGCCATGGATTGTGAGCGCTTGTATGCCACAATCCTGCAGTTGTTCAGCCAAATCAGTGATAATAAGACTGTCATTATCCCACCCCAAACGCGTCTTCACGGTGACCGGAGTGCTGACAGCTTTCACCACGTTTCGCGTGATGTCAAGCAGCAACGGTATGTTGCGAAGCATGCCCGAACCGGCCCCCTTGCCGGCTACTTTCTTTACCGGACAGCCGAAATTCAAGTCAATCAAATCGGGTTTCACCTGTTCAACAATCTTTGCAGCCTCAACCATTGACTCGACATCCCGACCGTAAATCTGAATTCCAACAGGGCGTTCGGCATCATTGATGGTCATCTTATCAAGCGTCGACTTGATGCTTCTGATAATGGCATCTGCCGACACAAACTCTGTATAAACCATTGCTGCACCATACTGTTTGCAAAGCATTCGAAAGCCAATGTCGGTCACATCTTCCATCGGAGCGAGGAAAAGCGGACGCTCACCAAAGTCTAATTTGCCTATTTTCATACGCCCGCAAAGTTACAAAATATATTCTATCCGAGCAAATGATAGCTGCCTCCGGGCAATGCCTTGACGACACCTTTCATCTCAAGTGTAAAGAGAAGGGCGGTAAGGCGGGCTATAGGAAGATTGGTTTTGAGGGTGAGGAGGTTGATTTGCAGGTCGTTTTCGCGTTGAAGCACAGTCACAATCTGCTGTTCTTCACTGCTGAGTTCAGGAAAAAGTTGGCGTTCTATGCCCTCGTTTCGGGCGCGGTTGAGCATATTGTCCTGCCATCCCATGGCATTGACGAAGTCGAAAGCCGACGTGATGAGCGCAGCCTTGTTGTCGCGGATGAGGTTGTTGCAGCCCTCACTATAGGCAGCTCCGACAGCTCCGGGAAAGGCAAAGACATCCCGATTGTACTCTGTAGCGAGGCGTGCCGTGATGAGTGCGCCGCCATGAGAGGCACTTTCAACGACAATGCAGGCGTCGCTCATGCCTGCAACAATACGGTTACGGCGCACGAAGTTCTGTTTGTCGGCATTGGTATGTGTGGCATATTCCGTGAGCAGTCCACCTTGATTGAGCATCTGTTTCGCGGTGTCCCGATGCGCATGGGGATAGAGCATGTCGAGTCCGTGGGCCAGAACAGCCACAGTTTCAAAGCCATTGTCGAGTGCCTGCCGATGTGCATTGATGTCGATACCATAAGCAAGTCCGCTCACAATAAGCGTGTCGGGGCAAAGCTTTCTCAGGTCGGTGACGAACCTTCGGATAAGATCTTGCCCGTAAAGTGTACTGCGTCGTGTGCCCACAACATTGATAATGCGTGGACAGTTGAGGTCGGCCGTGCCTTGATAGAACAGCACAAGCGGTGCATCACAGCATTCGCTGAGACGTCGGGGATAGCGTTCATCGCCTAAACAAAGCACCTGCACGCCGTTGTTTTCAGCCCACTCGAGTTCGGCTTCGGCCCATTTCTGCAAGGAACTGATGTCTTGAAAAGCCTCAACAAGACGCTGTGAAGCCTCAGGAATGAGGCTCCTGATGTCGCAATGCTGTTCGATAACAGGCGTAGCGGCACCCACCCGACGATAGACTTCGAGTATTCCTGCAAGGTTATAGAAACCAATGCGCGAGAGAATCAGCGTGTTGAGTTGTTCCTGTTGGGCTGTCATGGCAAGGTTATTTCTGTTCTTCGGTCTGCCAATAAGGGGCAAAGGCGCGGTCGTAGTCTTCGCTGTTGCCGAGTCGTCCATTGATTAAACAGACCAATTCTACGTCAGCATGGAAACAAAGTCGCTCGTCGTTAGCACGGAAGATGTCGTGATTAAAAACATAGCGCACACCCTCCTTGCGCAGTCCCATGCGTGAGATGAACTCGTCATCACAGCGGAGTGGCGTCTTATAAGCCAACTGCATACGGGCTACAACAGCATCAACTCCTTTCTCATGCATCTGTGCAAAGCTCAGTCCGGCATGCTTCAAGAAGCAGTGTCTGGTGTGTTCGGTGTAGTGAAGATAGTTGGCATTGTTCACAATACCTTCGATATCACATTCGTAGTCGCGCACTTCCATGCGCGTTTCAAAGATGTATTTACTCATAGTTTCTGCTTTAAGTATTTATAACCAATCCTGCATTGCAGGCAATTCTTTTTGTCACAGTATTCATTTTTCAGTTGTATCAGTCCTTGAGAGTCACCGGCATGCATCACCTGCAGACCGCAGTCGCGCCACATTCTGACGATATGGTTGTTCTCAGGTCGCAGCTGTTCGAGAAAATCAAAGGCCCTTTCACAGAATGTTTCCTTGCTGACATGGCGCCCATAAGCAAATAATATCGGCACAACGGTATTGATAATCAACAGTTGGAGCGAAGAAGTGGAGAGTTGCTTCTCGCTGAATTCGCTCGAAATGCCAAAGCTGTAATGCGTCTGCCAATAAAGCGTTACACTGCTTCGGAGGCATTCCATGGCGGCTTTCACTGTCGTGCAATCAAGCAATTGGCTTAATCCTGCTTGCTGCTTGGCATAGAGTTGGGCCAACTGTACAATGCGGATATGAGGAAAATTCTGCGGTCTCAGTCTCAGAAAGCGCCAGAGATGAAAGTCAATGGGCTTGAGATTAAACTTGTGTTGAAGGTAGATATATTCGTGTTGCAACTTGGAGAAGTAACCCTCCTCAAGCACTTCATCGCGGTGGCGCATGGAAACGGCGTCGATATTCAACAGTCCTGCCTGCCCAAGGAACAGGGCTTCAATCTGAAAAAGATTGTCGCGGTGGTGTGCAATGACTTGCAATGGCAGACTTAATGCCCACTGTTCGAAAGCTTCACCATTGATTCCGAAACCATAGTTGCGTGCCAATGTGACGAAATAAGCTGCTTCCCACGAGCCATCGCAAGCCTTTACACGTTGCTTTATGGCCTCTGTTTTCTGCTCCAAACGCTCGGTTTGCAAGGCCGTGAGCCATGAAGTGAGCATCAAACGGCTTAGATCCGGTATGATTTTATAACATGGAGGATACTGGTCGGAGGCCAATAATTCATGATAATGCTGCATGACATAAGGGGGAATTTCGAGTTCCATTTGAGGCAAACGGTCGCCTTTCTGCGTTGTTACTACAGTGTCAACGCATCTGCAGACATGCAGAATCACGTTGTTATAGCTTTCATCCAAGTCGTGTTTATGGGCGAACCAATCGCTTGCCTTATCGTGAATTTCAACGTTTCCCACCCATAGTGTGCCTCCAATCTTTACCTTTGCATTGAAGAAATCAGGCCCCGCATCGTGATTATGCAGGCCGGAATCAATCACTTCCACAGCCATTCCATCGACTGTTTTCAGTGGTTTCAACGGAAACATCTTATGTTTCCATACGTAATGCAAAAGCAATTCCATGATAATCTTGTGGCACTATATGTTCTCAAAAATATTGCAAACGAGCGCAAAGTGAATGATTTCATAATCTGCCGAGTGCAGCTATATTTTCTACAAAAATACAAAAAAACTGATAAAACAACAGACTTTTCAACAGATTATGCGTCAAATACTTATAAAATCAGCAGATAAATTAGTAACTTTGCCCCATATATAACAATGTGAAAAGAAACATTTAACACAATAAGACAATGAAAATAGCATTGATTGGCTACGGCAAAATGGGACACATGATTGAAGAGATTGCCCTGCAACGTGGCCACGAAATTGTATGCAAAATCGATGCCGACAACCAGCAAGACTTCGACTCTGATGCCTTTATCAACGCTGATGTAGCCATCGAATTCACCAATCCAACGGCGGCATATGGCAACTATCTCAAGGCTTTCAGCCACAATGTGAAAGTTGTCAGCGGTTCAACGGGATGGATGAAAGACCATAAAGCCGACGTTGAAGCACTGACCAAAGACGGCAAGCAGACCCTTTTCTGGGCCAGTAACTTCTCGATTGGCGTGGCCATTTTCAGCGCTGTAAACCGCTATTTGGCTAAAATTATGAACCAATTCCCGCAATATGACGTTGCAATGGAGGAGATTCACCACGTTCATAAGCTTGATGCACCGTCCGGGACAGCCATAACGCTGGCCGAAGATATTATCGAAAACCTCGACAGAAAAGACAAATGGGTGAAAGGTTTGCAGCATCATGCCGACGGAAGTGAGGAAGGAAGCAATACCGTTGCAGCCAACGAACTGCCTATTGCAAGTATCCGACGCGATGAAGTACCGGGCATTCACAGCATCAGCTACGACAGTGAAGCTGACAAAATCACGATAACACACGACGCACACAGCCGAAAAGGGTTTGCCTTGGGTGCTGTCTTAGCCGCTGAATACACAAAAGATCATACGGGATTGCTGACTACCAGCGATCTATTTAAATTCTGAATACAATGATAGATAAGGAAAAAGCCAAGATTAACCCACGCGTTCAATGGGGAAAATTCATTGCTGTCACCCTCTGTTACCTGCTGTTTCTCTTCTGGGTTGGCAGCTGGTGGGGACTGATTGTGGTGCCTTTTATTTACGATGTCTATATCTCTAAGAAGATCAAATGGCAGTGGTGGAAAGACGCTGAAGGCCCAACACGCTTCATCATGGGCTGGGTTGATGCTCTCGTCTTTGCCTTGGTAGCCGTTTATTTCATCAATCTGTTCTTCTTTCAGAACTTCGTTATCCCTTCAAGTTCACTCGAAAAGAGTCTGTTGACAGGCGATTATCTCTTCGTGAGCAAGGTGAGTTACGGGCCACGCATCCCCGAAACACCGCTCAGCATGCCGCTGACACAGCACACACTTCCCATCATCAACACCAAGAGCTATATTGAATGGCCTCATTGGGACTATCGACGCGTGAAGGGATTAGGCCATGTTAAGCTCAATGATATCGTTGTTTTCAACTATCCCGCAGGTGATACGCTCTGCTCTGCCGACACTTATAAAGATCAGGACTATTATGCCCTTTGCTCCTATATCGGCAAAAGTCTGCTTGCTTCGCAGGGCATGGAACAGCCCGATTTGAAGGCAATGAACCCCTATTCACAGCGTGATTATCTCGAAAGTGTCATGGCCATGGGACGTAAATACATGAAAGACAATCCGGTTGAATACGGTGAAATCATCACCCGTCCGACTGACCGCAGAGAGAATTATGTGAAGCGTTGCGTCGGTCTTCCAGGTCAGACGCTGCAGATCAAGAACCGTATTGTCTATCTGAATGGCAAGGCAAACAAGGAACCTGATAACGTTCAATACAGTTACTACGTGAAACTCAAGGGACAGATGCCTACGGAACTGATGGACGAACTCGGCATTTCAAATGAGGATATGGCCAGTCTTAACCAATATGGCTACTTGCCTTTGACACAGAGAGCCGCCAAAAAGCTTGCTGCCCGCAAGGACATCGTGGCTGACATTCACCTGAATACCGACGCACAGACAGGCGACCTCTACCCTCTCAACGCCTATACGGGCTGGACTCGCGACAACTATGGCCCCGTGTGGATACCGAAAAAGGGAGCCACAGTGAAGCTCAATATGAAGAATATCGCCGTCTATGAGCGTCCCATTCGTGCCTATGAGCACAACGATCTGAAGGTGAAAAACGGACAAATCTATATCAATGGACGACTTGCCCACAGCTATACTTTCAAGATGGATTACTACTGGATGATGGGCGACAACCGTCATAACAGTGCAGATTCCCGCTATTGGGGCTTCGTTCCTGAAGACCATATCGTGGGCAAGCCGATATTCATCTGGTGGAGTCACAACCCTGATCATCCCGGTTTCAGCGGCATTCGTTGGAGTCGTCTCTTTAATTTTGTCGATAACATCAAATAGAAAATAAGTAAAGAATGCCCCTTTTCGCCTGTTGCCTCCCATGAGGTTGGCGGTGCAGAAAGGGGGCGTTTATGATGCAACAACTACGTGCTTGGCTTCTCAGTCTTGGGATTGCACTGCTTTTAGTCATTGTCGTGCGCTCCTTTGCTTTCGCCATTTACCGTGTCCCGGCAGCCTCCGTGCTGCGCCAGGGCGACCGAGTGATGGTGAACATGTTGGCACATGGCAACTATAAACGGGGCCAACTCATCGTCTTCGGCACGAAAGAAAAGCATTTAGGACGCATCAGAGCCTTGCCCGGAGACACTTTGACGGTTGCCCAAAAGCGCTTCGTTATCCCCATGGTGTGCTGCGAAAAATGCCTTTGTGAGCATTGTTATGCCTATTTGGTCAGCACAGGAAGCGGCCAAACCCTCGTGCCCTACCACGATATTATAGGGCCGGCTTCCCGCCTTTTCTACCTGCCTTTCTGACAAGACTGCCTCTTTTTAACTTTCAAACTCGCTCAGATGTTGAAAACAGCCCTGCTTTCTTCCACCTATTTTGGCCCTGTTCAATGGTATCAGAAGCTACATCGCTATGACCAATGCCTTATCGAACAGCACGACAACTTCGTCAAACAGACCTATCGTAACCGTTGTGTCATACCGACAACCAACGGTTTGCAGGCACTCTCAATACCCGTTTCATGTCCCGAAGGCAACCAACTTTCGAAGACGCCCATGCAGGATATCCGCATCTCTGACCACGGGAACTGGCGTCATATCCATTGGCATGCCCTCTGCTCGGCCTATGGTGAAAGTCCCTTTTTCATGTACTATGAAGACGATTTGCGCCCTTTCTTTGAACAGAAGTGGACATTTCTCATCGACTTTAACATGGCTATCACGGAGAAAATGACAGAACTGCTCGACATTCGACCACAAATACAGCTCACAACTGCATTTCAACCGATAGGTACTTGCACTGAAAACGCCGAACTGAACAGCCTCACCGACGACTTCCGCGACGCCATTCGCCCCAAGCATCCTGACCTTGACAGCGACTTTATTGCCCGCCCCTACTATCAAGTTTATCAGCAGAAACACGGCTTTCAACCCAACATGAGCATCCTCGACCTGCTGTTTAATAAGGGGAACGAGGCTGTGTTGTGGTTGTAGGGAAGCAGAAACTGCAACCCCTCAGCTAAGAAATAAAGAGGAAAACAAGGCCTCTCCCCCTACCCCTCTCCAAAGAGAGGGGAGTGAAATGTCTTTGAAATGGAGTTTATAATACAATATAATTAGCGAACATATTACTCCCCTCTCTTTGGAGAGGGGTAGGGGGAGAGGCCTTGTTTTCCTCTTTATTTCTTAGCAAAGGGCAGGGGGTGAGGCTTTGTTCCCCTCCTTGTGCGATGCAACTCCATTCATTTTACCGCGTAATGTGAATGGAGTTACCACGTCTTTTGACGCAGATTACACAGTCATTTGATGCAAATGACAACATGCCTTAACGTCAAAAAGCGCATTAATTCCAAATAAATGAGATAATCGTTTGACACTCAATGCTTTGCCAAACGTCCTTAAAACTCGCGTATTTCGAGCCGAGGGAAATCTGTTTTTGAATTCGCGAGTTATGCAAAGGCATTTATAAAGGAAAATCAAAAAGCCTCTCCCCAAACTCCTCCCCGAAGAGGAAGGAGAGGCTTCCTCCCCTTTCTTTTATACTTTTTTACGCCTTTTCTTTCTTCTTATTCATTGATAATCACTATCTTTGCACCCGACTTTGAGGAAGTTGGAGTTAAGATATAGGTAATCAACTTCCATTTATCCGGAAGGAATTGCGCCCAAATTAAATGGCTGGAAGGGCGTTAGTACCTTCGCATTTAATAAGGAAAAAGATTGAAAACATTTGAAGAATTGGGCGTCAGTGAAGACATTCGCCGCGCCATTGAGGAATTGGGCTTCGAACATCCGATGCCCGTTCAGGAAGAAGTTATCCCCTATTTGTTAGGCAACAAGAATGATGTCATTGCGCTTGCACAGACAGGAACAGGCAAGACTGCAGCCTTCGGACTGCCCCTCTTGCAGAAAGTTGATGCACGGAACCGTGCAACCCAGGCCATTATTCTTAGTCCGACGCGCGAACTCTGCGTGCAGATTGCTGATGATTTGAAAGACTTCAGCAAGTATATCAACGGCATGAACATCGTTCCTGTATATGGAGGTGCCGACATTCGACCACAGATTCGCACCATTAAACACGGTGTGCAGATTGTTGTTGCAACGCCGGGCAGATTGGTAGATCTTATCAATCGTGGTGTAATGGAACTCAACCAAGTGAACAATGTGGTGCTCGATGAGGCTGACGAAATGCTGAACATGGGCTTTTCTGACAGTATCAACGCCATATTTGAGCAGCTCCCGGACGACCGCAACACCCTACTTTTCTCGGCAACGATGAGCCGTGAGGTGGAGAAAGTGGCCAAAAGCTATCTTCACGACTATAAGGAAATCGTCGTAGGAAGCCGTAACGAGGGCGCAGAACACGTGAACCACATCTACTATCTCGTACATTCCAAGGACAAATATCTGGCACTGAAGCGCATCGTTGACTTTCATCCACGTATCTTTGCCATTATCTTCTGTCGCACAAAGATAGAGACTCAGGAGATTGCCGACAAGCTGATCAAAGACGGTTATAACGCCGAAGCATTGCATGGCGACTTGAGTCAGCAGCAACGTGACCTCACCATGCAGAAGTTTCGCCAACATACGGTGCAGCTGCTTGTAGCTACTGACGTCGCTGCCCGTGGGCTTGACGTGAACGATTTGACTCATGTCATTAACTACGGACTGCCCGATGACATCGAAAGTTATACGCACCGAAGTGGCCGAACAGGGCGTGCGGGCAAGAAAGGAACTTCAATCAGCATCATACATGTCAAGGAAAAGTGGAAAGTCAGACAGATAGAAAAGCAGATCGGCAAGGACTTTATCGATGGAGAACTGCCGAAACCCGAGGAAATCTGCAAGAAACAGCTCTATAAGGTGATGGACGACATCATGAAAACTGACGTTGATGAAGACCAGATTGCACCTTACATGGATGATATCATGCGCCAGTTTGAATACGTAGATAAAGAGGACATTATCAAGAAAATGGTAACCGTTACGTTCGGACGCTTCCTTGATTACTACAAGCATGCACCCGAAATAGAGAAGCCAATGGCTGGAAAAGGCAGCCGAAGCGAGCGTGGTGACCGCTCGATGCGCGGCAAGGTGAGCAGCGGACGACGTCAGCATGTGGCCGAAAGTGGCTATCGCCGCCTCTTCATCAATCTTGGAAAGAGTGACGGCTTCTATCCCGGTGAAATCATGCAATACCTCAACAAGCATGTGCATGGACGCCAGGAAGTGGGACATATTGACCTGCTACAGAAATTCTCTTATATCGAAGTGCCCGAGAACGACGCACAGAAAGTGATGAAAGCCCTCAATGGAACAAGCTACAAGGGGCGCGAAGTGCGCTGCAATGATGCCGATGAAGACGGACACGGAAGAGCCGGCAAACGCGGTGGCCGCAGTGAGAAAAGCAGTCGTGGAGGCCGTCAGAGTCGCAACAACAATGAGCGTCCACAACGCCGTCAGCGTCAACATGAAGAAGAAAACGAAACGGATTGGCGCAGTCTTATTGCCGGGAAAAGTATCAAACTCAAAGGAGATGAACCCGACTTCAGCGAAGAAGGTTGGGCAAGAAGACGCCCGAAGAAGAAATAAAAATACTTAAAATAAAGGCCCTGAATGCTTCATTTAGGGCCTTTATTTTATATTTTTGCCAATGTTATACCTTTGCATCACGCGAATTTGGCATACATCAACGCAATATAATCATTAAAATCAGGGAATATGAACAAGACAATTGTAGGTCTTTCACTGTTGCTTGCCACACAGACTGCTATTGCTGCAGATGGCAATTTCACGGTGAAAGCCGAACTGAAAAACTTTGGTGACACGGTGGTGGCTATGATTCCACAGGGCAAAACCTATCATCGCGACACCATACTTGTGAAGAACAACAAGTTCACGGCTACGCTCCATGTAGACGAACCGAAGGATATCTATCTTCTTTCCATGGAGACTTTGCACCGTAAGGAGAACAAACAGCTGCGCATTGTGGCTGTTCCCGGAGAGACCTTGGAACTGAAAGGAGACGTCACCACACGCTATGACATTGGCGGAACGAAGTTCTATCAGCAGTACGGTCAGTTCGACCGACAGCTCGAAACGGCCCAGAAAGCACTCAATGATCTTGGTGAAAGGCTTTCACAACGCATCAAGGCAGGCGAAGACCGCTCAAAGGTGATGGATGAATATGAGGCAAAAGCCCCCGCGCTTGAAAAGAAAGTGAACGATGCAATTGTTGGTTTCATCAAGCAGCATGCCGATTGGGAAGCCAGTGCTGCTGCGGTTGTGGCTCTTGGAAAAGACGAGATTGAAGAAGGAGTCTCACTACTATCGAACACCGTCAAGAGCGGACGAATGAAGACTTACTATCAAAACATCATCAAAGCCTATAAAGAAGAGGCTGAAGCAGAAGCGAAATCAAAGGCTGCCCAGGCTGCCGGTGTCGTGGCTCCCGACTTCACCTTGAACGACATCAACGGCAAACCACTCTCTCTTTCAAGTCTGAAAGGAAGATATGTATTGCTGGATTTCTGGGGTTCATGGTGCATCTGGTGTATCCGCGGCATGCCGCAAATGAAAGAATACTATAAGAAATACGCCGGAAAGTTCGAGATCTTAGGCATTGACTGCAATGATACTGAAGCCAAATGGAAAGAAGCTGTGAGAAAACATGAACTGCCTTGGCTACACGTCTATAATCCTAAGGACAGTAAAGTGCTTGCAGAATATGGCGTTCAAGGCTTCCCAACGAAGATACTTATAGGGCCCGACGGTAAGATTGTGAAGACTGTTGTGGGTGAAGATCCCTCATTCTACAAGTTTATCGACGAGATTTTCAAGAAGTAATTCATCCGAATTTCAACCTATAAAGCTTGTAAAAGCAGTTGAAAACATAAGCACAGACCTTGGTTGCACATTTTGCAGCCAAGGTCTGTTGCCGTCTAAAAGATAGTTATTCCAGTCACCCACTCCACGAAATCATGCCTTCATCTATCGCCTGATATGTTTTTTCGATTGGAGAAACGAATGTTTTTCCATAACTTTGCAACAGAAAAGAAATCCACAAAGAATGGATAAAGGGAGGAAATCTATCGTATTTATAAATTAAAAAGACAAAGACATGATGAAAATAGAAATGCCAAAATTGGCTTATGCAACAACGGCCTTGGAGCCTGTTATCAGCGAACAGACTATCAACTTCCACTATGGTAAGCATCTGCAGAACTACGTTAATACACTTAGTTCGCTTGTAAAAGACACCGAATGGGACAGTAAAAGCGTGGAAGAAATCGTGAAAGGAGCACCCGAAGGCCCGATTTTCAACAATGCAGGACAGGTGTTAAACCACGCACTCTACTTTGAACAGTTCCGTGCTCCACGCCATAACAACCTGCCTGAAGGCCGAATTCTGAATGCTATCAACGACGCATTTGGCAACTTCGACAATTTCAAAGCGCAGTTTACACAGGCAGCAACGACGCTGTTTGGTTCGGGTTGGGCCTGGCTTTCGCAACAGGCTGACGGCAAACTCGTCATTACCAAGGAGGCAAACGGCAGCAATCCGCTGCGTCACGGCCTTACACCTCTCTACGGACTTGACGTGTGGGAACATGCCTACTACCTTGACTTCCAGAACCGACGTGCCGACCATGTCGCTGCAAGTTGGGACATTGTGGACTGGGAGAAGGTGGAAGAAAGGTTGAAGTAAAGCCTCACCCCCAACCCCTCTCCAAGGAGAGGGGAGCGCTAAAAGCGAGGAAATGGAGGAGGGATTACAGAGCGTTATCAGGAAGAACGATTTTTCTTTTTGCATCGGAAAATAGATTATAAGCATTACATTGTTTTGATTTTTTCCACGAAAACATAGTTACGAAAGTTGATATAGAGGAAGAAGGGGAGCCATTCTGAATGGTTTCCCTTTCTTGTTTTTTATAGATAGCATGAAAAAAAGTGGGAAAAAGTGGAACTGTTCAGTCACTTTTTCATCATGGAAAGCGTTATATCCATGAACCGGTTCAATGAAAACAGAATGTATAACAATTAAAACATAAAACTATGAACAATGTAACTGCAGCTTATCAGATGGTATTTATCATCGCGATTTGCGTCTTACTGCCTATCACTATGGCCTCTCTTCGCTATAAAAACAAGCAATATGAAACGCGAAAGAAAAGCGATATACTCATGGCAGCCATAGAGAAGAACGCGGATATCAACGTGCAAGACTTCCTCAACAAGTTTAATCCACCACGCAAATCCTTTGAAGAGAAAATGAAAACAATGCTGCATCTCGAACTGCTTTGGGGCGCAATACTCCTCATCGTGGGGCTGCTTTGCATGCTTTGTTTCATCGGATTATGCAGCTTCGAAGGCTTCAACACAGAGTTTATGACGCTTGGAATTATCTTCGGTATCATTCCCATAGGCATTGGAGCAGGCCTACTCGTAGCCCATTTCAATGGAAAGAAAACATTGGGAAAGAACAAAGCGCAGTCATAAGATGATGACAAGAGACCAATTCGTCAGGCAAATCAGTCAGGAACAAGCGGCATTGCGTCGGTTCCTGACGGCTTTGTGCTGTGGCAACAGCACAACAGCTGACGACATGGCTCAAGACACATTGCTGAAAGCCTACATGCAGTTGTCGCAATATGATGAACGCGGACGGTTTTCTTCGTGGCTGATGAAGATAGCCTACCGCGTATTCATTGACAACCGGCGAAAGTTGAAAAGCCATGCAGAAGAACCGATAGCAAGTGCTAAAATCATTCAAGACGCGCAGCAAACCGATAACACCTTTCGCTATCAAGCCCTATACATTGCGTTAGAAGCCCTATCAGAAAAAGTGCGGATAACAATGCTGTTACATTACATGCAAGGCTATCAGGTGAAAGAAATAGCCGAAATAACCGATGCCACAGAGAGTGCCGTCAAGAAGCAACTCTCGCGGGGTCGCGAAGAACTTAAAAAGAGATTGAAAGATGAATGAGGATAAGTTTTTCAAAAATATGTTAGCAGATTATCGTCCACAACTGTCAGACGACAACGCTTTCATGCAGAAACTGCAACGGCAGATGACGCTCATCGACGAGGTGAAAGCCTATCAGCAGGCACAGAAACAGAAGAACAAGCACATTGCCTCCTTTACATTCGCTGTGGGCCTACTATTGGGTTGCATCGCTACATTAGTCATCTTCACGCTCCCAACGCCTGCAGAGGGGCTTATTTTCAGTGCAAAAACAACGCTGATGACATTCCTGTTACAGAACATTCTGTATATAGGTTTGGCTATCGGTGCTGTCACAATCGGTGTCTCCTGGTGGCTGTCCAAGAGAGCAGAAGCCTGGAGTTTCAGCTTCTGAACATTGAGATTTAGGAATGTATCGATACCCGTCAACATTCTTTACAAATGCCCTCACACAGCTCGCGAATTCAAAAACAGTTTTCCCTCAGCCCGAAATACGCGAGTTTTGAGGGTGTTTTGCAATACATTGACTATCAAATGATTATCTCATTTACTTGGAATGAATGTGCATTTCGACGTCAAAGCATGTTGTCATTTGCGTCAAATGACTGTGTAAGATGCGTCAAGTGGCGTGGTAATTCCATTCACTTTGTGCGGTCGTTTGGTGCAAATGGCGCCGTAAAGTGGCGTAGATTGTAAAGCAAGAGGAAAGAAACGAGGGCATCGAAGCCATAAAAGGACTTCGCAAAAGCATGGAAAACGCGTTTTCATTTCTATTTGGTCGACTCCGGAAGTGTTAAAAACCGCACAACAAACTTTACAAAGTCGCTTTTCATCTCAATAAATGTGACACATGATAAAGCTTGAAGTTCAATCTTCAAACCTCGAAGTTGAAAGGGAAAAAAGGAGGGAAAACCAATTGGATTTCCCTCCTTATATTCTTTATTCCTACCCCGGAAACCGAGGAAGGAGTAAGTTTAATCACCGAATTTTGCCTTGATAAACTCGCGGTTAAGACGGGCTATATTGGCAATTTTCTCGTTCTTAGGGCATACAGCTTCGCATGCACGGGTGTTCGTGCAGTTACCGAAACCAAGCTCATCCATTCTGGCAACCATCGCCTTGGCACGTCGTGCGGCCTCGGGCTTACCTTGTGGAAGGAGTGCCAACTGGCTCACCTTAGAACTTACAAAGAGCATTGCAGAACCGTTCTTACAAGCAGCTACGCAGGCACCGCAACCGATACAAGTGGCGCAGTCCATAGCTTCGTCTGCATTTTCTTTGCTGATCAGGATTGCATTGGCATCCTGAGCCTGACCTGTGCGGATAGAAGTATAGCCGCCAGCCTGAATGATTTTATCGAATGCGGAGCGGTCAACCATGCAGTCTTTGATAACAGGGAAGCCTGCAGAACGCCAAGGCTCTACGGTGATAACGTCGCCATCATTGAAACGACGCATATAGAGTTGGCAGGTTGTTGCACCGCGCTCGGTCTTTCCATGAGGTGTACCGTTGATATAAAGTGAGCACATACCGCAGATACCCTCACGGCAGTCGTGGTCGAAAACGAAAGGTTCCTGACCGTCGTCGATGAGTTCTTCGTTCAGAATATCGAGCATCTCAAGGAACGAGGTGTCGTCAGGGATATTCTTCATCTCGCGTGTATCGAAATGTCCCTGGTCTTGTGGACCATTCTGTTTCCAATACTTTATTGTGAATGATATATTCTTTGCCATGTTCTTATTTTTTAGTTGACAAGTAAACAAGTGGACGAGTTGACGGGTTATTTGCCTAATGATTTTATCAAAGCAGCTAACATCTTGATGATATTTTGCACTTCAATAGTCAACTGTTCTACTTCATCTAAAGAAATATAACCCAAATCCTTCGAAAGGATTAACTGTGTTTCCAACTCACATGCAGAGCCTAATGCTATGCTAAGGAAGTTTTCAGTTTCACGCTGATGGAGTCTTCCGTAGCCCTCGGCTATGTTGGAAGGAATTGACACGACAGCTCTGCGCATTTGAGAAGTCAATCCGAAGATTTCTTCCCGAGGGAACATTTTGGTGGCTTTATAAACCTCCATGACCAGTTCCATAGCCTTTTGCCAGACGGTTAAATCCTTATGAGTCTTCATACTTCAAGTCTTACAACACCATATACTTGCTTGTCTTGTCTGCATTTATAATTTATGTTCTTGGAGAAGGAACAAGCCGACAACTTGTCAACTTGTCCACTATACAACCGTCAACTAATTTTTATAGTTACGTGTTTGTACCTTAATTGCCTCATACTCGAGTGGTTCCTTGATCAATTCAGGAGCCTTGGTGTCGTCTCCCTGATATTCCCAGCAGCCCACATAGAAGAAGTTTTCGTCGTCGCGCTTAGCTTCTCCTTCTTCTGTTTGATGCTCCTCACGGAAGTGACCACCGCAACTTTCCTCACGATGAAGCGCATCGTAGGCCACGAGTTCGCCCATCAAGATGAAGTCACGCAAGTGGATAGCCTTGTCAAGCTCAATGTTGAGACCTTCCTTGGTGCCTGGGATGAAGAGGTTTGAATTGAACTCTTCGCGGAGTTCTTTCAGCAACTTCAAACCTGTTTCGAGGCCTTCCTTGGTGCGGCCCATACCCACATGTTCCCACATGATATGGCCAAGTTCCTTGTGGATAGAGTCAACAGAACGCTTACCCTTGATGTTCATGAGGCGATCAATCTCTTTCTTCACGCCCTCTTCTGCCTCTACAAACTCAGCACGGTCTGTTGGAACCTTGGGCCAAAGCGCCTGGTCTGCGAGATAATTCTGAATAGTATAAGGCAAAACAAAATAGCCATCGGCTAATCCCTGCATCAAAGCTGACGCACCAAGACGGTTGGCACCGTGGTCAGAGAAGTTACACTCACCGATAGAGAACAGACCGGGAACGGTGGTCATCAACTCATAGTCGACCCAAATACCACCCATTGTATAGTGGATAGCAGGGAAAATCATCATCGGATTATAGTACTTCACACCGTTAATCTCATTGGCAACTTCACCAGGGTTGACATCGGTAATCTCTTCATACATATCGAAAAGGTTGCCATAACGCTGAAGAATGGTATCAATGCCGAGGCGATTGATAGACTCAGAGAAGTCGAGGAATACGGCTAAGCCTGTGTTATTGACACCGAAGCCCTTGTCACAACGCTCCTTGGCTGCACGTGAGGCAACGTCACGAGGAACAAGGTTTCCAAAGGCTGGATAACGGCGCTCCAAATAGTAATCGCGGTCTTCTTCAGGAATATCAGAGCCCTTTTTGGTTCCTTCCTGCAATGCCTTGGCATCTTCAAGTTTCTTTGGAACCCAGATACGTCCGTCGTTACGGAGCGACTCAGACATCAATGTCAGCTTAGACTGCTTGTCGCCATGCACCGGAATACAAGTCGGGTGGATCTGAACATAAGAAGGATTTGCCATGTAAGCACCCTTACGGTAGCACTGAACGGCAGCTGTGCAGTTGCAGCCCATAGCGTTAGTAGAGAGGAAATAAGTATTTCCATAACCTCCGGTAGCAATCACTACGGCATTGGCTGTGAAGCGTTCAAGCTCACCGGTAATGAGGTTCTTGGCAATGATACCACGTGCATGGCCGTCGACGATAACAACGTCTTCCATTTCATAGCGCGTGAAGAGCTTCACCTTGCCCGCATTGATTTGTGCACTCAATGAAGAGTAAGCACCGAGAAGAAGCTGCTGACCGGTCTGTCCCTTGGCATAGAAGGTACGGCTTACCTGTGCACCACCGAATGAGCGGTTGGCCAACATACCACCGTATTCACGTGCGAAAGGTACGCCTTGTGCCACACACTGGTCGATAATATCATTTGAAACCTCTGCCAAACGATAGACATTGGCCTCACGAGCACGGTAGTCACCGCCCTTAACGGTATCGTAGAAGAGGCGGTAAACGGAGTCACCGTCGTTCTGATAGTTCTTTGCTGCATTGATACCTCCCTGCGCAGCAATAGAGTGTGCACGGCGAGGAGAGTCCTGGATACAGAAGTTCAGTACGTTGAAACCCATCTCCCCAAGAGATGCGGCAGCGCTGGCACCGGCCAGACCCGTACCGACAACAATAACATCCAGCTTCAATTTATTCTTTGGATTGACCAAACGCTGATGAGCCTTATAGTTGGTCCACTTTTCAGCTACAGGTCCTTCTGGTATTCTGGAATTTAATGTCTTAGTCATGATTGTTCTAAATTAAAAATTCATATTAGATTGCTTATAACGCAACACAGTGTGATGTAGCACAGCACAGACTTGGTGCACAACCGAAAGCGAATGCAAGTACTACCACAAGGAAAGCGAGCATCAACAGTGTAACGTAAACATTACCGATGATCTTCCAGCGGTTAAACCACACCTTGCCATTGACACCAACGGTCTGCATGGCGCTCCAGAAACCGTGAGAGAGATGGAACCACAGTGCAACAATCCAGATGATGTAAAGCACTACATAGAGTTTGTTCTTGAATGTCGCTACAATCAAGCCAAAACCGTCAGTGGGTTCAAGAACCGTTTTCATACCAACAAGCTCTGCAAACATCATGTTATACCAGAAGTTGAAAAGGTGGAGGCCAATCCCCAGCAATACAATGATACCGAGAACAAGCATGTTCTGACTGGCCCACTCTACCTTGTCAGGCTTTGCCGTAACCTCATAACGATTGGCACCACGGGCACGACGGTTCTGTGCTGTAAGGATAAAAGCGTAGACAATGTGACAAACTGCCAAGGCACCAAGACCTGCCGTCGCCGCAACTGCATACCAGTTGGCACCCAACAGCTCACAAATCATGTTGTAGGCATCTTTAGAAAAGAGTGCAGCAACATTCATACAACAGTGGAATGTCATGAATAGAATCAGTGCTATGCCTGTTACAGACATCACTACCTTTCTACCAATAGATGAATTGATTAACCACATAAATGATTGATTTTTAATTATTTAACTGTTTGAATAATATACAATGAATATTCTTCCCGAACAAATCAGACAATAAAAGAGTATCAACGACTACCTCATATTAGGTAGTAAATACCAGGATATGAGGGGAAATACCCTTTGGAATTCAGTGCAAAAATACTATATTTTAATGATTTATCAAAGTATTTTAGATAAAATAATCTATATTTAAATTAGGATTTAGTCTCTGGAATATGCTATACGGAATATTCACTTTTATGAGATATTGATAGAAGTGCATTTTCGTCTGTGCACATAAATCCATAAAACAAGGTTTCAAGGTTATGAAAACAAGAAAGGAAGTATCAGCAAGAATTCTACATTGCTTAGCTTGATACTTCCTCACTATAGAAAAACTAATAAAAATAATCGTTCAATTAATGTTGGGATTTAGGTATGATTTCAAACACATTTGCTTTTCCAATAACCTCTATACGGGTCACATTTTTTGCAACATCCACAGTAAAGAATGGAGAAGTAGATGTATATTCGGCCTTCAAGCGATTACGCTTGTCATACTGACAAAGGCGAACCGAACCGTCTGTTGGCAAAGAAAGCAAGAATGTAAAAGCTGTTGTACCGTGTGGTACCCTAAATGAGAAATCGCCTATACTCTTGAAAATGGTACTTGGTTGATGATCGAAAGCATTCAGAATGTCATTCGACACACCGTTGTTCTCAATAAAGGGAGTTGCAGCCACATTTTCAGGAACCACTGTAAACGAACGAACAGCTGCCCAGTTTGTACGTTTTGAATCGAGTCGGACAAGGCGAATATAACGTGCCTCTATTGGTCTTTCAGCCTTCCAAAGAATATCATACTGATTATGTAAACCCGTTAAAAGCGGCTTCCAGACTTTGCCATCAACAGAATACTCTATTGCGGCATGGTCAAAGAAGTCGGTATCATCTTTAGAATTTCTGCCTTGTAAGATATGAACCTCACGAATAGGCATCGGTTCGGGAAGTGAAACTCCAATCCAATCACCTGCTTTCTGACTCTCACCAGAAGTATAGAAGGTGGCACTGTCACCATCCAACATGAGTTCACTCTGTGTTGTTCCTATATTCCTATAGGTTCCTGTGCCATGCAAAGAGAAAGCTTTCTTACCCGATTGCCGCTCATAAAAAGCTTCTCCTAAATCTTTCATGGCACATTCGTAGAATGGTTGCAGCTTCATTGTACCGGATTTATGTGCCTCGTAAGCTTGCTTATCCTTATTGCTCATCAGGTTTTTTACATATGCTTTCCAAAAGGATGATGCATCTTCGGAGCGATAGAGATCCATGAGTTCAAGGGCTTTCTTGCCACGCATACCAAGTTTCCCGAACTCTTTCAGCCACGGTTGGAGTTCTTGAAGAAGCAGAGTGTCATTACAACCCGCTTCAATCTTTGCGGGCGCCTGTGCCACACGTTCGAACTCTTCATAAAGTTTATCACGCTTTTCCTTTGTATAATCAGCTAACCGGAAAGTCTCTGTCCCCCATGATTCATCGCGACGATAGCCCGTTTCTGTGTCTGCAGAATGGATAGCAAATGTGCGATAAGCCTCTTTTGCATGGGGCATCATCACCTCTAAACCACGTTCCCAACTGTCAATTGGATTATAGGCAGCAGGATTCCACGTATAGTCTGCCACACTATAGAGTGAAAGTTTCGAAGCCTCTCCATGCTCCATAGGGTTACTGACAAGTCCACACATATCTTTATTTGTGAGTGAAGTGTCTAAACCATAGACCGGACCTTGCAATATAAGATTACGAACATAGTCGGTTACAGCATAGTTCCACCAGAAGAAAGCAGGACGTTTGATACGGCTATCCACCCAGTCGAGAGTTTCTTTTGTGACATCACTGCAAACCACATCGCCTGTCCAAAACACACGGACAGAGGGATCGAGGGTGCGTCCATAAATGCTCAATGGGCCGTCTTCATCTGCTTTTGCCCATAACTTAGAATAATCCGTCGGACAGATAATAAGCGGTGAGACATCGCCTTTGGCTTTTACAAATTCCTTGGTCAAGCGATTCAACAGCTCAACTTGCTTATTCGGATTAGTTCCTTCCCCTGAAATATCATCGAAGAATATAGCAAATGAGCGTACACCGTCTGCATACATGAGATTAAATTTACGTACAAGATTCTGGTAATCTTCCTCATTCCACTTAATATCTTTTCCTGGATGAATCGCCCAAACGAAGTCTACCCGGTTCCTCCGACACGCCTCAACTAATTCCTTAATGTTTCTTTGCTCCCTCTCCGGATACGGCAGACGCCAGTTTGGTGAACTGTGATAAGGATCGTCTTTCGGACCATAAATATAGGTGTTCAGCTTATATCGTCCATAAAATTCAATCAGAGACAGACGTACGGCATGTGACCACGGCATACCATAAAAGCCTTCAACAACACCACGATAAGGGAAGACAGGTGCATCATTAATTTCCAAACAAGGTAGTTTCCTACCACCTTCTGCTATAGGACTCTCTATGATCTGACGCAAAGTCTGAATAGCATAGAACACTCCCGCATCATTAGCAGCCTGAATACGAATTCCCTTTGGACTTACCGTCAATGAATAGGCCCCATCAACATTAGCCTGTTTCTTACTGACAACATCCACAACAAGAGGTTTTTCCACTAATTGTATCTGCAAAGGGAAGCCCTTTGAAGAGAGGGAAAGGAACGTCAGCTCGTTCCTATAGTCGAAGGTTAGCTTACGTTTCGATATTGGTTGAATTAAATGAACACCGACACTGATGTCTACAGTATTTCCACTTGTCAGTCTCAAATGGCGAGGTGTCGGATTAATAACAAGTCCATGGTGATCGATTTTCTTACCAGGGACAGGGGTTATTGATTGTATTTCCGAACGTTGACTGCCTAAATCGAACTCATTTTCCTGTGCTTGTACTACTGTAAAGGTGCATAGACTCAATACAAATGCAACTAAGATCTTCTTTTGTTTCATGTAGGTTTTTAATTATTTAGCTTACAACTGATCACACATTTTCATATATGTTTCAGCCGTTTATAAAAGATTTCACAATCGTTTCTCTTTGCAACGGTCAAAGATAACGCCAACAAAGATAAGAAATAAAAATAAATTCTAACCATCCACAGATATAAAAAAACAGATGAATATGATTTATCTATTACAAGAAAATATATGACATTTATATAAAAACTGTAAGACTTTGACCATTGCATTACCCTGTTCGGGACAGGAAATTGGAACTACTCAAGAGCTAAGATTTATCCCCAATTAGTGCAACCTAAATCTGTCTGCATGGTAATTTGCCGTAGATTACGCTGCAACTTGACTCACTTTACAGCGTAACTTGACGCTAATTACACTGTAACTTGAGGCACTTTACATCATAAAGTGACTCAAATTGCGAGGCGATTCGATTTCAATCGCAACGCCACGTGATGAAACCCTATTTATTATTATATTGAATCGGGGTATTACATTAATCTGTTTCCTTTCTAAAACAGCACGAGAATATATCACAAGACTCACAGTTCTCATGTAAGATCAATATCATGTCATCCTCTCAATCATAAACTATGGTACAGTATATTGAACGCATCCTGCTGATGCTTTTTAATGAATAAAAGCATCATAATTCGATTTTATTTCTTAATTTTGTAACGTATCTAAAATAGAAAAGTTATATCTCTATACTTTTGTAGAAAGACAATGGAACTCAAGTATGACGTACTTGTTATCGGTGGTGGCCATGCTGGTTGCGAAGCTGCAGCGGCTTCAGCAAACATGGGAGCTAAAACCTGCTTGATAACAATGGATATGAACAAGATAGCCCAGATGAGTTGCAATCCTGCCGTAGGTGGAATTGCGAAAGGACAAATCGTAAGAGAAATCGATGCTTTGGGTGGAAACATGGGTATTGTAACCGATAAAACTGCCATTCAGTTCCGCATGTTGAATATTGGGAAAGGCCCAGCTGTTTGGAGTCCACGGGCACAATGCGACCGAGGTAAATTCATTTGGGAATGGCGTACAACGCTCGATCACACCGAAAATCTTGATATTTGGCAGGATCAAGCTGACGAACTCATCGTTAAAAATAACGAGGCTGTAGGTGTAAAGACTATTTGGGGAGTGACGTTTTATGCCAAAAGCATTGTCGTCACAGCAGGCACATTCCTCAACGGATTAATGCATGTCGGACGCAAAATGATAGAAGGTGGTCGCTGTGCAGAACCGGCAGTGCACCATTTCACAGAGAGTATCACACGCTGGGGAATTACTTCTGCACGTATGAAAACAGGGACTCCCATAAGAATAGACAAACGAACTGTTCACTTTGATGAAATGGAAGAACAGAAAGGAGACACTGACTTCCATCAGTTTAGTTATATGGGTGAGCACCGCATACTCCGACAATTATCCTGTTGGACGACTTACACAAACAAAGAAGTGCACGAAACTTTACGAGAAGGTTTGACCGATTCACCTCTGTTTAATGGACAGATACAAAGCACCGGGCCTCGCTATTGCCCCTCTATAGAGACCAAACTTGTTACATTCCCCGACAAAGAGCAACATCCGTTATTCCTTGAACCAGAAGGCGAAGACACCAATGAAATGTATCTGAATGGGTTTTCTTCAAGTATGCCCATGGATATCCAATTAGCTGCCATCCATAAAATCCCAGCGTTTCGCGATGTAAAAATATATCGCCCTGGCTACGCTATAGAATACGATTACTTTGACCCAACCCAATTAAAACACTCGTTGGAATCGAAGATTTTGCCTGGTTTGTTCTTTGCAGGACAGGTAAATGGCACTACAGGATATGAAGAAGCAGGCGGACAAGGTATTGTTGCTGGCATTAATGCAGCCCTCCATTGCACAGGAAGTGAACCTTTTATAATGCAACGAGATCAGAGTTATATCGGTGTTCTTATCGATGATTTAACAACGAAAGGCGTTGATGAACCTTACCGTATGTTTACATCTCGTGCAGAATATCGTATTCTTTTGCGTCAAGATGACGCTGACGCACGCCTCACAGAAATAGCACACAACCTTGGAATTGCCAAACGCAATCGTTACGATTGGTGGCATCAAAAGAAAGAAGCAGTCCACCGTTTAATTCATTTCTGCAAGGAATATCCGATTAAAGCGAGCGAAATAAACTCTCAATTAGAATCATTAGGCACCACCCCTCTTCGTGCAGGGTGTAAACTTTCTGATTTAATTGCACGACCACACCTAACACTTCAGAACCTTTCGGAAATCATTCCAGAGCTTAAAGAAGCATTACAAATGCCGGAAAATCGAAAAGAAGAAATAGCTGAAGCAGCCGAAATCCAGATGAAATACCAAGGATACATCGAACGAGAACGGATTATCGCCGATAAAATGCATAGATTAGAAAACATTAAAATCAAGGGAAGATTTAAATATATCGAACTTCAAGAGATTTCAACAGAAGGCCGACAAAAACTCGAAAAAATAGATCCAGAGACTTTAGCACAAGCAAGTAGAATTCCAGGAGTATCCCCAAGTGATATCAATGTACTTTTAATTCTATTAGGACGATAGGCTTCCTGCAACTCAAAACGAAGTTTCACGTGAAACGAGATAAATAACAAAACGCTGATATCTAATAATTTAAGTATTCAAATGAAACATATAATATTAAATAAAACATAAGAAGACATCGAAAGACAAGAACTTTTTACGAGTAAAACCAAACACAACATACCAGATATTAAGAAATTAAAAGAATTCAAATACAATACAAAATAAAAGATGAATAAACAACTATTATTAGACAATCTGCGCAGCATTCCAGATTGGCCCATTAAAGGTGTCAACTTTCGTGATGTTACTACCCTGTTCAAAAGCCCAGAAGCACTCCGCGAAATCGCGGAAGAGATGTATGACATCTATAAAGAAAAGGGAATAACTAAAATTGTAGGCATAGAGAGTCGCGGCTTTGTCATGTCATCAGCCGTAGCTGTAAAGTTAGGTGCAGGCATCGTGTTATGTCGCAAACCAGGCAAACTGCCTTGTGAAACTGTACAAGAAAGCTACGCCAAGGAATATGGCATAGACACCATTGAAATTCACAAAGATGCCATTAATGAGAATGATGTCATTCTTCTTCACGACGATTTACTCGCTACAGGCGGCACAATGAAAGCAGCATGTAATTTAGTTAAGAAGTTTCACCCAAAGAAAATATATTGCAACTTCATTATTGAACTAAACACAGAGTTCCCTGAAAGCCGAGAACTTTTCGACAAAGACATTGAGATCTCATCCTTACTGAAATTCTAATTATTATGGAATGGCAGCCTTGTTTCACGTGAAACAAGGCTGCCATTCTTTACTTTATATAAAGGGGATACGCATATATGACACGCGAAGAAAATGAGAAACGATTAGCTTATCTCAAGAACATCGTATTAAACATGCCTGAGAAACCTGGTAGCTATCAATTTTATGATGAGAACAAAAATATCATATATGTCGGTAAAGCCAAGCGTCTCAAACAGCGTGTCTCATCTTATTTCCATAAAGAAGTAGATCGGTTCAAGACTAAAGTGTTAGTCTCCAAGATTAGAGATATCAGCTATACCGTCGTCAATACTGAAGAAGATGCGCTCTTACTCGAGAACAGTCTCATCAAGAAGTATAATCCCCGCTACAACGTCTTGCTGAAAGACGGCAAGACTTATCCCAGCATCTGTATTACTAACGAGTATTTTCCACGTATCTTCAAGACCCGAAATATCAACAAACGTTTCGGCACTTTCTTTGGTCCCTACCCTCATGTCGGAAGTATGTATGCCATTCTTGATATCATCAAGCGCCTTTACAAACCACGCACCTGTCGCCTTCCTCTCACCAAAGAGGGTGTTCAACAAGGGAAGTTCAAACCTTGCTTAGAATACCATATTCATAATTGTGATGCTCCATGCATTGGTAAACAGAGCTACGAAGAATATCAAGAGAACATGAATCAAGCACGCGAGATTCTAAAAGGGAACACTCGTGAAGTGAGTAAAAGACTTTATCAACTCATGATGAAGAATGCCGAACTCTTAAAATTCGAGGCAGCAGAAGACATCAAAAAGAAGATTTCACTCCTCAACGAATTTGTTGCTAAGAGTGAAGTTGTCAGTCATACGATTGATGATGTAGACGTTTTTACTATTGTTGATGATGAGACTAACCACAATGCCTACATCAATTATATTCATGTGCGCAAGGGAACCATCAATCAAAGTTTTACATATGAGTATAAAAGAAAACTTGATGAAAGTGACGAGGAACTACTAATTACTGCCATTCCCGACATCAGAGAACGTTTCAAGAGCCATGCTAAAGAGATTATTGTGCCATTTGAAATGGAGTGGAAGATAAAAGGTGCAGAGTTCTTCGTACCTCAAAGAGGTGATAAAAAACATCTCCTCGAACTGTCAGAGATGAATGGGAAACAGTATAAATTCGACCGACTGAAGCAATCAGAGAAACTCAATCCGGAACAGAAGCATACGCGGTTGATGAAAGAGTTGCAAGCCAAGCTAAAGCTTCCCAAACTTCCCTATCAGATTGAATGCTTTGACAACAGCAACATTTCAGGTATGGATGCCGTGGCAGGCTGCATAGTATATAAAGGTATGAAGCCCTCACGGAAAGACTATCGCAAATACAACATCAAGACGGTTGTTGGTCCCGATGATTATTCCTCCATGCAAGAAGTCGTCCGCCGACGCTATAGTCGCATGATAGAAGAGCAGACTTCCCTCCCCGACCTCATTATTACGGATGGTGGGAAAGGTCAAATGGAGGTCGTAAGAGAAGTAGTTGCCGATGAACTACACCTCGACATACCCATTGCCGGACTTGCCAAAGACGACCGACACCGCACAAACGAACTCCTCTACGGTTTTCCTCCACAGACCATTGGACTTGATGTGAAGAGCGAACTCTTCAAAGTACTCACACAAATACAAGATGAAGTGCACCGTTACGCTATCACCTTCCACCGCAACAAGCGCTCAAAACACGCCCTACACAGTGAACTTGACGACATCAAAGGGCTTGGACCAAAGGGCAAAGAGGCGCTATTCAAGGAACTAAAGACCGTTAAATCCATAAAAGAATCTGATAATCAACGACTTATACAAATTCTTGGAGCATCTAAAGGAATGATAGTTTATAAACATTTTCACCCAGAAATGCCCGAAACAGAATAATTTTTTGTATATTTGCCGTATGAGAATAGTCATACAACGCTGTGCACAGGCCTCTGTTACCCTAAATAATGAAGTGAAAACTGCTATTGGCAGAGGCTACCTTATCCTTTTAGGCATCGAAGAAAGTGATACCGAAGAAGATGCTAATTGGCTGATACATAAAGTAATAAACCTAAGAGTTTTCGACGATGAGCAGGGCATCATGAACCGTTCTATCATGGATATTGACGGCGAAATCCTTGTTGTTTCCCAGTTCACACTATTTGCAAGCTACAAGAAAGGCAACCGCCCATCGTGGCTCCGCGCAGCAAAACATGAGATTTCAGTACCTCTTTACAACTATTTCTGCAATGAATTGTCACACAAACTCTGCAAAACCGTAGGCACAGGAGAGTTCGGAGCCGATATGAAAGTGGCGCTCGTCAACGACGGCCCCGTAACTATTTGCATGGATAGTAAGGCGAGAGAGTAGAGCCTCTCCCCCAACCCCTTTGCTTTCCTCGCTTCGCAAGCTCAACGAACAGCAACCTACAGTTCCCCAAAAAGAGAGGGGATAATATCATTTTCCAATGGAAATAAAAGACAAAAAATAAAAGAAGCTAACGAATATCCAATTTATTCGGAAGCTATATCAAACTTACAAAAGTCACAATAAACGAGTATAAACACAATAAAATAACCTCGAATTAGCAAGCATATCACTCCCCTCTTTCTTCGGAGAGGGTTAGGGGCTAAGGCTGTTAAGAGCGGGATACTTTATATTACACTATTATGACCCTTCAAGAAGCCCAGAAATCCGTTGATGAATGGATAAAAACTTATGGCGTTCGCTACTTCAATGAACTCACCAACATGGCCTGTCTCACAGAAGAAGTAGGCGAATTAGCACGCGTTATAGCCAGGAAATATGGCGAGCAAAGCTTCAAACCGGGTGAGAAAGCCAACTTAGGAGAGGAAATGGCCGACGTGCTTTGGGTGCTCCTTTGCTTAGCCAACCAAACCGGTGTAGACCTCACGGCCGAATTAAAGAAAAGCTTTGAAAAGAAAACCCAGCGTGACAACAAGCGTCATCTGAACAACAATAAATTGAAATAAACAACCTAATCAATACAAATTATGGCATATACAAAGACTATCCTGCCACAAAACGAAGGCAAGGAGATGAAGAATGAAGACAAGAGCAAGTATGAGAAAGCTCTTGAATTGTATGACACCAACCTCAACGACGCCGAAATTCAGGCCTCCGTAAAGAAGATTATCGAGGAAAAAGTGCCACAGAATGATACTATGGAGGTAAAGAAATTCCTCTTCGGAAGTATCGAACTCACAACACTCAGCACTACGGACACAGAAGAGAAAGTGCTCAAAATGATTGAGAAAGTCAATCAGTTCGACCGCGAGTACCCAGACATCCCCCATGTTGCAGCCGTTTGTGTCTATCCCGTCTTTACCGAACTCGTGGCCAATAGCCTTGAAATTGATGGTGTAGAAATTACCAACGTATGCGGAAATTTCCCTTCCTCACAGGCCCGGATGGAAGTAAAGGTGGCCGAAACTAAGTTGGCAGTGGCCGACGGTGCCACCGAAATAGATATCGTTCTCCCTGTAGGCAAGTTCCTCAGTGGCGACTTTGAAGGTGTCTGCGATGATATCAACGAGATGAAACAGGCTTGTGGAGAAGCACCTATGAAGGTTATCCTTGAGACCGGAGACTTAGAAAACTGCAGTAATATCAAGAAAGCTGCCTTGCTTTCCATGTATGCCGGCGCCGACTATATCAAGACATCTACCGGCAAAGAAAAGGTAAGCGCTACCCCAGAAGCGGCATACGTGATGTGTCAGGCTATCAAGGAATACTATGATAAGACTGGCATACAAATAGGTTTTAAGCCCGCTGGCGGCATCAATACGGTTACAGACGCCATTACCTACTACACCATCGTTAAAGAGCTCTTAGGCGAAAAATGGCTCACCAACAAGTGGTTCCGCATGGGAACAAGTCGTTTGACCAACCTCCTGCTAAGCGAAATCCTTGGAAAAGAGACCAAATTCTTCTAAACTATAGTTCGAAACGCCCTGCTTTCTCACTATAGAAAGCAAGGCGTTTGCGTTTAATATCGTCATCTAACACCCCACCCTATTCCTCGTTTTCAATTGATGAGAAAGAAAATCACCCTCTTTTTATTGCTTTTCACCCTATCGACGATGAGCCTAAATGCCCAGGTTGGCATTGCACTCTACCTTGAAAAAGCCAGTATCTGCAAGCAAAGTAATGGCAAATTCGGCCTCAATGACTCCCACAAGAAGCCTATTATCACCGATGCCGACACAATTTTTACGATCAGTGACGTCTTCTATTATATCATCAAAAACGGCAAACACGGTATCTATTTCATGAGCGGTGAGCCGTGTATCCCCATTGAATACGACAATATAGAGCATATATACAAAGATTATTGGCACATCACAAAAGACGGGAAAGCAGGCTTGTGCCGGTCAAACGGCAGGCAAGTTCTGCCCACAAACTACAAGAAAATCAGCGTCATTAGAAGGAAAGAAAGCGACAAATACGATTTCTTCATCGTCAAGAAAGATAAGTATGGCCTTTGCGATGACAATGGTAAACCTATCCTCCCGACCCAATACGACAAGATACAATACCGTGATGGTTATTGGGCATTAGAGAAAGCATCGGCTACCGACTATCTTCTCAACGATGAACACCTCGTAAAAGGCATCACCATCAGCAAGTATGAAATCCCCTTTCTCCACCGTGAGAACGGTAAAAACAAAAAATATTACAGCTTTAAGAAAGGTAATTTATGGAGCATTATCGATGAAGACGGACACACACGCATAAAGGCTCAGTATAAAAACAGACTCCAATTGACAAGCTATGAAGACGAGAATACCCCCATATTCTTTATTGCCCACGATAACGGTAATTTCGGTATCGTCGATCTCTACAATAAAATTATCCTGCCTATCAAATACGGTGGCATTTTGCGAACGGCATTCAAAGACATCATTGAGGTAGAAACCGCACAGGGATATCAGCTTTTCAGTCTGCGCTCCAAACGCATCATCACGTCCTTCTACGATGAGAACAGCAAATCTGACTCCAACTATTTATACCTCCACAAAGAGCCTTTCGTAACACCTTTTGATCCTCGCAAAGAGCAAACCCTGCTTCCATGGGAATACAAAAGAGTACAAAACATCGAAGGAAGTGATAACTTCATCGCACAAAAAGAAGGACGATACGGTGTTGTCAACAGTAGGAATGAAGCCCTTGTTCCCTTTATATATGACAATATCAAAAGCACTTTAAAACCCAACATGCTTATCATTGAAAAAGAGCGTAAGTATGGTATCATCGACACAAGCAACAAACTGCTGTATGGCATGACAGACAATGCCATTGAAAGTCGACGCAACTATTTTGAAATCAAGGACTATTCAAAACCCTTAAACCCAAGACTCGACTACGAGTTGAAACCCATCCCCGACCCTCGATAAAGGGGGATGGAGTGCTTCATCCCATAATAGGTAAAGACAAAAACCATGAATCGGAAAGGCAATACAAACGTGTTTTCTTTCCTTCCAAATAGGAATAAAAATACTTGTAAAGGCTTCTGGAAAAGTGACATATAGAAGTTGAAGAAACCATTACTGTGAATATGCGTTGCAACTTGCGTCACTTTACCACGCAACTTGCGTCATATGAGCGTGTAAAATGACGCAAGTTACAAGGTAAAACAAGTCATTTTGCAACGCTACTCCATATCAAATTCCAGAGCGTTGATAATCAATAGATTATCGAAATCAATAAAAGCAAATCATCATTCCTAACTCTTGAAAAAGTCTCAAGTTTGTTCTCCCCTCTCCTTGGAGAGGGGTTGGGGGTGAGGCTTCACTAACTCTTCCTCTCTATCACAAAGTCAAGATAAGCTTTCAAGGCCGTTTTTATGGCGCTATCCCCCACTCTTTCGTCAATAAACCGCATGCAATCGGCGTGGAATTTCCACATCTGTTGGTCGGCATATTCAATGCCCCCGTTCTCTTTGGTGAATGCCACGAGCTGATTGATTTCACTCTGTTTCACCTCACGTGCTTTCACTTTGCGTGCAAGCATCATCATTTCTGCATTTCCTGTAGACTTCAAAGCATAGATGACCGGTAGCGTAAGCTTGCCTTCAAGCATATCATTGCCTGTGGGTTTACCTATCTCTTTCGAGTCATAATAGTCGAAAATATCGTCTCTGATCTGGAAGATGATGCCGAGATTCTGGCCGAATTTCCTTGCCGCCTCAACGTCGTCATGACTTGCTCCGGCACTCTCTGCACCGATAGCAGCACAGGCTTCGAACAAAGCTGCAGTCTTTCGCTTGATGATTTCATAATAAGCGGTCTCGGTGATTGCCTCGTTCTGGATATTCGTCAACTGTAGAATTTCACCGTCAGAGAGCGTGCGTCCGAGTTCCGAAAGGTGTCTCACGATGACTTCTGAATGCGTTTTCGACACATAAAGCAAGGCTGTAGAAAGAATGAAATCACCCACCAAGACACTCACCTTATTATCATATAAGGCATTCACACTGGCCTGTCCGCGTCGCTCACTGCTTTCATCTACGACATCATCATGCACAAGACTCGCCGTATGCAACAACTCCAGACCTACTGCCGCATGCTGAGTCACACTGGAAACACGGCCGAAGTTCTTCGCCATCAGCAGGATCAGCATCGGCCTCATGCGCTTTCCTCCGCGCTGACGGATATGCAC
The DNA here is from genome assembly GCF_900637655.1 of Segatella oris. Taxonomy (NCBI): domain Bacteria; kingdom Pseudomonadati; phylum Bacteroidota; class Bacteroidia; order Bacteroidales; family Prevotellaceae; genus Segatella; species Segatella oris. Next base: position 607,303 of record NZ_LR134384.1, read on the forward strand.
CAGCACCTGAGATAACAGCCCTTCATCATGCGAAAGCGACTGATTGAAAAGCGATATAAAGTCTTCAAGCTCTGCTGAAATCGGCTCTTTGATGAGTGATAAATAGTCCATTATTCCTTTTATTGGTTACAAAAATAATCATTTTTTATGGTAATAATAGTATAAAAACAGGATTTATGCTTATTTTTTTGTAATTTTACACCAAATAAAACAACTATGAACAAATTATTTCTCTTAGACGCTTACGCGTTGATATTCAGGTCGTATTACGCTCTTATCCGTGCTCCGCGCATCAATTCCAAGGGCTTAAACACTTCGGCTATCCTCGGGTTTGTCAATACCCTCAATGAAATTATCACGAAAGAAAAACCTACTTATATAGGTGTTGCTTTCGATCTTGGCAAGACTTTCCGTCATGAAGCCTTCCCACCCTACAAGGCTCAACGTCAGGAAACACCCGAGGATATCACGCTCAGCGTGCCTTTCATCAAGGATATCCTGCGCGCTTTCCATATTCCTATCCTTCAGGTTGAAGGCTTTGAAGCCGATGATGTCATCGGGACATTGGCCACAAAAGCCGGCAAGGAGGGCATCGCAACCTATATGCTCACGCCCGATAAAGACTACGGTCAACTCATCCGAGAGAATGTTTTCATGTATCGCCCGCGCCATGGTGGTGGCTATGACATCATCGGTGAACAGGAGATTGCAGAGAAATATGGCATCTCTACCCCAGCCCAGGTTATCGACTTGCTGGCTTTAATGGGCGACTCGGCCGACAATTTCCCTGGTTGTCCGGGGGTCGGAGAGAAGACTGCGGTGAAACTTATCAATGAGTTTGGTTCCATCGATGAACTCATTTCACACACTGACAAGCTGAAAGGTAAAATGCGCGAAAAGGTGGAAGGCGCCATCGAAGATATCAAGATGTCGAAGTTTCTCGCAACTATCCGGACAGATGTTCCCGTTGAACTCAATCTTGACGAATTGCAACTTCAAGCACCAGATGAGCAGAAACTGAGTGAAATCTTCGCCGAGTTAGAATTTAAGTCGCTTGCAAATAAGATCTTAAATAAAACAGAACAAAAGCAAAAATCAGTTAATTCAGAGCTCGATTTATTTGCTGTAAATCCGCACGAGAGTCAAGTTGCTTCAGAAAACGCGAGTTTTGAGAGCCTTAAAACCATTAAACACGACTATCAACTGATTGAAAATCAAGAAGAAGCACATAGAATTTGTGACTTTTTCAGGACAAAACGAATTCTCAGTTTAGATACAGAGACGACCTCAACCAATGCAATTGATGCCGAATTGGTAGGCTTATGCTTCGCTGTCGAGGAACACAAAGCGTTTTATGTTGCAATTCCTAACGACCGTGAAGAAGCCTTGCAATATGTTAACATCTTCAAACCTGTCTATGAAGATCCGTCAATCTTGAAGATTGGACAAAACTTGAAGTATGACTATGAGGTGCTGAAAAACTACGGAGTGACCCTCGGAGGCAAAATGTTTGATACGATGTTGGCCCATTATGTCATTCAACCCGAGTTGCATCACAACATGGATTACATGGCCGAGACACTACTCCACTACAAGACAATCCATATCGATGAACTCATTGGGCCACGCGGAAAGCATCAGAAGTCGATGCGCGATCTTGACCCGAAAGACGTGTATGAGTATGCCGCTGAAGACGCAGACATCACGCTTCAGCTTAAAAACGTGCTCGAACCCAAGCTGAAAGAGACCGGAACTGAAGACCTCTTCTGGAACATTGAGATGCCACTCGTACCCGTACTTGCCGATATGGAACTGAATGGCGTGCGTTTAGATACCGATGCACTCCATGATACCTCGATGATATTTACAGAGAGAATGAACCGCCTTGAGCAACAGATTTATGAGAAAGCCGGCGAGACATTCAACATCTCAAGCCCGAAACAAGTGGGTGATATCCTCTTCGGAAAGATGCAGATCATGGAGAAACCGAAGAAAACTAAAACGGGACAATATGTCACAAGCGAGGAAGTGTTGCAGTCACTCCGTGCAAAACACCCTATTGTTGCAGACATATTGGACTACAGAGGGCTAAAGAAACTGCTCGGAACCTACGTGGAAGCACTCCCGAAACTTATCAACAAGCGCACCGGACACATACATACTTCGTTCAATCAAGCCCTTACCGCCACCGGAAGACTATCCTCGAGCGACCCTAATTTGCAGAATATTCCCGTGCGAAGTGAAGACGGAAAGGAAATCAGGAAATGTTTTGTTCCAGAACAAGATTGCATGTTCTTCTCTGCCGACTATTCTCAGATTGAGCTTCGCATCATGGCTCATCTCAGTGGTGATGAGAACATGATAGAGGCTTTTCGGCAGGGTTTTGACATCCATGCTGCCACAGCTGCCAAGATATGGCATAAGGATATAGCCGATGTAACATCGGAAGAACGCAAGAAAGCTAAGCAGGCAAACTTCGGCATTATCTATGGAATAACGACCTACGGATTAGCACAACGCATGGAAATAGATAACAGAGAAGCCCGCGAACTCATAGAAGGTTATTTCGCCACCTTCCCCAAAGTGCGTGCTTATATGGAGCAAGCCAAGGAAGAAGCACGCCGGAAAGGATATGCCGAAACATTCTTCGGACGCCGCCGTTACCTACCCGATATCACATCGAAGAACGGCACTGTGCGCGGTTTTGCCGAGCGAAATGCCATCAATGCGCCTATACAAGGCTCCGAAGCCGATATCATCAAGATTGCCATGATACGCATCTGGCAGCGTTTCAAGGCCGAAAACATCCGTTCAAAGATGATACTTCAGGTGCACGATGAACTTAACTTCTCAGTTTATCCCGATGAAAAAGAGCGTGTAGAAAAGATTGTTCTCGAGGAAATGCAAGGTGCCTATCAACTCCAAGTGCCACTGATTGCCGATGCAGGATGGGGCAAAAACTGGCTCGAAGCACATTGACATACTATCGGATTTGGAGTGAGAAACGAGCTGTTTTCCTATGAAAATGAAGGCAATGAGCAATGAAAAAGACAGCAACTTGGTACGAGTTATGCTCTTGAAAGCCTTATACTTGTAATATATGTTGTCGTTTTATATATTTGCAATTCGGTACGAGTTGTGCTCTTAAATGCCTTATATATATAATGCATATTATCGTTTCCCATATTCGCAACTCGGTACGAGTTATACTCTTAAAAGTCTTATATGTGTAATGCATATTATTGTTTTTCATATTCGCAATTCGGTACGAGTTATGCTCTTAAAAGCCTTATATGTGTAATGCATATTATTGTTTTCCATATTCGCAACTCGGTACGAGTTGTGCTCTTGAAAGCCCCATGTTGGCAAGCGAAGCAAGCCTACGTGGGGATTAAATAAACGCATGAAATGAACCCGGAACGGGTTCAGCTTTTTCCAACTAAAAGGAGTTATAACCCATTAATCTCTGATTTCGTATAACAAAATCGTAAAAACGTGGGGGAGAAAGGTATCAACAACTGAGGATTTCACTATCTTTGCAAAAACCAATTCATAATCTTATGCCACAATATCTCAACCAAATCCTTGTGCATTGCGTATTTCATAAACATGCAAAAGCCGTCACCATTCAAGCACAGGACCAATTACCGCTGAATCAGTTCGTCATGCAAACCTGTCATTTCTTACATTGCCCTTGTCTCATTGCCAATGGTGTAGCCGACCATCTGCACTTCTTATTGGTGCTTGCTACCAATGTATCAATAGCTGATGTGGTGAAAGAGGTGAAACGGAAAGCCACACTCTTCCTCAAAGAGCGCAATCCTTCTTATTACCATTCCTTTTGTTGGCAAGGCGGATATGGTGCATTCAGCGTTTCAATAAGGCACAGAGATAGTGTATATCAATATATCTATCAACAGCAAGAACACCATAAAAAGATTTCGGCAAAAGATGAGTTTGAATCACTGTTACGCAATGCAGGCATCACAAAATACGATGAAAAATTTTATTGGAGCACGTGAATGAGGAAAAAGCTAAACCCATACTGGGTTTATTCGGCACACACATTTTCACCCCACGTTGGCTCACTTTGCTCGCCAACATGGGGCTTTCAAAAGCATAACTGCTACGCAGTTACGTTGCAGGCTCATATCTCGCCTGTTATCTTGCCACACTTTCAAAAGCATATCTGCTATGCAGTTACTACATGAAAAGTGCTTCATCGTACAGCATAATATCCATTGTCATCCATAGGAATGAAAGTCGGGATAGCCCAGCATGGCACTCGTTGCACAACATAACCTCCATTGTCATCATATGATAATAGGTAATCCGTAGAACAATATATACCCAATCATTTGATAATCTCTATTTAATCGTCTTGCAACTTGCGTCATATTAGCGTGTAATCAGCGTCACTTTGCGTGGTAAAGTGATGCAAGTTAGGCTGTGAAATGAGTCAAATTACGAGGTAATTCAATACAAGTTACAACGCCATGTCATGGAACCCCATTTTAGCTTATCGCGAAACAGCGTAATCAGTTGACTGACTACACCAGACAAGAAACAAAAAGAAGACCGATGCACTCGGTCTTCCTATATCGCTTATTTCAGGCTTTCAAGTCATGGTAAACGATTAATCATAACGTATTTCCTTTCGTTTCAGTGCGTTTTTTCAATCTTTCAGGCCTATGATACAATTCATCCCAAAAACGCGCTTGCATCAATTTCTAAGCCCTTTAGCACCGGTAAGGAAAGCCTTTGCAGAGCCGAAGCGCAGAAACATGTCAAGACGCACGGGCACATGATTGGCATCATCGGTTACATAAAAGTCGACCAAGCGCTTGTATTTGCCGTCTGTAAGTTCGAGATAAGCCAATCGTAAGCACTGATACTTTTGTCCGTTATCCGCCTTTACGGTTGCTCTGCCATCGAAACGAAGCTGTGCAGGCGTGCGATCATCACCGTCGACAATCGGAAAGTTGACCACATTGCCCTTCTTCCAATTGGCAGGATCGAACGAACGTGCACGCATAAAGATACTCATCATGTCGTAAACGCAGTCGCTATAACTATGTTTAGCCCATGTGTGTGAACCATCGTTATGCTGGCGGTGCTGGCGAACATTGGTCTTTCCACTGCCATAACTATAATAAACTTCATCCACAGTGTAGCGCTTTCCCTCGCGTGCACCCTTGCGAAAATAAAGCGGTTCCAAGTCTAAAGTATTATAACAGAGCAGCGTATCACGCAGCACAAAGAAGTTATCGAGCTGGCCGTTGCCACGCGTTGTGAGGCTGCAGCGATAGGCAGGCTTGCCATCGTAACGGCTCTGCACGGTGTACATGCTGGCTGTTCCAGCCTTCACCCACACGAATTTCCAATTGTAATAGAGGTTATACGACAGGAATTCGCCCGACTTGAAGGCCGTATTTCGAAAAGAACAGTTACTTTCCTGCGCCTTAACAGCAGTCGAAAGACTGCACAGCAACATGGCTATGAGAACACAACGCCTTACAATTGCTGCACGATGCGGCATCATGCAATAATGCTTTTTTATATATTTCATTCGGTCTACCATATTTTCTTAAGTTATACATTATATGTTTCCTTGTCCGTAAGTGATGCCCAATTGCTTGGCACGTTCGGCATTTCGCCGCTTCACCGTCTTCTGTTTATCGGCCTTCTGCTTAGTGATTTGCTCGGGTTTCTGGAGATAAAGCGGTGTCGAAGTAGGGTTCCAACGCTCTGTCATGTCCCATTTGGCCTTGCATTCTATCTTTCCCGGATAGTAATATACAGCCTCGGGCTGACGGTCTGCAGCATAATCTCCGGTGTCCCACATGCCATTATGGTTTGCATCTACAAAGAGACGAAGATAATAAGTATCGGGTTTCAGATAGTAAAACTCGGCTTGATGATCCTCGGCCTGCACCTCTTTGACGACGTTATCATTGCGGTCGAGCAGCTGAACGATGCAGGGCTGACCGTCCATTCCTGTCAACGTAATGAGCAATGTGCTGTATTCGTCATTGCTCTTCACCTTGAGTCCCTGCTTGAACTTGGCCGTCACAGCCCCATAAATGTCTGTAAAAGCCATGCTATCTATTTCAAGACTGTACTCCTGCCCAGGCTTCCATTCACCTAAAAGCTCGTATTCCATGCCGTGTTCCAGTGAGTCCGGCCTCACCATCCGCCCCTCGGCATTGCGCCGGGCCACAGGCTGGAAAAGGAAATGCGAACGATACCATAGGGTATCTATCTTCGTATAGAGGTGGATTTTGGTCGTATCTACGTGCGCAAGTGGTGTTTTAAACTGTAGCTGAACATTCTTATCGGGATCGAGTTCACTTGAACTTTTAATGCTCATCGCCAATAGTTCACGCGGCATTTCAGTCAGATAAGGCTCTCCTTTCTTCTTAGCACGCTCCTGTTGCTTTTGCCATTTCTCATAAGTAGCCTTTCTTTGCTTCATTCTTCGCTCGTAAGGCTGTTTTGAAAGCACCTCCATGGTGTCAGTGTTCGTGACGAGTTGTCCCAAAGAATCGGTCATGAGATACGACATTTCCATGCGAAGCGTATCTTGATTGACAAGTGCCGTGTCACGCAGCCAATAGTCGATGGTGTCTCTCTTGACGTTGGGAATGACCACAAAAGCATTATCTGCATTGAAATTCAAGCCTTTTATACGAGGTAACTCGGCATTTCCATAACTGAAATTCACCGCAAAATGATTGGCTTCATTGCGTGTAACGCTCAGCAAATAACGGTTGGTCAGCGTTTCGTTGAAGGCACGCAGCGTGATATCATCAGGCAGGAAGTGGGTATATCCCACGCGCTTAATGTCGGCAATATGCAGAGAGTCGGTCCATAAAGTGTCTTGTCGGATGTCGCCCTTCATTGAAGTTGTGATGGTATCATGATTGAAAGCAATCATCTCACTCTTTTGAGTGAACTGATAGTTTCCGTCCATATCCTGCAACGCATACACCCGATAAGAGCCTTGCTTGACACCTTTGATGACGAAATGTCCACGACTGTCCGTCCTGCTTACACGCAACATCGGCAGCTTCTGAAAGGCAGAATCGGCTTGATTTGCATAGAGTCCCACGAGAATTCCTTTCACTGGCTCGAGGTTCTGGGCTGCAACCACATAGCCAGACACCTCCATTGTGTCGATCTCTGCACCCGTAGAGAAGCTGTAAGTGTAGTTTCCGAGCGGGTTTCCCTCGTTATTATCACTGATTGCATCACTGAAATCAATCGTGTAAGTAGTGTTAGCTTTGAGCGAATCGAGCAGCTTCACTTCAATCGATTTGCCTGCAGCCTTGATTTCGGGAGTTTCCAATTGCGGTGGAGAAACAATCACATTCTCACTCGGATTGTCTATCTTGACGAACTCATCAAAACTGATTTTCACCTTCCTGACTTTCACATTGATGTCTTTATCGGCCGGCGTTGCCCCGATAACTCTTGGCGGAGTCTCATCATACCAGCCGCCATCAGGGTTTCCCATGCGTGCACAAGAGGTGAAACCTCCCCCTACCCCTCCCAAGGAGGGGAGTATAAAGCACAAGAGAATGCGTATCTTTTCCTTTATCTTTCTTTGATTTGACGAGGTAATCATCTGCTTTATCTTCATATATTTCCGTTTTTTCACCGACCAACTGCAATCAGAAACTCCCTCCCTTCGGGAGGGTCGGGGTGGGTTAGAGACGTTCATGGGAGGTCTTCATCACCTCTTCTATCACCTTTCTGCTGTTGCTCAACCGCGGTATCTTATGCTGTCCGCCGAGCTTTCCCTTAGCTTTCAGCCAGTCGTTGAATTGCCCTTGGCGCGCTTCGATAACCTCTAAATGCTGCAAAGTGACATCATGGAAGCGCTTTGCCTCGTAATCACTGTTGATTTCCTGCAGCTTTTTATCCAGCAAATCGGCAAAATGTTCGAGGGAATCAGGGGCTTTTGCAAACTCAATGAGCCACTGATGACGGCATTTCGCCTTGCTGTCCATGTAGACAGGAGCGGCAGTATATTCGCTGATTTCAGCCCCTGTTTCCTTGCAGGCATAGGCCAATCCCTTCTCTGCATTGTCCATAATCAGCTCTTCTCCAAAGGCATTGATGAAGTATTTGGTGCGACCTGTGATGACAAACTTATAGGGATTCGTGCTCGTGAAACTCACGGTGTCGCCAATAACATAGCGCCACAGCCCGCAACTCGTTGTAATCACCATGGCATAGTTAATGCCCTTCTGCACACCCTCAAGTGGAATGATTGTCGGATTATCTGTGCCATACTCGTCCATGGGAATGAATTCATAGAATACATCATAGTCGGTCATCAGCAAAAGACTCTTGTCCTGCGGGTCACTTTGAATGCCGAAGAAGCCTTCACTGGCGTTGTAAGTCTCCATATATTGCATCTTCCCGCTCGTGATAAGCTGTTCATATTGCGGGCGATAAGGCGTGAAAGCAATGCCACCATGAAAGAAAACTTCAAGGTTGGGCCATACTTCTTCAAGGTGTTTCTTGCCGGAAAGCTCCATGACACGCACCAAAACACTCAGCATCCAACTGGGAACACCCGAGATATTCGTCACGTTCTTATGGAGGCATTCGCGTGCGATGAGGTCGCGTTTCACCTCGAAATCACTCAGCAAAGCAGTCTTCTTCTTCGGCACACGCACGAGATTTGCCAGCGGATTTATATTCTCTATGAGGATTGCACTGAGGTCTCCGACAAGCGAACCTGCCACATTATAATTCGGAGAATGACTGCCACCGAGGATTAAACCACGCCCATCAAAGAGTCTGCTTTGCGGGTTGTTGCGCAGATAGAGGGCTACAACGTCGGCACCACCTGCATAGTGGATATGGTTCAATCCGTCTTTAGAGACAGGAATAAACTTGCTCTTGTCGTTGGTCGTTCCCGATGACTTGGCATACCATTTGACACGACCCGGCCACAATACATCAGCTTCTCCGTGGCGCATACGGTCGATGTCGCCCTTGAGTTCCTCGTAGGTAACGACGGGAAGCCTATGGGCAAAGTCTTCATAATGACTGCTCTGCACGCCGAACTTGCGTCCATACTCCGTCTGACTGCCATGTTCAACAAGACGCTTCAGCACTTTCTGCTGCATCTTCACGCCCTCTGTGGCATAGCGTTCCAAATCTTTTTGTCGTGGCAGGAACAGCTTTCCTGCTATGCTTGTCAAACTCATTACTTCAAAAATCGGTTTATCATGCAAAAGTAACGCTATCTTTTGGAATAGCATAAGGATTTGTTTTTTTTTATTTTCTTTTAGGGCTTTCCTCTCTATAAATAAGAAATCATCTCCTTTCCCCATAATTTTTTAATCCCAAAACAGGGCTTTTTCATAGCTTACTACTTTCTAAAAAAATTACCGAAATTATGACATCAAATCCTGTCCTGCATTGTTCTGTTTTTCCGTAAGCAGCTTCTTGGCTCATGATTTCTTGTCATTTATCCTGCAATCTGCATCATTTCAGTGCGCAATCTCAGTCATATCACCTCGCATTCTGACGCAGATTACATGCTCATCTGACGCAAATGACAACGCATTCTGAGGCTTATTGCAAGGCCGTTTGCAACAAGGCATGAAAAAAGGGAAAGCTCCAACCGACTTTCCCTGGGGCAAAGATAATCATTTTTTGAGGCGAATGCAAATCCATGACCAAATAAATTTACAAACAACCCATGCTTCAAGCCTCAACAGGAACATCTTCTCCCCGACCCCACAAAAGTCAAAGCGTTTGCTTTTTTCTTATCGCTTTCATTGCAAACCTTACATTATTTGCTTATATTTGCAACGTTATGAACAAACTTTCAAGACTGAAATATTTCATGACCTTCGGCATTTGGAACCGGGAGGAGCATGAGAACGGCTGGTGTAAACGCACAGGACTCAACGTCGTGCGCAAGATGTACATGGCCATAAGACTGTTTATTGAGCGCGGACATGTGGACTATGCCACTCAACTTTCATTCAGTACAATCCTTGCTATCGTGCCTATCTTCGCCATGATCTTTGCAATTGGGCGCGGTTTCGGACTCTCCAAATACATCGAAACATGGCTCCGAAGCACCTTAGACAGCCAACCGCAGGCCGCCGAGTCAATCATCTCATTGGCCGACTCCTACCTGCAGCATGCACAGACAGGCCTGTTTATCGGCATCGGTCTGCTGTTCATGCTCTATAGTGTGCTGAGTCTTATCTACAATGTAGAGAATGTTTTCAACATCATCTGGCAAGTAGAAAGAAAGCGATCTGTCGGCAGGTTTCTGGCCGACAACCTGTCAATGATGTTCCTTGTTCCCGTGATTATCATCGTCATGTCGGGGGTAAGTATCATCGCAAACACCACAACCGACCACCTGCAGGCATTCATCATTCTCGGCCCGATAGCACGCATTTTGGTCAAACTGCTGCCTTTCGTAGTCCTGACGCTTATCTTCATAGCCCTCTTCGTGGTGATGCCCAACACGCGGGTGAAGTTCTCTGCGGCCGTAGGTCCGGCGATATTGGCAGCCATATTGATGCTCCTCGTGCAGTGGGGCTACGTGCACGGACAGCTCTTTCTCTCGGGCTATAACGCCGTATATGGGTCGCTTGCCGCCCTACCCCTGTTCATGTTGTGGATGCAGATATCGTGGTATATCTGTCTGTTCTGCGCCGAACTGTGCTATATGAACCAATATCTCGACTATTATGAATACATGATCAGTCCCAAGGATATCAGTGAGGCGAACCGCCGAAAGATAGCACTTCTCGTGATGCGGCACATCATCAAGCGCTTCAGCGAGGGGCATCCGGCACTCACAGTGCTTGAGATTAAGCAGCTCACGGGCATTCCTATCCGTCTCGTCTGCGATGCCCTTACACGGTTGGAACACGTGAAACTCGTCACCGTTGTGGGCAACAGCAAAGACGAAGACACGCGCTATCAACCGGCACAGAGCCTGAACCACCTGCGCATGGGGCGCATTGTGGAACTCTTGGACAATGATTCGCCCGACCGACACAAGAATAATCACATCGACATCAGCTCCACATTAAACGACGAAGCAGCACAAGAAGTGCGCCGGGCACGTGAGGAATTCATTCAAAAACTCAATGATATCAATGACTTATAGCCAGCTATGGCGGCGTCTGCTGCCTCTTTATGACGAGCGGGAAGCCAAGGCTGTCGTGAGAACGCTATTGGAAGAGAGGTTCAATCTCACGCTGACCGATCTCTATACCGACGGACTTGACCGCCTCACTGACGAGGAGAAAGTGCGCATGGAAACGCTGATCGAGCGGTTGGAAGCAGGCGAACCGGTGCAGTATGTCGTGGGAAAAGCCCGCTTTTGTGGCCGTGATTACATGGTTGCTCCAGGTGTACTTATCCCACGTCCCGAAACAGAAATGCTTTGCAAAGAGGTCATTTCGGCCTACAACAGGCCCTATTGTGCCCTTCAACCTCCCGAACCTTTGCGTGTGCTTGACATTGGAACGGGCAGCGGTTGCATTGCTGTCACACTCGCACTCGACCTTTGGAACTGCACGGTTACGGCCTGGGACATCTCCGGAGACGCCTTGATAATCGCAAGAGAGAATGCACATCGGCTGCAGGCTCACGTGAATCTTGAGCTGCAGGATGCCTTAAACCCTGACGAAATGGCTCTCAATGCACCGCCTTTCGACATCATCGTGTCGAATCCTCCCTATATCTGCGACCGCGAAAGCAAGGACATGGCGAAGCATGTGCTGGCACATGAGCCTCACACGGCCCTCTTTGTGCCCGATGACGACCCACTTCTTTTCTATCGTTCCATTGCCCGTTACGGTCTTTCCCACCTCAAACCATCCGGCATGCTCGCGTTTGAAATCAATCCCATTTATGCCGAAGAGACATGCAAGATGTTGGAGCATATGGGCTATGAACAAATCGAAAGAAAGGAAGATCAGTATGGAAAGGAGAGGATAGTGATAGCCCGAAGAGACTGATACCCACCCCAGCCCTCCCCAAGGGAGGGAGTGTGAGCTTGAGAAAAGGATGTTCAAAGAGGCTGATACCCACCCCGACCCTCCCCAAGGGAGGGAGTGTGAGCTTGAGAAAAGGCTGTTCAAAACGCCTGATACCCACCCCGGCCCTCCCCAAGGGAGGGAGTGTGAGCTTGAGAAAAGGATGTTCAAAGAGACTGATACCCACCCCGACCCTCCCCAAGGGAGGGAGTATCAGCTTGAGAAAAGGATGCATAGAAAGGCGTTTTCCTATCTTATTACGTAACAACGTATAAATAATTATTCATAAACAAAATACAAGTAGCCTCATTTAGCGGCTCCCCTCTCCTTGGAGAGGGGCTGGGGGTGAGGCTTTATTTTCTTCTCATGACCGAACAACAAGCCCAACTTCGCTTAGCTTCTCTTTGTGCTAAAGGCGAACACTGCACGCAGGAAATGCTTGAAAAACTCAGGAAATGGGAGATAGAAGAAGATGCACAAGCACGCATCATAGCCTATCTCACCGAACATCATTTCATTGATGACAGCCGATTTTGTGAGGCTTTCGTCAAGGATAAGATACAATATAACGGCTGGGGACGGCGTAAAGTGGAGCAAGCGCTCTACATGAAAGGCATTCCCCGCAGTGTTTCCGACCCCATACTTGACGAAATTTCCGATGAGATGTATCTTGAAAAGCTGCGTCCTCTCATCAAACATAAGTGGCCAACCATAAAGGCCCGCAATGAATATGAACGCTCCATGAAACTCATTAAGTTTGCCATGGGACGCGGATTTGATGTGCGACTCATTCGCCAATGCATTGACGATGCCGACGAACTATTAGATGATTAGCTTCTTAGACAGGTTTTTCGACCTCATTGCACCACGCTTGTGCGCTGTCTGTGGCAGTCGGTTGACCGTCACAGAAAAGGTGATTTGTGCCCCATGTAACCGCCATTTGCCACGCACTGACCATGCCCTTTCGCCATTCGACAACCCACTTTGCCGCATTTTTTGGAAGCAAGTGCCCATTGAAAAGGCTGCCGCTTGGTTCTATTATTCGGCAAAATCGCCTGCCAGTCGCGCTATTTACGACCTTAAATATCATCACCGCGCAGCCATTGGTCACCAACTTGGCGAGATGATGGCATGCGAAATGCAGGCTAACGGCTTCTTTGAAGGCATTGATTTGATTATCCCAGTGCCACTCACGAAAGGCAGAATGCGCGAGCGTGGCTATAATCAAAGCCTGCTTATTGCCGAAGGTGTGGCACATATCACACACATTCCCATTGAAAACAAAGTGCTGAAACGCATACGTTTTGACGGCAGCCAGACTCAACAGAGCATCGAACTGCGCCGCGAGAACGTGAAAGATGCCTTCCGATTGCAGCATCCAGAGCGCATCGTTGAGCGTCATCTGCTTCTTATCGACGATGTCATCACCACGGGTTCCACGATGCTTGCCTGCGCAAAAGAACTCGCCAAGGCAGGCGATATCAAAGTAAGCGTGTTGTCGTTAGGCTTTGTGGGGAGATAAACTCCACACTTCTCATTCCTCATTCCACATTCTTCCTCATGTTCCTTGGGTGGTGATTAAGGATTTCTTCACGCAGAGTTGTCGTGTCGATATGCGTATAAATCTCGGTGGTTCCGATGCTCTCATGGCCCAGCATGGCTTGAATGGCTCGCAAATCAGCACCACCTTGGAGCAGCGCAGTGGCGAAACTATGGCGCAGGGTGTGGGGAGAAATGGTCTTCTTTATACCCGCTTCTTCTGCCTGTCGCTTGATCATGATGAGAATCATGGTGCGAGTGAGGTGATGACCACGACGGTTCAAGAACACAAAATCCTCTTCACCGGGTTTGATATTGAGGTGAACACGGTCGGTAAACCACAGTTGAAGTTCCTTAATAGCACGTGGAGAAATGGGCACAAGCCGCTCTTTCGAACCCTTGCCGAGCACGCGAATGAAGCCGTCATCAAGGTAAAGTTGGGAGAGTTTCAGGTTGACAAGCTCTGAAACTCGCAGTCCGCAGGAGAACAACACCTCAATAATGGCGCGGTTACGCTGGCCTTCCGGCTTACTGAGGTCTATGCTCTGTTCCAGCATATCGACTTCAGCTGTCGACAGAACCTCGGGTAAATGCTGTCCCAAAGCAGGAGATTCGAGCAGTTCTGTGGGGTCAGTTTCGATGTAACCATCAAGTAAAAGGAAGCGATAAAACGAGCGGATACCACTCAAGATGCGTGATTGTGAGCGCGGACCAATTTGAAACTCGTGCAAAGTAGCTGCAAAATGCTGCAGATCTTCAAGCTGCAAAGCCGTCATTTCGAGTCCTTCGCGCTTGCAATAGTCCATGAGCCACGTGATGTCATGACTGTAGGCATCGAGCGTGTTCTGTGAATAATTGCGCTCTAACTTCAGATAACGCAGGTAAGACTTCAGCACATTGGCACTGCTTTTCTTGTCGGTTTCCATTTATTTTATTATTTTTGCTGCTACAGGAACGTGTAAGAAACGAGCGCTTCTGCTCTCTATTACGTCCTTACTTCTGCAAAGATAAATAAAAAAAACGAATATATGAAGATACAAATCATCAATGGGCCCAACCTCAACTTGCTTGGGAAGCGCGAGCCCGACATTTATGGTAACCGCTCATTTGAGGACTATCTGCCCACGCTTCAGGCGCGTTTTCTCGATATTGAGCTTCATTATTACCAAAGTAATGTTGAAGGTGAGCTTATCAACAAACTTCAGGAAGTGGGGTTCAGCGTTGACGGTATCGTGCTGAATGCCGGAGCCTACACCCATACGAGCATTGCCTTGCAGGATTGTATCCGTTCACTGAAGTGCCCGGTTGTCGAGGTTCACATCAGTAATGTGCATCAACGGGAAGGCTTCCGGCATCATTCTTTCCTCAGTCCGGCCTGTCTCGGCGTCATCTGCGGCTTCGGCTTGCACGGCTACGCCATGGCCATTGACGGCATTATTGCCCATAAATCAAAGGTGGAATAGGGAATGAACAGACACGGAGAACAGCAGTTTGCAGCGCTTCAGCAGGTGGAAGAGTCTCTCAACGACTATATCTCGACGCATATCGACCCCGAAGACGACTATCTTTACCGCCTCTATCGCGCCACAAACATCCACACTATCCACGGCCGAATGGCCAGCGGACACATTCAAGGACGCCTATTAAAGATGCTCGTCACGATGATTCGACCGAAGCGCATCCTTGAAGTGGGCACGTTCAGTGGCTACAGTGCGCTCTGCATGGCCGAGGGATTAGACGACGACGGCAAGCTATATACGTTTGAAATCAACGACGAAATGGAAGACTTCACACGGCCATGGATAGCGCAATCTCCCGTTGCTGACAAGATCATCTTTACCATTGGAGACGCCAACTTGCTGGCACCACAACTCGGAATTACCTTCGACATGGCCTTTATCGACGGTGACAAACGCACCTATATCGAGACTTATGAAATGGCGATGAAGCTGCTCCGAGTGGGTGGTTTCCTATTGGCCGACAATACATTATGGGATGGTCATGTCATTGATTCAGCCTACGACCACGACCAACAGACGCTCGGCATCCGTGCTTTCAACGACCATGTGCAGGCCGATCAACGCGTGGAGAAAGTCATCCTGCCCCTACGCGACGGGCTTACCCTTATCAGAAAAATCAAAGAATAACCCTAAACAGCCCTTCACAACCCATGGGAAGAAACAAATTCTCACAACAGGAAATCAACGAAATCGGTAAGTTGCTGCGCCTGAAGAATGCAGGAAACCGCCTCAAACAAAAGCTGATACGTCATGATTTGCGCGTAGGCTACGAATTTAATATCTCAGATTTCAACGAACCCGGTAAGGCTTTTGGCGAAGAAGAACTGCAGGAAGCCATTCGTCGTGGTGCAATCCAAATCCTCGATGAGGCCACCATAGCCGACATGAAGGCCAAACGTGCGCGCGACAAAGCCCGCGATGAGGCCGCAAGAGAACAGCAGGCACTCGACAACGGAGCCACCGACTGGAAGGAAGCCATGAAAGAATGGGACGCATGGCAGCAGGAAGAAGAAGCTCGCTGACAGGGAATTTGCGCATGAGAGTAGGGGAGATGCGCCGCTTGAAAAGGCCATTTCCATGTTCAAGCAATACTTAATAAAATAGGGCATAACTCTTCTTGCCTGATCCGTAAATTCTGTTCGTGTGGCCATCTGCATCAAGTCAGCTTGTAACTTGAGTCGAATTACAGCCTAACTTGCGTCACTTCAGCGCGTAACTTGACGCAAGTTACATGGTAATATGACGCTAATTACACGGTGTTTTGACGCAAGTTGCAGGCTCATCTCTCGCCTGCTATCTTACCACATGGTCATTATGATGAAACAATAGGGTGAAGAGTACCACATGATATAGTATAAATTGCCTCATGATTTAATAGAGATTGTCAAATGATTGGGTATATATTGTTTTACAGATTACCTATCATTATACGATGACAATGAAGGTTGTGTTGTGCGATGAGGTATTTTCCATATAGCAACAGCATAGCAGATATACTTTTGAAAGTGTGGCAAGATAACAGGCGAGATATGAGCCTACAACGTAACTGCAAAGCAGTTATGCTTTTGAAAGCCCCATGTTGGCGAGCAAAGTGAGCCAACGTGGGGTGAAAATGTGTGTGCCGAATAAACCCAGTATGGGTTTAGCTTTTTCCTCATTCACGTGCTCCAATAAAATTTTTCATCGTATTTTGTGATGCCTGCATTGCGTAACAGTGATTCAAACTCATCTTTTGCCGAAATCTTTTTATGGTGTTCTTGCTGTTGATAGATATATTGATATACACTATCTCTGTGCCTTATTGAAACGCTGAATGCACCATATCCGCCTTGCCAACAAAAGGAATGGTAATAAGAAGAATTGCGCTCTTTCAGGAAGAGTGTGGCTTTCCGTTTCACCTCTTTCACCACATCAGCTATTGATGTATTAGTAGCAAGCACCAATAAGAAGTGCAGATGGTCGGCAACACCATTGGCAATGAGACAAGGGCAATGTAAGAAATGACAGGTTTGCATGACGAACTGATTCAGCGGTAATTGGTCTTGTGCTTGAATGGTGACGGCTTTTGCATGTTTATGAAATACGCAATGCACAAGGATTTGGTTGAGATATTGTGGCATAAGATTATGAATTGGTTTTTGCAAAGATAGCGAAATCTTCAGTTGTTGATACCTTTCATCCCCCACGTTTTTACGATTTTGTTATACGAAATCAGAGATTAATGGGTTATAACTCCTTTTATTTGGAAGAAGCTGAACCCGTTCCGGGTTTATTTCATGCGTCTATTTAATCCCCACGTAGGCTCACTTCGCTCACCAACGTGGGGCTTTCAAACACACAACTCGTACCGAGTTGCACGCTTACTTGAGTCATTTTACGGCGTAAAGTGACGCAAATTGCAGTGCAATCTGTGTCAAGTTACACGGTCATCTGACGCAAATTGCAAGACGATTTGCACATACAGCCATCTTTTCATGAGTCATGCGTTAGGTTCGTCCAACGCTTTTGCATGTCCGTTCGAGGCTGTAGGCACGTGTCCGAACTGCTCTTTATAGCACTTCGAAAAATAGGAGGGCGAAGAGAAACCCACCCGATAAGAAACCTCAGAGACATTCATTCCACCCTGCTTCAAGAGTCGGTCGGCCTGTTGCAAGCGTGTGATGCGAATGATTTCAACGGGAGAAGATTCGGTGACACTCTTCACTTTGCGATAGAGTTGCACACGACTCATGTCCAACTGTGAGGCTAACATTTCGACATTGAACTCTGAGTTGGCAAGGTTCTTGATGATACATTCGAAGAGTTTATTCATGAAAACCGTGTCGTTATCAAGCACTTCATCGGGCTGAGGGACATTTGCCAACCTGAGATGTCGCTCCAATTGTGCGCGCTGTTCATGGAGTTGCATGTAGTGATGCAGCTTTTCGGTGATGCTTTTCTCGGTCATACGGTGGCGATAAAGGGCCATGCGATAGACATAGAAGAAGATACCTACGAACAGAACAAGGATGATAAGCGTGAGCAACAGATAGACTTTCTGATGATTGTAGCGCATGAAGAACGTGTCAAGTCGCTCGTGCAGGCTCTGAATGCGCTGCTGTTGCATGTTCATTTCATCGGCCTGCATGAGCATCAGTGGTGCTTTATCGGGCGTGACGAGGGCTGATTGCAGCAAGTTCTCCTTTTGATAAGGGCGATGATTGAGGATATTCATGGCTAATTTCATCACCAAATCACCACGCGTTGGATAGATATAAGAGGCTGAAAGCACGCTGTCGGCCACTAATTTCATGCCTCCCTGTTCGCCGGGAAGAGCGTCGACACCGCAGAACAAAGTATTCTTCGGCAGCACACCTGCCTCACGTGCGCCCATGGCCATACGGTCGTTCTGCGCAAAAACACAGGTTATCGTGGCGCATGAAGCTGTTCCATGGCGTTGGCTGAAAGCTTGAATGGCACGGCGACCGCTGGCTTTTGTCCAGTCACCTTGCAGACTTTCAACGAGTTTAATGCCCGGATATCTGCTGATACGCTCTATGAAACCGCGGTGACGTTCAATGGCGGGAGACGACCCTTTGAGTCCCATAAGCTCAATAACATTACCATGATAGTCGAGCTGTCGGGCCACATAGTCACCCATCTGACGTCCAACTTCCACGTTGTCAGCCCCGATAAATGCCGTATATTTACCGTCAGTCTTGCGGTCGAAGAGGATAACCAGAATGCCTTTCTCCACAGCTTTGTCGACAACAGGCGTAATGGCATGGGCCTGATTGGGCGAGATAATCAGCAAATCGACACCGTCTTTTATGAACTGTTCTATCTGTTGGATCTGTCGTTTATCGTTATCGTCGGCCGAAGTAAACCGCATCGTCACACCGTCTTCCATGTAAGTGGCCGTCCGAAGTTCCTGATTGAGCTTGTCACGCCAAATGTCTTCCGAGCATTGTGATACGCCGATGACATATTGCTTGCTGTTCCTGCTGTTGCAAGAGCATATCATAAGGCAACCCATGAAGGTCAGAATAAAAGACGAAATCTTGTTCATACTTTGTCTTTCTATGTAAGGATGTGACAAAGATAGCATTAAATTTGGTAAAATCAAAAGAAATATTGCAATTAAAAGGAAAGCCTCTTCGATGATTAAACCATGATGAATGCAGGATTTCATGTGGCGGAAAACAAGCCCGTTTCTGTTTGAATGCCATTTATATAACATTTAAAACAAATGCTAAAAGATTTGTTTCATGTAACATGTTTTTTAGCTTTTGAACGATTATTGCACGTTTTTAATTTTATTAGCAACTATCTTTGCTCTCGACATCGTAACAACCGGCCTGGCCTTAGGTCTACGAAACCCGGTCGGAAAATATCATACCAATTGGAAAATCATTATCTACGAAGAATTTTATCAACCTAAACTTTATAACAATGAACAATCTGAAACGACTCATCCTGAGCACAATGCTCATGTTCTGTTGCTCAATCTTATTTGCGCAAACAGAATGTTCGGGAACTGTTGTCGATGCTAATGGCGACCCGATTATCGGTGCCTCGGTGATTGAAAAAGGCACATCAAACGGTATTGTCACTGACATTGACGGTAATTTCAAACTGAATGTTAAGCAAGGTTCACTCCTTATTATCTCTTACATCGGCTATGTAACCCAAGATGTTAAAGCAGCTCCAAATCTGAAAATCACACTGAAAGAAGAATCAAAACTGTTGAACGAGGTCGTAGTGACAGGCTACACAACGCAAAGAAAAGCCGATTTGACGGGTTCTGTAGCCGTAGTTTCAACTGATGCACTCAAGACTTCACCTGACACAGACCCTATGCGTGCGCTTCAAGGTAAAGTTCCTGGCATGAACATTACGGTCAATGGCTCACCAAGTGGAGCAGGAACTGTGAGAATACGCGGTATTGGTTCGTTTAACACTTCACAGGATCCACTCTACATTGTAGATGGTGTGCCTACGAATTCTGCCCTGAACTCACTCAATGCCAGTGACATTGAAAGCATGCAGGTGCTGAAAGATGCAGCTTCAGCTTCTATCTATGGATCACGCGCGGCTAATGGTGTAATCATCATTACGACCAAGCAAGGAAAGAAAGGTGACAAGGTAAAGGTAGACTTCTCAACCAACCTCACGGCACAATTCTATACCAACCAGTCCAAGATGAAGCTTAGCAACACGCGCCAATATGCTACGGCAATGGTGCAGGCAGCCCTCAACGATGGCCTTGATCCTGCAATCTATGCCCAAAACTATGGCCTTGACATCAATGCAGCCAATGGAACTTCTATCACCGTATGGAATCCGGCACAGTCAAAATATGTGGACTATACAGTCAATGGACGCTATGACGGCTTCATCAACAGCAAGAAAACCATGCACTTTTCAGATACTGACTGGGTGGATGAAATATCAAGAACAGGTTTTGCCCGCAATTATAATGTATCTCTTTCTCATGCCAATGAGAAACATTCAGCTATGTTCTCCTTGGGTTACAAGAAGAACGATGGTATCTTGAAATATACAGATTTCCAGAACATCTCGGCACGTATGAATGCCTCATACAATTTAAACAAGATGGTTACCGTGGGTGAGAACTTCACCCTTACCTATACGAAACAAGTGGATTGTGCACCGATGGAGAATGCTTTGAAAATGGCTCCAACAGTACCAGTATATGAGATTGACGGCGTGACCTTTGCCGGTCCTGTAGGTGGAATGAGTGACCGTCAGAACCCTGTTCGCGAGGAATATCATAACAAAGATAACCATTTAGACTATTGGAGAGTATTCGGTAATGCCTTTGTGGATATTAAACCACTGAAGAACCTGGTGTTCCGCTCAAACTTCGGACTTGATTTCACAACCTCATTCATCAATGCGCTAACCCACACTTTCACATCTGATGTTGTGAAAAACAACTTGGCTAAGACCAGTCTTGGACAGACAAACAACGTGAACTATACATGGTCGAACACTTTGAATTATAACTTTGCGCTTCAGAAACATAACTTCTCGATACTCGCCGGCTCTGAAATCAACAAGCAGAGCATAGTGGACTTCAATGCTTATTCAGAAGACTATGCCCTTGAAGATATAGACTATATGTGGCCTAATGCAGCAACAGGAACCATGCGCAACAGCGGTGCAAAGGTAGGTTACCGTCTGGCTTCATTCTTTGGCAAAGTGGATTACAATTTCCAAGACTTGCTGTTAGCTTCATTCACCATTCGCTATGACGGTTCTTCTCGCTTTGGTGCCAATCACCGTTGGGGTACATTCCCTGCCGCTTCATTAGGTTTCCGTATTTCACAACTGTTGAAGAAAGATTGGCTTGACGACTTGAAACTTCGCCTTTCTTGGGGTAAGACCGGTAATCAAGCTATCGACAATAATGCCCAGTTCGGCCTTTATGTACGCGATTATGGTTTAGATCGTGTCTCTTCTACTGCCTACGACCTTCACATGGCAGGCTCTGGAACATTCCCCTCTGGCTACAGAGCTATCCAAACAGCCAATCCAAATCTGAAATGGGAGACTGCAACACAATATAATATAGGTGTAGACTATATGCTCTTTTCTGGCTCATTATATGGAAATGTGGATGCATATATCAAGAATGTCAACGACATGTTAATCAATCCTGCCTATCTCGGCGCAATGGGAGAAGGTGGTGCAACGTGGTCGAACGGACCTTCACTGCGCAACTGGGGTATGGAGTTTGCCATCGGTTATCGCAAGACCTTTGCCAATGGCTTGGGTGTAGATGTGAATGGAAGTCTTGATTTCTTCCGTAACAGAGTAACCAGTTTACCTGCGTCAACAACGGGCTCTTATGCGCATACTACAAAGGAAAACCTCGTTCAATCACACAAATCTTATGGTTCAATCGTTGGTTACGTAGCCGAGGGACTCTATCAGAACCAAGATGAAGTGAACCATTCTGGTCAGGACAATGCCCGTGTAGGCGGTTTGAAATACAGGGATCTTGATGGCGATAACAAGATAACATCGGCAGATCAGACATGGATTTTTGACCCAGTTCCAGCATTCTCTTATGGCTTAAACGTTGGCTTGAACTACAAGAACTTTGATTTAACCATGTTCTGGCAGGGCGTTTGTAACCAAGATGTCTATAATAATCAGAAGTTCCAGACCGATTTTTGGAGCATAACCGACCCTGGATCAAACAAAGGAAGCCGTATGCTTGGTGCATGGACTACTGACAACACCTCCGCTACTATTCCTGCACTTACCACACGAAATAGTGCAGACGAAGGACGTGTTTCTTCTTACTTTGTTGAGAACGGATCTTATCTGAAGTTACGTACGCTACAGTTTGGTTACAATCTTCCAAAGGAATTACTCGCTAAAATAATGATGACAAGTGCACGCATTTATATCTCTGGGCAGAATCTGTTGACAATCAAAAGCAGCAGTCTGACATGTTCAGATCCAGAAAATCCAAACTGGAACTATCCAATTCCAACTTCAATTTCTTTTGGTTTACAAGTTGGTTTCTAAACTATTTTAATACTTAGACAAATGAAAAAATCATATATTGCAATTTTATTGCTTGCAGGCAGTTTCACACTTTCAGGCTGCAACGACTTTCTCGACTATAAACCAACAGCTGTAGTTGATGAAAACAAGGCTTTCTCTGACCCAGAAGCAATGACCAATAGTGCCTATGCTATGCTGGGAGATTGCTGGTATCAGTATCCATTTAACCTCTGGACATACGGCGATGTAACATCAGACGATTGTCTGAAAGGAGGCTCCGGAGTCAATGATACCGATTATCATCCCTTCGAAATATGGAAAAACATGACCTCAACTATTGGCCCGTTAGACGAACTCTGGTATAGACTTTTCGCTGCCATTTCACGCTGTAACCGCGCCTTAGTATCTCTCAATAAATACGGAAACAGAAAGTTAGGGGAAACAGAAACAAAGCAACGCATCGCTGAAGTGAAGTTCTTGCGTGCACATTTCTATTATAAGTTGATTACCGTTTTCCGCAAGGTGCCATGGATTGACGAGGAAGTTTTCAAGAATAACACACAGGAACAGACGCACAACGATGCATTTACTTACCAACAACTATTTGAGAAAATCATTGCCGATTTCCAAACTGCATACGACGTTCTGCCTGAAACACAGACAGAAGGAGGCCGTGTAAACAAGATTGCAGCAGCCTCTTACTTAGCTAAATGCTATCTACAATTAGCTTGGGGTGACGGCTATGAACAGACAACAGGTATATCTCACATCAACACATCCTACATGCAGAAAGTTGTTGATTACACCGACGTTGTGAGCCATTCTCACTATGGTTATCTTGAAGATTATGGTGATATTTTCCTACCAGAACATAAGAACAGTAAAGAATCTATATTTGCTGTACAATGCTCTGACTATAAAGATGACAACACTAAGTTCGGCAGAGCTAACTGGTCTAACACGCTGAATGGCTGCTGGGGAATATGGTCTTGCGGCTGGGATTTCCACAAACCATCACAGAATCTCGTAGATGCTTTCAAGACTAAAAATGGTCTTCCTGAATTCGAAGACTTTGATCAGACACCAGCGCACCCTGTGAATGGTCACCCAACCACACAGAAATGGGATCCGCGTTTGTTCCATACTGTGGGTATGCCTACGTTCCCTTACAAGTATGAAAAGCAGTATACACTCACGAAAAGGAACTCCCGTAACCCAAATGACTATGGCTATTACACATCTTTAAAAGAAGTTCCGCAACGCAGTAAGGGCGAAACCTACAACTCACCTTGGCAGGCTTTTGCCATGAATGAATACGTTTTCCGCTACTCAGATGTAATGCTTATGCGTGCAGAAGCACTCATTGAGCTTGGGCGTTTGACAGAGGCTCGCACGATTATCAATGCCATTCGGCAGCGTGCATCCAATTCTATCAACAAGCATATTGCCTATGCTGCCGACCAATGTGAAATAGCTCTCTATCCAAGTTCATACTTCGCCGACAAGGAAACAGCCCGCAAGTGTCTACGTTGGGAACGTCGGTTAGAGATGGGAATGGAGCATGAACGCTTCTTTGATCTACGCCGTTGGGGTATTGCTTCAAAGACCTTGAACCATTATTTCGAGACAGAAGTGAAAGATGATTACGAGGGAATGAAGTTTGCACAATATTATAAAGATGCACACTTCACACCTGAAAAGAATGAATTCTTCCCTGTTCCCTACAACCAACTCTATTATATTCCAGGGCTGTACACACAGAATAAAGGCTACAATTAATAATTAAAATAAATAAGGAACTATGATGAGAACTCTCCATAATTTAGTGTTGGCAGCCGTTTGCGCCGCTTCATCACTCACAGTTCAAGCGCAAACACCTGGAGCTTTGCATGTGCTTAGCGACAACCATGCCTTTTACCGTCTCCAGCAGAAGCACAAATTCCTGCTCTTACCCATAGAGGAAAAGGAAGAAAATGCCCACTTGCGCATCATCAAAAATAACCAAGTGGTGAAAGAACTCAACTGCAGATTGGCGATAGACAAGACTGATTATAGCGTTCCGCTTAAACTGGATGAAAACCAAGACAGCGAGATTCTTATCGATATCACATTCTCAAATAACCGCCGTTCCACTGGTTCTATCAAAGACTTTGTGGCTTGGAAAGAACTCAAGACCAGCGACAGTTTCGATACCACCAACCGCGAAAAGTATCGCCCCATCTATCATCATACCCCCTTATGGGGCTGGATGAACGACCCCAATGGCATGTTCTATAAGGATGGGGTGTGGCATCTCTACTTCCAGCACAACCCCTATGGCTCACAATGGGAGAACATGACATGGGGTCACGCCACATCGAAAGACCTCGTACATTGGACGTTTGAAGGCGATGCTATCCGTCCCGATGCATTGGGAACTATCTTCAGTGGCTCGGCAGTTGTCGACAAAAACAACACTGCCGGCTTTGGAAATGGCGCCGTTGTTGCCATGTACACATCAGCCGGAGCAAGTCAGATGCAGAGTATAGCTTACAGCACTGACAACGGAAAGACATTCACGAAGCATGCCAACAACCCTGTGCTCACGGCGGATATTCCCGACTTTCGCGACCCTCACATGTTCTGGAATGAAGATATCAAGGCATGGAATCTTATCCTTGCAGCAGGTCAGGAAATGAACATCTACAGTTCAAAAGACCTGAAACACTGGACACTTGAAAGTTCATTCGGACATGGATACGGCAATCACGACGGTGTATGGGAATGCCCTGACCTCATGAAACTACCTGTCAACGGAACAGGGAAAGAGAAGTGGTTGCTTATCTGTAACATCAATCCTGGTGGCCCTTTCGGTGGCAGTGCCACACAATATTTCGTGGGATTTTTTGATGGTCATAAGTTCACTTGCGAGAGTAAACCCGAAACAACGAAATGGATGGACTATGGAAAAGACCATTATGCCACCGTCACTTTCGACAATGCACCCGACAACCGGCATGTGGCGATAGCTTGGATGAGCAACTGGCAGTATGCCAACCAAGTGCCCACGATGCAGTTTCGCAGTGCCAACTCCGTGCCACGCGACCTTGGTCTCTTCACCGATGGTGGCGAAACCTATGTCAGCGTAGTGCCTTCCAAGGAGCTTCTTGCCTTGCGCGGTGCAAAGACCGGCAAGCCTACAGAGGCCTGTGAGCTTGTCATCAATATTAAATCGCAGTCGAAACCTACGGTAATCACGCTCAGCAATGACAAGCACGAACAGGTGGTGATGACCTACAATCCCAAGGAACGCACTTTCAATATGGACAGAGCACAAAGTGGAAACACTGCTTTCAGCGACATGTTCAAGGCCACAACCGTTGCTCCTACCCACGGAACAATCAGCCAGTTGCGTGTCTTCATCGACAAATGCAGCATTGAAGCATTCGACGCTACAGGCAAAATGGCCATGACCAACCTTGTATTCCCTACCAATCCCTACGACAAACTGACTGTCAAAGGGACTGCTCGGACAGTTATTTACACATTAAAATAAATCCTGAGAAAAATCGTTCAACATCGTGTAATATAGTTACATCGTCAACTATTTAACACATTTTGAACGATTTTTCTTATGTAAATTCCTATATAAACGGTATATTTGCAACAAGCAATCATTAATCATTAAACCTTTTAACATTATGGATAAAACCAACAAACTTGCCATTATTCCCGTGATGCTATGTTTCTTTGCCATGGGATTCGTTGATCTTGTAGGCACAGCATCCAACTTTGTAAAGGCCGACCTGGGGCTAAATGACGCACAGGCAAACATATTTCCCTCTCTTGTTTTCTTCTGGTTTCTCATCTTTTCAGTGCCTACGGGCATGCTGATGAACAAGATTGGCCGCAAGAAAACCGTGCTGCTGTCACTCATCATCACCTTTATTTCACTGCTGTTGCCTCTCTTTGGCGAGAGTTTCATACTGATGTTGATTGCTTTCTCACTGCTCGGCATCGGCAATGCACTCATGCAAACTTCGCTCAATCCATTGGTTTCAACCGTCATCAAGGGTGGAAATCTGGCCAGTACACTTACATTCGGCCAGTTTATCAAGGCCATAGCATCATTCCTTGCGCCTTATCTTGCCACATGGGGTGCCACTGCAGCCCTGCCAAGTTTTGGCTTGGGATGGCGCATTCTCTTCCCTATCTACATGGTCATTGGCGTTATTGCCACCTTACTTCTGTCAGGAACACCGATTGAAGAGGAAGCTGTTATCGTTGAAAATGAACTTCCTTCGCGCAATATTGCCGATGAATATATTGCCTGTTTCAAGCTTCTGGGCACACCGATTGTACTGTTAAGCTTCATCGGTATCATGTGTCATGTGGGTATCGACGTAGGCGTTAATGCGACAGCACCAAAGATATTGCAGGAGAAACTCGGCCTTACACTCAGTGCCGCAGCCCCCGCAACGAGCTTCTACTTCCTCTTTCGTACCTTAGGATGCCTCACCGGAAGCATCATTCTGCGTTTCATGAAGACACGAACTTTCTTCATTATCAGTGTCGTGATGATGGCTTTGAGCATGTTAGGACTTTATTTCGGCACAACGAAATGGATGCTCTACACGGCTATAGCCCTTGTAGGCTACGGCAATTCCAATGTCTTCTCCATGGTCTTTGCACAGGCTTTGGAATGCGTTCCCACAAAGAAAAACGAGGTAAGTGGACTCATGATCATGGGTCTTTTCGGTGGAACTGTCTTCCCATTATTCATGGGATTGGCCAGCGATGCCGTGGGGCAAGCCGGCGCAGTGGCTGTAATGGCAGTGGGAGTAGTGTATTTGTTCACGTATATAAGGAGCCTTTCATAAACCCACCCCTACCCTCCCCAAGGGAGGGAGCACTTCTTTGAGAAAGCTTTCACATGCTGAAAATAAGATATAAAACAACCAATAACATTATAACCAAGTGCTCTGAACTCCTGAAAACGAACTCAAACAGACCCACGCTATCAAGCGTTCCCTCCCTTGGGGAGGGTTAGGGTGGGTGTTATGGGGCATTTTTTTAATTATTACCTTATGCAGAAAAGATTTATTGTCGGTCTCGGTGAAGCATTATGGGACTGCTTACCCGAAGGTTCAAAGCTTGGCGGAGCACCTGCCAACTTTGCTTATCACACCCATCAGTTCGGTTTTGACGCTATCGCTATCAGCGCTTTAGGCAATGACATCCTGGGGGATCAGACACGAAAAGAACTCGATCAGGCCGGACTTAACTACATTATGCCTATCGTGAACTATCTCACAGGCACCGTACAAGTGACGCTCGACGAAGAGGGAGTACCCACTTACGACATCAAGGAGAATGTAGCGTGGGACAATATTCCGTTCAACGATGAGATTGAAGAGGTGGCAAAGAATGCCCGTGCCGTATGCTTTGGCTCATTGGCACAGCGCAACAGCACCTCACGCGAAACCATTCAGCGCTTCCTTGCGGCCACTCCAAAGGACTGTCTGAAGATCTTTGACATCAATCTTCGACAGAATTTCTACACCAAGGAGATTATAAAAGAGTCGCTTACTGCCTGTGATATCCTGAAAATCAACGATGAAGAACTCGTCACCATCGGTCGACTTTTCGGCTATCCGGGCTTGGACATGGAGAACAAATGCTGGCTCATCCTCGGTAAGTACAATCTGAAGATGCTCGTATTGACCTGTGGTGTCAACGGAAGTTATGTCTTTGCACCGGCTACAAAGTCGTTCCAGGAGACGCCAACTGTAGAGATTGCCGATACCGTTGGAGCCGGAGACAGCTTCACCGCGACTTTCTGTGCAGCCACACTTGCAGGAAAGTCTATCAAAGAAGCGCATAAACTCGCTGTTGATGTGAGTGCCTATGTGTGTACACAGGTGGGTGCAATGCCCGTGCTTCCCGAGAAGTTCACGAAGCTGTTGTAGGAAACAACGAGATAACTCCACATGATACTCAGCTGTTTTCGGTGGCTTAGAAAGCCACCGAACGGTTGTTGATTGCCATTAAATGAATACTCCTTCCCTTAGGTTTCAGGCCTCCCCGTTGCAAGCGACATCGAAAAATATCAGAGAATATATTAGAATATATCACGTTACTTCAAAATAGATGATATACATATTCTTGGATATTCTCCTATATTCTATGATATACCGCGAAGCGGGTAGGAGGACTAAACCTTGAATTTTAAGCCTCCTCGTCGCAAGCGACATTGAAGAATATCAGAGAATATATTAGAATATATCACGCTATTCATAAGCAAATGACATTTATTATCACAGATATTCTCGAATATTCTAAGATATACCGCGAAGCGGGTAGGAGGACTTTCTTTTGAATTTTAGGCCTCCCCGTCGCAAGCGACATCGAAGAATATCGGAGAATATTTTAGAATATATCACGCTATTCATAAGCAAATGACATCTATTATTACAGATATTCTTCAATATTCTAAGATATACCGCGAAGCAGGTAGGAGGACTTTCCTTTGAACTTCAGGCCTCCCCGTCGCAAGCGACATCGAAGAATATCGGAGAATATCTTAGAATATATAACGTTATTCCTAAGCAAATGACGTTCATTATCACAGATATTCTTCAATATTCTAAGATATACTGCGAAGCAGGTAGGGGGCCCTTCCTTTGAGTTTTAAGCCTCCCCGTCGCAAGCGACATCGAAGAATATCGGAGAATATCTTAGAATATACAACGCTATTCCTAAGCAAATGACGTTCATTATCACAGATATTCTTCAATATTCTAAGATATACTGCGAAGCAGGTAGGAGGACTTACGCAATTCACGACACGCCATTGACTTAACGCCTAACTTCGTTTCACACTGATAACTGGATGATATTAAACTACGGCTTCAAAAGAATAACGAAATACCAAGGCATATTTCAACCCATAAAAACTCGCGAATAAAAACTAAAGAGATATTGTTTCTAAAAACAAACTTTGTCAAAAAACATCTGAAAAAAACGGAGATTTTAAAACGGGAAATAGAGAAATCAAGAACGAAAAAACAGAGGAATAAAGACCAAAAGAAAGAGATTGCAACGCCGGAAAAGGGAAGTTGTGACGCATTTTGACGCAAAACACATTGCTTTTTGAGGCAGATTGACGCACAACTTGATGCTTATTAGCACGTGATTTGACGCAAATGACAAGGTAATCTGACGCAAATGGCGAGGTTCATTCATAGATATCATTCTGTTTTTTGTATAAACTGTTGATACATAACGAGTTATAAACTATTCAAATTTCAGGCATTTTCAGCACAAAGGAAAGTTTCATGAAGAATACGAAAGCGTTTTGTAAAGATGTTTCAGAATAGGGATTACTTCTTATAAGCTATGAGAAAGCAACAAAAAAGTCCGTAAATGCCTGTGCATCTACGGACTTTTTATTTTGCCTGCAACACCACCGAACGGCGTTACACCTTATTATATATAAGCTTATTTCACTTCAACAGCCTCGGTTGCAGTCTCTTCCGTGCGACGATCCTTGATGCTCTTACCCATTAAGAGATAAGCAATCGGAGAAGCAATGAAGATAGAAGAGAGCGTACCGAATATGACACCGATAGTCATTGCGAAAGCAAATGGCTGGATACTCTTACCACCCAACAGCAGAATTACCAACAACACAATCAACGTTGAGAATGAGGTGTTGATAGTACGTGCCAGTGTCTGGTTGATAGAGTCATTGAAAAGCACCTGTATATCCTGCTTCGGATGAAGCTTTAAGTTCTCACGTATACGGTCGAACACAACCACTTTATCGTTGATAGAGTAACCGATGACGGTCAGAACAGCACCGATGAAGGTCTGATCTACCTCGAGTGAGAATGGCAACAGGCCTTGCAAGAGCGAGAACAAGCCGATAACAGTCAGTGCATCCAATACCAATGCAATCGTTGAACCGGCAGAGAAAGCCACGTTGCGGAAACGTATAAGGATGTAGAGGAATATGGCAACAAGAGCGATGATGACGCTGATGATAGCACCATAAGTTACGTCCTTGGCCACAGATGGGCCCACCTTAGAACTGCTGATGATAGAACCGCCGGCACGAACATCCGGGTTCTTGAATGCCTCTACACTCTTCTGGCTGATGAGTCCGGCCTTCTTCAAGCCTTGATAAAGCTTGGTTTCAGCCTCATCATCAATCGTAGGACTGTTGGATTCAATCTTATAGTTGGTAGAAATTCGAATGGTCTTGTTGTCTGTTCCCAATGAAAGTGCACCGGTAGTGCAGCCCGGGAAGATGTGAGTAAGCACCTCACGAACCTCTTCAGGCTCGGTAGATTTCTCGAACTGAACAACGTAGTTGCGACCTCCGGTGAAGTCAATGCTCTGTGCAAGACCACGCACGAAGAAGCTTCCAATGAAGACGATTGCAGCGATAACAGCAACAGTAAAGGTGCCTTTATACATTGACATGAACTTGAAGTTCTTGCCCTGCATGAGGTTCTTACTGATACCTGTCCAGTATTTGAGGTTCTGCCAACGGTCTTTCTTCAGCTGATGTTCGTAAACAAGACGTGTCAGGAACACTGCACTGAAGAACGAACAAACAATACCGATAATCCATGTTGTGGCGAAACCTTGAATAGGTCCCGTTCCAAATACATAGAGAATGACACCCGTGATGAGCGAAGTCAAGTTAGAGTCGAAGATTGCAGAGAAGGCATTACTATATCCCGCTGCAACGGCTTGCTTCATACCTTTGCCCACACGTAGCTCTTCTTTGATGCGCTCATAGATAAGAACGTTGGCATCGACAGCCGTACCTAACGACAGAACCATACCTGCAATACCCGACATTGTCAGTGCAGCCTGGAACGAAGTAAGTATACCGAGCGTGAAGAATACGTTGATAACCAACGCCGTATTAGCGATCATACCTGGGATGAAGTTATACATCATCACCATATAGATAATCAACAGCACGAAAGCTATAGCGAAAGAAACAATTCCCTGCTGGATAGATGCAGCACCAAGTGTAGGTCCTACGACTTCTTCCTGAACGATACGGGCAGGCGCCGGCATACGACCTGACTTCAAAGTATTGGCAAGGTCTTTGGTCATTTCAACCGTGAAGTTACCGGAGATAGCACTTGAACCGCCGTCAATCTCACCATTTACGCGCGGAGCTGAATATACGGCATCATCGAGAACGATAGCAATAGCCTTGCCGACATTGGCTTTTGTCAAAGCAGCCCAACGTCGTGCACCCTCGGTATTCATGGTCATGTTAACCTCAGGTTGACCCGTTACGTGATTGAATTCGTCCTTTGCATCAACGACAACATCACCCTGAAGAGGTGCCTGTCCGTTGTTAGAAGTAACCTTGATTGCATAGAGTCCAAAGATGTTCTTGGCCTTGATGCCGTCTTCCGGAGTAGCACTCCAGAGCAGTTTGATGTCAGAAGGCAACACTTGCTTAGCAGTCTGACCATAGATGAGCTTATCAATGGCTGCCGTATCACGCACACTTGCGTAGCCAACGAGCGCCAAAGAATTCTGTCCCGTAGGCTGAAGCATAGCCAACAATGGGTGCTGTTTCTTTGCAGCTTCCATTTGAGCATTGCTCTTCTGTGCTACAGTTTCCTTGTCAGCATTCTTCACTTGGAATTTAACTCCCTTGACAACAGCCTTTTTCTGAGCTTGTTGTGCAGTGGTTGTATCGTTGGAAGCATCGTTGGCAAGACGGCTGTCGAGCTGTTGCAAGTAAGGAATTACCTCTTCAGCATTGTAGGTTTCCCAGAATTCGAGGTTCGCACTACCCTGCAAAAGCTTACGCATGCGCTCGGGTTCTTTGATACCTGGCATCTCAACCATAATGCGGCCGGTCTGCCCTTCGAGTTTCTGGATGTTGGGTTGTACGACACCAAACTTGTCAATACGAGTGCGAACAACGTTGAAAGAGTTGTCAATGGCAGCCTGAACTTCCTCACGAAGCACTTTCTCTACTTCTGAGTCAGAGCTCTGTGGATTGATCTTACCCTGCAATTGCTGTGTAGCAAAGATCTCGGCAAGGCGATGTCCAGGTGCATTCTGACGATAATACTTCAAGAAAAGCGAGATAAAATCACTCTGACTCGTTTCTTCTTCAGCACGAGCTTGCTTCATAGACTTAGTGAAAGCGGGGTCAGTCTTGTGATCAGCCAACGTTTCAAGCACGTCAGGTACAGAGATCTCAAGGATCACATTCATACCACCCTTCAGGTCAAGTCCTAATCCAATCTGGGTTTCCAAGCACTTCTGATAAGAGTAAATGCCCAGATACTTCACAGAATCCTTGTAATCCTGCTGCGCAATTGGGTCTTTAAGCTTCGCAGCTTGGCTGTCGTAATAGCTTGTGGCAACCGAGAATGAAAGATAGAAAATGCTTGCAAGCGTCAGAAGGACGGCTGTACAAATTACAATTCCTTTGTTTTGCATCTTTTTATTTGTTATTGATTTATTGTTTTTCTATGCTCAACACAATAGTGTCACCTATCGTATGCAGACGTGCAAAAATACAAATTTTCTTGCAGTCTGTAAAATTTATGCACATGAAATGTATGTTTTTCAATGTTTTCCTTGCTTTTTAAGCCAGCAAAGGATAGGGTAGTGGTCGGATTCACCGATGCTTCTGTCGACTTTACAACCATAGGGTTGCCAATCTTTTGAACACATGATATGGTCAATCCTCACATACATTCCCCCATTATGATAGCTCACTCCAAGGCCATTTCCAGTCGCAATGAAGCAATCGGTGAGACCTTTTGCAATGGTATGTCGGGCATATGAAATCGGACTGTCATTGAAATCGCCACACACAATCATGCTCCTATCAGAATGCTTACTGATATATAGTGCCACAGCATCGGCCTGAACAGCCCGCTTTGCAGAGGCTTCTCCGAGTTTATCTATCAAGCGGTAAGAGGCTTGTTTGGCATCCGACGTAAGCAGATTTCCTTTGACCATCGACTTAAACTCACGTTTATCCTCATTCGAAAGTCCCGTGGTTTCAAGGTGGTTGTTGACCACAATCACCGTGTCGTTGCCTATCTTTATTTCGAAAGCACCACTGAGATTGCCACGCGAAGGATAGACAATGCGCTCATGGGAAACGATAGGATAGCGGCTGTAAAGCGCTATACAATCGCTCGACGGAGAGAACTTCATCGTGTCTTTATAGGCATAAATCTTGTTAAGAACCGAGTCTACACGAGCCTGTCCAATCTCATTTGTCATGGCTTCCTGCAGACAAAGAATGTCAGGCTGCTGCTCTCTGATGTACTCCAAGATAGGAAACTTGCCGTCAGCATGGCGTTCCCAACCTGCAAAACTCCACACATTGTAGGACATTATCTTGATAGCATCGTTGGGAATGCTATGCGGAATATTGAACGGAATATAGGTTCTTACGGGCACATAACACACAAGATAGCCCGCAAGAGAAAGCAAAGCTCCCTTCTTCTTGAAGCAAAGCCAGAAAATAAGAAAGCCAAAATTAATGGCAAGAAACACCGGAAACACCAATCCGGCATTGGCCAACACTTGGTGATTGACAGGATTGAAGCGGTCGGAGAAGCCCACAAAGAGCATCATAAAGATAGTAGCCAGATTAGCTCCGGCTACTACCTGCAGGGTAAAACGTTTGAAATTGCGCAACATAAGTCCTGCTATCAGTTCTTTTTACTACTGTCGAAGAGCTTTCGCTTCTCATCGGCAGACAGACTATCGTAGCCACTTTTACGGATTTTATCAAGTATTCGGTCTACTTCTTTCTGGTCTTCGCGCTCACGACGGTTATAATCCCAATCGCTCTGATGACTGTTATAAACATTGCCATTGGCACGAGTATTGGTGCTTCCCAAGTCTTGTTGCTTGCCACGGTTATCCCATTTACGTTTCATGTTGTTAAAGAACTGCTGTCCTTGGGAGCGGTTGTAATGTGCTCCCGGATGTCTTCTCCAATAGCGAATCAGGAAAAAACCCACGACCATTCCACCCAAATGGGCCAGATGAGCCACGTTGTCACCCGTCGTTGCCATGGCCGCAAAGAGTTCTATTCCCGCATAGATCATCACAAACCACTTGGCTTTAATGGGCACAGGAATGGGAATAATGAAAAGTTTCTCATTGGGAAATATCATGCCGAAAGCCAACAAAATGGCATAAACGGCACCCGAAGCACCCACTGTTGTCCAGTTGTTGAGCATCGGACTTAACTGATGTGCAATCTCAGGGAACTGGCTCAAAGCGAACGAAGGAACCTGAGAAGACACCGTCATATAAAACGAAACAAACTGTGCTGCTTCTTGAAAAACACCGGCTCCGATACCACATAAAATGTAATAAAACAAGAACTTGCGTGGTCCCCACACATTCTCCACGACCATACCAAACATCCAAAGGGCAAACATATTAAAGAAGATATGCTCCAAGTTGGCATGCATGAACATGTAAGTGACAAGTTGATAAAAATGAAAATCAGAGGCAAGAAAGAAATGAAGACCAAAGATGTTGTTCAAATCTATCGGTCCTCCGGCCATGAAATTCATTCCTTGAAATATCCACATCATCAAGAATGCCACTACGTTGACAATGAGAAGGTTCTTAGTTATCGTTGGAATACGCATCATATCCGTTGTTTTTAAGAAATTATCTATTTGCAGTTATCAGCTGCAAAATTACTAAAAATATCCCTTAATCAGCGCCGAAACAGGCCGATTAGCCTTATTTTTCACTTTTTATCCCACTTTTTTCCCTTTTTTGTTTGTTTTATGAAAGGAATAATCTATATTTGCCAAATAAACAGAAAATTATTCATTAAATAATCATCTTAATTAAACAGAATTATGAACAAAACAGAATTGATCGACAAGATCGCTGCAGGCGCAGGTTTAAGCAAGGCAGATGCAAAGAAAGCATTGGACGCAACAACAGCTGCAATCAAAGAAGCTCTCGTTGCTGGTGACAAGATTCAGCTCGTAGGTTTCGGCACATTCAGTGTTAACGAGCGTCCGGCTCGTGAGGGTATCAACCCAGCTACAAAGGCTAAAATCAAGATCGCAGCCAAGAAAGTGGCTAAGTTCAAGGCAGGTGCTGAACTCGCTGACGCTGTAAACGCATAATTGTAAAGATTTATCGTAATACAGATTACATGGGCTTGTCAATGATTTTCATTGACAAGCCCACTTTTTATTTCATCATTTCAAACATCAGTTAAGAGGTGATTGCTTAGGCGTTGATTTTCTTCATCAAGCACTTTTCTGCGCTTTTCTTTTCAAAATATAAAATTTCCTTGCTTCAATCAATCCTCAACTTCAAAGCGTAAGCAATCCATTGGCTATCAAGAGATTATAAAATCTAAAACAGATAATGGGACAACTCACGTCAAATCGTCTTGCAACTTGACGCAAATCACCGTGTAATTTGACGCAGATTGCAGCGTAACTTGATGCAGATGACCGTGTGACTTGCGTCACTTTACGCCGTAAAATGATTCAAATAAGCATGCAACTCAGTACGAGTTGTGCAGTTAACCCCGATACAGATGTGGCCGTAAAACAGATAATAAGCATGTAACTCGGTACGAGTTGTGCTTTTAAAAGTCTTATATTTATAATGCATATTATCATTTTCCATATTCGCAACTCGGTACGAGTTGTGCTCTTGAAAGCCCCACGTTGGCGAGCGAAGTGAGCCTACGTGGGGATTGAATAGACGCATGAAGTGAACCCAGAACGGGTTCAGCTTTTTCTTATCTTCTACGTAATTGGAAAAAACAAAACCCGTACCGGGTTTGAAAACCACATATTATCACTCTCCCGAGGTAGGCTCGTTCCTCGCCAACCACGGGCTTTCAAAAGCATAACTGCTACGCAGTTACATTGCAGGCTCATATCTCGCCTGTTATCTTGCCACACTTTCAAAAGCATAACTGCTATGCAGTTACTACATAAAAAGTGCCTCATCACACGACACAACCTCCATTATCATCCATAGGAACGAAAGTCAGGATAGCCCAACATGGCACTCATCGCACGACACAACATCCATTGTCATTGTATAATAATAGGTAATCCGTAGAACAATATATATCCAATCATCTGATAATCTCTATTAAATCGTGTGGCAACTTGACGCAAATCACCGTGTAACTTGACGCAAATCACCGTGTAACTTGACGCAGATGACCACGTAACTTGACGCAAGTTAGGCTGTAACTTGACGCAGATGGCGAGGTCATTTGATGCAAGTTGCAAGGCAAGGGGGTCGAAAACATGAAATGACCTTAAATGAATGTGAAGTTTACGGGTATATAGTCGCCATTCAGTTGAATAGCCTGTGCTGGCTCAGAAAGCCACCGAACCCTTGTAAGGTCAGGCAGAGTAAAAGCTTATTTCCTATTTCATGAATGCATAATTCATAATTTATAATGCATAATTGTGGGCACATGACAGTCCGACACAAAGCTAAATATTCCCTAAAATCCTTTGCCATTCATGGAAAATCCATTAATTTTGCCCCGTAAATAGCTATTTGATGAAAATATTAGTAACGGGTGCCAGTGGTTTCATTGGCAGCTTTATTGTGGAGGAAGCGCTGCGTCGGGAGATGGAAGTGTGGGCTGCTGTGAGGCAAAGTAGTTCGAAGAAGTATCTCACCGACAAGCGAATCAATTTCATTGAACTTAATCTATCCTCACAGAAAGAATTGGAAAAGCAATTGGCCGGACATGAGTTCGACTATGTTGTGCATGCTGCAGGTGCCACAAAGTGCCTGCATACAGAAGACTTCTTCAAAGTCAACACCGACGGAACACGCCATCTTGTGCAGGCTTTATTGGCCTTGAAGATGCCTATCCGCCGTTTCGTTTACTTGAGTAGTCTCAGCGTTTTCGGTGCAATCAAGGAGCAACAGCCCTATCAGGAGATAAGCGAACACGACCATCCGCGGCCAAACACGGCCTATGGTAAAAGCAAATTGATGGCCGAGCAATACTTAGACAGCATCGGAAATGACTTTCCCTACATCATTCTGCGCCCCACGGGAGTCTATGGCCCACGCGAGAAAGACTATTTTCTCATGGCAAAAAGCATCAAGGGACACACCGACTTTTCGGTTGGTTTCAAGCGCCAGGACATTACGTTTGTCTATGTCACCGATGTGGTTCAGGCCGTTTTCCTGGCACTCGACCATGGACGTGACGGCCGGAAATACTTTCTCAGCGACGGCAACGTCTATCAATCGTCCGATTTCAGCAATCTCATTCACGACTGTCTGGGCCGCCCTTGGTGGATCAGGATTAAGGCACCGGTGTGGGTTTTGCGCCTCGTGACGTTCTTTGGTGAGCATATCGGTCGCATGACGGGTAAGATTTCAGCCCTCAACAACGACAAATACAACATTCTGAAACAGCGCAACTGGCGTTGCAACATAGAGCCTACAGTAGACGAATTGGGCTTTCATCCGCAGGTAGACCTTGCAGAAGGCACGCGGAGAACTATTGCCTGGTATCGCGAGAACAATTGGTTGTAAATGGCAAACAAAAGAAAAAACAATACTTTTACATGGCCTTGGCAGGGTAAAGGGTGGACAGCCGAGCACAAGGGACTGCTGCCTTTTGAGTGGGTAGTGTTAGCTTATATGGCGTTTACACTGCTGATTGTGCTGTTCACTTCTACCAAATTAGTCAATCCCGACGCTATGATCTGGGGACGTGTTCGCGTGGGAGCGATGACCATTGCTTTATGGGCGGTCTATCGAATGATGCCTTGTAAGCTCACAATGTTTGCCCGCGTAGCTGCTCAAATGGGCATGTTGGCATGGTGGTATCCCGATACCTACGAGATCAACCGCATGTTTCCAAACCTTGATCACCTTTTTGCTACGTGGGAACAACAGCTTTTCGGCTTCCAGCCGGCACTTGATTTTGCGCGTGCTTTCCCGTCGCCAATCGTGAGCGAACTTATGGATTGCGGTTATGCGGCCTATTATCCGATGATTGCAGTCGTGTTGCTTTTCTACTTCTTCAAACGCTACGGAGAATTTGAAAAGACGGCTTTCATCATCTTGGGTTCGTTCTTTCTCTACTATGTTATCTATGACTTACTGCCTGTTGTGGGCCCCACCTTTTATTATAAGGCTATCGGTTTGCACAACGCAGCACAGGGAATATTCCCCAATGTGGGCGACTATTTCAACTCACATCAAGACTGTCTGCCAAGTCCGGGCTATGCACAAGGCTTCTTCTACGACCTTGTGGAGGATGCAAAGGCAGCAGGTGAGCGTCCCACGGCAGCCTTCCCGAGCAGTCATGTGGGCGTGAGCACTATCTGTATACTGTTGGCTTGGCACAGCGGTAACCGCAAACTGCTGTTCTCTCTATTGCCTTTCTACGTGGTTCTCTGCATGGCAACCGTTTACATCCAGGCGCATTACGCCATTGATGCCATAGCAGGATTGATTACAGGAGTAGTGTTTTATGCGGTATTGAGCCTTTCCTCAAACCTCAAACTCACCCCCGGCCCCTCCCGAAGGGATGGGAGATGACATTTGCTCAAAGCCTCTTGCATCCCCCAGTTTAACGCATTAAAAGAACAGAAACCATTAATTTTCAAAGGAAAGGAAACTGTAAAAAGCGGAAACTACGATTGATTTTTCAATAATGATGACATACAATTGATATAAATATAAAGACAATAAAGCAAACAACAGATAGCCCATAACGATCCTCTCAAGCTTTTTCTCCTCTCCCTTGGAGAGGGAAATGAGGGTGGGTTTTAGGCTATCTTTCCACTTATGAACAAGAAATTATACATAGAAACCTATGGCTGTCAGATGAATGTAGCCGATAGTGAGGTGGTCGCCTCAGTAATGAAGATGGCAGGTTATGACGTCTGTGAGAACGAAGAAGAGGCTGATGCTATCTTTCTGAACACTTGCAGTATACGCGAAAATGCAGAGAACAAGATTTATAATCGACTTGATACGCTTCATGCAGAACAGAAGAAAGGACGCCAACTCATTCTTGGTGTGCTCGGTTGTATGGCTGAACGTGTGAAGGATGACTTAATAAAGAACCATCATGCAAGCCTCGTATGCGGTCCCGATTCCTATCTTAATCTGCCGACAATGATTGCAGAATGCGAACTCGGACATGCCACTGTAGACACCAATCTCTCTACAACCGAAACCTATCGCAACGTGCTTCCACAGCGCATTGGCGGCAATCGTGTGAGTGGTTTTGTAAGTATCATGCGCGGTTGTAACAACTTCTGCCATTACTGTATTGTGCCTTACACACGCGGAAGAGAACGCAGTCGCGATGTGGAAAGCATCTTGGCAGAAGTGAAAGACCTGCATGATAAAGGGTTTAAAGAAGTTACCCTGCTCGGACAGAACGTCAATTCCTATGGTCTGTTGCCTAATGGAAAGCGTCCCGAAAACGGCACTTCATTTGCCGAACTGCTGAGGAAAGTGGCCCAGAGTGTGCCTGATATGCGCGTGCGCTTCACCACTTCAAACCCTGAAGACATGACAGAAGACATCCTGCATGCCATTGCCGAAGAACCCAATCTGTGTAAGCATATTCACTTCCCTGCACAGAGTGGAAGCAACAAGATACTGAAACTGATGAACAGAAAGTACACCCGTGAGGAGTATCTTGACAAGGTTGCAGCCATCAAACGCATCATCCCGGGTTGCGGTTTGACCACCGATATCTTCGTAGGCTATCATGATGAGACTGAAGAAGACCAGCAATTGACGCTCTCCTTAGTGAAAGAAGTGGGCTTCGACAGTGCTTTCATGTTCAAATATAGTGAGCGTCCCGGTACGTATGCAGCCAAACATCTGCCTGACAACGTATCCGAGGAAGTGAAGATTGCCCGACTGAATGAGCTTATTCATTTGCAGACCGCTATCAGTGGCGAGCAAAACAAGAAGGATGAAGGCTCAGAATTCGTTATTCTTACAGAGAGATTCAGCAAGAAAGACCGTAATCATCTCATGGGA
Source organism: Segatella oris (assembly GCF_900637655.1). Classification (NCBI taxonomy): domain Bacteria; kingdom Pseudomonadati; phylum Bacteroidota; class Bacteroidia; order Bacteroidales; family Prevotellaceae; genus Segatella; species Segatella oris. The sequence continues at coordinate 647,957 of NZ_LR134384.1, forward strand.
AGAACCGAACAAAACAAGGCCGTTATCATCGAAAAAGGCAATCACCATATAGGTGAATTCATCAAAGTGCGCATCACCGGTTCAACCAGTGCTACGCTCTTTGGTGAAGAAATCAAATAAACAAAGGTTGAAGACGTATGAAAGAGTTCCTGCAAGTGCTGCGCCGTTTCGTTCCACCTTATAAGAAATATCTGGTGTGGAGCGTTATATTCAACATCCTTTCGGCGGTGCTGAATATCTTTTCGTTCATGACATTGATCCCTATTTTGCAGATTTTGTTTAAGACAAGTGATGTAAAACCTGTCACGAAACTCATCACTTGGGACAATGTGCATGGTGTAGAAAGCATGGTAGAAATGTTGACCAACAATGCCAACTACTACATTCAGCACTTCATAGTAACGACAGGAGAGGCCAATACACTGCTTATTATCGGCATACTTCTGGCTTTCATGACGATGCTTAAAACCGCAGCCTACTTCCTTTCTTCAGCCACGATAATCCCTATTAGAACAGGAGTTGTGCGCGATATCCGCAATCAACTCTATCAGAAAATCAATGCCTTGTCGCTTGGTTTCTTCAGTGAAGAGCGCAAAGGTGACATCATCGCCCGCATGAGTGGTGATGTTCAGGAGATTGAGAACTCTATTATGGCGAGTCTTGACATGCTTTTCAAGAACCCCATTCTCATCATCAGCTACTTCATAGCATTGATTGTTACCTCGTGGCAACTTACACTTTTCACGATTATCTTTGTGCCTATATTCGGTTGGTTCATGGGCTTTGTGGGCCGAAAACTTAAGGCACAGAGTATCGAAGCACAGGGATTGTGGAGCGATACGATGAGTCAGGTGGAGGAAACACTCGGAGGTTTACGCATCATCAAGGCCTTCTGTGCAGAGAAACTGATGAACGAACGGTTTGATAAAGTCAATAGTAACTACCGTAAAAACGTCATGCGAGTGAATATCCGACAGCAATTGGCGCATCCAATGAGTGAGTTTCTCGGTACCGTTATGATTATTATCGTGCTTTGGGTGGGTGGTATGCTTGTGCTGAACAACCACACTTTGACCGGTCCTAAGTTCATCTATTACCTCGTGATGCTTTATTCTATCATCAATCCACTGAAAGAATTCTCGAAAGCCGGCTACAACATACCGAAAGGTTTGGCCAGTATGGAGCGCGTAGATAAAATCCTCAAGGCTGAAATCAGCATCAAGGAAAAGAGCAATCCACATCCAATCATGGCCTTTGAACACGAGATTGAATTCCGCAATGTGTCGTTCAAATACGACCAACAGTGGGTGTTGAAAGACATCAACCTTGTTATTCCAAAAGGCAAGATGATTGCCTTAGTGGGGCAGAGTGGTTCTGGAAAGTCTACACTTGTCGACCTTATTCCACGTTACTACGATGTACAGAAGGGCGAAGTGCTCATAGACGGCATCAACGTTAAAGACCTTGGCATTCATGATTTGCGCCGACTCATCGGCAATGTCAACCAAGAAGCTATTCTCTTTAACGATACTTTCAAGAATAACATCAAGTTTGGAACGGTCGAAGCTACCGATGAACAAATTGCCAATGCAGCCCGAATAGCCAACGCATACGACTTCATCATGCAAAGCGAAAACGGCTTCGACACGAACATTGGCGACCGTGGTGGACGCCTTTCGGGTGGTCAACGGCAGCGTGTGAGCATAGCCCGCGCTATCTTGAAGAACCCACCTATCCTCATACTTGACGAAGCAACATCAGCTCTCGACACAGAGAGTGAACGTCTTGTACAGGATGCTTTGACGCATTTAATGAAGACAAGAACGACTATTGCCGTAGCTCATCGCCTCTCAACAATCAGGAATGCCGACGAAATCTGCGTGCTCCACGAGGGCCGTATCATAGAACGTGGCACGCATGAAGAACTCATTCGCAACAACGGATACTACAAAAAGCTACACGATATGCAGCAAGTGTAAGATAAAGAAAGGATTAAACAGAATGAAACGCCTATTAAAATCAACATTCGCCTCGCCGATAGCATTGATTATCAACCTGCTGTTGGCCTATCTTATCTATTTTTTTGCACGCCTCACCTATGTGCTGGTAAACTACAGTTACTTTGCAGAAGGGATCAGGAATGATGCTATCGGTCAATGGATAAAGGGCAGTTTGATGTTTGACACCACAGCCATTCTCTACACACATATCCCCTATATCATCCTCATGCTCTTTCCCCTTTGGCTGAAAGAAACGTCGATATATCATCACATTTGTAAGTGGCTGTTTGTTGTTGTGAATGCCATTGCATTGGCTATCAACCTTGCCGATGCCGTTTACTTCCCTTTCACATTACGCCGAACGACCACAAGCGTATTCCGTGAATTTAGCAATGAGAACAACATTACAGGCATCATCCTCCATAACACGCTGACTCATTGGTATCTTCTCCTTGTGTTCGGCGTAATCATTTGGGCCGTATGGAAACTCTATGCCATGCCCCGCACCGACTATCGCGACTTTGTTTCAGCAAAAGATCGGTGGCTTTACACGGTCAAACTCTTTGTTTGCTTTGCGCTTGCAGGTATTGCTACTGTGGCAGGATGCCGTGGAGGACTGCAGTCGGGCGTGCGTCCTATCACCATAAGCAATGCAAATCAGTTTGTAGAACGACCCACTGACTGCGCTGTTGTGCTTAATACGCCGTTCGCATTAATACGTACTATTGGCAAATCTGACTTCGAAATACCTCCTTATTACACATCACTCTACGAGGCCGAAAAGGTCTATTCGCCCGTTTACATCACTATTCCGAAGGGACAAATCAAGAAGAAAAACATTGTTATTCTTATTGTTGAAAGCTTTGGAAGAGAATATATCGGTGGCTTTAACAAAGACTTTTTCGATGGTAAATACAAGGGATATACGCCCAATGTAGACCGTCTGATTGAGAAAAGTCTTGTCTATCGCTATTCATTCTGCAATGGACGAAAGAGCATTGACGGCATGCCTTCCATTCTTTGCAGCATTCCCCGCTTCGGTGAGCCCTTTATTCTTACGCCCGCTTCGATGAATGATTATACAGGCATACCTGGTCTTTTAAGTCATTGGGGCTATCAGACGGCATTCTTCCATGGGGCAAATCGCGGTTCAATGGGCTTTCTGGCATTCTCCAAAAAGATTGGTTTTCAAAACTATTATGGCCGCCAAGACTATGATGAAGACCCTCGCTTTGGTGGCGATAAGGACTTTGATGGCAACTGGGGAATATGGGATGAGCCTTTCCTTCAATACTATTGCACGAAGATGGGAGAGATGAAAGAGCCTTTCATGACGGCACTTTTCACTGTATCAAGCCACGACCCGTTCGTTGTTCCCAATAAATATAAGAACGTTTATAAGGAAGAACACCTGCCCATTCAAAAGTGCATACGCTACACCGACATGGCCATTGGCAAGTTCTTTGCCTCGGCAAGCAAGCAGAAATGGTTCAAGAACACTATCTTTGTGCTTACCAGTGACCACACCAACCAAAGTGATCATGCACAATATAAAACCGACATAGGAGGTTTCTGCTCACCTATTATTATATATGATCCGTCGGGTGACATCAAGCCTCAACGTGTGGATGGCATCGCACAGCAGATAGATATCATGCCAACACTACTTGATTATATAGGTTATCACCGGCCATATATAGCCTTTGGAACCGACCTTCTCGGCACACCTGCAAACGAAACATGGGCCGTGAACTATCTCAACGGCATCTATCAATACGTGAAATATGGTTATGTTCTGCAATGGGATGGCAAACAAACCAAGGCCATTTATCGTCTCACTGACCTGCTCATGGAACATAACCTCGTAGGAAAAGTGAAAGAACAGCACCAGATGGAGACCGAACTCAAGGCCATCATCTATCAATATATGTACCGAATGGTGAAGAATAAACTCTAAGTTCTGTCCGAAACAATATGAAAAAAGCACTGTTATATATAGCTTATACCATCGCTTATGGCTTTTGGTGGGCAATGTCTTTGCTCCCCTTATGGCTGCTTTATTGCTTTTCCGACCTGCTCTATCTGCTCATGGCATACGTTGTTCGCTATCGTCATGCCGTGATATGGAGCAATCTAACCAGCTCTTTCCCAGAGAAAACAGAGGCTGAACTGCATGAGATTGAACACAAATTCTACCATTGGTTCTGTGATTATCTCGTCGAAACGATGAAGCTGATGACTATAAGCAAGCAGCAAATCATGAAGAGAATGACTTTCACGGGCATGGAGACATTCAATCAAGTGTTGTCCGAAGGACAGTCTATAGGCGTTTATCTGGGTCACATTGGCAACTGGGAATGGATTACCTCCATGCCTTATTGGGCACCAAATTCCCTTTGTTGTCAGCTTTATCACCCGCTTGAAAACGAATACTTTGACCGTCTTTTCAAGTTTGTTCGCGAGCGTCAGGGAGCATATTGCATTCCCATGCAGGAGTCTTTACGTAAGATTATCCAGTTTACACACGAAGGAAAGCCTCTCGTTGTAGGCTATATATCCGATCAAGTACCTCTCTGGTGGAACATACATCATTGGGTTGACTTCCTACACCACGATACTCCGGTGCTCACGGGAGCTGAACGAATTGTCAAACACACTGGACAAGCCTTCTTTTATGGCCATGTTACACGCGTGAAAAGAGGCCACTATAACTGTGAAATGCGTCTTATCAGCCGTAACACCAAAGAGATGGCCGACTTTCAAATCACAGATTTATACTATAAAGAACTGGAAAAATCAATTCGAAACCAGCCCGAACTTTACCTATGGAGCCATAATCGCTGGAAAAGAACACGTGAAGAATTTAATAAAAACTGGGAAGTTAAGAATGGAAAGGTCGTAAGACGCAAGGAAGAATAACATCTATCAGACATTGAACTATTGCTTATCCTGGCTCAATTTCAATGAGAAAAAGACAAGAAACCTACTTTCTAATGAGCAAAGAAGATGAAGATGAATCGTAAACTCTACTATATTCTACACAGTGGGAAAAATTCAAAATTGAGATATTATATTACCTCTTACCTTTGGATTTCAATGCCTCACTGCCTGCTCTCATGGTTTCGTAAAGCCATTATCTCAAAGGCACAACACGGCAATGATTGGGATGAAATCACGAAACGTGTGGAATATTACAACAAACTTCATCGTTCAGAAATAGACCTTCCAGCCTTTCAACAGAAAGCCATAAAACTCTCTGAACAGAAAAAAACAGGCCAATCGGTCTATTATCTTGATGCTTTCCGCTATGCAAAGTCCTTTCCATTGCATCTAAAATGGTGGCTGCAACCGGGCGATGTCACCTGGATTCCCGACATACCCGCTATTGTGAAAAGCCGACCTATCAAGGGTAACAATGCCAATTCCGTACTGTTGAAACTCGACAGAGTGCGCCATTTTCTCTTCGTAAACGACCGACTCAAATTCACGGAGAAAGCCGACAAAGTGGTTTTCAGAGGGCTTATCGGACAGTTTGACAGCAATACTTTAAAGCAAAACCGATATAGTTTCGTCAAGAAATTCTTTGGCAATCCACGCTTTAATATAGGAGTTATCGACAAAGGTTTCAACGAATGGAGCACCGAGAAAATGACCATTCGCGAGCATCTCTCCTATAAATTCATCATGGCTTTAGAAGGCAACGACGTGGCGAGTAACCTCAAATGGATTATGTCGTCAAATTCAATTGCTGTCATGCCACACCCGACTTATGAAACATGGTTTATGGAAGGAACGCTCATTCCCGATTATCATTATATCGAGGTAAAGGCCGATTACTCTGATTTGGAAGCCAAAATTGACTATTATATCAATCATCCCGACGAGGCACAAAGCATCATCAACCATGCGCATGAATATGTAGACAAGTTCAGAAACCCCCAACGTGAATGCATCATCTCCATGCTTGTGCTGGACAAATATTTTAGAACCACACAGTAGAGAAATGCTTCATCCCCTTTGATAATAAGCATCTTAACACCTCATCTTGTACAGAATATTTCTTAAAACATCATAAAAACAATAATAAAATGACAGAACAAAAGACAAGGATTTCAGACGAAGAAACCAAGAAACTTCAGGCTTATATCCTTGACATCATGGTCAATATCGACCGTGTATGTCGTGAACACCACCTGCGCTACTATCTTTTAGCCGGCACAATGCTGGGAGCCGTGAGGCATAAAGGCTTCGTTCCATGGGATGACGATGCCGACATAGCACTGCCACGAAAGGATTATAACATCCTTATTGCACATGCCAATGAATGGCTTCCCAAGCATATAGAACTCGTCAGTGGCGTTCAAAATCCCTATTATCCCTATGCTTTCGCACGCATTCAAAATTCAGAAACCACCTATATCCTGCGCCGAAGCTTCAACTTCATCGGTGGACTTCCAGTGGATATCTTCCCACTTGACGGCATGACCGAAAACCCATTGAAGCGCAAATGGCACTACATGAGATATGATTTCTTCGTGCGACTGATGTATTATAACCTGCGCGATCCTTATAAACATGGTCGTGGCATTGACTGTCTTTTCATCAAGATGTGCCATAAGTTGTTTTCTTCTGCATGGCTACACCGCAAACTTGACAAGATACAAAGCGAGTATGACTTCGACAGTTCAACGCTCGTTGCCGACCATGACAACGCACCTGACCGCGGAATTCTGGCGCGTGAGGTTTATGGAGAGCCTACTCCTATCACCTTTGAAGGCCACACTTTCATGGGTGTTGCCAAGCCCGATGAATATCTGAAATACTGCTATGGCAACTATATGGAAATGCCAAGCGAACTCCCTCCGCAGAACTTCAGGTTTCTCGACTTGCAACTTCCCTATCGCTCTTATTTGAAACAGCAGAATATAAAAAGCAAAAAAGAACAGCATTAGCTGAATAACACAACCATAAAAGGCGTTAATACTAAACTCAAGAAAAGACAGACAAAGAAAAGAATAACGCTGTATTACAGCAAAATTTCTTTTGTTTGTCTGTCTTTCTTATTTTTAATACTTCCTGATGCATGGGCTAATCGACTCTCAAAGAAGAATTGAATAACACAGAATGCCATACAACATTTTTTATGATACCTAACAATTTATGCAATAACTACATACAGATAATGCGTTTACAACCTGCAAAATAACATCAAATCTTAATTATATTTATTTAAGAAAATAATCAAAATTAATTACAGTTAGAGGGTGTTGATAAATAGAAACATTAAAGATTGAAAGGCTATTATCAACACTTTAGACTCCAAATTGAGTCATTTCACCTTACTTTTTGATGCATATCAGTTAGTAATATGAGTCTAATTACACGCTAATTTGAGTCATATTACACGATGATTTGATACATATTACAAGCCTATTTCCAAGTAAACATGAAAAAGGGGAAAGCAGATATCTGCTCTCCCCGACACAAAGATAATGTTTTTTAAAGGCGTTTCCAAATTGAGTTTAATTTTAATTTACAATCAACTATTCATTTCCTGTCAACTCTAATACCTTTCTTCGCCATTTCAAAACACTTTGGTCTTTTTATGTTTATTTCTTTTTCTTGATGCGTCCAAAGGTTTTAATGCTCGTGTACTGACGCCACAGATTGAGTTTTCTCTTCTTGGGCACACCTTTTCTGCGGATATAATCGCGTGCACCTTCAAGCATTCTATGCGCCACTTTGCCGTCAGTATAAGGGTCATAATTGCTGATTACCCATTTGCGCAGACGGATATAGTCTTCATTTTTCACGACTTCATCTATCGCATCACACAGCATATTTGGGTCTGTGATATTCTTCCAATAGATGTCCTTCGATATGGCATTGAGCGTCACTACCGGTTTATCAAGCAACAGGAACTCATAAATCGTCGATGAAGTATCGCTGATCATCACGTCAGCCATCAGCATATACTTCGTCACACTGTAGTCATCTACGAACACCATGTTATCATATTGCGTAGCCAGAGCCTTATATTCATCGACCCATTCCTGACGAGTTAGCGGATGAAACTTCATCAACAGCAACACATCTTTCTGCTTACAGAGCTTCACCAAGTTATCCTTGATGATAGGAAGTGACGTCAGTTTCGGCGAGAATGTAGGCGCATAGAGCACAATCTGCTGCTTGCCATATTGTTTAAGCAATTGAAGTCGCTCTTCATCAAAGTCATGTCGGTGTTCAGCTATCCAGTCTTGGCGTGGCCATCCCGTTTCCAACACTTCGAAATCTCCATATTTCAACGACAGTTCCTTAAACTTATTGGTGAAATAAGGACCTTGAGTGAAGTAGGTATCAAAGTATCTTCGGATAATCCAATGGTCTTTCTTCTCGGCTGCATAGCCATGGAATATCTGTATTTTCACGCCGGGAAGATAATAAGGTACTATGTTTCCCGGCACGAAAATAGCTTCAGGCATGAAATCATAAGTCTCTTGCATGCTCGTTGTCCAACGCACATCGTGCTTCAATGGAAAGTCACTGATTTTCTTTTCATGTACATACCACAACACCTCATTCCCTCCTTCACGGTCTGCTTCAACCTGAATGGGATGTAATATATCTATGGCATACTTATTCTCACAAAACAGAACTATTCTCATAATGAATGTAATAATTTTGAGTAAAGGTAAGTATAAATAACGGAATAGTGCTTACATTACTGAATATTTTTATTATTTTTGTATCCAATATAAAGTATAAAAGGATAAGTTTATGATGCAAGATGATCATGAAATGCTTAACTTCACCGTTGGTCCGGTGATGTCAAGTGATGCAGTAAGAGCCATAGGAAGTGAACAAGTGCCTTATTTCAGAACGCCGGAGTTCTCACAATTGATGCTTGAAAACGAGGCTCTTATCAAGAAATTTGCCAAGGCTGACGAGGCATCAAGAGTAGTATTCATCACCGGTTCGGGTACAGCTTCTATGGAAGCAACTATCATGAATACCTTTACCCCTAACGACAAACTTCTTGTTATCAATGGAGGTAGCTTCGGACAACGCTTTGTTCAGCTCTGTGGAGTACATCATATACCCTGTACAGAGCTTATTCCTGAGTTTGGATATGATATCACTGATGAGATGCTTGCACCTTATGAACAGCAAGGTTACACAGGTTTCTTGGTCAATATCAACGAGACTTCCACGGGTGTTCATTACGATGCAGAACGTATCAGCGCCTTTTGTAAACGCAATCATCTGTTCCTTGTCGTTGATGCGATAAGCTCTTTCTTGGCTGACGAGTTCGACATGAAAGCCTTAGGTGCCGATGTTATGATTACAGGTTCACAGAAAGCATTGGCCTGTCCACCGGGTATTTCAATTATTACACTGTCACCTCATGGTGTAGAACGCGTTTACAACCACGATGCCGGCTGTATGTATTTCGACTTGAAAGACGCCTTGAAAAATGGCGAACGCGGTCAAACTCCCTTCACTCCTGCCGTTGGAATTCTTCGACAAATCAACATGCGACTGCGCGAAATCGATGAAGCTGGAGGCGTAGAAGCTGAAAACAATAAGATTAGAACCATTGCAGACGACTTCCGTCAGCGCGTGAAAGAACTGCCATTCGACTTTGTTTCTCATTCACCAGGCAATGCAGTGACTCCGCTTCACCCTCGAAACGTGTCGGCTTATGACATCTTTACGACGCTGAAAGACGAATATCACATCTGGATTTGCCCTAACGGAGGTGATATGCGCGACCGAGTTTTCCGTGTAGGTCATATCGGTTCACTCACCACTGACGACAACACGCGACTCATTGAGGCAATGAAAGACATGCAAAAACGAGGACTTCTATAAACAGAAAACATGAAGAAAGTCATCACCTACGGTACTTATGACCTGATACACAAGGGACATATCCGACTGTTGGAACGTGCAAAAGCCTTAGGAGATTATCTTGTTGTGGGCGTTACAGCCGACAACTTCGACCGTGCCCGCGGTAAAATCAACGTGCAACAGTCGCTCATTGAACGCATTGAAAATGTAAAACAAACGGGCCTTGCCGATGAAATCATTGTTGAAGAATACGAAGGACAGAAGATTGATGACATCAAACGGTTAGATATAGACATCTTTACGGTGGGCTCAGACTGGAAAGGTCACTTCGATTATCTCAACGAATACTGCAAAGTTGTCTATTTAGACCGAACACAAGGAATATCAAGTTCTGAACTGAGAGCAGAAAAATGCGATGTTCATTTGGGACTCATTGGAGAGTCAGCGATACTGAATAAAATCGTGAGAGAAGCCAACTATGTAAACGGATTGACCATTAGCGGCATCTTTTCGCGGACAGATTTCAAGCTTAGTAGCGACCTTAAAGACATTCCTTCCTATGACAATATCGACGCCTTGCTCGACAACTGCAATGCCGTATATATCATATCAAGTCCGGTTTCGCATTATGAAGACATCAAAAAAGCTTTGAATCATGGGCGGAATGTGCTTTGCGAATCGCCTATAACCATTGACACGACACAGTATAAAGAACTCCATGAATTGGCCGAAAAACAGGGATGTATCCTTTCAGATGCACTGAAAACAGCCTATTCTATGGCTTATTATCGCCTCATTCTGCTGGCCAAGACAGGCGTTATCGGCGACATTGTATCGGTGGATGCCACATGTACCAGTCTTTCCAACGTGCAGAAAGAATGGAACAGCATCTGTGCATGGGGACCGACTGCCTTACTTCCCATCTTCCAACTGCTTGGAACAGACTACTGTCAGCGCCAGATGATCAGCCGACTTGATGATGACAAAAACTTCTTCGATGCCTTTACGAAGATTTCATTCATCTATTCTCACGCCGTAGCTTCTATCAAAGTGGGACAGGGAGTGAAGTCGGAAGGTGAACTCATTATCTCGGGAACAGAGGGTTATATCTATGTGCCTTCACCGTGGTGGAAAACAGATTACTTTGAAATAAGAAAAGAAAATCCTGCCAACAACAAGCGCTATTTCTATCAACTCGACGGAGAAGGCATACGCTATGAACTCGTTTCTTTTGTCAAAGCCATTCAAACCCAACGGCCTTACAATTATATCGATACTGCCGTTTCAGAGGCTATTGTGAAAACAATAGAGGACTTTTATGCACAAAAAGACTTGATTATTATTTAATAACAATTGATATTCAATAGAAACTCCTGATTATTCACACAGAGAATAGTCAGGAGTTTTGATTTCAAAACACTGCCAATCGCATGTCACCTTTCGTCAGATAATTTCATCGTAAGAAGCTAAAGCAGAAGAAAAAAGAAAAGAATCAGACGGGTTTATGACTGAGAGTATCAACTACATAATCAAAAGTTTCCACAATATCATTTAGTCTTGGATTTGTGTTTTTTACAATAATAGCTGCAAAATTCCTTATATCTTCAGCCTCAATCTCTACATCTTCAAAGTAATAGAGACTATTCTTTGCATATGTTTTGAACCATTTCACGAAAAGCTTATTACGGAGAGCCTGCTTTCCATCACCTGTTTCACATATATATAAGAATATTCTTGAATTTAAACTAAAGAAATTTTCTATTATGGAAAAAATGGTTTCACGAAGCTTTCTATCATTAGGAGATGGGGTGTTATTTTCATTAACTATGATAAATTGATAGGCATCATTCTCCCAAATCGTATCATCCTGCATGAAAGATACCTTATAAACAGCTCCATGAGAGGTGCGAAAATAGTAATAATCACCCACATTCCACACCGAATATGGGGAACTAAGATTTACAACTGAAAGATCAAGCAAATCCATTAAGCTTCTTTTTGTGCTGCTGCACGCCTGCGCATATCAGCAAACTCCTTTTGAGCTTCTTCTTCAAAGGCTCTTTTCCGCTCGATAGCACGCTTGATTCCTGCAATCAATTCTTCTCTTGTTTTCTCTTTACACGTGATCATACATTCCCTGCTTTTATTCTGCAAATATATGTATTCTTATTGAAAAAGACAAGAAATAAAGGCAAAAACGAGATGATGATGCCACAGTTTATACCTTTATTCCATATATCTTTCAATTTCAAAACGCTGCCAATCGCATGTCACCTTTCATAAGATAAGCGTCATGGAAAGCGAAAGCTGAGCGCAAACTCTGTGGTTCATGCCCACCACCTGCTATGCGTAGGTAGTCGCGCAGCAACGGACGATAGTCGGGATGAGCGCAGTTTTCAATGATTTCCTGTGCTCTTCTCAACGGTCCTTTACCTCTCAAGTCGGCTACTCCCTGCTCGGTTACAATCACATCTACATCATGTTCGGTTGAATCTACATGGCTGCACATCGGCACAATCGTACTGATGCAACCGCCTTTTATGGTACTCGGCATCGTGAAAATACTCAAATAGCCATTCCGTTCATAGTCACACGACCCACCAATGCCGTTCATCAGCTGACTGCCACACACATGACTGGAGTTCTCATGACCGTAGATGTCGCACTCCATGGCTGTGTTCATGGCGATAACACCAAGCCTTCTGATCACTTCGGGCGAGTTACTGATCTCACTCGGGCGTATAACTACGTGGCGAGAAAAGAAATCCATGTTGGCATAAATATCCAAGAGAGTCTCGTTTGTCACTGTCAAAGAGGAACAACTCGCATCAATAATCTTACCCTTTTTCATGTGATTGATGACTGCATCCTGCACAACTTCCGTGTAAACTGAAAAATCAGGAATGGCAGGATGATTGCCCAACGCCTCCAAAACGGCATTACTGATGACACCAACGCCACTCTGAACAGGCAGGAACTCCTTGGGAAGAAGACCTCTCTTGAGGTCGGAGACCAAGAAATCAGCCACAAAATTCCCCATTTTCTGGGTCACTTCATCAACAGGTTTGAACGACCTTGCCTCTTCAGGAATGCAACATTCCACGACGCCCACAATCTTATCACCGTCAATTTCAACGAATTCCCGCCCTATTCTGTCGCATACATGATTGATCATGATAGGCAGACGATGCGGACAACGCGCAGGTTCATAGACATCATGCAACAGACGTGACTGCGGACTGTGAAAGGTATTAAGCTCTAATATCACATGTTTGGCCATGCGGACGATTGTAGGCACCACGCCGCCTGCACTCGTCAGATAGCCTCTATACTTGCTTCCAGCCTGCATGAAACCGCTCACTTCGATGATAGCCCAATCGATTTCGCCATAGAAACCACGGCGAAGTCGCTCGGCAACATGGCCAAGATGCATGTCCTCGAAGTCTATTTCGCCTGCGTTTACATGCTCACGAAAGTCCTTGTTCGTAGAGAACGGCGTGCGAAACTTAATGGCATTGGCAGCTGCCATGTCGCCTTCCACGCTCTGACCCGTAGAGGCTCCGGTGATGATTCCTACCTTGAAAGGATGTCCTGCCTCGTGTTCTCGGCGGGCTCTCTTGGAGAGTTCGCGGAAAACTGCCTTTGCAACGCCGTTAGGAGTGAACCCCGAAAGGGCAACAGTCTCGTCATTCTGGATCATCGCCGCAGCTTCTTCAGCTGATATTCTCGTATATATCATAGCGCTATTAAAGTTAAATCCGTGTTTTCACTTCGTCTTCATGGAGCGCATTTCACGCTATATCTGTATAACACAAAACCGTATATATTATTGTACAAAATACGTAAAAAAAGCCTTTTTTACTGCAACTGTCCTACAGGTTGACGATAAACCTCTGAAACATACTGTTTTTCTTCAGCATCACACGACTGAAAACACCATGTATCAACAGTTCTATTCCTACCTCATAAGCAACTACTAATTTTCTTTACAAACACCCTTTCAGGAACAGCCTCATTTGAAAAAAGAAAAGCATTGGCTGCAAATACGCGAGTTATGGACGTTATAAGCAACGCATTGAGTATCAAAATGTTATATGGATAAACAGTAAATCATGGGCTATATTCATTCAAAAAGCGTCATGATTTGAGGCATATTGCATGGTAATCAGTATCAGATGACACCGCAATCTCAATCAAAACACAGCGTCATCTGCATCAAATGAAACGATGATATGACGCAGATGGCACTTCAAAAGGATTGAAATGCAGCAACAAGGAGCGCCAAAATGAAAAACAACGCCATGAAAACTGCATTTCATTTTCTATTTGGTGGTGTCGGGAAGTGAGTTTTTATAGGTAATAATCTTTACAATATGGTTTTATGATATCCTGCTTTTTCCACTTTCATTTCTTATTTCTATATCTTTAAATTTTAAAAGAAAATAATTAAGAATAAGAAGAATTGATGTGGATATGTTGATAAGTAAAGAGATAAAAAGTTTGTTTTTCCATTATCAATATTTAGTTCTTATTTATCAACTGCTCGTTTTATATCTATCTGTTGGATATCATGAAGATAGAGAGTTATCCACAAAACATGAAATCAGGAGATATTTAATAAGTTGATATCTTTCATGGTTTGAAAAGCGTTGAAAAATGAAGTAAAACGATAGCATAAAGCTGTGGATATCCACAACCGAGGCAGACTGAGGCACAGACTGTGGATAACGGCAGAGTTATTCCATGGGTTATGAGCAGCTTTTCAACAGACTTATCAACACTTATTGTGGACAATTATTTGTCATTTTGAAAATTAATATTTACTTTTGCATAACAAACCTATAAATTAAATCGTATGTCTTTCACACAAGATTCCAATAGAATATTCAATCAGGCAATCCATGATTACCATGTTAAAGATAACATCGACACGCCTTTCTGTAATCCTTTTGAAGAGGGAACAATAGAAAACAGACTCTATCTGAAATGTTGGATTGACACCGTGCAATGGCATTTCGAAGACATTATCCGTGATCCGGAGATTGATCCTGTTGAGGCTTTGGCGCTCAAACGACGTATCGACAAGAGCAATCAAGACCGCACTGACCTCGTGGAACAGATTGACTCTTACTTCCGCGAACTATATAAAGAGGTGAAAGTTGATGCTGATGCACGCATCAACACCGAGAGTCCGGCATGGGCTGTGGACCGTTTGAGCATTCTTGCACTGAAGATTTATCACATGAAAGAGCAGGCTGAGCGCACGGATGCCACGCCGGAACATGTGGCCAAGTGCAAGGCGAAGCTGTCTGTGTTGCTTGAACAACAGAAGGATTTGAGCACAGCTATCGACCAATTGCTTGAAGACATAGCGGCCGGAAGAAAGTATATGAAGGTGTATCGGCAAATGAAGATGTATAACGATGTCGATACAAATCCGGTGCTTTATAAGAAATAATATATTTCAAACTAAATCATAACTGCTTATAGGATGCGGTCGCTTATTCGATGATATGCCGTAGGTGGCCGCCTGTTTCCATGAAACATATTCTCATTATCCGCTTTTCTGCCATGGGCGATGTGGCTATGTTGGTTCCTGTTGTGGCTTCGTTGGCACGACAGTATCCTGATGTTCATGTCACCGTTTTGAGCAGACCGTTTGCTCATTCGTTCTTTGAAAATCTGGCACCCAACGTGAGTTTTATGTCTGCTGACATCAAGAATGAATATCGGGGCATCAGGGGTTTGAATGCACTCTATCGCAGATTGTTGGCCAAGAACTTTACGGAAGTGGCCGACATGCACAACGTTTTACGGTCGGAATACCTGCGTTTGCGTTTCAACATGGCTTGTTTCAGGGTGGCACATATCAATAAGAACCGCAAGGGAAAACGGCTTCTGTGCAGGAAGGAGAATAAGGTGAAAGTGCAACAGCCCACGTCTTTCGATAATTATGCAGCTGTATTAGCGAGGTTGGGCTATCCTGTGAAACTCGAGTTTCAGTCGATATTCCCCGCTGAAGGCGGTAATCTGCGCCGGATTTCAAATGTGATTGGTGAGAAAAAAAAGTTTCAGAAGTGGATAGGTATAGCCCCGTTTGCCGCCCATAAGGGGAAGATTTATCCTTTGGAAAAAATGGAAAAGGTGGTCGAAAAACTCATCAAGACCTATCCTTCATGCCGTGTTTTCTTCTTTGGAGGGGGTGGAAAAGAGCGCGAAGTGCTTGACACATGGGCCAAGCGCTATGCCAATTGCACGAATGCGTCGGCAGTTCTCGGTGGAATGGGCGACGAATTGATACTCATGAGCCATTTGGATGTCATGGTGAGTATGGACAGTGGCAACATGCACATGGCCTCATTGGTGGGTACAAAGGTAGTAAGCATCTGGGGAGCCACGCATCCTTATGCGGGTTTCATGGGGTGGAGACAAAGCGAAGAGAATGCTGTTCAGTTGGATATGCCGTGCCGTCCATGCTCCGTCTATGGCAACAAGCCTTGCTTGCGTGGTGATTATGCCTGCATGAACAATATCAGTCCCGAGATGATTATTGAGAAAATAGCTAAGCTTTTCAATTGAAAAAGCTCAGAACGACTTGCCGAAACCGAGGTAAGGGCTAAGATAAATGTTCTTGATGGAGTGATCTCCGCCAAATCCGAACATTGTAGAAATGCCCACGTGGAACATGAAACCGTGAGGTGCCTGACGGCGATAACCGATGTTGGTGAACAGATAGTAGAAGGCAAAACTACGGTTTTCTTTCACATGTTTGTCGAAAACTAACTGGTAGGAATGGTCAGGTTGCTGCTCAATCTTATACGCATCATACTCGTTTCTGCCGAAAACCACGCCGAGATTTGTACCTAAACCGAGTTCAAGTTTTTTATTTTTACGCCCGATAAGATAGTTCAATCGCGGTACGAAAGAAATGATGTTGAAACGATTGATGTCGTTAATGAAGTTGTCGGTCGACAGATAGGCCCAGGTCAATCCCACCGAATAGCCCCAGCCTTTGTTGCCTTTGAAACGCGAATCATAGTGAACACCAAGCATGTTTGAAGGGCCGAGAAGTTCTGCAGAAATGTTTCTTACGGGTTTATCTATAGAGTCTGTGGTTGTCTGTGCAGACACATTCATGATTGAAAAAGCAAGAGAAAGGATGACAATAGCAATTTTCTTCATTTGATTTTCTTTTTGTTTAATTCCTGATATACGTTCTGTTCGTTGCCGTTATCTATTTTTTCAAGCAGCATATTGCATAAAAATACGTTGTTGCAAAGGTAGAATGAAATAGTGAAAATAGCAAGAAAAGGATATGAAAAAGAGTAAAAAAACTTATTTTTTGCTTCTTCATAAAGATAAATAAAATAAGAATAAAAAGGTAAGAAAAGAGGTTTTTTGAAGTAATTTATTACACACTTAGGGGGTGTTTGTGCAGTGTTAGGCGCTTTTTTGTGTAAAATATTTGGGAAATTGAAAATAAATTAGTTCCTTTGCAACCAGTTTTTCATTTAGAAATTAATTATAAACATTTTAAAAAGTAACTATTATGTCAGAAATTGAAAGCAAGGTAAAGGCTATTATCGTAGACAAACTCGGTGTAGACGAGGCTGAAGTTAAGCCAGAAGCAAGCTTCACAAACGATCTTGGTGCTGATTCATTGGATACTGTAGAGTTGATTATGGAATTCGAAAAAGAGTTCGGTATCTCTATTCCAGATGATAAGGCAGAGACTATTCAGACTGTAGGTGACGCTATTAAGTACATCGAAGAGAACGCAAAGTAATAGCTTAGTTTAAGTTATTTTGCAAATTATAAGATTAGGGATTAGTGATTAAGGATTGGGTTACAGCCTGTTGTGCCCAATCACTAATCCCTAATCCCTAATCATTTTTTTATATATTATGGAATTAAAGAGAGTAGTAGTAACAGGTCTTGGTGCTGTTACACCCGTTGGTAACACTCCCGAAGAAACCTGGAAGAACTTGCTCGAAGGCAAGAGTGGTGCTGCCCCAATCACTAATTTCGATACAACGAACTTCAAGACTAAGTTTGCCTGTGAGGTAAAAGGCTTGAATGTGAACGATTATATCGACCGGAAAGAGGCACGAAAAATGGACCGTTATTGCCAACTGGCAATGATCAGTGCTGCACAAGGCATCAAAGATGCAGGTCTCGACCTTGAAAAAGAAGACTTGAATCGCATTGGTGTTGTCTACGGTGTAGGCATTGGCGGTATCAAAACCTTTCAAGATGAGGTGACATACTATGGTCAACATAGTGCTGATGGACCTAAGTTCAATCCTTTCTTCATACCAAAGATGATTGCAGATATAGCATCCGGTCAGATAAGTATACAGTATGGCTTCCATGGTCCAAACTATACGACGACGAGTGCATGCGCATCTTCAAGCAACGCTTTGGCCGATGCATTCAATCTTATCCGCTTAGGTAAGGCGAACATCATTGTCAGTGGTGGTGCTGAAGCAGCTATCTGCGAGTGTGGTGTGGGCGGTTTCAACGCCATGCATGCCCTTTCAACCCGCAATGATGACCCCGAACATGCAAGTCGTCCCTTTAGTGCGAGTCGCGATGGCTTTGTGATGGGCGAGGGATCCGGATGCTTAATCCTCGAAGAGTTAGAGCATGCTAAGGCACGTGGTGCAAAGATTTACGCTGAAATGGTAGGCGAGGGAGCAAGTGCCGACGCTTATCATATCACTGCTTCTCACCCGGAAGGCTTGGGCGCAAAGCTCGTCATGATGAATGCACTCAAGGATGCTGGCCTGAAAACAGAGGACATTGACTATATCAACGTACATGGAACCTCTACTCCGGTAGGTGATATTTCTGAGGCTAAAGCTATCAAGGATGTCTTCGGTGAGCATGCTTATAAGCTCAATATCAGTTCTACAAAGAGTATGACCGGACACCTTTTGGGTGCTGCGGGTGCTGTAGAAGCAATGGTTTGCGTATTGAGTGTGAAGAACGATATCGTTCCTCCAACCATCAACCACGTTGAGGGTGACGATGATGAAGCATTGGATTACAAGATGAACTTCACTTTCAACAAAGCACAGAAGCGCGAAGTTCGTGCGGCATTGAGCAACACTTTCGGTTTCGGAGGCCACAACTGCTGCGTTGTTTTCAAGAAATATGCTGAATAATATCATTGATAGAATAAAGCTTCCTTTCCGTAAGGAGAAGGAGCTTTATTCGTCTTTATACGCTATTCTCGGCTTTTATCCGCGCAATATCAGCTACTACAAACTGGCTCTGATGCATAAAAGCATCATGCGACGCAATGCAAAGGGAAAGCCTGTCAACAACGAACGGCTCGAATTTCTGGGTGATGCTATTCTCGATGCTATCGTGGGTGACATCGTTTATCAGCACTTTCCGGGCAAGCGTGAGGGCTTTTTGACGAACACACGCTCTAAACTTGTGCAGCGTGACACACTCAACAAGTTAGCCAATGAGTTGGGTATCAGCAAACTGATACTTAGTAACGGGCGCAGTTCTTCTCACAACAGCTACATGGGAGGAAATGCTTTCGAGGCGCTTGTCGGTGCTGTTTATCTCGACAGAGGCTATGATGCATGCATGAACTTCATGCAGCATCGCATCTTGACTCAGATGATCAACATCGACAAGGTGGCTTATAAAGAGGTGAATTTCAAGAGTAAACTCATTGAATGGAGTCAGAAAAACCGCGTTAAACTCGACTTTGAAATCCTTGAACAGGGAAAGGATAAGAATGGAAGTCCTATTTTCAACTATAAGGTTGTCATTGAAGGTATCGACGGTTGTGACGGTGTTGGCTACAGCAAAAAGGAGAGTCAGCAGCTTGCCTGCAAGCTAACGTTGGAGCAACTGCGCAAGAAACCCCAGTTCATTGATGCCGTGTTTGCTGCCAAGGCCAACCGCACGAAGATGGAAGAAGAACCTGTTGAGAACGTGCCGAGCACTGAACTTGCCGATAATTTCATTATTCCACAGGGCGAACAGCCTGTTGTCAGGGAAGAAGAAAAGCATGAAAACGTGTTCCGGGAAAAGGTCTATGAAGACCGACCGGCTAAGAAACGCCGCTGTTCTCCGATGTATAACACTGACAAGGAAGTGGGCGAAAAGAAAACCGAAACACATGAAGACGAATTTGATTTGAGCGATATCAGTGCGCGCAGGCAGACCGATGAAGAAATCATTGCAGCTGCCGAAGCAGCCGCTTTCGAGGAGAAGACAGACTGATATCCTTGCTTTTCTTTAGCTTGAAAAACTTAGTGATAAAGCTATACCAAAGAAAATGCAGTGAAACAACTCTTGTTTCACTGCATTTTTTATTATAGCTGAAATTCCAAAATATTATCTTTTTCCTCTCAACTCAATCTTGTTCTTGTAATAGTTTCTTAGTGTTTGACTTCTCTTTATCATTCCTTTCTTAGGGCTGAAGAATTGAGTAGTCATTATCCTTTAGTCAGTAATCTGAGTATCTTCATGATAGTCTATAATAAACTGATAATCAAACAGTTATTAACTACATGTGTTGTTAATTTGTAACTTGCGTCAAAATGTATTGTGATTTGCATCAAGTTACGTGCTGAAGTGACTCAAGTTACAGTGTGATTAGCGTCAAGTTACGTGGTAATTTCTACCCTATTGTTTCATCATAATGACTATGTGGTAAAATAGTAGGGAGAGATGGGGAGGCAACTCGGTACGAGTTGTGCTCTTAAAAGTCTTATATAGACCAGTAACGACAACTTCATCAATGGCATTTGTCGTATCAGTTGTACTCTTAAAAGTCTCATATTTGTAATATATTTTGTTGTTTTCCATATTCGCAACTCGGTACGAGTTGTGCTCTTGAAAGCCCCACGTTGGCGAGCAAAGTGAGCCTACGTGGGGATTAAATGGCCATATGAAATGAACCCGGAACGGGTTCAGCTTTTTCCAAATAAAAGGAGTTATGACCCATTAATCTCTGATTTTGTATAACAAAATCGTAAAAACGTGGGGGCGAAAGGTATCAACAACTGAGGATTTCGCTATCTTTGCAAAAACCAATTCATAATCTTATGCCACAATATCTCAACCAAATCCTTGTGCATTGCGTATTTCATAAACATGCAAAAGCCGTCACCATTCAAGCACAAGACCAATTACCGCTGAATCAGTTCGTCATGCAAACCTGTCATTTCTTACATTGCCCTTGTCTCATCGCCAATGGTGTTATCTGCACTTCTTATTGGTGCTTGCTACCAATACATCAATAGCTGATGTGGTGAAAGAGGTGAAACGGAAAGCCACACTCTTCCTGAAAGAGCGCAATCCTTCTTATTACCATTCCTTTTGTTGGTAAGACGGATATGGTGCATTCAGCGTTTCAATAAGGCACAGAGATAGTGTATATCAATATATCTATCAACAGCAAGAACACCATAAAAAGATTTCGGCAAAAGATGAGTTTGAATCACTTTTACGCAATGCAGGCATCACAAAATACGATGAAAAATTTTATTGGAGCACGTGAATGAGGAAAAAGCTAAACCCATACTGGGTTTATTCGGCACACACATTTTCACCCCACGTAGGCTCACTTTGCTCGCCAACATGGGGCTTTCAAAAGCATAACTGCTATGCAGTTACATTACAGGCTCATATCGCGCCTGTTATCTTGCCACACTTTCAAAAGTATATCTGCTATGCAGTTACTACATGAAAAATACCTCATCGCACGACACAATATCCATTGTCATCTATAGGCATGAAAGAGTTGTGTTCTTAAAAGCCTTATATGTGTAATGCATATTATCGTTTCCCATATTCGCAACTCGGTACGAGTTGTGTTTTTGAAAGCCCCACGTTGGCAAACGAAGTGAGCCTACGTGGGGATTAAATGGCCGCATGAAATGAACCCGGAACGGGTTCAGCTTTTTCGTATCTATCACATAATTGGAAGAAACAAAACCCGTACCGGGTTTGAAAACCACATGTTATCATTCACCCGAGGTGGGCTCGTTCCTCGCCAACCACGGGCTTTCAAAAGCATAACTGCTACGCAGTTACATTACAGACTCATATCTCGCCTGTTATCGTACTACACTTTCAAAAGTATAACTGCTATGCAGTTACTATATGGAAAATGCCTCATTGTACGACACAATGTCCATTGGCATCGTATAATGACAGATAATCCGTAGAACAATATATACCAGTTCATTTGACAATCTCTATTAAATCGTGGGGTAACTTTACTGATTTTACTACTGTAACTTGAGTCGCTTCAGCGCGTAACTTGACGCAAATCACCACACGATATGGTATAAATCGCATGCTTATTTGAGTCATTTTACACTGTAAAGTGACTGAGATTGCAAAGAGAGGAAAAGCGAAAGAGAAAATCAAAGCTGTTTTATGATTTTGTAGTCACACAGAAAGTAGATTTTCAATGAAATGATATATATTTGCAACAGCAATCAGTTGTTCTTCTGATTGATTGTGGATTGTCCTTATAAATATAATATGTAATAAATATATTCCATTTATTTGGATATATAGAATAAATTAATTACTTTTGCCATGGATGAACAGATACGAGAGATTATATATTCAGAGGCCTATGAAACTTACTATAATGGATTGAATGAAAGGCTTCAAGAAAAGTATGATTATGTGGAACATATCATCAAAACACAGCGTATAGTGAATAGTAAATTCATTAAGAAAATAGAAGGGAGTGACTTCTATGAGGCACGAATTTCTGTGGGTAGTAACGAGTACCGAACGGTAGTCTTTGCGGTTGATGCAGGGAATTTTGTTGAATGTTCACAGGTGTTGTTTTTGAATTCATTTCTCAAGAAAGATAAGAAACAGTATAAAAAGGAAGTAAGATTTGCAGAGAAACTGATTGAAAACTATTTGGAGGATTGACAATATGAAGAAACTTAACTCGGAAAAACTGGCTCAATTGCACACTTCAAGTGAGCATTTTGATGAGAAATATGGCCCGACGGGAAGTCCTGAACGTAAGGCTTTTGAAGCACGTGCCAATGCTTATTACTATGCAGAACTGTTGAAAGAGCAGCGCAAGATGCAAAGACTCACACAACAACAGTTGGCTGAAATGATAGGCAAGAAACGTGAATATATCTCACAAATAGAACGTGGAAACAGTGATATGCAACTATCAACTTTCTTGCAAATTGCCAATGCTTTGGGCCTAAGATTTGCTATGGTAGTAGGATAAATCCTTTTATCTTTGAAGTTTAAGATTTGAACTTCAAAGTTCAGATGTGTTGACATAAAGATTTGAGCAGCTGATAATTCTGTTCAAAGTCCTATGTTCTAATGTTTGAATATAAGTCAGAATAATCATAAACTTCAAAGTTCAGATTTCAAACTTCAATGATATATTCCTAATAATTAAAGTCAGCGTAATCATAAACTTCAAAGTTCAAATCTCAAACTTCAAAGTTAACGTTAATGCTTCCTAATTGCTTTTCTGTTCTCATTGAATTTCTGTAACTTTGTAAGTTCTAAGATTTTAATGAATTCGAAATAAGGATTATGGCAGCAAATGATAAGGGTTTGACGCCCATGATGAAGCAGTTTTTCTCGATGAAAGCAAAGCATCCCGAGGCTTTGTTGCTGTTTCGTTGTGGCGATTTCTATGAAACTTATGGCGAAGATGCTGCTATTGCCGCCGGAATTCTGGGCATTACGCTCACCCGACGCAATAATTCTGTGGAGAATTCTGTTGAGATGGCGGGCTTCCCCCATCATGCCTTAGACACTTATCTGCCCAAACTTATCCGCGCAGGAAAGCGAGTTGCTATCTGCGACCAATTGGAAGACCCGAAAAAAAAGCGTGAGCAGATCAAGGGAAAGAAGGGACTTACCGAGATGGATAAAATGGTGAAGCGAGGCATTACCGAACTCGTGACGCCGGGAGTTGCCATGGCTGATACCGTGTTGAACTACAAAGAAAACAACTTCTTGGCTGCCGTGCACTTCGGAAAAGCATCATGTGGCATCAGTTTCCTTGATATTTCAACAGGCGAATTCCTTACCGGAGAGGGTACATACGACTATGTTGAGAAGCTGCTTGGCAACTTTTCGCCGAAGGAAGTGCTTTACAACCGCGACCATAAGCAGGATTTTGAACGCTTCTTCGGGTCGAAATACTGCGTGTTTGAAATGGATGAGTGGGTGTTCTCCGAGCAGAATGCACGTCAGAAGCTGTTGAAACATTTCGGCACAAAGTCGCTGAAAGGCTTCGGTGTGGAGCATTTGAGGAACGGAGTCATTGCCAGTGGTGCCATTCTTCAATATCTTGAACTGACCCAGCACACGCAAATTAACCACATTACTTCGCTTTCTCGCATTGAAGAAGACAAGTATGTGCGACTTGACCGCTTTACCATTCGTTCGCTTGAACTCGTTGCTCCGATGCAGGAAGACGGCAGTTCGCTGCTCAATGTCATTGACCGCACGGTCACGGCTATGGGTGGTCGCATGCTCAGAAGATGGCTTGTTTTCCCGTTGAAAGACGTTGCTCCCATCAACGAACGGCTTGATATCGTAGACTATTTCTTTCAGAAACCTGAGTTTCGCCAGTTGATTGACGAGCAATTGCATCGTGTGGGCGACTTGGAACGCATCATCTCCAAGGTGGCCGTAGGACGTGTTTCGCCACGTGAAATCGTACAACTGAAGAATGCACTCGATGCTGTCAGACCGATCAAGGAGGCTTGTCTTTATTCGGAGAATGAGGCATTGAAGCGCATCGGAGAACAGCTTAATCTCTGCGAAAGCATTAAAACGCGCATTGAAAAAGAAATACAACCCGACCCGCCACAGCTGATTACGAAGGGTGATGTCATAGCCGATGGCTACGATGATGAACTTGATGAATTGCGCGAAATGAGTCGAAATGGCAAAGATTATCTGCTGAAAATCCAGGAAAAGGAAGCCGAGGAAACAGGTATTTCAAGTCTGAAAGTGGGTTTCAATAATGTTTTCGGCTATTATCTTGAAGTAAGAAACACTTTTAAAGACAAGGTTCCTGAAGGTTGGATCCGCAAGCAGACATTGGCTCAGGCCGAGCGATATATCACGCCTGAACTAAAGGAATACGAGGAAAAGATACTTGGAGCAGAGGAAAAGATACTTGCTTTGGAGGCTCGTCTTTTCAGTGAGTTGGTGCTTGCCATGCAGGATTTCATCCCGCAGATTCAAATCAATGCCAACCTTTTGGCACGTGTGGATTGTCTGTTGAGTTTCGCGAAAACATCTGAAGAAAACGGCTATATCCGTCCGCAGATTGACGATAGTGAGGTGCTCGATATCAGTCAGGGACGTCATCCCGTGATAGAAACGCAACTGCCACTTGGCGAGCGTTATGTGCCTAACGACGTATATCTTGACACCCAAAAACAGCAGATCATGATGATCACGGGACCGAACATGGCCGGTAAGTCGGCATTGCTTCGCCAGACAGCACTCATTGTGTTGCTGGCCCAAGTGGGTTGTTTCGTGCCCGCAGAACGCGCGAAAATCGGTCTTGTGGATAAGATATTCACCCGTGTCGGAGCCAGTGATAACCTTTCATTAGGAGAGTCTACGTTCATGGTTGAAATGACTGAAGCCTCTGATATCCTTAACAATGTATCGTCACGCAGCCTCGTTTTGTTTGATGAATTGGGCCGAGGCACGAGCACTTATGACGGTATCAGTATCGCTTGGGCTATTGTGGAATACTTGCATGAGCAGCCGAAAGCACGTGCAAGAACACTCTTTGCAACCCATTATCACGAGCTGAATGAGATGGAAAAAAACTTCTCTCGCATCAAGAATTACAATGTAAGTGTGAAAGAAGTTGACGGCAAAGTGATTTTCCTTCGCAAGCTGATGAAGGGCGGAAGTGAGCACAGTTTCGGTATTCATGTGGCCGAAATAGCCGGTATGCCACGTTCGATTGTCAAGCGTGCCAATGCTATTCTGAAGGAATTGGAGGCCGACAACGCTGGTGTGGGACGTGCAGGCAAGCCCAATACCAGCAAGATTGCCGAGCACAGGGGAGGCATGGAACTCAGCTTTTTCCAGCTTGATGACCCCGTATTGGCACAGATTCGCGATGAAATCCTTGGTCTTGATGTGAATAATCTTACGCCTGTTGAGGCACTCAACAAGCTGAATGACATCAAAAAAATACTGAAAGGAAAGTAGTTTTTAATGCATTATGCATATCATAAAAGCCTCCCCCGACCCATTGCTTTCCTCGTTTCGCTCGCTCAACGAACAGCGACCTACGGTTCCCAAGGAGGGGAGTACGAGCTGAGTTAGCTCATAATGCACAATTACTTAACGTCTAACTTCGTTTCATATAGCATCAAGTAAATCCTCATTCTCTGACTCCCCTCTCCTTGGAGAGGGGCTGGGGGAGAGACTTTCTCTTTTCTCCCCTCCTTTCGGAGGGGTCGGGTGAGGCTTCATATCTTATGATATTGCTCCTCAAACGGACGGCGATAACGGTCGCCCCAGACGCCATTTGGCAGTCGAATGCCACAGGTAACAACCATGTTTATTTCTGTGTCATAGGGCAGATGCAAGGCTTTTTTCACCCGCCAACTGTCGAAACCTTCAAGCGGACAAGTGTCATATCCCGCCTCACTCATAGCCAACATAAACGTCTGAGCGACTAAAGCGCAACTCTTATGTACGTTGACCCGTATGTCGCCTTCACTCATCTGGCGTATCATCGGACGGAAAAGACCGATGCATTGTGCCAACACTTTGCGCACAAGTCCCCACAGACCAAAGCAACGTGAATAGATAAACGGTATCACTTTTTCATAATATAGCGTCTGTTTCTTAAGGCGTTTCTCCTGCTTCTCGACAGGACTATTGCGCCTGATATTATCTTTTTCAAACGCAAGAATATCTTTTGCATGCTGCTTATACTGTCCTTGTCGGGTCACAAACACTACCATTTGCTGCGCCGAGCGTGCTGTGAGTTGGTCGAAACAAGCATGACTCAAGGCTTCAAGCACCTTTTTATCCGTCACATGATAAGCCTCCCAAAGCTGCATGTTGGAACTTGTTGGCGCGAGTGTTGCCTGCTTTATACAATCTTTTACTACCGAGGTATCTAACGGTTTGGTGGGGTCGAAATGGCGAACAGCCCTTCTGTGGTTCAAAATCTCCTGTAAACTCATAACTCTTTAGTATTTAATCATCCTTTATTTTCTGTTAGGAAAAATCATTTGTTACATGTGAAAAAACCCCAATCTGTTGTGTATAATTTTTGATGATACATCATTCTGTTTTCCTATCAAAGGCAGGTGATTTGCCATGTTCAAGGATCAGGATTTTCAACTTGCGTCAGATGACACTGCAATATGCGTCAAGTTAGCGTGTATTTTGACGCAAATCACGCGGTAATCTGCATCAAGTTACAAGCTGATGTGACGCAGATTGCAAACTGGAGTCAAAAGAACCTCGTGGCATATGAATTCATATGTGCACCGTATGTCCTTGCATCTGCCCATTCATTAGATATTACTCATCTTATTGACTGCCAACTTTGGAACTTGTAAGCTCGTTAACTTGTAAACTCCTTCCCTCGTATCTGCCCATTCATTAGATATTACTCATCTTGTTGACTGCCAACTTTGGAACTTGTAAATTCGCCAACTTGTTAACTCCTTCCCTTGTATCTGCCCATTCATTAGATATTACTCATCTTATTGACTGCCAACTTTGAAACTTGCAAGCTCGTCAACTTGTTAACTCCTTCCTTGTCTCTCAACCCCGTGAACTGCCAACTTCCATGCTTGTCAACTCGTCAACTTGTCTGCCAGTCAACTCTCCCTATCCTTTCTGATGAGTGCCAACAGATGTTCTACTGCCACTTCCTGCGGGATATTCTTTTCCACACAGACCTGTTTTCTGTAAAGACTCACGCGGTTAACTCCCGCGCCCACGTAGCCGTAATCGGCATCGGCCATTTCGCCGGGACCATTGACAATACAGCCCATGATACCGATTTTAAGGCCTTTCATGTCTTTTGTGGCCTCGCGAATGCGGGCAATCGTTTCGCGAAGGTCATAGAGTGTGCGGCCACATCCCGGGCAACTGATGTATTCAGTCTTGCTTGTACGGAGTCGTGCAGCCTGCAGAATGCCGAATGCAGTGTCGGTGATGATGCTCTGTGGAATGTCGCCATCGTTCATGAGCCATAGTCCATCGGTCAATCCGTCGACCATTAATGCCCCCATGTCTGCGGCAGCTTCGAGCTGGAAATCGCTCTTTTCGGCTGCTGTGTGACGATACATCTGTGCGAAAACCACGGGATTGAAGACGCCATTCTCCCACATTTCATGCACCAAGGCACGCTGTTCTGCCAGTCTGTTCTGGTGATTACTCATGCAGACAACCACGATTTCGGGATGCGCTTTGAGGCAGGCAAGATATTCTTCTGTCGGTGCACCAAACTGCAAAACAAGGAATTTCAAGTCGGCTTTTGCCATGGCTATGAACGGAACGGCAGTCATAGGGAAGATAGGATAGACGTTGGTTTTGTCGTCGAGCGTCATGTATTGGTCATAGTCGACAATGTATTTCTGACCTTCCTTGCGCTCTTTGAATTCCTGACCGGCATAGATGTAGTCGGCTTCCTGCTTGTTTCCACTCAGTGAAGAAGCGATGACTATGGGTGCATTGCTGCCTCCAATGCCTGCAACGGCACGTGTGAAGCGACGCTCGGAGCGTAGCCAGTTGAAGGCTTTTGCCTGAGTTCCCGGTACGAGCAGATGTCCCTGACGGCGGTTGATATAGTCAACTAAATGGCGGGCAACAGGAATTTCGGCCGCAGGTTCCTCGCTCAAGCTGACGCGAATGGTGTCACCGATGCCGTCAGCCAGCAGTGCACCGATGCCGACAGCACTCTTGATGCGTCCGTCTTCGCCCTCTCCTGCCTCGGTAACTCCAAGGTGAAGCGGATAGTTCATGCCCTCCTTGTCCATGGTTTCAACCAATAATCTGACCGAACGTACCATGATTATGGTGTTCGAAGCCTTGATAGAAATGACGACATTATCAAACTTCTCGCGCTTGAAAATGCGTAGAAATTCCATGCAACTCTCGACAATTCCCTCGGGAGTATCGCCGTAGCGGTTGCGTATTCTGTCGCTCAGACTGCCGTGATTCACACCGATGCGCACGGCCGTGTGATTGGCCTTGCAGATGTTGAGGAATGGAATGAGACGGTCTTCTATCTTCTTCAGCTCCGCAGCATATTCCTCATCAGTGTATTCCTGCTTGATGAATTTGCGGGCAGGATCAACGTAGTTGCCCGGATTGATGCGCACTTTCTCGGCATAAAGGGCAGCGACATCGGCCACATTCGGATTGAAATGCACATCGGCCACGAGTGGTGTTGTGTAGCCGTCGGCCCGCAGTTGTGCGTTGATAGGCTTGAGATTTTCAGCTTCCCGCGTGCCTTGTGTGGTCAAACGAACAAGTTCTCCGCCTGCTTTGATAATCTCTTCTGCCTGCTTAACGCATGCTTCCGTGTCGTTGGTATTGGTGGTTGTCATACTTTGCACACGCACAGGATATTCACTTCCCATGTCGATTGCACCTATACGTACGGTCGATGTCTCTCGCCGTTTGTATTGAAATAAATCTATGTTCATAATGTATAAGAAGCCTATTCAAAGCCTACCCCCGCCCCCTCCCAAGGGAGGGGAGGGCGGATTAGCGGATGATGGGCAGAATACTGATGTTTAAATTCATTTGTTTTATATGCTGATGCTTTCTTGCAATGCAGTGTTCTCTCTATTGATTAGCACCAAGAGAAAATAGGTTTACCCCTTCGTGAGTATCTATCCATGCCCATGTTGAAATGTAAATTCTCGGTTTCTGTATGTCTGATAAGAGGGATTAAAAATCGTCAATGACTTTAATAGATTCGTTCTTCCTCTCTTTTTGATATTCTTTGCAGGCTTCTCAAGCGCGCTCCCCCCTCCTTGGAGGGGTCGGGGGAGGCTTCTCTTAATCACATTTATACGTATACTTCACCTCTTTCAAGTCTTCATTTGCCTTCTCAATCTTCTTTCCAAGCCCCGCTTTCCATGCGTCAATCTTAGCTGCAACGGCTTCATCAGAGAGGGCAATCATCTCTGTTGCGAGGATAGCTGCATTCTGGGCAGCGTTCACTCCAACTGTTGCCACAGGAATACCAGGGGGCATCTGGATGATAGAAAGCATGGCATCGAGGCCGTCAAGCATACCTTTGATAGGCACACCGATTACAGGAAGCGGAGTCGAAGCAGCGATAACACCGGGCAGGGCAGCTGCCATTCCTGCTGCAGCTATAATCACTTTGATGCCTCTTTGCTTGGCATTGCGGGCGAAAGTCTCTACAGCTTCGGGCGTACGATGGGCAGAAAGCGCGTTCACCTCAAACGGAATTTCGTTGTCGTTGAGCCATTTGCAAGCCTTTTCCATGACTGGAAGGTCGCTCGTACTGCCCATAATGATACTGATAATTGGTGTCATGATTGTATGTTTTTAATTCGTTTATAATTTCATATTCAAGCAATGGCTATACCATGGATATCGTGAAGAAAGCTAAGAAGAAGCCGATGAGCCATGCCACCACAATCTGTGACAGCGTGTGTTGGCGCAACATCATGCGGCTTGTGCCTACAATACCCGATATAAATACTACCAAAGAGAACCACCAGATAGGGTTAAAGGTGAACAGAAAGGCAAAAGCGAGCAATGCACCTGCCACTCCTCCGATGGCCGCTTCATGCATAGAGACCTTCCACCAGACATTGATGAGGGCGCAAACCACCTGTATCAACACCGCAGCTACAAGGATGCTGCCCATGAAATGAGGTATATGAGCTATGCTCATGAGGTAGTAACACACCGAATAACACACGATTGAGATGACATAGGGCACCATTCTTCGCTCTCTCACGATGAAGTCGAAAGGCTTCCAACCTTGATAATGTCGGTAGAGGCGTATGATATAAGTGGGCAAGAGAATGGTAAACAGATAAACAAGACCCAGCACTGTGAGTTTATATCCTAATGGCATGAGCCCTAAATAACTGAAGAGAAACAGCGCGGCAAGGCCCACAATGGGTAGATAGAATGGTGTGAATACCATACTGAATATGCGTGCAGCCAATATAATATCTTTTTCTTTCATAGAATAAACCTACCCCCTTCTCAACCTCGCTACAGGTATATTCAGCTGCTCTCTGTATTTTGCAATCGTGCGACGAGCTATCGGGAAGCCTTTTTCTTTCATCAGTTTGGTCAATGCCTCATCGCTGAGCGGCTTACTTTTATCCTCTTTTTCGATGACAGTTTTCAGTGCAATCTTAATCTTCCGCGTTGACATTTCCTCGCCTTCTCCGGTAGTATAGGCATCCGTGAAGAAGAAACGAAGGGGGAAAGTGCCCCATCTGGTCTGCGCATACTTTACATTACTGACGCGACTTATCGTCGAAATGTCAAGTCCTGTCTTATCGGCGATGTCCTTTAATATCATGGGGCGCAAGTCACTTTCATCTCCGTCTTGGAAGAATTTCTTTTGCCAAGCGATGATAGCCTGCATGGTAAGCGTCAGTGTTTGACGGCGTTGCTTCACTGCTTCGATGAAACCTTGTGCCTTAGCCACCTTTTCTTTCGCATAGAGTAGCGCTTCCTTAGCCTGCCTACTCATGCCTTCCTTGTTGTTTCGGTAGGCATCTACCATTTCAGTGAACGAGGGAGAGACCTTCAAATCGGGGATATTCCCATGGTTGAGGCTGAAACTCACGGTGCCATCATCGGCCGTATCGACAATGAAATCAGGCGTAATCTGCTGCATGTTGCGTCCTTCGGTCTCGCCAAGTGATGCTCCCGGCTTCGGATTGAGCTTGCGGATTTCACGCTGAAGCATTTCCACCTGCGTGTCGCTGAGGCCGAGTTGCAGTTTTATTTTATCCCAATGTTTCTTGGTGAAGGCTTCAAAACATTCCTTGAAAATGCGCTCCATGACCTCCAAGAGGCGTGGACTGTGCCCACCTTCCCGGCGCATTCGCTTCACCTGGAGCAACAGACATTCTTGCAGGGAGCGTGCACCGATGCCGGCAGGATCCATGCCTTGCAACATTGTCAGCACCTTTTCAATCTCTGTTTCGCTCACATCGATATTGTGATAGATAGCCAATTCGTCGCTGATGCTGCCCAAATCCTTACGCAACAGACCGTCATCATCAAGGCTTCCGATGAGATATTCCATCACAGCATGCTCCTTGTCGGTGAGTGTGAGCATATCCATCTGCTCTTTCAGCTTGTCATAAAATGAGGTCGTGTCACCATATACCGTCTCCTCATAATCGGCATTATCGTGGTTGTTGGCATAGGGAGTCTGGGGCATTACATCATCACTGCCGATGTTTTCAAGGGCAGCATCAAGGGCATCCTGACGCTCCTCTTTCTCGTTCATGCTGTCGAAATCGTCGTTATCCTCGCTGTCTGAAAAGTCGTTCTCGCCCTCGTTTTCAGCCAATGTCATGTCACTGTCGTCCTTTTCGAGGGCAGGATTATCATCGAGTTCGGCGTTGATGTTCTCCTCAAGTTCAGTCAACGGCATCTCCAGCAGGCGCACCTGCAACATCTGTTGCTGTGAAAGGCGCATCTGTTGTGCCAGCTTCTGTTCTTGGGTTTGTATCAGTTTCTGTGCCATGATGTCTTAAAAAAATCTTTCATCTGTGTGGCTTCGCGTGCCAGTTCGTTGGGGTTGAGGTTGCCAAAGCGCTGCCACACATCGTGACAGGAGGCAAAGAGTTCGCTCACTTCAAATGCCATGCGGTTCAAGTAGGGGTCGCAGAGTTGGAAAATCCCCATGATTTCAGCCACTTTCTCTGGTTTTAAGCTTAGCAATGTGGCTAATTCCTTCACTTCGGGTGTGTCGCTGACCATCGTGATAGGCGTCAGTCGGAAATAGAGGTCGAGGATGATGATCAGGTGGAGTGGGGTCAACGAAGCATCCACTTGCAGCGGTCGGAAATCTGTTTGCCAGGTTTCTTCCTGACTGACACCGTCATAAAATTGCTGAGGATGATTGAACCCCCGCATCTTTCTGATGGTTTCGATGTCGCGTCGAAGCTGTTTCTGGTGTGTGGCAAAACGTTTCCAAAGCTGCTGCAGTGAGGCAGTTTCCCGCTTATCGAGCATCTTCATCTGCTCGTAAAGCTGCTTAGGTGCAACGTTTAATTCAAGGGCAAGGTCTATCATGGGCCGTGAGTAGAGCGGTTTCATGCCCACGGGCTTCCTGAGATACAGTTGCAATAGCGGCAACCAATACGCTTCCTGCCATTGAGATTGATTTGCCATGACATTTTAATCTTTCTGCAAAGATAAAGATTATCACAGACAAAACAAAGCAAAAATGAAAATAAATGAAGGGATAACTCTTAATAGAAAACTTCTTGACAAAACGCTCTCGTATTCTCCGTGAGACTCTTCTTCGGGCCGAAAACGCGCAGAATTTGCGATATTTCTAACTGTTTGTAAATCATATACTTGCATGAAACACGTCGTTATTTCTATTAAATATCTTCATGATTTGCGTCAGATTACCTTGTCATCTGCGTCAAGTTATGTACCATGTTGCGTCAAATCATGCACCAATCTGCATCAAAAAGCGTGCTGTTTTGCGTCAAGTTGCAATTGTATTCTCCTATTCTTGCATTGCCATTTCCCCTTTTCGGTCTTCTTTCCCGATATTTTCCGCTTTTTATTTTCCTGTTTCCTGTTTTTCAATCCCCGTTTTTTTCAGATGTTTTTTGACAAAGTATGTATTGAAATTCAGTCTGTCTTATTATCAAATGTCCCTTATATCTTCTGAAATCTGCAAGGGAAGTATTCCTAATGGAAACCTCCCCCGCCCCCTCCCAAGGAGGGGAGCACGAGCTTGGAGCGTCTTCTTAGGAAACAAAATGAATTAATTTACAGCCTAATAACCTTTATATTTTCTGAAATATTCTTAGATATTCTCGGATGTCGCCTGCGACAAGGAGGCCTAAAAACCAAGGGGAAAACCTCCTACCCGCTTCGCGGTATATCTTAGAAAATCGGAGAATATCTGAAAATAAGAGTTTATTTGTCTTCCAATAGCCCTTATATCTTCTATAATATTCTTAGATATTCTTGGATGTCGCCTGCGACGAGGAGAGCTAAAATGCAAGGAGAAGCACTCCTAATGGAAACCTCCCCCAGCCCCTCCCAAGGAGGGGAGAACGAGTTTGGAGCGTCTTCTTAGGAAATAAAATAAATTCGTTTATAAGCTGATAACCCCTATATCTTTTGAAATATTCTTAGATATTCTCGGATGTCGCTTGCGATGAGGAGGCCTAAAAACCAAGGGAAAGACCTCCTACCCGCTTCGCGGTATATCTTAGAATATTAGAGAATATCTGAAAATAAGAGTTTGTTTGTCTTCCAATAGCCTTTGTATCTTTTATAATATTCTTGGATATTCTCGGATGTCACCTGCGACGAGGAGAGCTAAAATGCAAGAAGAAAGTAGATAACGAGCATAAATCTAAAAGGATTAATGGAAATAAATACATGTACATATAATTTATTTCAAAGAATTACGTTCAAAGAGTAAACCAATAATCTTTTATCATGAACATCGTAGAATACAAAGAATTATCTAAGAAAATCATTGGTGATGCATTCTCTGTCTATAATGAATATAAAGGAGGATTACTGGAATCTGCATATCAGGCAGCATTCGTCTATTTACTCCGAAAGAATGGTTTTAAAGTCGAAGAACAGAAAGAACTACCTTTATTCTTTAGAGACGTCAGACTGTCTAAGACATATCGCATGGATATTGTTATCAATAATCAAATCATTTTAGAGTTAAAAGCGGTAGAAGAAATAAGGAAAGAGCATAGATTACAATTATTTCATTACATGCGCTTGACTCATATTCCGATTGGATTATTGATAAATTTCAGTTACAGTGATGGTGTACATTTTGAGAAATATCATTTTGATGAAACAGAGAACAGATGCAAGGCTTTCTGAATTATTGATGAAGTGATGTCCCCTAACCGTATTACAGTATATCTTAGGATGAACTATCCCGAAGTCTCTCCAAGTAGGGGAGCACGAGCTTGGAGTATTTTCTTAAGAAACAAAATGAATTCGTTTATAAGCTGATAACCCCTATATCTTCTGAAATATTCTTAAATATTCTCGGATGTCGCTTGCGACAAGGAGGCCTAAAAAACCAAAGGAAATACCTTCTACCCACTTCGCGGTATATCTTAGAATATCGGAGAATATCTGAAAATATGAGTTTGTTTGTCCTCCAATAACTCTTATATCTTCTATAATATTCTTAGATATTCTCAGATGTCGCCTGCGACGAGGAGAGCTAAAATGCAAGGAGAAGCACTCCTAATGGAAACCTCCCCCGGCCCCTCCCAAGGAGGGGAGTGCGAGCTTGGAGCATCTTCTTAGGAAACAAAATGAATTTGTTTATAAGCTGATAACCCTTATATCTTCTGGAATATTCTTAGATATTCTTGGATGTCGCCTGCGACAAGGAGGCCTAAAAACCAAGGGAAAGACCTCCTACCCGCTTCGCGGTATATCTTAGAATATCGGAGAATATCTGAAAATATGAGTTTATTTGTCTTCCAATAACCCTTGTATCTTCTATAATATTCTTAGATATTCTCGGATGTCGCTTGCAACAAGGCGGTCTAAACTGCAAGGAGAAGCACTCCTAATGGAAACCTCCCCCAGCCCCTCCCAAGGAGGGGAGTGCGAGCTTGGAGCGTCTTCTTAGGAAACAAATTGAATTCGTTTATAAGCTGATAACCCTTATATCTTCTATAATATTCTAAGATATTCTTGGATGTCGCTTGCGACGAGGAGGCCTAAACTGCAAGGAGAAGTACTCCTAATGGAAACCTCCCCCAACCCCTCCCAAGGAGGGGAGCACGAGCTTAGAGCGTCTTCTTAGGAAACAAAATGAATTCGTTTATAAGCTGATAACCCCTATATCTTTTGAAATATTCTTAGATATTCTTGGATGTCGCTTGCGACGAGGAGGCCTAAAAACCAAAGGAAAAACCTCCTACCCGCTTCGCGGTATATCTTAGAATATCGGAGAATATCTGAAAATAAGAGTTTATTTGTCCTCCAATAACCCTTATATCTTCTATAATATTCTTAGATATTTTCAGATGTCGCTTGCGACAAGGAGGCCTAAAATGTAAGTAGGAAGGCTCCTACCCGCTTCGCGGTACATCTTAGAATATTGGAGGATATCTGAAAAATAAGAATTCGTTGATCAGCCACTTGCAAGTTTTTATTTGTTGTTTTTTTTCTTTATGTTACGAAAAAAGATTTATCTTTGTAAGCGTATGAAAAGGAAAATGGTTATTCTATCGCTGATGACGTTCTGTCTCAGCGGCTTTGCACAGCAGGCAAAGCAAGACTTTAAGGCCAACAGACAACTGTCGGCAAGTAATTATTTAGCCTATCCCGGCCCACTTCAGAAGACACTTACGCCCGCTCCGAAAGGCTATGAGCCATTCTATCTGAGCCATTATGGTCGTCATGGAAGCCGCTGGCTCATAGGAAAACGCGACTATCAGCAGCCTGTGAAATGGCTTGAAAAGGCAGATACCTTAGGAAAACTCACACCGAAAGGACAGGAGGTGCTCCATAAACTGCGCCTGCTCCGCGATGCAGCAAAGGGCCGTGATGGTGAGCTGACACAGCTTGGTGCAGAGCAACACCGTCAGATTGCCGAACGAATGATGCGTAATTTCCCCGAGATATTCAAGGGAAAGACGCATGTAGACGCTAAGAGTACGGTGGTTATCCGCTGTATTCTGAGCATGGAAAACGCTTTGCAGCAGTTGGTTCGCATGAACCCGCAGCTCGATATCACCCATGATGCCAGCTATCACGACATGTATTACATGAACCATAACGACACTTCGCTCTTCAAACAGCGCATGCCGAAGGAAGCACGCGAGGCATATGATGCTTTCAGCAAACGCCATATTCACCCTGAACGTGTGATGCGTGAGCTTTTCAATGACGACAGTTACTGGCAGAAAGAGGTTAATTATAAAGAACTCTACAAAGCACTTTACAAGCAGGCCAGCAACATTCAGAGCACTGAACTGCGCCATAAGATGTCGCTCTATGACCTTTTCACAGACGACGAACTCTATGACCTTTGGGCCACAACCAATGCATGGTGGTATATCAACTATGGCCCTTCACCTCTCAACGGCGGTAAGCAACCCACCTCACAGCGCTTCCTTTTGCGCAAGATTGTCAGTGAGGTCGACAGCTGCTTGAAACTGAATCATCCCGGTGCTACACTGCGTTACGGTCATGACACCATGGTGATGCCGCTCACATGTCTGCTCAATCTCGACGACACGGGAATGCAGGTGGCCGACTTGGAGCAAGTAGCCATGCGCGGATGGAACGATTATCGCATCTTCCCTATGGCCTGCAACCTGCAGTTTGTGTTCTATCGTAAGCAGGGAAGTGACGACATTCTCGTCAAGATTCTGCGCAATGAGAACGAGGCTAAGCTGCCTGTCAAGAGCGATGTTGCCCCTTATTATCATTGGAAAGATGTGAGAGCGTATTGTGAAAGAGTAGCTTCTTCCCAGTCTCCTCAAGGAGGTAAGCCTGTACTTACAGACTAATCTATGAAGAAAAAGAACCATAAACCATAACTATAATGAAGAAAAACATTTTAATTCTATTGCTGTTGGCCTGCTCGTTCATGGGGCATGCACAGGTGAACCGACCGAAATTGGTCGTCGGAATAGTGGTCGATCAGATGCGTTGGGACTATCTCTACTACTACAACAAGGAGTTTGTGGAGGGTGGTTTCAAGCGACTTCTGGCTGAAGGATATAGCTGTGAGAACACCATGATACCTTATATTCCCACGGTTACAGCCATTGGTCACTCGAGTATTTACACCGGTAGTGTCCCTGCTTTGACAGGAATTCTCGGCAATAGCTTCTTTATCAATGGAAAGAACACCTACTGCTGTGGCGATGACAACGTGCAGAGTGTGGGCAGTAGTTCCAAGGAAGGCAAGATGTCGCCACGCAATCTGCTGGCTTCAACGATAGGCGATGAATTGAAATTGGCCACAGATTTCAAGTCGAAGGTCATTGGTGTGGCCCTCAAAGACCGTGCTGCCATTCTGCCTGCAGGCCATAGTGCCGATGCCGCTTATTGGTGGGACACAAGTGCCGGCCATTTCGTTACGAGCACTTACTATATGGATAAGCTGCCTTCATGGGCTGTTGAATTTAACAAGAAGCATCTGCAGAAACCCGGCTCTGACATTAAAAGCAAACCGCAAGGCGTCACCATGACGTTCGATATGGCTGAAGCTGCGTTGAAAAACGAACGACTCGGCTTGGGAACAGAGACCGATATGCTCGCTGTGAGCGTATCTTCTACCGATATTATCGGCCACATGTACAGCACACGTGGCCCCGAAATCCACGATGTCTACATACAGCTTGACCGCGATCTTGCCCGCTTTTTCAATACTTTGGATGCTCAAGTAGGCCGTGGAAACTATCTTGTGTTCCTCACAGCCGACCATGGTGGCTCGCACAATCCTAACTTCATGCGCAATCATAAGTTAGCTGCCGGTGGTTTTGCAGGCTGGAATTTGACGAAGGAAATCAACAAAGAACTGCAACAGTCATTTGGAACGAAAGCCAATTTCATCTTGGGCGAGAATGCACTCCGCATCTATTTCGACCGCAAGAGCATTGCTGAAGCTGGATTGGAGTTGGCAAAAGTGAAGGCCAAAGCAAAGCAACTGCTCGAAAAGAAAGAAAACATCACCTATGTGGTCAACTATGATAATGTGGCTACACAACCCATTGCACAGCCTATCCGCGAGCGTATCATCAACGGATATAGCCGTGAACGCGGTGGCGATTTGCTCATCATCACCAATCCCGGGTGGGTAAATTGCCCATCAAGTCCCGACTATAAAGGCACAAACCATGGTCTTTGGAACCCTGACGACAGTCATATCCCATTGATATTCATGGGTTGGGGCATCACTTCGGGTGCCACTTCGCATCCTACCTCCATGACAGATATTGCACCGAGTGTGTGCAGTATGCTGCATATTCAAATGCCGAATGCCTGCGTAGGCAATCCTGTTTTTTAATATTTTTAAGTCCTTGGAAGCGCCATAATCTTGCATTTTGATGTAACTTTGCATTTACTTTATAATCAAGGAAATGATCAAAGAAAGCCAAAATGCACAGCTTGTGGCGCTTCTTCATGACAGTCTGTTGGCCCATACATCGCAGAATGCCTTTTGCATTGACGATAAAATGTGGACTTACGGACAGCTGATGAAGCGTGTTGCAGCTATCCGTTGCGCGGTAAGAGAATGCGAAAGTATCATCGGTTTGGTGGCCAACGACGACTTAAACACCTATGCTTCCATACTCGCTTTATGGATGGAAGGCCGTTGCTACGTACCTCTTCATCCGCTTCAACCCTTGCAACGCTGCAATGATATCATCAGTCAGGTGGACATCAAGACCATTCTTGACTCGGGTGAAAGCACGCGTTACGACAGCGAGGGTGTCATCATGACGGCCCAACTGCCTGATGCCGACAAATTAGATGCCCCTTGCGAGGTCGACAAAGATGCTCCGGCATATATCCTTTTCACTTCTGGAACAACAGGACGGCCCAAGGGTGTGCCCGTTACTTTCGGCAATGTGGAAGCTTTTTTGGAGGCTTTTGCCCAGTTGGGGATTAGTCTTTTGCCCGAAGATCGCTGCTTGCAGATGTTTGATTTGACTTTCGATCTTTCGGTGGGCAGCTATCTTCCACCGCTGATAGCAGGCGCTTGTGTCTACACGGTGCGTCTTAGCAGCATTAAATGGCAAGAGGTTTTCCGCCTGATGGACGACTACCGACTCACCGTTACGCTTATGGTTCCCTCGGTTATCCATTATCTTCGTCCTTATCTCAGCGAGCTTTCGGCTCCCGACTTGCGCTATTCGCTCTTCTGTGGCGAGGCATTAATGGTTGATGATGTGGTGCCATGGAAGCAGGTGGCAAGTCATGCTACGGTGTGGAATGTGTACGGGCCGACCGAAAACACCATTTACTGTACGGCCTATCGTGTGGGCAGTCACGACATCAAACAGCACAATGGCGTGGTCAGTATCGGTAAAGCGATGTTGCATACCCACACGATGATTGTCGACAGCGAGCATCAGAAAGTGGTGCAAGGCGATACAGGCGAGCTTTGTTTAGCAGGCGATATGCTCACTCCGGGCTATTGGAATGATGATGAAAAGAACCGTCAGGCTTTCTTCTCTGACGGCAAACGCCGCTGGTATCTGACGGGTGACATCTGCCGTGAAGATGAAAATGGCGACATCGAATACGTGGGACGTAGCGACTCTCAGGTAAAGATACAGGGCTATCGCATTGAACTCAGCGAGATAGAAAGCGTGGCCCGACGCTATTATGACCAGCAGACAGCCGTGGTTGCTGTTGTGCTGGGAGAACAGAACAACCAGACTATCAACTTGGTTGTAGAGTGCAATGATGACGGAAGCAGTGAGCAGTTGCAAGACTTCCTGCGGCAATATCTGCCCGCTTACATGCTGCCTTCGCGCGTGGTTTTCATGCCGGTTTTCCCGCAGAATGCCAATAATAAAATCGACAGAAAACGCATTAAGGAAAGCATTTAGCAGGAGAACGCACATTTTGAAAAAACTAAAAAAGGACTTATAAAAATAAGAAACAGAATGGAAAAAAACGAAATCATGCAGGCTTTGAATGGCATTTTCTCTGCCGTGTTGAACCAAAGTAACCTGCAACTTTCTGAAAATATGACCACCGATGATATCGAGAACTGGGATTCTCTGACCAACATGACCATCATCAGTGAGATAGAAAAGCGTTGGAACATCCACTTCAAGCTGCGCGATATCATCCGTATGAAGAACATTGGCGACATGGCTGATGCTGTCATCAGCAAGAGTCAGCAATAAAACGACAGACAGATTGCATCATGGAGTTTATCTCAATACCGTTTGTCACCTGCATGCTGGTGGCCTTTATCCTGTATTATGCCTTTAGAAAACGACGCCAGCAACATGCTGTTCTACTCTTGGCGAGCGTGGTTTTCATTGGTTATTACCACCTTACTTATCTGCTGACGGCCGTTGGCATCACGCTTTTCACCTTCTATGCAGGCCGTCGTATTCATGCCAATGTCAACACTCCGAAGGCCGGTTGGTGGCTTTGGACCTCGGTGGTAGCCCTGGTTGGCTTCTGGCTTGTGGCCAGATACTACTTCGATTTGTTTCCACTTGGCATCTCTTTCTACACGTTCCAGGCCCTTTCCTACCTCATAGAAATCTATTGGGAAGAGGAACCCGAAGACGATTTCATCGACTTTTCGCTCTACATGTTGCTTTTCGTGAAGTTCCTTTCCGGACCAATCGAGCGTGCTTACGACCTGTTGCCACAGTTTAAGAAAGCACATGCGTTCGACTATCAGC
The DNA here is from genome assembly GCF_900637655.1 of Segatella oris. Taxonomy (NCBI): domain Bacteria; kingdom Pseudomonadati; phylum Bacteroidota; class Bacteroidia; order Bacteroidales; family Prevotellaceae; genus Segatella; species Segatella oris. The sequence goes on from NZ_LR134384.1 coordinate 689,448, forward strand.
AGGTGGTTGGCGGACTGAAACTCGTGGCATGGGGAGTTTTCTTGAAGCTTGTCATCGCCGACCGCATAGGCCCTTCGCTCGACAGTGTGCTCGACAACGTGCGCCAGGCATCGGGAATGCAGCTGCTGCTCGCCACGCTTCTCTATCCCATTCAGCTCTATGCCGACTTTGCCGGCTATACAGCCATGGCGCTTGGATTAGGCCGAATGCTCGGTTTCAAGCTGCAACCCAACTTCAACCGACCGTTTATTTCAACGTCTACGGGCGAACTTTGGCGCCGTTGGCATATCTCATTGTCAGCGTGGGTGCGTGATTACGTGTTCACTCCACTGAATGCTTCGCTGCGCTCATGGCATCGCTGGGGCATCTATGTGTCGCTGTTGGTGACGTTTGTCAGCATCGGTGTGTGGCATGGGGCAGGGTGGACATTCGCCTGCTACGGTCTTTTTCAGGGCATTCTAATCATCATCGAGACCCTTTTGGGCAAGCGCAGAGAGCGCCTTTACAATGTCTTCGGACAGCGTGTAGGGCGCGTGTTGATGATTATTCGCACCTATCTGTTCTTTGCCTTGTCGCTGCTTTTCTTCCGTATAAGTTCGGTTTCCGACGTGCTCTATACCTATCGCCACCTCTTCGACGGTTATCTTTCATCGGTGAAAGAGTTGAGGCTCGAGCTTTCCGACTATTATTGGATTGTCTTTGCAGTGGCCGTTGTATTGATGTTTGTCATCGAAGCAGTCAATGCCCGACGTGACCTCATCGAGTCGAGCAGCCGTTGGCGTGCGCCCATTCGCTGGACTTGTTATTTCGCAGTGGTGCTGATAGTGCTGTTCTATGGTGCTTTCGGCGTTGAAAACTTTATTTATATTCAGTTCTAAGCCATGGAAAAGAAGCATAAACTATTGACATTCTATGTGAAATGCCTCGTCATCAGCCTGCCTGTACTATTGCTCGTGGCCTTCTATGCCTATAAGGATCCGTTCATGGTGTTGCGCAGTTATGCGGATTACGACCATTCCTGGGTGGTGCAGGATGAGGGTGCCGTGGCTTGGAAAAAATACAAACAGCAAGGCCGAAGCTGCCATTACAACTCGTTTGTGATGGGCACTTCGTGCACGAAAGCCTTTCCATGCTCCATTTGGCAGCGCCATATCAACGGGCATCCATTCCGCTTTTTCAGCAATGCAGAAGGCTTGGGAGACGTCAGTCTGAAGCTCGAAGCCCTTGAAGGACAGCCGGGACAGAAGATTGAAAACCTGTTGTTGGTCGTCGAACGCAGTTTCTTTGAGAAAGAAAGTGCCCAGGGCGGCATCATGCATCTTATGCCTCCGGAGGTGACGGGCAAGAGTTGGGCAAGCTATCAGACGGAGTTTCTGCAGAGTTTCTTCTATCCGAAGTTCCTCGTTCCCTATCTGAAATATGCCTTTACAGGCTACCGTGACCCCAAGGCCTCAGGCGTATTCTATGACAATTTGCCGTCACGCGACCGCGTCACCAACGAGGCATTGCTGCCCGAGGAGGCCGAAATCAAGCGTTTAGGTGAGCGCTATTGGCAGCAGGGCGAATGGAATTCGGAGAGCCGAAAGCCGCGTGAGACCTCGCTTGCACCGCGTGTCTTGGGCGAAAGACAAATCAGAATGCTGGCTGATTTGCAGAATTTCTGCGAACGCCACCACACGAATTTGAAGATGGTTATCGGCCCAAACTATCAGCGGGAGCGCTTCAATCCGGATGATTTAGACATACTTCTGCATATTTTCGGCCCGCAGTGCGTCTATGACTACTCACACGACGACCGCTTCATTGACTTCCATGACTATTATGACATGAGTCATTATCGGGCCAGGGTGGGCGAAGCCATCATGAAAGAGATATATGGAAAAAGGTAGATGCGGTGTCAATCCAGCCACACTGCAAAACAATAACTCACACAAACTCCATCCTATTAAAAGATAAAAAATGGGGGTTTGCCACGCCTAATCAAAGATTTTTCAGTAAGTTTGCAGCCTATGGAGCATGAATACTACATGAAACGCTGCCTGCAACTGGCAGAGAACGGACGGCAGAACGCCAAGCCCAACCCCATGGTGGGTGCTGTGATTGTGGCACATGACCGCATCATCGGCGAAGGCTATCACGTCAGATGCGGCGAAGGACACGCTGAAGTGAATGTCTTTGCAAGCGTCAGACCGGAAGATGAGAGGCTGTTGCCCGAGGCCACAATCTACGTGTCGTTGGAGCCTTGCTCACATTATGGCAAGACGCCACCCTGTGCAGATCTCATCATCTGCAAGGGCATAAAGCGATGCGTCTGCGGTTGTGTTGACCCTTTTGCCAAGGTGCAGGGACGTGGCATTCAGCGCATGCGCGACGCCGGTATTGAGGTCGTTGTGGGCGTCATGGAAGCGGAATGCTTGGCCTTGAACCGCCGTTTCATCACGTTCAATGCTTTGCATCGGCCGTATATTCTCCTGAAATGGGCACAGACAGCGAATGGTTTTATCAGCAAAAAAGACAGTCCGCTGCAGCTTTCTACGCCTGTCACACAAATGCTTGTGCATCAGTTGCGGGCCGAAAATGAAGCTATTCTCGTAGGCCATACCACCTTCTTGACCGATCATCCCCGCCTTGACGTGCGCCAATGGAGTGGTTGTAATCCCGAACGTATCGTGCTTTCGCCGACTATGGCAGCACGAAAAGAGCGGCCGGAAGGCTGGACTGTCGCAGCAACCATTGATGAAATCATCGCTCATCTCTATGCCGATAAAAAACAAAGTCTCGTTGTAGAAGGGGGCAGAAAGACGCTGCAGGCTTTCATCGAACGCGGACTTTGGGACGAAATCCGAGTGGAGACGGCTCCGATAATGATAACAGAAGGCGTGGCAGCTCCACATTTCCCCACGCATGCGCATATAGAAAAAACAGAATATATTGACGGAAACCAAATCATCACCCTATGCAGATAATCCTCGCTTCAGCCAAGAACATGAATGCCAAGACAGCCGTAAAAGTGCCTATAGAGACTCAACCTGCCTATGAAGCCACGGCCGAACGCTTTGCCTTGGAAATGAGTTCGTGGCCTGTGGAAACGTTGGCTGAAGCCTTTCATTGCAGCATGTCGATAGCTTTAGAGAATCAGTTGCGCTTTCAGAGTTTCTTCAATGACGATGAAAAAATGCCTGCTTTGTTAGCCTACAACGGTCATGCTTACAAGTACCTGCAGGCACCTTCGTTCTCTGAAGCCGACTTCCGATTTGCCCAAAGCCACCTGTTTATCACGTCATTCCTGTATGGTCTGCTGCGTCCGTCAGACAAAATCCATCCTTATCGCATGGAGGCCAAGGTGCATCTTCACGCTGCTGAAGACCAAAACATGTTTGCCTTCTGGCGCTCACGCCTTACAGATGCACTCATCGAAGCCGTTAAGAAAGATGATGGTGTGCTGATACATTTGGCTACCGAGGAATATGAACATCTCTTCGATTGGAAACGCGTTTGCCGCGAAGTAAAGGTTGTTCAGCCCCTGTTCTACGTGGAGAAAGGCGACAGCATGAAGGTCGTTTCAGTCTATGCCAAGCGTTGTCGCGGCGCCATGACACGCTGCATCATCCAAAACAAATGGCACCAGCCCGATGAACTCCTTGCTTTCAACGAAGCAGGCTTCAGCTATCAGCCGCATTACGGCGATGAACTTCATCCGCATTTCATATTCAAACAAACATAAACTAATAGGAAGAAATTAGGATATTCAGGAGATATTACGACTCTTTTACTTGCGTTACTTAAATAAAAATCAATGAGAATATAGCAAAATCAACTATTCACAGCAACACATTACAAGCCACCTACAACTTTCATAAAATCCTGAATGGAGATAATCTGCACTTTAGGGAATGGAATTTCTTTTAGTACATCATAGTGATGATCATTGGTTACAACATATCTTGCACGGGCAACAATCGCACAATCAACAAACTTATTGTCATCAGGATCAGCCTTGATAAGTTCAAAATGATAATAAGGTGTGAAGAATTCTGTAAATGGACTGTTGATAATAGTCTTCACAATATACTCTGAAACCTCATATCCTACAAGCTTTTGGAGAATCTCAATATACTCTTCAATGATTTCATTTGTTATGCAAAGTCGATTTTCTCCCGATACAAAGGACTCCCACACAGCATGGTATTTGCTGCGAGGTGACACGCTTTGTATCAGGCAATTTGTATCAAGTACTATGCGCATGTTTCCTACAATGCGTGAAGATCGGTTTCATTAATATCGTCCAGGCGCTTTTGGTCAAGCTGTCCGGTATCCCATAACCAATCAAGTGCCTTATTCATTTTTTTAGAATAATAGTGATAAAGCACTTCTTTCAGTTCTTCAAGTCCCTCTTCTGATTTGTCAATTTCAAACATTTTCAACAAATGAATCTGGGTAGGATTGAATACAGTTGTTTCCATAATCATTACCTTTATCTGCCACAAAGATAAGCAATCTTTTCTATTTTGCATCTCTTCATGCCGTCTTTTTTCTCAAATTCACCATTGTTTAATCCCATGAGATAAATTATCTTGGAAAAGGTTGAAAGTGTCAATAAGAAGTCGTATCTTTGTCCATGACAGGCTAACTGCCACTTTCGGCAACGGCTGACATAGGAAAACAAACATAATCCCATAACGTATGATTGAAATAGGACAAAGACTTCCCGAGGTTTTAGGCGTTGACCAAGACGGTAAGGAATGGAAACTGAGTGATTTTAATGGCAAGAAATTAGTGCTGTACATCTATCCGAAGGACTCTACCCCAGGCTGTACCAACGAGGCGTGTAACCTCCGTGACAACTACAAGCGCTTCATTTCAGAAGGTTATGCCGTATTGGGATGCAGCACACAGGATGCCAAATCGCACCATAAGTTCATTGAAAAATACGACCTTCCTTTCCCACTTCTCTGCGACACAGAACTCAAACTCGTGCAGGAACTCGGTGTATATGGCGAGAAAAAGATGGCCGGACGCACATACATGGGCGTGTACCGCACCACCTTTATCACGGATACCGAGGGCACAGTGACCCGCATCATCGGACCAAAAGAAATCAAAGTGAAGGCTCACGCCGAGCAGATTTTGTAGAAAGGAGAGCCTTTCCAACCCTTTGCTATCCTCGTTTTGCAAGCTCAATGAACAGCAACTGCCGATTCCCTAAAGAAGAGGGAGGCTCGAAGTATGTATCCATGAGTAGGCATGTGCCGACCTTTTAAGTCTGCACAGCTTGCTATATGCTCCGTTTCATATCTCTTGTGACATGGAAATTCTTACTCCCCGGGCGAGCTTCAACCATGTAAACAGCGCCCGGGAGAAACTCCATGGTGATGTCTTTCGTATAGACAATGTCCATGGCAGCATATCGCCTAAGCTTCCGATAGGTATAGAATTGAAACGTTACCTTATGCTTTCCCGCAGCAATAAAGCGCCCGTCAAACCATGAAAAGCTTACACCGCGCCCATTGTTTATACCATCAATGCTGCCTATTGACACCCCTTTGACTTTGAATGTATGATTGACTGCCTGCAACATCAACCTACTTCGTTTGGGATTGCGATGCAACCACACAGCCTTTTCATACTTGAAAACGAAGCATATCAAAAACGAAAGCAAAATCACTGCACTCAAAGACACTGCCGGAAACACTCCATACTCGAAGATATTAGGAAAAAGTTGTTGCAATTCGTGGTTGTAACGGACTGACAAAACAACACTCACTACGGTGAGAAACGTAGCTGCCAGAATGCCCAGAATGGCCTTTACGCGCAACGTTACCATACTGGGGAGCGTGTGGACAGGCGAAAAATGAAAGACAAGAAAGAAGACAGCAATCACCAATGCGGATGCTCCTAACAGCACAAATATATGCTCAACGAATGACTCCATAATATAATTCTTAGGAAACGAAAATTGAGAACCAGCTTCATCTCACAGCCTATAGGCAAAAGACAAGACATTTTTAATAATTCTCTTCTTAGACTCCAGCTGCAAAGATACATTTTTTCTTTCTCTTTCTGCAAGTCTGAAAGTATTTTTTCTCACTTGAAACGTCCCACTTTCATGTAAAGAAACTTATCCGGTTTTTAACACTTCCAGACACCACCAAACAGAAATGAAAACGCGCTTTCCATGCTTGGGCGAAACCATTCTATGGCTTCGGCATCATCACTCCTATCATCTTATGCTGCAATCTGACGCTAATCACCGCGCAACTAAAGTCATTTTACCGTGCAAAGTGACTCAAGTTACAGTGTAATTAGCGTCAAGTTGCATGGTAAAGTGAGTCAAGTTACAGCGGGATTTAATAGAGATTGTCATATGATAGGGTATATATTGTTCTACGGATTATCTATTATTATACGATGACAATGGATGTTATGTCGTGCGATGAGTGCCATGCTGGGCTATCCCGACTTTCGTTCCTATGGATGTCAATGGATATTATGTTGTACGATGAGGCATTTTTTATGTAGCAATTCGGTACGAGTTATGCTTTTGAAAGTGTGGCAAGATAACAGACGAGATATGAGCCTGTAACGTAACTGCGTAGCAGTTATGCTTTTGAAAGCCCGCGGTTGGCGAGGAACGAGCCAACCTCGGGGGAGTGGTAACGTGTGATTTTCAAACCCGGTACGGGTTTTGTTTTTTCCAATTACGTAGAAGATAAGAAAAAGCTGAACCCGTTCCGGGTTCACTTCATGCGTCTATTCAATCCCCACGTAGGCTCACTTCGCTCGCCAACATGGGGCTTTCAAAAACATAACTCGTACCGAGTTGCGAATATGGAAAACGAAACACATATTACAAATACAAGACTTTTAAGAGTACAACTCGTACCGAGTTGCAAATATGGAAAACGACAACACATATTATAAATATAAGACTTTTAAGAGTACAATCCATACCGAGTTGCGAAAATGGAAAACGAAACACATATTATAAATACAAGACTTTTAAGAGCATAACTCGCACCGAGTTGCAAATATGGGAAACGACAACACATATTATAAATATAAGACTTTTAAGAGTACAATCCATACCGAATTGCTCTCCCACCTCTCTCCTGTTATTTTGCCACATGGTCATTATGATGAAACAATAGGGTGGAGATCACCGCGCTATTTGCGTCAGATGGCATGGCAAGATGAGGCAAGTGATGAGGTCATTTGATGCAAATCACCGCGTTTTTCAGCGTGATTTGACCTCAAAATTTGCTCTTAGTCTCATAACCGATTGACTGTTAATGCGTTGCAAGCTATCAGAAAACAGTGCGTATTTTGAACGAGGAAGGCTCTTGTTTCAAATACGCCAAGCATTGAAGAGCATTTGTAAAGACTCTTGAAAAGATTTAACCTATTTTCTGCTTCCTGTGATTATGACACGGCAGACAGGGCAAGAAGAAAGCCAAGGGGAAACCTCCCTTGGCCCAACAAAAGTTTTCTAATACTTGAACGAGCTGCCTCCGAGAAACTCTCTCAGCAGCGATGTGGGAGGAATGTCACGGTTGCTGATGGGCTTGAAATACTTCAGGAACTTCAGTAAACGATAGGCTTCGCTATACTCCGAGGCTGTTTCGGGCACCTGTTCAAGCAGCGGTTCGGCCTGCGTTTTCAGCACTGCAAGTTCGAAAAGCATAGCCGTGTTGAACACAGCATCGGCATTTTCCTGATAAGGGAATATCCACTTGTTCTCTCCCGAGCGTACCGACGGCCACCGACGAATGGTCTCCTGTGCCGTGACTCCACGGTATTTGTTGTCGCGAACGATGCGACGCAGGAGGCGGTTATCGGTTGTTGGAATATAGTTATGATCGTCGAGGAGTATCGTTGTCAGTGCCGAAGCATAGACACGAAACTTCTGTTGCTCCGGTATCTGGGCCGTCAGCTCGGGGTTCAAGGCGTGAATACCTTCCACAACAAGCACGTTGTGATTACTCATTTTGAGCCGTTTGCCACTCTTTTCACTCTTTCCTGACTGGAAATTATACTTTGGAAGCTCCACCTCTTCACCGCGGAAAAGGGCATTGAACTGCTCGTTGATGAGTTTCAGATTGAGTGCATAGATACTCTCATAGTCATATTCTCCCTTGGCATCCTTAGGCGTGTCATCGCGGTTGACGAAGTAGTCGTCAAGGCTTATCTGCAATGGTTTGATGCCATTGGCCAGCAACTGAACCGACAACCGCTTGCAGGTGGTGGTCTTTCCCGACGAAGAAGGCCCTGCCAGAAGCACCAACTTCACACCCTTTCTGTTGGCTATTTCGTCGGCAATGAGTGCAATCTTCTTCTCTTGCAGAGCCTCGCTGACGTTGATTAAGTCTGTAGCGTGGCCCGTAGTGACGGCTTCATTGAAGTCGCCTACAGTGCGGACACCGAGAATTTCCTGCCATCTGTGGTGCTCCTTGAATATCTCAAACATCTTGTCTTGCCTGATAATCTCGGGCAAAACCCCTGGATTTTCAATCGAAGGGATGCGCAACAGCAGACCGTCATAGTATTTGTCAAGTCCGAAGAGATAGAGACTTCGCGTGTTGGTCAGCAGCGAACCATAATAAAAGTCCACGTAATCATCAATTTCATAATAGGTAGTGTAGAGCTTTCCTGCACTCTCCAAGAGTTTGGCCTTAGCCTCATCGCCCCGGTCTCTGAACATCTTTATCGCCTGTTCTGCCGGCACTTCGAAGCGTTTCACAGGCATATGAGCATCGATAATCTCCTGCATGCGTCGGCAAATGCGGTCTACATCGGTCTGTTCTACAGGGTGACCAAGTTGCAGATTGACGTAATAGCCATTGGAAACAGGGATATCTATGATGACATAACTCTTGGGATAAAGGTCGTGAACAGCCTTACAGAGCACGAAAAACAATGTCCGTGTGTAGTTGCGCGAAGCTGAAGGAGAATGCATGTCAAGGAATTCCACATCCTTACTGTGGTAGACCCGATAGTGCATTCCTTCCACTTTGTTGTTCACCTTGGCGCAGATTGGGCCGTAAGGCATTGGGAGATTAAATTGCGAAAAAATATCAGAAAGTGTGCTTCCGATAGCTACTTTTTCAGTTTTTTTATTATTTTTGCAACGTATTTGTACTGCCTGTTTCATATCGTTTCCATTTTTATATAATGTGAAGTGTGTTATGGTTTGCGTGAGCGTGATGCATATCAAACCGTTCAAAGATAGGAAAAAGTTGGCAGACTGCATGACGCTGACATTACAAATTAATTAAAAATATGTCGATTTGGATAATTTTTAGGCTCATAGGTGCACTTGCATTGCTGATGTTCGGTATGAAATCAATGAGCGACAGTTTGCAGAAGATGGCGGGCCCACAGCTTCGTCATGTCCTTGGAGCAATGACAACAAACCGCTTTACAGGTATTCTTACGGGTACATTCATCACTGCTGCAGTGCAGAGTTCGACCGCAACGACGGTGATGACCGTGTCGTTTGTCAACGCCGGACTGCTCACCTTGGCACAAGCCATCTCGGTAATCATGGGTGCAAACATCGGTACTACGTTGACCGCTTGGATTATGAGTGCCGGCTTCTCATTTAATATCACCGACTTTGTATGGCCTGCTTTCTTCATCGCTATTATCCTTATCTACTCTAAGAAGCGCAAGATTATCGGCGATTTCATCTTCGGTGTCTCGTTCATGTTCCTCGGATTGGGAACTCTCCGACAAACAGGTATCGACATGGATCTGGCACATAACCAGCCCGTTCTCGACTTCTTTGCCTCTTTCGACCCTAATAGTTTCGTCACAACTATAGTGTTTTTGCTCATCGGTAGCGTGCTGACAATGTGCGTTCAGAGTTCAGCGGCAATCATGGCAATAACGATGATCCTCTGTTCGAGTGGCGTTTTACCTATCTATCAGGGTATAGCTTTGGTGATGGGAGAGAACATTGGAACCACAGTTACTTCCAACATTGCTGCTCTCACGGCTAATACGCAAGCGCGACGAGCTGCTTTTGCCCACATGTTCTTCAATGTTTTCGGTGTCATTTGGATGCTGTTGGTCTTCAAACCCTTCATCAATATGGTGTGCGGTTTCGTTGGTTTCGATGAATTCATGACCAAAGGTGACCCCCATTTCTTAGCCAACGTAGCCAAGCTGAGCTTTGTTCTTGCGGCTTTCCATACTATATTCAACATCACCAACACATGTATTCTGGTGGGCTTTATCAAGCAGATTGAAAAGATAGTCTGCTTCGTTATCAAGCCTAAGGCACAAGCCGACGAAGATGAATTCCGCCTGCATTTCATCCAGACGGGTATCATGAAGACCCCCGAACTCTCTGTTCTTGAGGCCCAAAAAGAAATAACCAGCTTCGCAGAGCGCATTCATCGCATGTTCGGAATGGTGCAGACACTGCTCATAGAAAAGGATGAGAAAGCCTTTCTAAAGGTATATAGCCGCATTGAAAAATACGAAGGAATCAGCGACAACATGGAAGTTGAGATCGCAAACTACCTGAATGAAGTGAGCGATTCGCATCTGAGCGACGAGACCAAGGCTAAGATCAGAGCCATGCTTCGTGAGATAAGCGAGATAGAAAGTATCGGAGACAGCTGCTTCAACATGGCCCGCACGATTAATCGGCGCTTTACAAGCAAGGAAGATTTCACTCCCCAGCAGTATGAACACATTCATCAGATGTTCAATCTGACGAATAATGCGCTTGAACAAATGAACTACATGTTCAATCACACCCGTGAAACCATCGACGTGAACCATTCATTCAACATCGAGAATGAAATCAACAACTATCGCGATCAGCTGCGAACACAGAACATTAATGATGTCAATTCACATGCCTATACCTACACTATCGGCACGATGTACATGGATCTTATCCAGGAATGTGAGAAACTTGGCGACTATGTTGTTAATGTAGTTGAGGCACGAATGAATACCAAACAGCGAGAGGTGTAAGGTAAACATGGAACCACAACTACGCTATTCCCCCTCGCTATGTGTGAATAGTTATGCCATGAATTTATGGAAATTACATTATGAAATCTACATATCAACGCCATAAACGTTGTGCAGTTGATAACCCAGGGTTGCCAAACGATAGTGCAGGCTCCCCTGGGTTATTATGTATTTTATGGGGAACAATGGTCATCGGTGTTGCGCTTTCCCTCTTAAGTCACTATTAAATCATGGCGTAAAATGATGCAAATTGTCGTGTGATTTGCCGTATTTAACCGCATGGAATGACGCATTTCAGCCATTTATCGCACCTTTTTCACATTCTCTTCTGACTACTTTTATTCTTTGTTATATTCCTAATAAGCTTCGTCTTCCATGACTTTCACAGGCTAAATAATTAAAGAAGGCATAGTGAATTGCAATATACAAGTAGATGGTCTGGTTAAAGAGGCGAGACTATAAGCATAAAAAAGAGGCTTCAGGGATAATTTCTTGCAGCCTCTTTTCTTTTGAAGCAGATCATTTATTTAATGAACTTATGCGATGCAAGCATATTCTTTGGGTTGAGAGCTTCGTCAAGTTCTTCTTTCGATAGTAAGCCTTTTTCGAGTACAATGTCGTAAACGGAGCGGTTAGTCTCAAGGGCTTCCTTCGCAACCTTTGTGCTATTCTTGTATCCAATGTATGGATTGAGCGCAGTAACGATGCCGATTGAGTTCTTAACCATTTCGTAACAACGCTCTTTGTTGACTGTAATGCCGAGCACACATTCCTCAGTTAACGTGTCAACAGCATTGTGAAGCCACCATAAACTCTCGAAGAGACACTCGGTGATTACAGGCTCCATAACGTTCAAATCAAGTTGACCTGCCTCGGCAGCAAACGTTACTGTGGCATCGTTTCCAAAGACTTTAAAGCATACTTGATTAGTAACTTCTGGGATGATGGGATTGACTTTACCCGGCATAATCGATAACCTGGGCCCTTAGGAGACAGATTTATCTCGTTAAGACCACAGCGCGGACCAGATGCCATGAGGCGGAAGTCGTTGCAAATCTTAGAGAGTTTCACTGCCAAACGCTTCAAAGCACCACTGAAACTGACGTAAGCGCCGGTGTCAGGAGTAGCTTCTACAAGGTCGATTGCAGACACAAAAGGTTCTCCTGTGAGTTTACTTAAGTTGGCAGCACATAGCTTTGCAAAGCCCGGTACAGCGTTTAGACCTGTTCCAATGGCTGTACCGCCCATGTTAATCTCATGTAAGAGTTTGATGTTTCGTTCTATATTGAGAATTTCTTCCTCAAGATTGTTGACATAAGCATTAAACTCTTGGCCCGCCGTCATAGGTACTGCATCCTGCAATTGGGTACGTCCCATCTTCAAAACATCCTTGAACTCTTCGCCCTTATAACGCAAAGCGCTGATTAATTTTGCTTTGATTACCTCATTGTTCAGCGCTGATGCGCAGTACGATTCACGTTGAAAAGCACCCTTTCCTATCGTGAGAAAGAACAACAACGACAACGCATTCGGCAGAGAAATTAACTGAGATAATGCCATATAAGCAATGATAGCGTTTTATAGAAACAAACTTTTTGTCTCGTTCTTAAATATAAAGATAAACGAGAAATATCAGGACTCATTTACAAAATCCTGTATTGTTTTTATAAAAAAGCAAACAAAACATCTTATTTTCTCAAAGAAGTTATGGGAGCATTTCAGTTGTATGATATAATGCTTAGCGTTTTATTTCAGCACGATGTAAGCCGAATGATAACCCATGCCAAATCCAAAGATAAGGGGATTAAAGTTGGATTAAAAAACACAACAAGTGAAGCGTGCTCACAATTCCTATGATTTTGTAGTGTAATCTGTGTCAAAAGACACAATGAAATGAGTCGGATTGCGAGATGATTAACCTCACTTTACATTATGTGAAAAATGAGTTAAAGAAGTGATTAATTCCTATCTATTAAATCTTTTTAATGATAGATTTACGGCAAACTACTTAAAATATCTATAAATTTGTATTTAATTCTTGAATCATTAGTAAAAGATAATCGGATAACCCATTAGTTAGGTATGAAGAAAGAGATGCTGTTGATGGCTATCATCACATTGATTGTAGTCACAGGATGCCGCAAAAACAAGGAAAACAGCGACCAAACGGTCTACGCAGTAACGTCTCCTTGGGTAACCAATACACAAGTTTCAAAGGACTATGTGGCCCATATTGAATCGCGAAAAAACATAGAAGTACGCGCGCAGCAGGAGGGAATCTTGCAGCAAGTCTATGTCACTGAAGGACAACAGGTGCGAGCCGGTCAGCCGCTTTTCCGCATTTCGATTGTTGGAGCGCAACAAAATGTGGCGCGGGCAAAGGCAGAAGCCGAGCAAGCACGCATTGAACTGCAAAACACAACAACGCTAACGAGGGGGCAAATTGTTTCGCCCAACGCACAAAAGATGGCCAAAGCGAAGCTCAATGCAGCCTTGGCAGATTATAAATTGGCACAGATTCAAGCACGATTATGCTTAATCAGCGCCCCATTTACAGGCGTTATAGGAAGTCTTCCGAAAAAGATTGGAAGCTTAGTGCAGGGAGGTGACTTGCTCACTACACTATCCGACAACTCGTCACTCAACGTATATTTCAACATCTCTGAACCCGAATATATAGACTATCAGCAACATTCTGCCGAACGAAACAAACTTCCTTTGACGCTGATTCTTGCCAATGGAAGCGCCTTTTCGGCTAAAGGCTACATCCAAAACATAGCTGGTGAGTTTGACAGTAGCTCTGGAAATATAGCTCTTCGCGCCCACTTTGCCAATCCGAAAGGCTTGCTTCGCAATGGCGAAACAGGCACAGTGCGCATCAATATGCCTTTACACAACGTGTTGGTAATCCCACAACAGGCCACGTATGAAGAGGAAGACCGCCGCTATGTGTTTGTTGTTGATGGCGCAGGCTATGCACATTCACGTGAGATTAAAGTGGCATTTGAACAACCAGAGGTGTTTATTATCGCCGAAGGAGTAACTGCCAACGACAAGATTCTATTGAGTGGAGTGCAGAAAGTGCATGATGGTCAACACGTAAAGACGCGTTATTACACACCGAGTGAAGCCATGAAACGTGTTCAACTGAATGCCGACTAAGGCTTTCAGGTGGCTTTTCATCACGCTTTACAACCGGAAAAAGTTCTCACACCATATTATTTCATGATGAGAACAACCATTTATAAGAAGAAAAAAAGACGCTAATAAACAGTCAATATGTTTCAAAAGTTTATTCGAAGACCAGTACTTGCCATCGTTGTTTCATTGGTAATCGTCTTCATTGGCATTCTTTCGCTGTTCAATTTACCCATTACTCAGTTCCCATCTATATCCCCTCCAAAGGTTAATGTGGTAGCCGATTATCCGGGAGCCAACAATGAACTGATGATTAAGTCAGTGCTTATACCTCTTGAACAGGCACTGAATGGCGTGCCGGGAATGAAGTATATCGAGTCGGATGCAGGCAATGACGGCGAAGGAGAGATAAACATTGTCTTCAAACTCGGTACAGATCCAAACGTGGATGCCATCAATGTGCAAAACCGAGTGTCGGCAGCGACCAACAAACTACCGCCAGCTGTTGTGCGCGAAGGAGTGAAAATATCTCGTGAGGAGCCTAATATCCTCATGTATATCAACCTATATAGCGATGATCCTAAAGTCGATCAGAACTTCCTTTTCAATTATGCGGACATCAATATCTCCCCAGAACTCGCCCGCGTTGATGGCGTTGGAGATCTTGATATCCTTGGAACGAGGAGCTTTGCCATGCGTGTTTGGCTCAAGCCTGATAAGCTTACGGCCTATGGTTTGTCTGCAAGCGACATCACAGATGCCTTACAACAACAGAGCATTGAAGCCTCTCCAGGCAAGCTTGGGGAAAGTTCGGGCAAGCATGCACAAAGCTTTGAGTATGTGTTGAAGTATCCGGGACGTTATACAACGCCTGAAGAGTATAGCAATATTGTCGTGAAATCAACTCCTGATGGGCAATTTATTAGACTCAAAGATGTAGCAGATGTGAGCCTCGGGAGTGAGGTTTATGACATATATTCTACGTTGAATGGTCACCCGTCTGCAGCCATAACACTGAAACAAGCCTATGGATCGAACGCGCGACAAGTTATTCAGAACGTCAAGAAAACTATGGCTCACCTTCAAAAAGACATGCCAAAGGGCATGCATTATGAGTTGAGTTACGACATCAGTAGATTCCTTGATGCCTCTATAGAAAAGGTAATTCACACGCTGTTTGAAGCCTTTATACTCGTTGGTTTCGTTGTATTCTTGTTCCTTGGAGACTGGCGTTCTGCCCTCATTCCATGTCTTGCAGTCCCTGTTTCGTTAATAGGTAGCTTCGCAGTCATGAATGCTTTCGGCATAACGCTTAACATGATATCGCTCTTTGCCTTAGTAATGGCGATTGGAATCGTGGTCGATGATGCCATTGTGGTAATCGAAGCGGTCAATGTGAAGATAGCCCAAGAAGGCTTAGAACCTTTGGAAGCCACGCAAAAGGCAATGAAAGAAATCAGTGGAGCCATAGTAGCCGTGACATTGGTTATGGCATCTGTGTTCATTCCTGTAGCCTTTATGGGTGGCCCAGAAGGCATGTTTTATCGGCAGTTTTCAATCACAATAGCTTCTGGAATCGTGCTTTCGGGCTTCACAGCCCTAACACTTACGCCCTCGCTTTGTGCGCTAATATTGACTCGGGAGCGTGATAACCACATCAAAAAGACGTGGCTTAATCGTGTACTTGATAAGTTTAATGCGGGCTTTGACAAAGGAATCGGCGGCTATCGCAACGTGCTTCAACGCACTGTTTCGAGGAAGATTATCACGCTTCCACTATTACTTTTGTTCTGCATTGGAGCCTTCTTTATCAACAATTCGTTACCTTCGGGCTTCATTCCTCAAGAAGATCAGGGTATGATTTATGCTGTAATTGAGACACCACCTGGTGCTACTATTGAGCGAACTAATAAGGTTGCACATCAACTTGCGAGTATAATTGCAAAGGAAGATGGCATAGAAAGTGTGTCTTCTTTGGCTGGATATGAGATCCTTTCTGAAGGAACCAGCGCCAACTCTGGTTCGTGTTTGATTAATCTTAAGCCTTGGAAGGAACGCAGTCGGACGGCAAAAGAGATCATCAATGACCTTGAAAACAAGTGCCAACAGATAACAGATGCCAACATAGAATTCTTCGAACCACCTTCTATTCCAGGCTATGGTGCGGCGTCAGGTTTCGAGCTTCGACTCCTCGATAAGACTGGAAGTAACGACTATCATGCTATGGAAAAGGTCAGCAAGAGCTTCGTTTCAGCTCTTAATAAGCGTCCAGAGATAGGCTCAGCCTTTACCTTTTACTCGGCCAGTTTCCCTCAATACATGCTTCGAGTAGATAATGATATTGCCGCACAAAAAGGCATTACACTCGGTACAGCCATGGATAATCTCTCCACATTGATTGGTTCTGACTACGAAACGGGCTTCGTTCGATTTGGTAAGCCCTATAAAGTCATCGTGCAAGCCGACCCAAAATATCGTGCTTTTCCACAAGACTTGATGCAGTTAAATGTTAAGAACAACCAAGGTGAAATGGTGCCTTATGCCGACTTCTTACACATGGAAAAGGTATATGGAATGAGTGAGATGACGCGGCATAATCTATATAATTCTGCCGAAGTTACAGGCTCAGCAGCAGCTGGATACAGTAGTGGTCAGGCCATCAAAGCTATCGAAGAGGTGGCTGCTTCGACGCTACCTCACGGCTATGATTACGATTTTGCCGGCATCACTAAAGACGAAGTAGACCAAGGAAACCAAGCGTTGATCATCTTTATTGTATGTCTAACGTTCGTCTATCTCATCCTTTCAGCACAATATGAGAACTTCCTTTTGCCACTACCAATCATTACTTGTCTACCCGCGGGCATCTGTGGAACGTTCATTTTCCTAAAACTCACGGGATTGGAAAACAACATCTACGCCCAAGTTGCTATGGTAATGCTGATTGGTTTGCTTGGAAAGAATGCAGTGTTAATGGTAGAATATGCCGTGCAACGCCACAACTTAGGTAAGAGTATACGTGCAGCGGCCATCGAAGGTGCGGCAGCTCGCTTCCGTCCTATACTCATGACATCGTTCGCTTTCATAGCCGGCTTGCTGCCATTAGTATTTGCTCATGGTGCAGGGGCTATTGGAAACCGAACCATTGGCACGGCAGCTGCAGGTGGAATGCTATTCGGAACATGCTTCGGACTCATTCTCGTTCCGGGATTGTATTATATCTTTGGGCGTATGGCCGACCATGTAAAGATGGTTCGTTACCAACGAAACAAGCCTTTGACAGAGGAGAAAGACAAACAATATAAACTTGAAAATGATGAAAAGAAATAATATTTTCCTTCTTATTCTGATTGCCATCGGAGTGTCATCTTGCAAGACTCCCCAAGCGACGCAAGTCAATAGCCGCACGCGTTTGCAGCTACCCACTCAATATAATGGTGATACGCTGACGGCGAAGACTACGCCTACATCATGGAAAATGTTTTTCACCGACCCACAACTCAAGGCACTTATCGACTCCGCTTTAGTCAATAATCAAGACTTAAAGATAACATTGCAGCAGATAGCTGTAGCAAAAAGCGGAATGATTGCAGCCAAAGGAGCCATGCTTCCATCGCTTTCCGTGGGGGCTGAAG
This sequence comes from Segatella oris, assembly GCF_900637655.1. Classification (NCBI taxonomy): domain Bacteria; kingdom Pseudomonadati; phylum Bacteroidota; class Bacteroidia; order Bacteroidales; family Prevotellaceae; genus Segatella; species Segatella oris. The sequence goes on from NZ_LR134384.1 coordinate 707,207, forward strand.
TAGGAGTTAGCAAGGCCGGACGATACACAAGTGAGGGTGCCGGCAATGCTTCTACCGAGATGACTCCAGGAAAACTCATCCCCGATCCACTCATGAACTATCACCCTGGCTTTGCCTTTGACTGGGAACTCGACCTCTTTGGCAAGTTGAAGTCAAGCAAAAAAGCGGCTGTCGAGCGTTATTTGGCAACCTTAGAAGGCCAGAATGCCGTGCGCGCTTCATTGATTTCACAGGTCGCAAGCAATTATTATACCTTGTTGGCCTTAGATAACAAGCTCGCACTTATACGCAAATACATTGATCTTCAGCGTCAGGCGGAGAAGATAGCTGAGATACAAAAGGAGGCCGATAGCGACACTGAACTGGCTGTTGAGAAGTTCAAAGCAGAGCTTGCAAAGGCGCGTTCACAGGAGTTTGCATTGAAACAAGAGATTACCGAATGTGAAAATGCACTCAACTTACTGCTGGGTCGTTACCCAACGCCTATTCAACGAGACGCCAAACAGTTGTTGAATGAAGATGTGAAAACAATCGTTACAGGACTTCCTTCCAATCTCCTGAGCCACCGACCCGATATCCGTCAGGCTGAACATGAACTCGCTGCAGCTCATTGGGACGTTGAAACGGCGCGCAAAGCCTTCTTGCCTTCGGTGAACATTAGTGCCACTTTAGGACTTGAAGCCTTTAATCCTACCTACCTAACGCGTATGCCAAAGTCGCTCGCTTACAGTGTCGTGGGAGGACTAACTGCACCACTTATCAACCGAAAAGCTATCGAAGCAAACTTCCAACAGGCTGACGCCGCACAGCTACAAGCCTTATATGAATATGACAAAACACTGCTCACAGCTTATTCTGAGGTATGTACGCTGCTGTCAAAGAACAAGAATCTCGCCGCCTATTATGCGTTAAAAGAGGAAGAAGTAAAGACTTTGGAACACTCGGTTGAGGTGTCTCGTCAACTCTATATGAACGGACGAGCTACTTATCTCGATGTACTTGGGGCCGAACGCGATGCTCTTGATGCCCAAATGGAACTGCTTGAAACACGCCAACAGCAGCTTTCCTGTGTCGTAGACCTATATAGAAGTCTTGGAGAATAAGGCTCATCAGGCATAAAAGCAAATGATTTTTTGAAATGATTTGTGTCATATTATCGTGTGATTTGCCGTATTTTACCGCATGAAATGACGCAAATTGCATCGTAATTTGATGCTGATTACACACTGTTTTGACGCTGATTAAAGTGTCTTTTCGCACAGATTGCAAGACCTTTCGCCAAAAGGCATGAGAAAGGGGAAAGCCCGTTTGGACTTTCCCCGACACAAAGATAATGTTTTTGAGAGGCAAATGCAAATCTTGTTTGAATTTAATTTACAATCAATAGCCTGCAAACCGTTTTCCAAACTGTTGGAAAACGTGTAGGATGTTGCCTCTTGTTTCTATCCAACCTGGCTTCCAGGCTTCACCTTGTTGAGCGTTGTTGTGACGCAGAGACTGCCGTCAAAGTTGACAGCACTAAGGATCATCCCCTGACTTTCAATGCCCATCATCTTGCGAGGAGCAAAGTTTGCCACGAAAAGAACATCTTTACCGACGAGCTGTTCCGGCTCATAATAGGCTGCAATACCACTGAGAATGGTGCGGTCAGTGCCACTTCCGTCGTCGATAGTGAACTGCAGAAGCTTCTTGCTCTTCTTCACTTTCCGGCAGTCTTTGATGTGACCCACGCGGATATCCAATTTCTCAAAGTCGTCGAAAGCCACTTCTTTCTTTATCGGTTCGGCCTTATAAGCAGCCGCTTCATTGGCTTTCTTGGTGGCAGCAAGCTTGTCGAGCTGATACTGAATGACGTCATCTTCAATCTTATCAAACAGTAACTCTGGCTCTGCAAGCTGATGACCAGCCTTTAAGAGATTGGTGTTTCCAAGCTCACTCCAATCGAACGACTCCATATTGATAAGCTTTCGGAGCTTCTCTGAAGAGAAGGGAAGGAACGGTTCGAATGCAATGGCAAGGTTGGCAACTAATTGAAGCGAGATATAGAGAATGGTCTCAACGCGCTTCGGGTCGGTCTTCCACACCTTCCAAGGCTCACATTCGGTGATATATTTATTGCCGATGCGGGCTAAGTTCATGGCTTCTTTCTGTGCTTCGCGGAACTTAAAGACGTCAAGGTAGGCCTCAACCTTCTCTTTTACATCCTTGAATTCATTGAGTGCAGCACGGTCAACATCCTGCAATTCGCCACAAGCGGGAACCACACCTGCCCAGTATTTCTTCGTCAGTTGCAGGGCGCGGTTGACGAAGTTGCCGTAGATGGCTACGAGTTCTGAGTTGTTGCGTTCCTGAAAATCCTTCCAAGTGAAGTTGTTGTCCTTGGTTTCGGGAGCGTTTGCCGTAAGTACATAGCGCAGCACATCCTGCTTTCCAGGCAGCTCTTGCAAGTACTCGTGGAGCCAAACAGCCCAGTTGCGGCTCGTAGATATCTTGTCATCCTCGAGATTTAAGAACTCATTGGCCGGTACATTGTCGGGAAGTATGTAGTCACCATGGGCTTTAAGCATCGTCGGGAAGATGATACAGTGGAACACAATGTTGTCTTTTCCAATGAAATGTACTAAGCGGGTATCGGGATCTTTCCACCATTTCTCCCACGAACCAAACTTCTCCGGCTCATTGTCGCAAAGCTCCTTGGTGTTGCTGATGTAGCCAATCGGCGCATCAAACCATACATAAAGCACCTTGCCTTCAGCCCCTTCGACAGGCACAGGAATACCCCAGTCGAGGTCACGGGTCATTGCCCGTGGCTGAAGATCCATGTCGAGCCAGCTCTTGCACTGTCCATATACATTGGGACGCCACTCTTTATGCTCATCAAGTATCCACTTCTTGAGCCATCCCTGATAATCATTCAGTGGCAGATACCAGTTCTTTGTCTTGCGAACAACAGGCTTTGAACCCGAGATTGTAGAGTGGGGATTGATTAATTCCATTGGACTGAGGTCGCTTCCGCACTTCTCACATTGATCGCCATAAGCGTTCTGATTGTGGCAATGCGGGCATTCGCCCATGATATATCGGTCGGCAAGGAACTGATGTGCCTCTTCATCGTAATACTGTTCGCTCTCTTTTTCAATGAGTTTTCCCTCATCATAGAGCTTCTTGAAGAAGTCGCTGGCCAACTTACTGTGGGTTTTGCTCGTCGTTCGGCTATAGACATCAAAACTGATTCCAAAGTCCTCGAACGATTTTTTGATGAGTGTATGATAGCGGTCGCAGACATCCTGCGGTGTGATGCCCTCTTTCTTGGCACGCAGGGTGATAGGCACACCGTGCTCATCACTACCGCCAATGAAGACCACTTCCTGCTTTTTGAGTCGCAGATAGCGTACATAGATGTCGGCAGGAACGTACACTCCTGCCAAATGTCCAATGTGAACGCCACCGTTTGCATAAGGCAAAGCAGCGGTCACCGTGGTGCGTTTGAATTTCTTTTCTTCCATCTAATTCGTTGATTATTATTTCTTTGACTGCAAAATTACAACAAATCATGCGTAAAGCAAAGAAAACAAGGGAAATAATATGAGGTTTTCCCTTCTTCGTTTTCCACCTTTATATTATCTGATGAACAGCAGTTCGCGATACTTCGGCAGTGTCCAAAGCTCGTCACTGACCACAAGTTCGAGTTTATCTACTTGGTAACGGATGTCTGACATCTTGGGAGCAATGGTGTCATGATAGGCTATTGCTTTCTCACGTGCATCCTCTATGCGGTTTGCAACCTTACGGGAATTGACCAATTCTTCAACACCTGTCTCGATAATCTGTGTGCGATCAGCAATCTCCTTGATGATTTTGATGTTGCGTTCCGTAAGTTGTTTGCCCTCTTCCCGACCAAAGATGTCAATCATACTCTGCACATTCTTGGCCAATTGGCTTTGATAATGCGTGGCAACAGGCACGATATGGTTCATCACAAGGTCGCCCATGACGCGGGCTTCTATCTGTATCTTCTTCGTATAAGTCTCCCACTTAACCTCGTTTCTGGCCTCCAATTCGTTGCGTGTCATTACACCTGTCGACTCAAACATCCTCACACTGTCATCATCCAAGTAGCGATCGAAGCATACTGGGCACGAAGCTTCGCAGTCAAGTCCGCGTGACTTGGCCTCTTCTTTCCACTCATCGCTGTAACCGTTGCCGTCGAAACGAATGGGTTTGCAGGTCTTGATGTCTTCACGAATGACGTCGATAATGGCGCTGTTCTGGTCTTCTCCCTTGGCAATCAGCGCGTCAACACGCTGCTTGAAATCGGTTAAAGCCTCGGCAACAGCGGCATTAAGCACTATCATTGCACTCGCACAGTTGGCTTCACTGCCTACGGCGCGGAACTCAAAACGGTTACCTGTAAAGGCGAAAGGCGATGTTCGGTTGCGGTCAGTGTTGTCAATGAGCAGCTCAGGTATCTCCGGTATATCGAGTTTCATGCCTTTCTTACCGGCCACAGTGAACAGATCTTTCTTGTCAGCAAGTTCAATATGGTCGAGCAAATCAGTGAGTTGCTTGCCCAAAAAGGATGAAATGATAGCGGGAGGAGCCTCGTTTGCACCGAGTCTATGGTCGTTGGTAGCACTCATAACGCTGGCTTTAAGCAGTCCGTTATGGCGGTAGACGGCCATTAAGGTCTCAACGATGAACACCACAAAGCGCAGGTTATCCTCGGCCGTCTTGCCCGAACGATGAAGCAGGATGCCCGTGTCGGTGGTCAGACTCCAGTTGTTATGCTTGCCGCTTCCATTGATGCCATCGAATGGTTTCTCGTGCAGAAGCACCCTGAAACTATGTTTATGAGCCACCTTTTTCATCAGTCCCATCAAGAGCATATTATGGTCAACGGCAAGGTTACACTCCTCAAAAATCGGCGCCAACTCAAACTGACCGGGGGCCACTTCGTTATGTCTTGTCTTGCAGGGAATGCCGAGTTCGAGTGCCTGTCGCTCCAAATCCTGCATGAAAGCCTGCACTCTTTCGGGGATAGTACCGAAGTAATGGTCGTCCATTTGCTGGTTCTTGGCCGAGTCATGGCCCATTAATGTGCGACCGGTCAGCATCAAATCGGGACGCGTTGAATAGAGATCTTCGTCTACAAGGAAGTATTCCTGCTCCCAACCAAGGTTGGCCGACACCTTCTTTACATTCTTATTGAAATAATGACACACTGCCGTTGCCGCCACATTCACGGCATGGAGCGAGCGCAGAAGCGGTGCCTTGTAGTCTAAAGCCTCACCGGTATAGGAGATAAATATCGTTGGAATACACAGCGTATCATCGATAATGAACACCGGAGAGGTAGGATCCCAGGCGCTATATCCGCGAGCTTCGAAGGTGTTTCGAATGCCACCGTTGGGGAATGAAGAAGCATCCGGCTCCTGTTGTGCCAGCAGTTTGCCCGAAAACTCCTCAATCATACCACCCTTCCCGTCGTGTTCAACGAAGGCATCATGCTTCTCTGCCGTGCCTTCCGTAAGGGGTTGGAACCAATGGGTGTAGTGAGTGACGCCGTTTTCCATTGCCCATTGCTTCATGCCTGCAGCGACATCATCGGCAATTGAGCGGTCGAGCTGGGTGCCATTGTCTATCACATCTGTCAGTTTCTCATACACATGGAGGGGCAGATACTTATACATCTTCTGGCGATTGAACACTTTCTTCGCAAAGTATTCACTTGGACGTTCCTTTGTCGTCATTGATTCTAACGGACGTTTCTTAAACGCTTCAGCTACAGCCTCAAATCTTAAGTTTACCATTTTTCAGTTCTTTATGATGATTGTTGTTTCTTCTTGTCGTGCAACTTACTGTTGCAAATATACGCTTTTTCTTTTAACTTTGTCCTCCGCCTGATTGTATTTCGAGCTTGAAAACAGCCTTTTCATCGGCTTTCCGCCTTTCACATACACCTCAATCTTTTTGCCATTTCAGCATAAAACATAAAGTCCAGACTTCAAACTCCAATGTACAAAGCAAAACAAAAAAGACCCTCATGCTGCCATAAGAGTCCTTGTCATGTCGTTGTTATTACCAGAATTTATTGAGCTTCTTGTCATATTTGAAGCCAACGGCAGCTAACTTCTTTTCCAAATCGTCGCGACTGACGTTCATATCATCGCACAGTTCGTCGAGCGAACCATAGTTATCGCGCAGCAACATGTTGACTGCACTGAAAAGAATCATCGGGTCATTAGGTAATCTATCCATTCTACTTGCTTTTTGACTATACTTGTTTTCAATTGCAAAAATAACACAAATAATCCGTAATCAGCAACTTACAATTCATTATTATGCTTCATTTTAAAATAGATTTACATATGGCAGGCCTTCCCTGCAGGGTAGAGACATGAGGCCTCTACTGTCAACATTCTTCCTCGTTTTTAACACTTTTTCCCGCGACCAAACAGAAATCAAAACGCATTTTCCATGCTTCTGCAGTGCCTTTTCACTGCTTTCGCGAAGCCTTTTTATGGCTTTGATGCTCTCACTTCTGTTATTTTGCGCTGTAATCTGACGCTAATCACGTTGCTATCTGCATCAGATGGCATCGTAAAATGAAGCAAGTTATCGGTCATCTGACGTAAATTGCAACGCTTTTCAGCGTGATGATTCATCGTAATTTGGCTTTAACTATGTAAGAGTTTGACTGTCAATACCTTGCGAAAAAGTAAAAAACAACGCGTATTTGGAACGAAGACAGAGTTCGTTTCAAATACGCGAGTTTTATAAAGGCATTTGTAAAGAAGCTTGACGGATATTAACACATATTCCGTTTCTTGTGAGAATGGCGCTGCAGGCATGTCTCGTTGCTGAATGGGCAGCGCCATTGTGTTGTGTTTCCACATTCGAATGATGTGGAAACGAGACTGTTATTTTGCGCCAATTTCCTTGATGAGGTGGTCTGCATGGCCCCATTTGTCGATCATGTAGAGCACATAACGAATGTCAACGCCAATGCAGCGAGCCAGTCGGTTGTCGAAGTTGAGGTCGCTACTCAAGCTATCCCAGTTGCCATCGAAAGCCAAACCAATGAGTTCTCCCTTGCCATTAAACATCGGAGAACCAGAGTTTCCGCCTGTAATATCATTATTAGTTAGGAAGCAAAGTTGCATCTTTCCCGTCGTCTTGTCTTGGTAAGGGCCGAATGATTTCTCACTCATCAGCTGCTGCATAATAGGTTCTGCCTTATAATCGAATAGCCCGTTATCTCCCCGTTTCATCTTTTCGACGATGCTTTCTGCCATGGTATAGTACCCTGAAGGGCGTCCATCGAGGTCGAAACCACCTACTTGTCCATAGGATAAACGCATCGTAAAGTTGGCATCACTATAGTGAGGTAAGTCTTCTTCCATACGCAGTTTAGCCGCACAAAGCATTTGTTCCTGGTTGTCAATGCTATCTCGTGTCGCATCAAGGGCACGGTTAAACACCTCGCGCATTGCCTTGAGTTGTGTGCCATATTGTAGGCCGCCATCTTTCTTAATGGCTTTCTTTGTGACATAAACCTTGGCATCTTTCTTCATCAAAGCAGAGGTTTCCCAAAGATAGTTGACATATTTTTGATAGTCACCACCAAACTTTTTGTCGATGATTTGATAGAAAGCAGGAAGATATTTGGCATCAACATGTTCGCGATAGTTCTTTAACAACACGGCCTGTACATCCTTATCAAGAGACGCATCCCATGTGTTGCTGTTGTCAGCAAACGTCACATAATCGCCCTTTTTGTCTTTCTTTGTTGTTCCGGTCACGGCTTTCATGGCGCGAGTAGTAAGCTCGTTGGTGCGCAAAAAGGTTTCTTGAAAGTACATAGCTGCCTTTCTTGGTTCAAAGCGTTCATTGTAAAGGCGAGCCATTTTGTCGAAATCAAGCTGTCCTTTCAGATAGCCCGTAGAGTCCTGCCAATGGCGAATGATGTCCTCATAGTGTTGTTTTTGGGCAATCAGACCAATGGAGTCGATACATTTGTTCATGCCGATAGAGTTCTTCCAATAGTTCGCACTCTGCGCAAACTTGGAGTCATATTTGATGCGGACAGCCTCATCTGCACGCATGTGTCGGGTCATCACCTCCTGCTTCACGCCACGAACCTGCGCGCGAGGAGCATTCAGTGCGTCGCGACGTTCACGTATTCCATAACTTGAAAGATAGCGACTTGTGCTGCCGGGATAGCCCATTGTCATTGCAAAGTCGCCTTCCTTGTAACCTTGAAGACTTACAGCTGCCCAGTGTTTCGGGTGATAAGGCACATTATCTTTACTGTAGGCAGCGGGTCGGTTGTTCTTGTCAGCGTAGATTCTAAACACACTGAAGTCGCAAGTTTGACGCGGCCACATCCAATTATCGGTCTCTCCTCCGAACTTACCCATTGACTTCGGCACAGTGAAAACAAGTCTTAAGTCGGTAAAGTCCTGATAGGTTGTGGCGTAATATCGGTTGCCTTCATAGAAAGCATCAAGGTCAACGTGGAGCGTGGAGTCTTGTTTCTTGACCTCAGAAGTATAGGCATTCTGCAAGGAATCAAGCAGTTTGGTCTGATGTCTGCGGTCTAATGCGGCGAAACCAAGCTTCATCACCTCTTCGGTTACATCCTTCTGGCTGATCATAAAGCTGACAAACATGTCCTTGTTGGGCAGTTCTTCTTCATGATTTTCAGCCACAAAGCCGTTCAACATGTAGTCGTGTTCTACGGTAGAGTGGCTTCGAATGGCCTCAAAACCACAGTGGTGGTTGGTGAAAACGAGTCCGTCGGGACTGACAACAACGCCCGAACAGAAGCCAGAGAAGTTGACAACGCTGTTCTTGATGGCGTCGTTATTATTGTAAAGTGCGCCATAAGGCAACACAAATCCTTCGCCTTTCATCTGGTTATAGACGGCTTGTGGCAAGTTATAGAGCGTCCACATGCCCTCATCGGCATGCAAAGGTAGGCAGGTGAAAAGGTAAAAGGGGATGAGAACCCAAAGTAGTTTTTTCTTCATAAGAATGATTTTAGTAAATGTGGGAGCCTCCCCCGACCCCTCCAAAGGAGGGGAGTCCAGCCTAAAAGAGGCTTTGTTTATCGGTGAGGAAAGGCATTTATTGATGTTTATCTCTTGAACTTGTTTTTTATTTTGACTAAACTTGACAGGCTTAAATCGCGTTTCACAATCACCATGGCAAAGCAAATGATGAGTAAGGTGTTGACGGCAAGAGCTGCAAACATAGGAAGTCGGGCGTTGGAAACCGAGATAAGCGCGAATAGGAAGATTGCAATGAGCGTATAGATAGCGATGTCTTTGAGCGGATAACGAATGGGGTAATACTTCTGTCCGAATGCATAACTGAGCACCATACTAATAGCATACGATGCAAAACCGGCCCAAGCGCAGGCCCAATAGCTGAACTTTGGAATGAGCAGCAAGTCTACTCCAATCAGGATTACAGCGCCGATGCCACTGAAGTAGGCTCCCCAAATGGTCTTGTCGATAAGCTTATACCAGAAACTTAGGTTGAAGAAGATGCCAAACATGATTTCAGCGGCCATGACAATCGGGATGATTTGTAGTCCTTCCCAATAGCTTTTGCCCACGATATAGCGCAGAACATCCATGTAACCTATCACACAAAGGAACGCCAGAAGCGTGAAAATGATATAGAACTTCATGGCCTTGGCGTAGGTTTCTTTGTTGTTTTGATCTTTCGTCTGACTGAAAACGAAGGGTTCATAGGCATATCTGAACGCCTGAGTAATGAGTACCATGATCATCGCAAGCTTGATACAAGCTCCATAAATGCCTAATTGTGTGCGGGCATCTTGGGCACTTCCGTCATACATCCAAGGGAAGATTATCTGCGAAACTGTTTGGTTCAGCTGGCCCACCAAACCCATCACGAGCAACGGCCAGGTGTATTTCAGCATGCGTTTACAGGTAGCTTTGTCGAAAGGATTGCGGAAACCACGCAACTCTTTGCCTAAGAAGAAGAGCGTAAGTATGCTTCCTGCCAGCTCAATCCAGAACACCCAAACGACGTTCAAGCTGAAGTTTGCATCGTAAATTCCAAAGGGATTGAGTCTGAAATAAGGCAGAACAACGAGATAAAGCAACACGCCTACAATGTTGACTACAATGCTTATCATGCGCAAACAAACGAACTTTATCGGGCGATGTGCATGGCGAAGATAAGCCAAAGGAATGCAGATGAAGGCATCAACGGCCACACATGACGCCATGATCATAATGAATTCGTGGTGATCGGGATAGCCGATTGCATCAGAAATCGGGGTCAAGAATAACGCCACGAATGCGATGAAGAGCACAGAGGTGAATGCAACCATACGCAAAGCTGTGGCATATACTTTCTCGGCTTGCTCGCCCTGACGGTTCATGAAGCGGAAGAACGTCGTCTCCATGCCGTAAGTAAGCAGGATAATCAGCAAGGCCACATAAGCATAGATGTTGGTAATGATGCCGTATTGTCCGCCTGCAGCATTGAACTTTGCCGTCTCAATGGGCACTAAAAGATAACCAACGAAACGGGCTGCAATGGAACTTAATCCGTAGATTGCAGTGTCTTTAGCTAATGATTTTAAGTTTGCCATAACATAAACAAATTGAAACCTACCCCCAATCCCTCCCTAAGGGAGGGGAGTTCTAAATGGCGTGGGCTTCTGGTATCTTATATTTTTAATTTATTCTTAATGATGATATTTATTTGTTTTCTCTTTGAGTTCTCTTTCCTCTTGACCCGGATATCCGTATTCTCTGCATGGTTTCATCAAATTTCCATGTATAGGTGAAAGCCCACCGCAAGTCTGTACTCCCCTCCCTTCGGGAGGGGTAAGGGGGTGGGTCAAAAGAACATATACGCCAATCCGATAGCAGCAATCACGCCGGCAAGGTCGGCAAGCAAGCCACAAGCAACGGCATGACGTGTGTATTTGATGTTCACACAGCCGAAATAAACGGCGAGGATGTAGAACGTAGTGTCTGTACTTCCTTGGAACATACAGCTCAAACGGCCGATGAAACTATCCGCTCCGTAGGTTTTCATGGCTTCCAACATCAGTCCACGAGCACCACTTCCACTCAGCGGTTTCATGAAAGCAGTGGGCAAAGCGCCTACGAAATCGGTGTTAAGTCCGCATTTCTCTACGCACCATGCAATGCCGTCAATCAGCATGTCCATAGCCCCGGAAGCACGGAAAACGCCAATTCCCACGAGAATGGCCACGAGATAAGGAATAATCTTGACCGCTGTTGAAAAGCCTTCCTTGGCCCCTTCGATGAAAGCATCATAGACATTGATTTTTTTGATGAAGCCCGCAACGATGAAACTCACGATGATTGAAAAGAGAATCATACTGCCACTGAGGTTGGCAACGGTATCCATTGTCTTCTGATCCAACTTTCCAAATCCCCAAATCACTATGCCCACAAAGGCTATCAAGCCTCCGATGAAGGTTAAAAGTGCAGGCTGAAGCAGGTTGATGCGCTGCCAAAGGGCCGTCAGAATGATGCCCACGAGCGTGGCAACAGTAGTGGCAAGGAGGATAGGAATAAACACATCGGTGGGCACTGCGGCTCCATTCGAGGCGCGATAAGCTAAGATTGTGGTCGGAATAATTGTCAATCCACTCGTGTTGAGCACGAGAAACATAATCATCGGATTAGTCGCAGTGTCTTTCTTCGGGTTAAGTTCCTGCATCTGTTGCATGGCTTTCAGTCCCGTCGGTGTGGCCGCATTGTCGAGTCCGAGCATGTTGGAAGCGATGTTCATGAATATACTTCCCATAACAGGATGGTTCTTGGGAATGTCGGGAAAGAGTTTTGTGAAGACCGGACTCAATGCTCTTGCCAGTACATTTACAATGCCGGCTTGCTCTCCAATCTTCATAATACCGAGCCAAAGTGACAGCACCCCCGTCAGTCCCAACGATATTTCGAAGGCATTTTTCGATGAGTAGAAAGTGGATTGCACTATCTTTTGAAAGACAGTCACATCTCCTAAACAGAGTGAAATCAAAGCAAAAAGGAAGGCAATCACGAAGAATGCCACCCAAATATAATTCAGAACCATACAGCATGCAAAGTTAAAGGAAATACATTATATATAAAAGTAAATCGCGAAAAAACATGATGTTTTACGTTGATATCGCTGTTTTAAAAATCTTGTTCCAAGGAAATTGCATTGTGTTTTCAACTGAGATTTCTTTGATTTATTGTCAACTTTCTTCCTCGTTTTTAACACATTTCGACTCCACCAAATAGAAATGAAAACGTATTTCCCATGCTTATGCGAAACCGTAAAATGGCTTTGACATCTTCGTCTCTATCATTTTATGCTGTAATCTGACGCTAATCACATTGCTATCTGCATCAGATGGCGCGATGAAATGAAGTAAGTTATGCACTCATTTGACGCAAATTGCAACGTTTTCTGACATGATTTCATTTCATTATTTGCCTTGATTTCCGTAATGTTTTGATTGTCAGTACATTGCAAACTTACAGAATACTGTGCATATTTTGAACGAGAATAAATCTGTTTTTGAATTCTTCAAGCATTTGAAAGCAATTGTAAAGATTAATTCTTTTTATTAACCTATTTCCCGCTATCCATGAGTTGTGCCCACCAAGTGGTGTACAATACGTACTCAAAGTCCAATAAATGCATAATATCAAGCCTGTGAAAAGGGGGTGAAAGACAAATACTCCTTACCGCAAATCATGGTGTTTCAAGTTCTTTGAAACGCAGATTTATAGTGTGCAGGTAAGTAACAATCCTCCTTGATCACCACTTTTACATTCCTTATAAATGATGATTGTGAGCGCAAGAGAAATGCCTTAACTTTGCAAACCGTATGAACAAAAACAGTGATATGAAGTCTTTTCTCCTATTATCTACAGCTTTTTTACCCCTATATGCAATGGCAGAAACTGCTGATTCGACGATTGCACAGCATCACACCTTGGAAGAAGTGGTGGTGAATGGGTTCAAACAAGACCACATCAGCAATGCCCCCATGTCGGTATCAGTGGCGGGAAGTACCTTTCTTCAGCGCAATGAGCTCAACGGCTTGCGCGACATGAGCAGTGTTTTTCCCAATCTTTTCATTGCTGACTATGGCGCACGGCAGAACACTCCGATATATATTCGCGGTATAGGTTCAAAGACCAATGCGCCTTCTGTGGGCTTGTATGTTGATGGAATGCCCTATTTTGAGCGTTCTGTTGTCGACTTGGACATTGCCGGAATCAGTGGCATTGAGGTGCTGCGTGGGCCACAAGGCACACTCTATGGACGCAATTCAACGGGCGGACTCATCAATATCTACACCTATTCGCCGTTGGATTATCAAAACACGATTGCCAAAATCAGTTACGGTTCGCGCAATGATGTGCGCTTGGGGCTGGCACATTATCAGAAAATCGCTCCCAGATTAGGACTTCATGTGGCAGGGAATTATCACCGTAACGACGGTTTCTTCCGCAACATCTATACGGGGAAGAAAGCCGACGACCTGCAAAGTGCCAATGCAAAAGTGGGATTAGCCTGGCAAGCTGCACCCCTCTGGACCATGCGTTTGAACGTACTTTTCGACCACTCTATGCAAGGTGGTTATCCTTATGGACAGTATCATGCCAACGACAACACGGTAGAGGCTGTGAACTATAACCGCTATAGCAGCTATCGCCGCAATGTTTTGTCGGCCGGAATGAACTGGCTTTACAAGGGAGAAGCCTTTCATTTCAATGCGCAGACATCGTTTCAACACAGCAAAGACAAGCAATATATCGATCAAGATTTCATGCCTCGTGATCTCTTTTTCACGATTACAGGCTTGAAACAGACCCTCGTGAGTCAGGAATTCACGCTGAGATCGGCGAATAATGACTGCCGTTATCACTGGATAACAGGGGCTTTCGGCTTCTTTCAAAAGCTCAACAATGCTGTCGAAACACAATTCATTACGCCCGATTATGCTACACCTAAGTTCTATGACAGCCCTACATGGGGCGGTGCTATCTATCATCAATCCACCTATGACCTGACAAAAACATTGCACGCAGCAGTGGGATTGCGTTATGATTATGAGCGAGTGGGCGAAAATTATGAAGCTAACAAATATACGTTGAGCGTGGGACAGAGTAGCAATGTGCAAACGGCTACGTTCAAAGATCATATGCATTTCAGCCAGATTACACCGAAATTCACGCTCAGCCAGCAATTCTCTGCCGACAAAATGGTCTATGCTTCTGTGTCAAGAGGCTACAAGGCAGGGGGCTACAACATTACTTCTATCACGCCCAACCTGCCTGCTTACGACCCGGAATATAACTGGAACTATGAAATAGGCGCAAAACTGACCTTGTTCAATGGTGCACTTCAAACCGAGATGAGTCTGTTCTACATTGATTGGAAGCATCAACAAGTCACCACGACTGTACCCGGTTTGGGCAACATCATCAACAATGCAGGCCACTCCAACAGTAAAGGTTTCGAACTTTCTGCCGTCTGTCGCCCTTTCAGAAATTTAGAGTTGCAGGCTAATTACGGTTACACCTATGCGCAATTCCTTCACTACAAGAAGAGCGCTACGGTTGACTTCTCCCGCAACATGCTGCCCATGGTGC